>CAKTDF010000004.1 GCA_934541115.1 uncultured Eubacteriales bacterium
ATAAGGCGATGCCGACACAAAATAACCGCTTTAGAACACCTAAAGCGGTTTAAATGCCTTAATAGCTCAGTCGGTAGAGCACGCGGCTGTTAACCGCGGTGTCACAGGTTCGAGTCCTGTTTGAGGCGCCAAAGGAAAGATCACTCAATAGGGTGGTCTTTTTCTTTTGGCTCTAATGGAGATTTCAATTGCGACTTCTCGTTTGGCACATCACCGGCTGTCAGCGGTGTCACAGGGGCGAGCCGTAGGCGAGCGATAGGAACGGTAATGAATGACAGTTGGACAACAGACACTTTTGCATATTATCTTTTAAAAGCAAAAAGCACGCAAAACTGCGTGCTTTTGCCTTTTTCAATGCGGTATGTAGGACAAGCTGAGTTCGGCTCTCCTCAGCTTATCGTCTGAATTTTATATATTGTGCTTAGAGCTTTGAAAAATACATTGGCTCAACGCAGATGCTTTTTTCTTCCGCAGCCCTTGCACTTTCCCCACAGGTTATAATTGTTGCCGCAGTATGGGCATAGACCGTGAGCTTTTCGGCTCTTCATAGTTTCTTCTTCAATTTGCGATTTGACCTCATTGTCGTAGCTTCTCAAAAAGCTTTTATAAGCTGCTGTTCCCAAAATCACACCATCGCCTAATTGTGTGTTTTCGTTGAGAAACTCAATCTCCGACAAGTTCGTGCAACGCCAAAAAGCTCTGTTGCCCACATAGCGAACGCTTTCCGGAATAACAACGCTACTAAGGTTTTTGCAGTCGGCAAAGGCGTATAAGCCGATTTCCTTTAGTGATGACGGCAAAATAACACCGGTTATGCCGGAATTTCTGAATGCACCGTCTGCTATTTTCTCTACTCCATGCGGTATTATTACTTCGGTGCTTGAACCGTTGTATTCGGTCAGAACCGCACCTTTGATAACAAAATCTCCCGATGCCGAAAGACCGCTGCTTTGAATTTTGAAAACAGTATCGCAGAACGTGCATTTAATCAAGTCAGACTTCGGTAATTCAGTAATTGAGGCGCCGCAATTGGGGCACCTTATGTTCAGAGATTCCATCAGACATAGTTTTCGACTTCTGCAAGGAGCATTGAGCACTCATTGTTCCAGGTCTTCAATTGCTCTCTGTATTCTGTTTCCTGCTTGTTTTTGGCTTTTATACGTCGTACGGTAATGAATACTCCCAAAGCTGTAAGGGGTGCACTGAATATCAGAAGTGCACTTGCGTCGGCTATGATGAAAAAGAGACTAACTAATCCAAAAACTATTGCCAGAAGGACTCCCATTATCAAAAGTCCGTTACCGTAATAATTAAACGGCTTGTGATTCAGCAAATCAAAGTATTTGTTCTCGATACCACATATCTCATTATAATACGGCATGTCCTTGTCGCGCTGAAAAACAAGCTTGACATAGTTTGTTGTTTCTGTAACGCTATATACGGAGTCGCCGCGCAATTCTTCGTGAGAATCCTTGTTGAATATTTCCTGCGATGATTTTAATGCCCAACCGAATTTCTGATGTGTTTCGATCGCCTCTTGTTCTTTGCTCGGTGATACCGAAATACTTTTACTTTCAAATCTTGCCATGTTTTGCACTCTCCTTAGTTTTATAACCATATGGTTATATTTTTCATTATACTAACACAATAATGATAGTATGTCAATAACTAATTGGTTATAAGGAGCAAATTTTTTGTCATATTATCGCAGAATAAAGGATTTGAGAGAAGACGCTGACTATACGCAGAAATATGTGTCTGATTATTTGGGCATGAAGCAGCCCCAGTACTGCCGGTACGAAAATGGCTACAGAGATATACCTACCGATATTTTAATTGCACTTGCTAAACTTTATAATACCACAACAGATTACATTCTCGGCATATCAGATGAACGATAACAAGCTGCAATGCCGCGGTCAGAATTGCGGGTTAAATGACAGCTTTTGCTGATTGAAAAGGGAAAAATTATCTGTTGATTTTCGTTGATTTTTTAATATCGGTCTTTTCTGAGGCGGCTTTGCTCCGTCTTTTGTTAATAAGGATTGCAGGTGCTTTTCGTATGTATTTAATTTGTGATATACGGTTAGGTTATTTATAACAGTATACTTTTAAAAGCATTGTGGCAAGGAGGAAAAAGCGGAAAGAATGAAAAAGGTATATTATAAATCTACCGTAGCGTATTATGGACAAATATTCATTTGGGTGTTATTGGTGGCTATATTTTTGACTTTATTTTTATGTGCCGGTGATTATTCAAAGGGGAATTTTGAGTTTATTTTGGTTTGCATATTAATATCAGAAACTTTGGTTTCGCTTTGCGTTCCACTTACTATGAGAAGAATCGTATTTACCGATAATTCGGTATCGGTGAAATGCGGCTTTATATGTATTAAGAAATTGTATTATGAAGATATAAAATATATCAAAATACTCAGAAAAATGTCCGGACCGCACCCAATTAGATGCGTGTGTTTTTCCAAACAGCCTCTTGATGCAGAAAGAGTTGACGTTTTATTTGACAGGCAGAGCGTTACGAATAGAGAAGATGTTATATTTTGCGACTATCCGCAAAAAGACCTAAAGGAGTTGCTTAAAAACAGGTTTCCTGCCGTGTTTTGGTTTGAAGATGAATTTGATGTTTGATATATATTAAAACCAAAGCCATGTCTGAGGTAGTCCACTAAAATAATTAATTCAGAAAACATATTATATAATTCGGTAAAATATGCTTGGTATGACCTTGAGGCAACTGATTTGGAATGATGGTGCGTTGTTTTTGTACAGTGAAAAAAGCTTCGGCTGCTGCCGAGGCTTTTTTGCTATACGCAGAAATATTTAAAGTGCAGGTGTGCACTTTTGATTCGGCAGATTGAGCACAGACTGTTTTGCCGGCTGTACTTCGCTTGAGAATATCAATATTCCGAAGAATATTACAGTAATTCCTTTTGAGGCATTTGTTGGCTGCAACTTCAAAAACATTGTAATTCCGGAGAATGTAAAATCAATAGGCGCAGTTTCCTTTGCAGATTGCAGATCTTTGGAAAGCATCACATTTTCGGAAGGTGTTAAGGGAATAGGTTGTTCGGCGTTTGCCGGTTGCATTTCCCTGAGCGAAGTAAATATTCCTAAGACGGTCAGAGTTATTGATGATGAAGCGTTCATACATTGCACTCAGCTGAAAAAGGTTGTTATTCCGAGAGAGGTTGAGACTATCGGTGGAAATGCTTTCGGTTATGAATTTTGCGCCGGAAGATGCGGAGACGAGGACTGCGGAGACCGTTTAAAGGGTGAAATAACAATTTACGGTTACAAGGACACGGCAGCTGAAAAATATGCAATTGAAAACGGCTTTGAATTTATTGACCTTGAAAGCATTGAGGAGCCCGAACCCCCGGTAGACCCGAGCGAGGGCTGCACCTGCCGCTGCCACAAGGACGGTTTTGAAAACTTCATTTATAAGATCCTGCGCATTTTCTGGAAGATCTTCAAAATCAACGAGGACTGCGTTTGCGGTGCAAAGCATTATTGATAAAATAAAACTTAATATATCGGTTTAGATTTATCGGGCAGACGTTCGTCAGAGCGCCTGCCCGGTATTGATTTTGAAGTAGGTTTGCAAAATGTGTTATAAGATAAAACTAATTTATTTATCGGTTGACAAAAAGCAGAATACGCAGTACAATTATGCCATGATACATATATACGGAGGGAAATTTTATGAAGAAAACAAAAAGGCTGTTGTTTCTCTGCTTGACTGTTGCCATTCTTGTTGTTTCGATGACGGTTTTAGCGAGCGCAGCTGACGGAAAATATTATCTGCTCAAAGATGAATACGGTGAGCTGGAGAACGGTCAGGCGGTGTCATATGATTTCACAATGCCGGCTAATGGAAAATCAACGATTTTTTTCTTCGGTTATTACGGCGATTATGAGAAAAATTCCAACTCGGAGTATGAGTATACATACGGTAATTGCGATTTGACGATTGTAAATGACGAGGAGGAAACGGTTTATTCCACAAAAAGACGTATCTCATATGACGACGTGAAAATCGAAGTTGAACTGGATAAAGGAAACTATACTTTGACTATTGAGACAGGCGACGAGGATTATTTTGTATATCGCATGTCGATGTACCTTTCCTCAAAGTTCAAAGCGACGAAGGTGACGCTTGACAAAAAATCGGTTTCTCTTGAAAAAGGGAAAAGCACAAAGCTCAAGGCAACGGTTTCGCCGAAATATTGCACGGAAACTTTGACTTGGACTTCGTCAAATTCGGCTGTTGCAACGGTTGACAAAAACGGAAAAGTTACCGCAAAAGCACTCGGAAAAGCGACGGTCACGGCGAAGTGCGGCTCACTTTCGGCAAAATGCACGGTTGCGGTCAACAAAACGACCGCCGAGGTATCGGAGGGCGAAAAAATAAAGCTTGCTTCTTATGTAAAGAAAATCTCGGGTTACAAGGAAGGCAAGTGGACGAGTTCGGACAAAAAGAAAGCGACCGTGTCTTCGTCGGGTGTTGTAACCGCCGCAGATATCGGAACGTGTAACATTGTTTTCAAGGCGCCGGACGGAACAAAGTATACCGTTGCGCTGAAAATTTTCAGTCAACCCTTGATTGTATATTTAAAAGAAAACTCTAAAATCAAAACAGGCGGTTCAAAAAAGCACAGCTTTTCAATTCCGGCTAACGGAAGAGCGATAATTAATGTTTACGGTGTATATCGTGAACAGTATTCGGAGGACGGATATTGGTATTCTTCGGCGAATATGTCTTTGAAAGTTTTGGACAGCGACGGTGATGAAGTTGCTGCTAAAAAGATGTATTTTCCAACCGACGTAGTCGAGAACTCGTGGACTGTTGACTTGAAGAAAGGAAAGTATACGCTTGTTATAAAGGATATCGAAAAAGAAAAGGGCTACAGCTTTGTAAATTCCGTTTTGATCGGTTACAGCTCTTGCGTGAAAGTGAAAACCAATAAGATCTCTTTCAAGAAAAAAACGATTAAGCTTGCCAAGGAAGAAGGCACATATCTCACTCCGGTCGTGACACCTTATTATTCAAACGATACTCAAAAATGGACTTCCTCCAATAAAAAGGTTGCAACGGTTAGCGATTACGGCTATGTCATAGCAAAAGAACTTGGCAAGACCACAATCACAGTCAAGAGCGGTTCAAAAACAGCAAAGTGCACGGTTATTGTTAATAAAGCCGATGCATCCGTTTTGAAAAATAAAACCGTAAAGCTTGCTTCATATGTCAAACAGATTCCGAATTACAAAAAAGGCAAGTGGTCGAGCTCCGACAATTCCGTTGCAACAGTGAATTCTTCGGGAACCGTTACGGGAAAGAAATCCGGCAGCTGCTCTGTTGTTTTCAAAGCGACCGACGGAACAAAGTACACTTTCGCTCTCAAGGTCAAGGCGTGGGTCACGGCAAAGGTGACTGAAGTTAAGGACGATCGCTGCTGGATAAGGATAGATAATAACACCGGCAAGGATATCACCTATATTACGCTTGACATTAAACAGTATGATAACAGGGGATACAAACTTCAAAGTCCGTATGATTACTACTATATAAACGACACGCTGCCTTCAAAGTGGTATGGCACTTATTCGTTCTGGATAAATGATGACTCGCGCTCGGCAAAGGTCAAAATTCGCAAGATTTGGTTCTCTGACGGCACAACATATACTCCGTAAGATAATAAAAAGCACGGGACGCTGTTTTGTCCCGTGCTTTTTGTTGTCTATGAATTACTTTGTCAAATCGGTCATCTTCATGCCGGAAAATTTTTGTCCCCAGGCGTTTGCCCAGCCCTCGCAGTAAAGCTTGTAATATGAAACGTTGTGCTTTTTGCGGTAGCCCTCAAAGAAGTTACACCAAATTGCGGAGGGGAGAGCAATCACAAGGTAATAAAGCGGACCGAGCAGCAGGCACTGCCATGTGTGACCGTATTCATGAATGCGGGTGTTGTATGTCCACTTGCGGTTGGGGTGCCGGTCGCGCATAAAGATGAAAAGTCCGAGAGAAAGACCTCCCTGGTTCCAAGGCAGATAGGTGATCCTTGCGTAGCCGAACTTTTGATATCTGCGCTTGAGACCCTTTGTGCAGATGAGAAAAACAATTCCGCCGATGAGGTTGACCGGAAGTCCCCATGTCCATTGAACAAGATAAAACAGGAACTTTTTGAAGTCGTTTTTAAAATTCTTTTCCTTTTCGGCAGGGGCTTTTTGTTTAATGTCAATTTTCTTTTCCATGCTGCATTACTCCTTTTTATTATGATTTTGCGGCGGCTTTTCTTTCCTCGTCAAGAGCTTTTTGCTGAGCAAGGAACTGCCTGCGTTCTTCTTCAAGCTCAAGCAGAATTACATATTCGCCGTCCGCGTCCTTTTCAAGCTGGTGAGGTTCCGCGGCGCAGTCGTTTTGACCGAGCCACATTTTTTCCATCTTCTGTCCGGTAACCTTTTCAATCGCCTCTTTTTCTTCGTCCGTCAAGGCAACTGCGCCGTACTTGTGCTTGGCGGCGACGGCTGCGCGAACTATCACGTGGTCGCCCTTGGTCATTTTGAATTTGTTGAGAAGATAAAGCGCAATGATAGCGGCAATAATGGGAATCAGCGCAACGCAGATGCGTACGCCGAGAATGGCGGTGTCTGTTTGAGGATAGAGAGCGTTGTGGGCTTTTTCATATTTTTCAACATCGTCGCCGGTAACAAGACCAAAGCCGCCGAGGGCAAAGCCCACGAGAGCGGTCATAACGCCGCCGATGCTCTTTTTGATGAAAGTGTTGAAAGTTGAAAGAACGCCTTCTCTGCGTCTGCCGGTGATTGCCTCGTCAACGTCGGTGAGGTCGGGGAAAACGTTGGTTGAAACAAAGCCGAGACCGCTCATGCCGAACGGATAGAGGATCATGCTGAGAATCATAACGGCTATCCAGATGTACTTTGACGAGCCTGCGCCGGACGGCTGCATGATAAAGCCGAGCGCAAGACCTGCAACCATTAGCGGAGTGACGATGCTGCCGCACTTTTTCTTTCCGTGCTTCATTGTCAGCGCATAGTTGAGCGGAAAAGCAGCTGCCTCCGCAACGCCGGCAATGCCGGTATGAATAGCGTAGAGCGCATACTGATTTGCAAGGTACTTGATGTAGTAAACCTTTGTGTTTGAATAAAAACCGGTTGAAAACTGGTAGGCAACACTCATGAAGAAGTATTCTCTGAATGATTTGCTGCGGAAAACTTGAATATATTCATTGATGATTGCCTTGATGTCGAGCGGCGGATTGACCATGTCAGCCGAAGACTTTTCTCTGACTCCGCGATAGGTGAGGAAAACCGCAAGGCAATAAAACAGCGAGAGGACAATGCCGATGACGAGCATTGGCGCCTTTGCCGAGGAGTTGAGGTTGTTGTTGCAGCCAAAAAGCGCAAGAATGAGGGCGGCGGCGAGGAACGAGGGAACCATGCCCGCCGAGTTGAACAGATAACCCATTGAGTTATACTGTGTTCTCAAATCATACTCCGGCGCAAGCTCCGGCAGCATTGCCGTGTGCGGAACACCGATTATTGTGTATGCCGTTTTGTATGCCATGTAAACGAGGGTGTAATAAATCATCGCCTTGCCGGGTGCTGCCGCACCGTCGAGTCCAAAGCCGTTCCACATGAGCGAGTATGAAACAGCCATGGGGATAAGTCCCCAAAGAAGATAGCGGCGGTGACGACCGGTTTTTGACCGCGTTCTATCTGTTATGATGCCCATGATTGGGTCGGTGATCGCGTCCCAAAGCGTTGCGATCATAATTGAAACGCCGGCAAGCTTGATGTCAAGGTGAACAACGTCGGTCAAAAAGACCATGTAGTAAATGTTGATGATGTAGCTCGCGCCGCCCATATACATGTTGGCGTAGCTATAGTTGATCATCGGCAGAATTGCGGTTTTGAAGTCTCCCTTGACGCCGATGGCTTTTTTTACTCTTTCGCCAAAGGGCAGCGGCGGCTCGTTAGTGTTCTTTTTCTTTTCCATGTATCGTCCTCCCCAAGGAATATATGAACAAATTTTACCATGGTAAAGCGGCAAAGTCAATGAATACAAACAAAAAGGGGCGCGAAAAGGATTTTTGAAAAAAGGTTTTTCTTTCTTTTTTGGTTTTCTCTTGCATACGCCTGCAATGTATGGTATCATATTAACAAATTATGAATATGAAAGGAACTGCTTCTATGGAATATACTCTCACCTTTGAAAAGAAAAAAGTGCTCATCACCGGAGCTGCCGGAGGAATCGGCAGCGAGTGTGCAAAGGGCTTTCTTCAAAACGGCGCCGAGGTAATGCTCTGCGACTTTGATTCGCCTGCGCTTGAAGCGGCGGCAACCGCGCTGCGCGGCGAATTTCCGGGTGCGGCGGTTTTCACCGCTTGCGGAGATCTGACAAAAGCAGAGGACATAAAAGCCGTTCTTGACCTGACGGAGGAAAAGCTCGGAACGCTTGATGTGCTTGTCAACAATGCCGGCGTTGCCCACGATGTCTACAGCATGAACGAAACTAGGGACGGCTGGAACAAGGTCATTGACGTCAATCTCAACGCACAGTTCTTTTTCACTCAGCAGGTTTTTAACCGTTTCTGGGGAAAAAAGAGGGGCGGAAAGGTTGTTTTCATGGCATCGCTGAGCGCTTTCATCGGTGTTCCCGGTGCGGCGGCATACAGCGCAAGCAAGGGTGCGGTTCTTCAGCTGACAAAGTCGCTCGCCGGAGAGTGGGCGCGGTTCGGAGTGCAGGTCAACTGTGTGTGCCCCGGTTTTGTTGAAACGCCGCTGATAGCGCAGCAGCTCACAAACGAGCGCTGGTGTGCTTATATGAATATGCGCATTCCTCAAAAGAGGCTTGCAAAGCCGCAGGACATTGTGGGCTCGGTTCTCTTTCTTTCATCGGAGCTTTCCGATTATATTACGGGTACGTCCATAATTGTTGACGGCGGATATTCCGCCTGCGGTTGATTTTGTTTTTCTTCTTTTTGCCTCATAGCTGTTGCAAATCACGGACATGTTTGTTATACTTAACACGGCTGGAATAATTTTAAGAAAAGGGGTTAAAACAATGAAAAAAATTCTCAGCGCAGCGTTGTCGATTCTCATGATTTTTGCGCTTTGCTCAGTGGCTTTTGCTGCCGACACTTCTGCCGATAAGCTCAAGTTCCACGAGGACGGAACGTTCAAAATTCTTCAGATCAACGACACTCAGGACATAGAAAAAATGAACAAAAAGACCGTTGAGTTCCTCAAAGCCGGAATCGCTCAGGAACAGCCGGATCTCATTGTTGTTCCCGGAGACATGCTTTCAGACATGTTTATCGGCGCAACTCCCAAGAGGGTCAAGGCTGCCCTCACCGCTCTCGGCACCATTTTCAACGATGCAAAGGTTCCCTTTGCGGTGACTTTCGGCAATCATGACCACGACCAGGAGGACAAGGTTTCCACCACCGAGATGATGGAGGTTTTCAAGCAGTTTGAATACTGTGTTCCTCAGGCGGGCACAACAGAGGGCGACCCGGGTTCATACGCTGTTCCCGTTTATTCCTCAAAGGACAGCAATAAAATGGCTCTCAACGTATACATGATAGATACCAACAACAAGAACGGAACCGTCACCGGCTACAGCGGAGTGTATCCGGAGCAGGTTGAATGGTATAAGCAAAAGAGCGATGAGCTCAAGGCTGCAAACGGCGGAGAGGTTGTTCCCTCCCTCCTTTTCCAGCACGTTCCCGTCAAAGAGATATATCAGTTTGTTGACCGGGTGACCTATAAGGAAGCAGGAAGAGCCTGCCTTAACATTGACGACCGCAAGTGGTATGCTCTCAATGAAAACTCCGGTCTCATCGGCGACGACAACAACATGGGCGAGGCTCCCTGCTCGGAGCCGCTTGACCATACTACCGGTCAGTATGAGGCATGGCTTGAAAAGGGCGATATCATCGGCGCATTCTTTGCTCATGACCATGTAAACAACTTTATGGGCAGAACCGCAGAGGGCATTATCCTCGGCTATAACGGCGGAACCGGTTTCCGTGCATACGGCAGAGGCGACCACAGATCGATGAGAGTTTTCAATCTCAACGAAAACGATATTGAAAATTATGAAACGCATTCAATCTATTACAGCGATGTTGTCGGCGAAAAGTTTGACCGTTATATTTCTGACTTCATGACTCCGGCAATCTTCGGTGACATTATCCGCGTTTTCCTCAAAATGTTCTTCATCATTAAATGAGTGAATAGATAAGAAATTCGCCGTCCGGTTTTTTCGGGCGGCGATATTTTTATATGTTCCCTACCTCCGAAAAAAGGGGACGACCGCTTGCCGTTATACGACAGAACCGTATATAGGCACGGCGAGGCTGCCAAAGATATCGGGAGGGGAAACAGATAATACAGATTTTTTTTCATTTGCTCTTTAAAAATCATAATGTGTGTGATATACTATACGAATAATATCCGTAAAAGCAAAGGAGAATGAACCATGCTTGATATTAAACTTATCAGGGAAAATCCCGATCTTGTAAAAAACGCAATGAAAACCAGAAACAAGGACATGGACGCTCTTGTTGATGAGATTCTTGAAATCGACGCCCGCCGCCGTGAGCTTTCTGCAAAAAGAGATCAGCTTAAGGCACGCCAGAACGCTGCCGGAAAAATGATTCCCGCGCTCAAAAAAGAGGGCAAGGACACAAGCGAGCTTATGGCGGAGATGAATGCCGTCAAGGCTGCAATTAAAGAGGACGATGACGAACTCACCGCTCTTGAAAACAAGCAGAAGAGCATTATGTATGAGTTCCCCAATATTCCGAGTGAGCTGACTCCCATCGGCAAGGATGACAGCGAAAACGTTGAGGTTCGCCGTTGGGGCGAGCCGACAAAGTTTGACTTTGAGCCTCAGGCGCATTGGGATATCGGCGCGAGTCTCGGCATACTTGATCCGGAGACTGCCGCAAAGGTTACAGGCGCACGTTTCCATTTTTACAAGGGTCTCGGTGCAAGGCTTGAACGTTCAATAATCAACTTTTTCCTCAATACGCACACTGCCAACGGCTATACGGAAGTATTCCCGCCGTTCATGGTCAACCGCGCCTCAATGACCGGTACCGGTCAGCTGCCCAAGTTTGAGGAGGATGCCTTCAAGCTCACCAACGACTACTTCCTCATTCCGACTGCGGAAGTACCCGTAACAAATATGCACCGCGATGAAATCCTTGACGGAACCAAGCTCCCAATCAAATATTGCGCATATTCTGCCTGCTTCAGAGCAGAGGCAGGTTCTGCAGGACGCGACACAAGAGGTCTTATCCGTCAGCACCAGTTCAACAAGGTTGAGCTTGTGAAGTTCGTCAGACCCGAGGACAGCTATGAAGAGCTTGAAAAACTCACCAACGACGCAGAAAGAGTGCTTCAGCTTCTCGGCCTGCCGTATAGAGTTATGGCGCTTTCAAGCGGCGACATCGGCTTTTCTTCTGCAAAGACCTATGACCTTGAGGTTTGGATGCCGTCATACGGAAGATATGTTGAAATTTCTTCGTGCTCAAATTTTGAGGACTTCCAGGCACGCCGTGCGTCTATCCGCTTTAAGGAGGATGCAAAAAGCAAAGCAAGGCTCGTCCATACGCTCAACGGCTCGGGCGTTGCTATCGGCAGAACCGTTGCCGCCATTCTTGAAAACTTCCAGAATGCAGACGGCTCCGTCACCGTTCCGGAAGTGCTGCGTCCTTACATGGGCACCGATGTAATAAAATAATAAATTCAAGTAACCGCACTTAGGTCGAGGCACAAATTTTGGCAAAATCTTTGCGCTCTCGGTCAGTCGGCGGTTACATAAGACCGTCCTCTCCGGGTCATTGGAGCGGACGGTCGAATATTATGCGATAACAAAAAGCAATACTGATTTCGGAGGTATAAAATGTACAGTGAAATTCTTGACAGCATCGGTCTTGTTGAAAAAACAGACCCTGCCGTTGCCGATGCGATGGCGCTTGAACTTAAAAGGCAGAGGGAAAAGCTTGAGCTTATAGCGTCTGAAAATATAGTTTCTCCTGCCGTTATGGCGGCAATGGGCAGTGTGCTCACCAATAAATACGCCGAGGGCTACCCCGGAAAAAGGTACTACGGCGGCTGTGAGTGTGTTGATATTGTTGAAAACCTTGCGATTGAGCGCGCAAAAAAGCTCTTCGGCGCGGAATATGCCAACGTTCAGCCGCATTCCGGCTCGCAGGCTAACCTTGCGGTTTACTCGGCTTTTTTAAAGCCCGGCGATACCGTACTCGGTATGGATCTTTCTGCCGGCGGACATCTTTCGCACGGTTCACCGGTCAATGCGAGCGGAAAGCTTTATAACTTCGTTTCCTACGGCATTGACGAAAACGGTCTGCTTGACTATGACGCTCTGGAGCGGTCTGCGCTTGAAAGTGAGCCGAAAATGATCGTCGCCGGTGCTTCGGCTTATCCGCGTGAAATTGACTTTGAGCGAATCGGCGAAATTGCGAAAAAGGTCGGCGCAATATATCTTGTTGATATGGCGCACATTGCCGGACTTGTTGCCGCCGGACTTCATGTTTCTCCGGTGCCGTATGCCGACGTTGTGACAACAACTACCCACAAAACGCTGCGCGGTCCCCGCGGAGGGCTTATTCTTGCAAAACAGCAGTATGCCGCAGCGTTGAACAAAGCGATTTTTCCCGGCAATCAGGGCGGACCGCTCATGCACATCATTGCCGCAAAGGCGGTCTGCTTCGGCGAGGCGCTCACCGAGGAGTTTAAGGAGTATCAAAAGCAGCTTGTCAAAAACTGTGCCGCTCTTGCCGGCGCTCTCATGAATGAGGGCGTTGACCTTGTGTCCGGCGGAACGGACAATCATCTTTGCCTGCTCGATTTGCGTTCGCTCGGCGTCACCGGTAAGGAGCTTGAAGAACGCCTTGACAGCGTGAACATAACGACGAACAAAAACGCAATTCCAAATGACCCGCAAAAGCCGTCGGTCACGAGCGGAGTCCGCCTCGGAACAGCTGCGGTTACAACGAGGGGTCTTGTTGAAAGCGACATGGAGGAAATTGCGCGGTTGATATATCTTGCGGCAACCGATTTTGAAAACAAGAGGGAAGAAATCAAGGCTCGCGTTGACTCCCTTTGCAAAAAGTATCCGCTTTATGAATGACATTTTTGTTATGTAATAAAACAAAGACTATATTTCATTGGGACTTCGTATATCCCTTTGAAATATAGTCTTTTATGTTTTTTCGTTTATTTATTCGTATGCTTTTTGAACGGCATAATATGCCGGCTTTTCTTTTCCGTGCAGGTCAACGAGTCCCCAGCCGGTTTCAACCGGGCAGTCCTCCTGTCCGCAGATGTAACAGGCATCGCTGTCGCTGTAACAGTAAACGAACGAGCCGCAGAGAAATTCAAGGTTATATATGCGCTTGAAGATGTCCTCATAGAACCTTCCCTGATCCTCCGGAGTGTGGCGATAATCCGAAAGTTCAAAGCCGCCCTTTATTTCCTTATACAGGTGGTTTGCAAGCTCGGTATCAAACAGCTTATCGGCAAGCTCTTCTTCGTTTTTATATTCAAGTGAAAGCAAATGCTCTTTGAACTGCTCCGGCAGGCGGTCAATTAACGTCATAATATCTTTTCGCGCCACCTCCTCGTTTTCAAAGCCGTAGCTTTTGAGAATCTCGTTCTTTTGCTCCTCGGTCTTTACGTCGCCGTAGCCCATGTAGCCGAACTCACAGAGAACTATAGGCTTTCTTGTGTAAGCCCATAGCGCTCTCAGAATAAGGTCTTGAACCCAGAGCTTTTTGAAAACATTTTCAAAGCAGCCGAGATAAACGTCCATGCCCACATAATCGCAATATTCAAGATAAGGTTTCATATAGGTGCAAAGGTTATAGAGCGCCGTTCCGCCGCAGTTGTAGCCGACAATGATATCGTTCTTTACCGATGCCATTGCCTGTGCCTGCATACCGATGAAATCGGCGGCCTCTTTAACGGTCAGCGGTAAGGTGAAATGCTCAATGCCCATCTCGTTTGTAATTTGAAAGGCGGAAACGATGCCTTGAAGATCCTCGGCATAAAATTTTGCAATGCGCTGAATTTCCGCCTTGTTTTTTTCGTCACGGGGATCAAGTCCGGCTTCTATATACTTCTTTGGATACGGTGTTATGCACATAACCTTGAATCCGTTGTCGGCATAGGTCTTAGCCTTAAGCTTATACTTTTTGTACCCATCGGTGAGGTTTCCGTCCTTGTCAAACGGCAGGCTTGTGCAGTCAAAACGTACCCATTCGATGTTGGCGTTTTTGATCTGCTCAATGTTCTCATTCGGGTGGCAAACTCCCTTGATAAATCCGCCGGTCTTTTCCTTTACCGTTTTGACCTCGTCATTGGTCTGACTGATGAAAAACGATTTAACCGCATTGGTGGCTATATATCGCAGTCCGTCTCCGTCAAGCTTCGGAATGACGGTATTCCAAAGCACCGCCACGGCGGCAATCAGAAGCAGCAAAACCGAAAGTGCAATTTTTCTTCCGAGGTGCCTTTTGCCACTTTTTGTCTCCTTGTTTTTCATATTATCCCCTCAAACAATCATTTATAAAGCTCCAGTGCGTATTCGTGATTTGCGTACCACTTGCCCGAAAGATAATTTCTCGGTCTGAACAGAACCTCGTTTTGATAAATCTCCATCTGCATTCCCGTACCCGGCCACGGTACTCCGTAGCGGTTAAGCGAGCCGAAAGCAGGAAGATTGACATAGAAAATTCCGTTCTGCTCCTCAACGTTATGAACGTCAAAGTATTTGTGCAGGGCGTCGCTGTTGACTCCGGTGTGAACGTGTCCGCTGATATAGAAAATATTCATGCCCGAATATTTTTCAAGAACCGCCCGAACCTTATCGCTGCTGTCGTTCATTGCGCCATGCTCCCAAACTATCTGCTGACCGTTGGTGTTGTTTATCGGCCAATGGCAAACAACGAAAACCGGCTTTTTGTCGCCGGCGGCAGTTGCTTTTGAAAGCTCGCCGTCAAGCCACGCAATCTGTGCGTCCGAGATTTCCGGAGTGTCCCATGAATCGTCGGATTCATCGCTGAGAGTAATAAAGGTATATCCCTTAATCACTCTGCTGTAATATATACTGTCGATGTTTGTTCCGAGGTATTTATTGTGAAGCTCAATATAGTTTGCCCTTGCCTCGTCCTCGGTGAGGTTTGAATCGGAGGAATGGCCTATATCATGGTTACCGGTGGTGATAAAGGCTTCGGTTCCCTTCGGCTTTGCGCCGATAACGGTGGAGAACATTGTATCCATGGATTTTTTGTCTCCGTAGTTGGTGAGATCGCCGGAAATAACAATTGCGTCAATGGGCGTCTGCGACTTTGAAAGGTTGGTTGTTCCGAGGCGCAGAGCAGTCTGCAAAAACAGCTCACGATAATCAATATGCACGTCCGATAACAGGGTGACGTTGAAAACAACGTCGTCGCTTTTTGCTTTGAACGGCTGATTGTTAGCCGCATCGCTATAGCCGTTAATGGCCATTGTTACTGCCGACAAAACGGCAAGCACTGCGCTGAACACAGTTTTAATATACTTCATTTTTGCCTCCTCCTGTCTGTTATTTAACAAGCTTTATTGTTTTTTCATATTCCGGCATATAGAAGCCGAGAGCATAGTTCCTTGCACGAAGAATGACCTTATCCTTGTAGACCTCGGCAATATATCCGCAGCCGGAAAGAAGATTTCCGCCGTTGCCGTTTTCCCAGGGCTCGGTGTTCATGTACATATATGACGGCAGGTTGATATAATGAACGCCGTTATAGGTTTCAATCGACTGATGAGAGAAAAGCTTTTTTGAAAGCTCACCCCTTAGTCCTGCATGAACGTGACCGCAGAAGAAAAATACGTTGTCATATTTTTGAAGAACTTTTTTAACTGCCTTGCTCTGCTTGCCCATCTTCATGTCCGGGTCAATTTTTTCCTGTCCGCAAACTCCGTTGATTGGCCAATGGCACATCACAAATGCAGGTCGGCCGCCCTTTGTTGCCTTTTTCAGCTCTTTGTCAAGCCATTTTATCTGCTTGTTTGAAATAACGGCATAAGTCTCGTCCTTTTCCGAGGACATTACGATGAAAGTATAGCCGTTGACTTTTTGAGTGTAGTAAGGCGTTTTGAGCTTTTTGCCGCTGTATTTGTTATAAGCTCGGATAAATTCTTCAGTCGGCTTTTTGTTGCGCTTTTTCTTCGTCCATGTGTCATGGTTGCCGACAACGGGAATGAGAGTTGAATTTTTAACGTTCTTTTTTACACAGCTATAGAAGTTTTCAAACTGTTTTCTTTCGCCGTGGTCGGTGAGGTCGCCCACAACCGCAATGGCATCAACCTTTCCGTCAAGGTCACGAAAGCCCTGAGAGAGCATGGTTTGCCTTGCAACTCCGTCATCTGTCAGATGCGTGTCGGAAAAGGTTGCAAATGAAAGGCGCAGTGCCTTTTCGTCCTTGGACTTAACCTGTTGAGACAGAACCGGAGAAACAACGCCGGTTACTGCAAAAAGAATGGAAATCAGAAATGAAACGATTTTGCTTAAAACTGCCATAATATGATTTTCTCCCTTCGTGACGACTGAAAACAGCCGTCTGTTTTTTCAAAAAGACTGTTAGACAAAGCGGTCTTGTCAGCCTTAAAATTCAAGTTTCTTTTCAATATAGGCGCAAAGCTCGCTTATCGGGAGTCTGACTTGCTCCATTGTATCGCGGTCGCGGACGGTTACGCAGCCGTCCTCCTCTGATTCAAAGTCATAGGTGATGCAGAACGGAGTTCCGATTTCATCTTGGCGGCGATATCTTTTTCCGATCGAGCCTGCATCGTCATAGTCAACGCAGAACTTTTTCTGAAGCATTGAGAGAACCTCTCCGGCTTTTTCAGAAAGCTTTTTGGAAAGCGGAAGAACGGCAGCCTTGAACGGAGCAACAGCCGGGTGGAAATGCATGACCACTCTGGTGTCGTTCTTTTCTGCGTCAACAACCTGCTCGTCATATGCTTCCGTAAGGAGAGCAAGGAAAAGCCTTTCAACGCCGAGCGAGGGCTCAATAACATACGGAACATATCTTTCGCCGGTGGTCGGGTCAAAGTAATCAAGGCTTTTTCCGCTGGTTTTGATGTGCTGAGTGAGGTCATAGTCGGTTCTGTCCGCAACGCCCCAAAGCTCGCCCCAGCCGAACGGAAAAAGAAATTCAAAATCGGTGGTGGCTTTTGAATAGAAGCAAAGCTCGTCTTTGTCATGGTCGCGCAGGCGGAGATTTTCTTCGCTGATGCCGAGCGAATACAGCCAGTCGCGGCAGAATGAACGCCAGTAATCGAACCATTCAAGGTCAGTGCCGGGCTTGCAGAAGAACTCAAGCTCCATCTGCTCAAACTCGCGGACGCGGAAAATGAAGTTGCCCGGAGTGATTTCATTTCTGAAAGATTTGCCTATCTGAGCAACGCCGAACGGAATCTTTTTTCTCGTTGTGCGCTGAATGTTGGCAAAGTTGACAAAAATGCCCTGTGCGGTTTCCGGGCGGAGATACAGCTCATTCTTGCTGTCCTCGGTAACGCCCTGGAAAGTTTTGAACATAAGATTGAATTGGCGTATATCAGTAAAGTTGTGCTTTCCGCAGTTGGGGCAGGGGATGCTCTTTTCCTTTATATAGTCCATCATCTGCTCATTTGTCCAACCGGCAACGTTTGTTCCGTCAAAGTCTTCAATGAGGCTGTCTGCTCTGTGCCTTGTTTTACACTCGCGGCAATCCATGAGGGGATCGGAAAAACCGCCGAGGTGGCCGGAGGCAACCCATGTTTGCGGATTCATGAGAATTGCGCTGTCAAGACCGACATTAAAGGGTGATTCCTGAATAAATTTTTTGCGCCATGCGTTTTTGATGTTGGTTTTAAGTTCCACGCCGAGGGGACCGTAGTCCCATGTGTTGGCGAGTCCGCCGTAAATCTCGCTGCCTGCGTATACAAAGCCTCTGCCCTTGCAAAGAGCAACAAGCTTTTCCATTGATTTTTCAGTGTTCTTCATTTTCGGGTCATACCTTTCCGCCACAAAAATTGGTGTTTTCGCCTTGCTGCGGCTGAGCTTGGCGCACCGTTGTCCTGAGACAATACAGACGGATATATAATAGTATAAAATGAAGAAATAGTCAAGGTTCGATATTTTAAATCTCCATGTGCGTGCCCTCTGCGGTTTAAAATATCTATTATCTATTATCCATTATCTATTATCTATTATCTAAAGCTTTTGGGCAGGCACAGGTCCTGCCCGTACGAAATTGGACGTTAGATTTTGGATTTTAGACATTAGACAATGAAACGTATACGTTTGCGTTTATTTTTATGCGGTTGAAATCGTTGGGTTTTTGGGCAGGCACAGGTCCTGCCCGTACGAAAATACTTTTCAAAACCCGCCCACAATCCTAACGGTTAATTTAGATAATAGATAATAGATAATGGATAATAGATAATAGATATTTTTAAGGCGGAAAGGGAAAACATTGCTCCTTAAGACAATCCGCCATCTGTCGCGCTATCTAAAAATCAACAGATTTTCTTTTTGTGTCTCGTTTGACCTTTGCCAAGCAGATGTTATCAATAGAATGTTTCGTTATTGTGCCCAAAACCAAATACTGCCATTTGTTCATGTTCACAAAAAATTAATTTTTGTAAAATAACATTTGACGTTTTTGACGTTTTGCGTTATCATATATATGCATTATAATACTCTTTTTATATTCAACCGAAAGGAGAATTTTAGAGATGAAAAAAACTTTAAAAACCGGTAAAAAAGCGCTTTCCGTCTTTATGGCGGCGCTCATGGTGCTCACCACATGGGTGTTCTTTGCTCCGGAAAAGGCGGAGGCCGCCACAGCCGGAAAGTATACTGTAAAAGTCGTTGTTGAGGCTCTGAATGGTTTTGACAATAAAAACACCTCTTGGACGCTGACAACTGCGGCGAATAACGGTACAGCTACGCCGACCACAGGAGCTACTGGCTCTGTAGGGGATAACGATGATATGTTTGATACCAACTTTTGGGGTACTGGTGGAAGCAAAAAAACCACTTTGTTTGAGGAGACATATGATTTTCCCACTAAGTTTGAAATGAAAATAGGAAAAAAATGGACAACGGGAAGCGGTAAAGTTAAAGTCTACCTGTATGTCAACGGTGAAGAGATGGGTAATGACACAAATAGCTATAGTTCAGGTTCACACGATGGAAAATGGATAAGGATTAACACCCCAAATGATAAATATCCCTACGTCAACTCTATCAGCAAAATCTCCGGTGCGGACACCATCACCATGCCCAAAACCGGTGCTGCCAACATCACAAGCAAATACAGCGCAACCGCTTATGACCAGTATGGCGCAGTATGGCATGATGATCCGCAGTTCTGGGTTCCCGTCAGCGAACCGACTGACTACAACTCGGCAAAAAAGGATGACCCAAACTCCGGTCTTTCAATGGCCGGAAACGGCACTCTCACCGTTCGTCCCTCAGCTCAGATTGATGGAGACGAAAGTGTTAGATACGCTTGGATCTCCTGCGTTGCCGGAACCAATAAGTGGGCAAAGAAAAAAATAAAGCTTGTTGACCCGCTCTATACGATCACGTTTAAGCAAGACGGTATAACCAATAACCTTGACCGGCAGCAGGTTTACTACGGCTCAACCCCCAAAGCCCCGTCAAACTACACCATTCCGAAGCCGGTAGAGGACGGTCACTATGTTTTTGACGGCTGGAGTCCGGCTCTTGCCAGGGTCACAACTGATCAGACCTATTGGGTACAATTCAAAAAGATTGCTCATAATTGGGTCAGAACTTCTATTGTTGACTCTTCCTGTGCCGCAGAGGGCAAGGAATATCAGAAGTGCACTGACTGCACAGCAACAAGAGAACTTCCGGTTGAAAAGAAACCGCATACCTGGGTCAAGGGTACGGTTCATGCCGCAACCTGCACCACCGACGGTTGGACGGATTACCACTGCTCAAAGTGCCCGGCAACAAAAGAGGACGATAAAGTTCCGGCGCTCGGTCACGACATGAAAGAGGTTTCCCGCAGAGATGCAACCTGCCGTGAACCCGGTGTTATTAATTATAAGTGCTCGCGCTGCACATATACTTCGAGTGAAACAATTGCTATTGTTCCCCACAGCTACACTAAGGAAACAGTAACCAAAAAACAGACCTGCACGACGGGCGGTCACGCAACCTATCAGTGCATTTGGTGCGATAAGTATGATGAAGCCAGAGGCGGAAGCGCCGGAATCGATACCCCGGCTCTCGGCCACGACTGGAACCATGATGAATCCGATGAGAGATGGGATGTTGTAACTCCCGCAACCTGCGAAAAAGCGGGTAAAGAAAAGCGTACCTGCCGGAGAGATTCCTCTCACGTTGAAACCAGAGAAATAGCAGCGCTCGGTCATGACTATGACAAGAATATCACAAGAACCGTTCCCGCAACCTGCACCAAGGACGGATATACCTATCACCCCTGTAAGCACACCGATTGCGACAGCTATGAAGTTGTTGAAACTCTCACCAAGCTTAACCACCAGGACGGCGGCAAGGGCGAATGGGTGACCACCCTTGAGCCTAAGTGTGAAACCGACGGTTTGAAGCAGTATAAATGCGGCCTTTGCGGTGAATACGTTAAGAGTGAGATTGTTCCGAAGCTTGAGCACAATTGGGGCACATACACAAAGACCAAAGAAGCAACCTGCACCGAAAATGCAAAGGAAACCGCCACCTGCACGCGCGAGGGCTGCGGAAAGACCGACACAAGAGATATTGAAAACACAAAGCTCGGTCACAATTTCCTTGACGAAAACTATAAGTACAACAACAATGCAAGCTGCGGCGTTGACGGAACCGAAACAGCAAAATGTACCCGTTGTGATGAAACGGATACCAGAACAGCAGTCGGCACTGCACTTGAGCATGTATTCACAGTCTACAGAGAAAGCAAAAAGGCAACCTGCCTCACCAACGCCGAGGAGACCGCTATTTGCGACAACGGCTGCGGAACAACAGATACACGCGAAGTTGCGGGTTCGGCACTCGGTCATACCTGCCAGAACTTTACCCATGACGCAGGCACCGAAACCTGCTGCGACCTCGGAACCAAGACCGGCGTTTGCACAAGGTGCGGCGTAACATATACCGTTGACGAAGACAGACCCGAATACTATGCCGCTCATACTTATGCCAAGGACGCAAACGGCGAAATCGTTTATGAGTACGTTGAAGACAGCGAAACCTGCACAGAGGACGGCGTTGAAAGAGCATATTGTATCAATAATGATACCCACGCCGACGGAAAGAACTGGAACTGCGGACACTACCTTGAAAGAACCGCAGAGGGAACAAAGCATGCCCACACTTTCCCGGACGAAGTGACAGAAAGAAATCTTTATATCTCCAACAATGACGGTACCTGCCAGCGCAACGGCACAATGTATGCACTCTGCAAAGAATGTAAAAAGGCAAAGAAAACCGTCACAGAACCCCACTCGACCAAAGAGCACTATGTTGCCAACTGGATTTCAGACGGCAACGCAACCTGCACCGAAGACGGAACAAAGCACGGCTCCTGCGTTTACGGCTGCGGAACCGAATTTACCGATGTACAGGATGTCGGCTCAAAGCTCGGTCACTGGTTCAGAGACTATAAGACAACCAAAGACGCAACCTGCACAACCAACAGAGAAAGAACAGCCACCTGCGAACGCGAGGGCTGCACAGCAACAGAGACCATAATCGATAAGGGCACAGAGCTCGGTCATGAATGGAGCGACTGGACCTTTGTCAAGGGCGAAGAGGCCGACTGTACAAAGGGCGGAACCATGACCCGTCATTGTCTGCGCGTCTGCTGCATCGACGAAAACGGTGAGGCGACTGTTACCGAGGAAAAGGTTGTTGACGCAACAGCTCATACATGGGTATGGGAGATCATTGAAGAACTCGGCGAAGACGGAGAGCCGCTTCCCGCCGATTGCACAAGAGGCTATAAAAAGCATCAGGTCTGCTCCGTTTGCAAAACAGAAAAGGCAGACTCAACAGTTGAGGTTCCCGGCGGAGCCCACCACCTTGTTCTGACTGTCAATGAAGAAGCAACCTGCACCGAGGACGGACGCAGAGTAATTGCCTGCGATCTTTGCGGCTATGTTGAAAGCGAAACGATCGTTCCCGCAACCGGTCACGTCAACAGATATCTTGACGAAAAGACCGTCAAGGCGGCAACCTGCAAGGATAAGGGCTACAGCGGCGATTACAAGTGTACTCTCTGTGACGCTGTTGTTGAAGAAGGTCATGAAACAGAAACAACCAATGAACACGTATTCAGCGAATACTTCACGGTAAGCAGCGCAACCTGCACCGATAACGCCAAAGAAAAATCAATCTGCTCCGTTTGCGGCAATGCAGAGAATACCAGAGAAATTCCCGGCTCAGCTCTTGGTCACAGCTTTACAAAGTATGTTGACGATGAAAACTCGGCAACCTGCACCAAGGACGGAACAAAGACCGCGCACTGCGACCGTGACGGCTGCGACGCAACAAAGACCGTCAGATCCGTCGGTACTGCACTCGGTCACAAGTGGGGCGAATGGATAACAATTGAAGAAGCCACCTGCGCAAAGGTCGGCAAGGCAGAAAGACACTGCGAACGCTGCGATCTCACCGTTGAAAAGCAGCTGCGCAAGCTCAGCCACTCTCCGAGCGATTGGATAATTGACAAAGAAGCGTCATGCACAGAAGAGGGCAAGAGACACAAGGAATGCACCGGCGGCTGCGGATATATCTTTGAAGAAGAAGTTATCCCGATGCTTGAGCACGACTTTGTTGTTGAAGTCCACGGCGTAACCTGCATTGACGACGGTTACAGCACATACACCTGCTCTGTCTGCGGAGCAACCAAGAACGGCGAAATTGTCAAGGCTCTCGGTCACGATTGGAGCGGCGAATGGGTTGTTACAAAAGAACCGACCTGCACCAAGAAAGGTCAGGAGACTCTCACCTGCACACGCTGCGACAAGACCCAGACAAGAACAATTGACGCTCTCGGTCACAATGAGGTTATTGACCCGGCAGTTCCGGCAACCTGCACAGAGCCGGGACTCAGCGAGGGCAGCCACTGCGATCGCTGCGGAGAGATCCTCAAGGAACAGGAAACCGTAATCAAGCCGCACCGTGACGCCGACGAAGACGGAAAGTGCGATGAGTGCGGAAAAGACATCAACCACAGCACAGACCTCAACTGCAACTGCATTTGCCACAAGCGCTTCTGGCTCATGAGAATCCTTTATAAGGTTCTCCTCACATTCTGGAAGCTGTTCAGAATCGGCAAGGGCTGCTCCTGCGGCGCAGTTCACTATTAAAATCAAAAGGGGGTTGCCCAAAAGGGCAGCTCCCTTGTTTTTTTGTGCTTGCCTGCAAAAGCAGCCCCTCTGTTGCCGGCAAAGCCAAATATAAGCTGAAAAGACTGCAAGAAAAAGCCTCCGGTCACAATGCGGAATGCACGATAACCGGAGGCTTGGTTTTTAGCTTAGGAGCAGCAGAATCCGCGGTTCTGTATGCGCCGATGTCTGACGATAATTTTCTCGGCGGCAGCGTCAAAAATACGCCGCCTGTGTACGGTTGTCCGATACACAGGCGGCGCAAATTTTATTCGCCGAGGATTTTCATGAATTCCTCGCCCGTAATAGTCTCTTTTTCATAAAGATATGAGGCAAGCTTATCAAGCTTTGCACGGTTCTCATTGAGAATACGCGTAGCTTTTTCATGCTGCTTTTTGACCAGCTCAACAACAAGAGAATCAATTTGAGTCTGCGTCTGAGCGGAGCAGGCAAATTCCGAGCTGCCGCCGAGGTACTGATTGGTGACTGTTTCAAGCGCAACCATGTCGAACTCGTTGCTCATTCCGTAGCGCGAAATCATGGCTCTGGCAAGCTTTGTTGCCTGCTCAATGTCATTTGACGCGCCTGTGGTCACCGAGCCGAAAACAACCTCTTCTGCCGCTCTGCCGCCCGTGAGGGTGGCAATTTTGTTTTCAAGCTCCTCTTTGTTCATCAGATAATGCTCGCCCTCATCAACCTGCATAGTGTAGCCGAGAGCGCCGGAGGTGCGCGGAATAATCGTAATCTTTTGAACGGGTGCGGAGTTCGTTTGCTTTGCCGCAACGAGAGCATGACCTATTTCGTGATAAGCAACGATCTTCTTTTCTTTGTCTGTGAGAATAGCATTTTTCTTTTGATAACCGGCAATAACCACTTCAATGCTTTCCTCAAGGTCAGCCTGCGTTGCCTCGCCTCTGCCGTCGCGGACGGCGCGCAGAGCCGACTCGTTGACAATGTTGGCAAGCTGAGCGCCGGAAGCGCCGGAAGCCATGCGGGCAATGTGTTCAAAATCAACGTCAGCGGCAAGCTTGACCTTTTTTGCGTGTACTTTGAGAATTGCCTCTCTGCCTTTGAGGTCCGGCAGTTCAACGGGAACACGGCGGTCAAATCTGCCCGGTCTTGTGAGCGCCGGGTCAAGGGTTTCCGGTCTGTTGGTTGCGGCAAGGATAATTACACCGTTGTTGCCCTCAAAGCCGTCCATTTCTGTCAAAAGCTGATTGAGCGTTTGCTCGCGCTCGTCGTTTCCGCCAACACGTCCGTCTCTCTTTTGTCCGATGGCGTCTATCTCGTCAATGAAAACAATGCACGGCGCTTTTTCTTTCGCCTGGCTGAAAAGGTCGCGTACCTTTGACGCACCCATTCCGACAAACATTTCAACAAATTCCGAACCGCTCATTGAAAAGAACGGAACGTTTGATTCGCCTGCAACCGCTTTTGCCAGCATGGTTTTGCCTGTGCCCGGAGGGCCGACGAGCAGAACGCCTTTGGGCATTGACGCGCCGATTGCAGTGTATTTTTGCGGATTGTGCAGGTAGTCAACAATTTCTGCAAGGTTTTCCTTTGCCTCGTCCTCGCCGGCAACATCGTCAAATTTGATTCCGTCTGAGGACTTGACATACACCTTGGCATTGCTTCTGCCCATGTTGAACATCATTGAGGAATTTCCGCCCGTCATTTTTTCCGTCAGCTTTTTTGAGAAGAACTGACCGAGCAGGAAGAAAATGAGAATAGGCAAGATCCACGTCAGAATAAAGCTCCATATCGGCGACATCTGTTCGGTTATTTCTCCGGAAAACTCGGCGCCGCATTCATGCAGCCTTTTTGTCAAGTCCGGATCCTCCATGATGCCGGTTTTATAAATGTTACGTCCGTCCTTATCGGTAAAAAGGATTTGATTATCGTCTTTTTGAACCTCGACCTTTCCAATCTGCTTTTGGTCAATCATGGTCATGAAGGTTCCGTAATCGACCTGCTTTATCTGGACTTTCTGAATTGCGGGAATGATGAGAAAATTCATAAGGAGCAGAACAAGCAGAGCAATGCCGTAGTAATACATCAGCGGCTTTTTGGGCTTTTTAACTTCATTCATAGCGGTTATCCTTTCCTTTCATAATGTACGGCAACTATCGCCGTGATTATATTCAGTACTGCGTCTGAAAGCAGTGCCGCACCGCAAAGGCGCAAAACGAGCATTCCGGTTTCAAACGGTCTGACAAGGGCACAGACTCCGAGTGCGAGAGTAACAATTCCGCCGAGCAGCAGCAGCCACCAACGGTTCAGACCGAAACGGCGTGCCTCGAGCGCGTTTTGAACGGTGAGCACGGCGTCAATCACAACGAACAGACCGATGAGGGCTGTCATGTACTTCATAATTGCACCGGGAAAGATGAGAAGCACCAGACCAAGCGCGCAGGTGAGAATGCCCATCGCAAAATCGAACTGAAACGCAAGCCGATATGGGTCATTTGAAAAGTAGCCGATAATTCTTGCCGCGCCAAAGAGAGCCAGTGCCGCGCCGACCAGCCTTGAAAGAACGGCGAGCGATGTTCCGGGCCAAAACAGGAACGCCGCGCCGAGGACGAGCAGCAACGCAGAGGTGCCGATGTAGCACCGCTTTGCAAAACGAATAATATTCATAAAAGTCTTCCTTTCTTTGTTTTCTGTTTTTATCTTAGACCAAAAAACAAAAAAATAATACGGTCAAATCCTGCTCTGTGGGTAAATTTGTAACACTGAGCGGTGTTTGACCGTATTTCATTGTTATTGGCTGCAAATATTAACAGAAAAATTCTGCACCGTGTAAAATCACTTGAAAGCCGTCATCTTTTTGAGTGCCTCTTTGATCGCCGACAGAGCCTCTTTTGGGTCGTCAATATCGTCAACGGCTGTTTCAATCGGGCAAAAGCCGTCCTTTTTTCTGTTGAGAATTGCCGGAACCGTAAGAGCGGCATAAACGTCAATGTTGTTATCCGAGAGCAGGCGTTTTGCTTTTTCACTCATTATTTCGGCATAAACTTCTTTTACTCCAAGGAGAACAAACAGCGCTGCCGCGCCTTTTCCGACAGCCTTGTCCGCAGCGCAGAAATCCGCAAGGTCTCTGCCGTCCTCTGCAAGGGAAAGGAGAGTTTTGACTCCTCTTTCGCCGCTTGTGATCGTCTCATTTTTGCTGCAAAGGACAAGCGTTCTGTTGTCTTTTGCAAGCAGTTCTTTTGCTTTTTCGGTTTCAGGTCTCATGGTCTCACCCGAGCTTTCTTGAAATTACGGAAAAGAGCTTATGGAGCTCACCGAAAAGAAAATCTATGAAACCGACGTCAAAGAAGTTTTTGTCAACAACCGACAGTGATGAATCCTTTTCGCCGGCGTTAAGCAAAAATGCCTGCGTATAAAGAACACCGCCCTCGCCGAAAACTTCTGCTCTGACATAGTTTCCGAGCTGTCCGTCATAGTCTGAAAGATCAAAAACGGCTTCGTCTGCCTTTTTTGCGTCAATCGCCTTTCCGTCGGAAATGAGAGTAACAATGAGCGCGTTCTTTGTTTTAAGTGAAATTGTGTCGCCGGCAACATTGACCGAGGTGACGAGCGGCTCTGTTTTTGCGGTGAGACGTCCGTCCGAGTCAAGCACGCTGTATGTTGTTGCGATTGACGAGTCGGCTTTGTATTTGCCGCTTTCAATGCCCTCAATTCTTTCCTGCATTTCGTCAGCGGCGGCTGTTACGGCTTTATAGGTTTTTGTCTCGCCGTAAAACTCTTTGAGTGCGGCAGAAATTCTGCGTAGCTCGTCATAGTTGCCGATGCAATGGCTTGCGGCAAAGAATTCACCGTTTTCAAGCGATTTCTTTGCGCTGTTTGAGTTCAGATTATCCATCAAAAGGAGCGTGTATCCCGTATTGATTTTGTCAAGCTGATGTGCGTCGCTTGAGGCAATGGCGAAAACATTGTCTCCCTTTGCAGAAAAACGCGTCAGCAGCTTATCCCAAAGAATGCGGTCAAAGCGCGTCCTTGAGTCTCCCTTTGAGTTGATGTCAATGCCGAGGCAGGTCGGATATTTTTCAAGCAGAGAGGCATATTTATTGATGTAATACTTATAGGCAAAGGCGTCTTCGTTATACGCGTTTTCACTTCTCAATTCATAGCGTGCCTTTGTGTACTCGCCGGGGTGATTGATGACCGAAACGCCGCCGAGCCTGTCAACGCCCTTTACAGCGTCCTCATAGGTCGTTATACTGTTATTATGATAATCGACAAACCAGCTGTTGACGTGTGCATTGACGGAGACTGCATTGTTTTCAATTCCGAACGGCACGCGGAGAATGTCTTTTTCGCCGTTGATTCTGAGATAGTCGTCTCCGTTTTCGGCGGTGTAATAGGAATAGGTCATTCCGTTTTCAAAAGTACCGTTTTCGGCGATCGGTGTGATGTTTCCGTCGCTTCTTCCGGCGATTTTGAGCAGGCCGCGAACAAGACCGGCGTTGTCCTTTGTCCAGCCGTAGTCAACCGTTCCATGGTCCGTGATGGCAACAATGTCAAAGCCGCTTTCCGCGTGGCGTTCAAGAGACTGCGTGAGAGTCTGATCGCCGTCTGTTGCATTGGTGTGGGAGTGCAGAGCGGTCTTATATGTTTTTACACTGCTCCAATCGATGTTTTCATACGGATTTGAAATCTGTACGTCCGATGCAAACGCGGTAAAACAGCATGCAAAGCAGAGTACCGACGCAAGCAGAACGGAAAAAACCTTTTTTGTTCTCTTCATAATATATACGCTCCTTTGAAAGTGATTAAATATTTTCCTCTCTGAAATCAATAATCAGCTGTTCCTTTTTCATTGAAAGCTTGGTCAGCTTTACTCCGGCGGCATTGAACAGTCGCTTTGAGGCGAGATTCATCGGTGTTCCGTCATATTTGTCCGATATATAAATAACCTCGCGGATCCCGCTTTGAATGATGGCTTTTGCGCATTCGTTGCAGGGGAAAAGCGCAACGTAGATGCGGCAGCCCTCAAGCGAGGCTCCGGCGTTATTGAGAATCGCGTTCAGCTCCGCGTGGCAGACATAAGGATATTTGGTGTCATAAGGTTCGCCGTCGCGCTCCCACGGAAAAACATCGTCGTCGCAGCCGATCGGCAGTCCGTTGTATCCGACAGACATGATTCTGTTTTTGTTGTTGACGATGCAGGCGCCCACCTGTGTGCTCGGGTCTTTGCTGCGGTATGACGAAAGTACGGCGATGCCCATAAAGTATTCGTCCCATGAAAGATAGTCTTTTCTCTTTGCCATTTGGTACACGTCCTTTCTAAAATCGCGCCGCGCGGTCATTCAACACCGCGGTAGCAAAGACCGCGCGTAAAATCACCCTTGGCTTTTTTTTCTTTTCTGTAGGCGTCAAGAACAGCGTCAACGTTCTTGGCTTTTTCTTTTGTAAAGAGGAACGAGAGAAAGTCAATATTTTTGATTTCCTCAAGTCGGTCTCCCATATATATCGGTCTGGAGTTGAGTATTTCCTGATAGGTACCGTGACACATAACGGGGAACGAAACGCCCATTCTGTCTGTGAGAGAGCTTTTGCCTTTGCACTCGCTGCAGGTCTTGACATTCTTTATGGGGCAGTTGCGGGTGAGCATAAGCGGCAGTCTGCCGTAGGCTGCGATGCCCCTCAAAGCTTCGCCGCCGAGTGCAGCGCACTGAGAAAGGGTAAGCTCCGGTGACAAGGTTATGTACTTTACACCAAGTCGCTCAAATTCACGGATCGAAAGGCTGTTGAAAACGTTCATTGAGAATCCGATGTGGGCCTCAAGGCCGCATTTTTGCGCGAGGGCAACGGCGTCAAGCGTGCCGCAAAGGGCGGCGCGGATACCCGTGTTTTTCGCTCTGAGCAAAAGTTTTTCAGTCCTTTGCTCTGCACCGAAAAGGGCGCGCGGAATGCTGACACCCACTGTAATGCCTTTGTTTTCAACGCTTTCAACATACTTTTCCTCAATTTCAAGTGGAAAATACAAGTTTTCAACATTTTCAAGATTCTGGGGAAGTTGTTCTCCGTTTGAAAGCACAAGGTGAAATGTTTTTTGTTCCCTTGCGGCATGACGAGTAACAACCGATTTTTTGACTGTAAAGTTATGAGGCTTTACAGCTTTAAGCTCGTTTTCAAGCTTTTCAAGCGCCTCTCTGCGCAGTGCATTGACTGCCGAAGCCGGTACCGACAGCCCTTCTTCAAAATCAAATTCAATTTTTTCCGGATAAAACGGTGTTGCTCCGCATTTTGAAAGCTGCTCCGTCAAGCGTTCTTTTGATGTCGGGGAATTCAATGCTTTTTCCGGCACGCAGTTTGAGAAAACGAAGACTGTTTTTCCACCTGCGCGGGCAGAAAGCGAGAGTGCCTCTCCTTTGGCGACCGTCATAAAAAAGCTGACGGGAACGCGCGGCGTCTCTTTTGAATAGAGATTTTTGAGCGAAGACAGAACCTTTGCCGAGGCGGACACAACGTCCTCTTTTCGCCTGGTTCCGAACATGAGCGGACCTCTTGCATTTTCAAAGTAGCCGTCAGTAAAACCGGAGCGTGAAAAAACGGCGCGCAGCTTTTCCTGCGTTTCAGAGCCGTTGATACCTCCGAGCGCCTCATTGGCACTTTTTACGGCGGCGGCAACATATTCGGGTCTTTTCATGCGCCCCTCGATTTTAAAAGAATCTATGCCGATTTTTGAAAGCTCCCTGAGGTGAGGAATGAGAGACAGATCTTTGAGGCTCAGATCGTGTCTGCCGGGCTCGCCGGCAGAAAACGGCAGACGGCAAGGTTGTGCGCAAAGTCCGCGGTTGCCGCTGCGTGAGCCGAGCATTGCGCTCATATAGCACTGACCGGAAACGCACATGCAAAGCGCTCCGTGAACAAACACCTCAAGCTCCATGTCGGTATTTCTGCGCAGAGCGATGATCTCATCTTTGGTCATCTCGCGCGGCAGTACCGCCCTTGAAAAGCCAAGCCGCCTCAGCAGGTCAAGACCGGCTGAGGTTTGGGTTGACATCTGGGTTGACGCATGGCGCAGGAGAGTCGGCGCGCACTCGCGTGCAATCGCGGCAAGCCCGACGTCCTGCAAAATCAGCACGTCTGCCCCGAGGGCGCAAACGTGCCTTATTACGTCAAGCGCCGCAGGAAGTTCGTCGTCACGAACAAGGGTGTTGAGGACAATGTGTACCTTAACGCCCCTTGCGCGGCAATATTCAATTGCTTTTTGAAGCTCCTCATCGGAAAAATTTTCGGCGCCCTTTCGCGCATTGAACGCCTTTGTTCCGAGATAGACTGCATCGGCGCCGGTTCTTACGGCGCTGAGAACACATTCCGGCGAGCCGGCGGGAGCAAGAATCTCCGGTCGCTCAATCATTTATTTTTTCCGAGCTGCTCAAGAACAGAGGAAAGCTGAGCCTTGAGACGTTCAATTTCAAGATTGGCGTTTTCAAGCTCGCGCTTGAGCTTGTCGGACTCATGCTTGGCAAGGTCGGCTTTTGCCTTTGCGCTTGAAGCGTCGTCAAGGTAATCCTTAATTTGTTCACGCAGTCTGTCTGCGGAAACGGTAGCCTTTTTGCAGTCGTCGGCGTATTGAAGAGTTGTTAAAACAGCCGCCTGAGTTGTTGAAACTCTTGGGTTCTCTTTCATCGTCTTTGCAATTGCAAGATCAACCTCTTTTCCAAGCTCGGCAACATAGCTGACCTCATCTTCGGTGAGAATTGCATACTGCGCACCGGCGATTGAAAGCTTGACCTTATTCCTTACCATTGTGATATCCTTCCTTTCTGAGAACATGCGGTTCGGTTTTTCTCCGGGACCGCATTTTCCACCCATCGGGCGGAAAAACACTTACATACTGTATATTATACATCAATATGCAAGCATAATCAAGATTAAATTATGCAAGAAGCTCCTGCGCAAGCTTTTCGATCGCTGCAACAGTCTCATCTTTCACTGCGGAACGGACGGTTACCGTGTTTTCGCAGAAGACCAGGTTTTTGCATTTTTCAAGATCGGCTTTCATTAGCTTTGTTGCCGTTGGCGCCCAAGAGCCGTTTTCAATGAACGCAACCGTTTTGTTCTGAAAATTGTGGTCAACAAGGTGCTCAATAAAGTGCTTCATAAACGGGAAATACTGACCGTTGTAGGTTGTTGTTGCAAGAACAAGCTTTCCGTGTCTGAAAGCGTCTTCAACGGCCTCTGCCATATCCTCTCTTGCAAGGTCAACGGTGAACGCTTTCGGGCAGCCGCCCTTGAGGAGCTGTTCACAGAGAATTTCCGCCGCTTTTTTTGTGTTGCCGTAAACTGACGTGTACGCGATCATGACCCCGTCTGTTTCTGTTCGGTATGACGACCAGATGTCGTATTTTTCAATGTAATGAGAAAGATTATCTTTGAGAATCGGACCGTGCAGCGGACAGATGATCTGTATATCAAGAGCCGCCGCCTTTTTGAGCAGGGTCTGAACCTGTGCGCCGAATTTTCCGACAATGCCTATATAGTATCTTCTTGCCTCGCAGTCCCAATCCTCGTCAACGTCAAGCGCACCGAATTTTCCGAAAGCGTCGGCAGAAAAAAGCACCTTGTCTTTTTCGTCATAGCTGACCATTACCTCCGGCCAGTGAACCATCGGGGCGAATATGAATGAAAGCGAATGACTGCCGAGAGAAAGTGTTTCTCCGTTTTGAACGGTCATTTTTCTTTCTTCAAGCGGAAAAGAAAAATAATTTTCCATCATGGCGAACGCCTTTGCGTTTGATACGATTTTTGTTTCGGGATACTCCTGCGCAAAAGCGGCGATGCTTGCGGAATGATCCGGTTCCATGTGGTGCACCACAAGATAATCCGGCTTTCTGCCGCCGAGAGCCGTTTCAATATTTGAGAGCCATTCGGCAGAAAAAGCGCCGTCAACGCCGTCAAGAACAGCTGTTTTTTCATCGAGAATTACATATGAGTTATACGCCATGCCGTTGGGCACGATATACTGCCCCTCAAAAAGGTCAATTTCATGGTCATTGACGCCGACGTATTTGATATCGTTTGTTACATTCATGTTCTGAACCTCCCGGGTTTTGATTTTTATACGCTACCAATTATACTTTGAGCGCGCAAGCTCTGTCAAGGGCGGCGATATCTCTTTTTGCTGTTGACTCGGTGTTTTTTCTGTGATACACTCTTTTCGGAGGTACGCACCGGCAGCTTTTGGCTGCGGTCAGTAATAGGACCTCGGAGAGACGGTATCATAATGAAAAGAATATTTGCAGCTTTGCTTTTGCTCACGGTGACTTTTTTATGCCTTTGCGCGTGCGGTTCGGATAAAACCGACAAAGAGGCCTCGTCGGGCGAATCGATCGTCAGCTCACAGGAAGAAAACACAACGGTACCCACAGGTCAGAAGGGTTCGCCTTTTCCCTCTTTCAAGGCTAAGGACGTAAACGGAAAAACCGTAACCGATAAGATTTTTTCAAAAAACAAGCTGACGGTCGTCAATGTTTTTGCAACCTGGTGCGGTTCAAACGAATTTGAACTTTCTGCGTTGGCAAATCTTTCAAAGGCAGACGATATGAAAGACATCGGCTTTTTGGGTATTGTACTTGACGTTGCGGAAGACGGAAAGACTGACGAAAAGCTGCTTGAAAAAGCAAAAACGCTTTATGAGGAAAACGGAAAGCCGTATCCGTATCTTATTACGGACGAGGGACTGAATGAATTTTGCGACAGAGTTACTTTGCTTCCGCAGACGTTTTTTGTTGACGAAAACGGAATTGTTGTCGGCGACGCAGTTAGCAATGTTTTGACCGAAGAGAACTTCCGTCAGTTTATTGAGCAAAGAATTCAGTGACGCATGAACCCAACACGGCTGACAGGGTGGGTTGTTATCCTTAGTATTAATGCAACAAAAAGGTGCTGTTCGGAAACATTCCGGAACAGCACCTTTTTCAGTTCGACTTAAGGGGCGCGCAGAGGGTTTGCATTGCCGCCATAAACAAAGTCCCGGAGAACGGCAAACACCGCTTTCCGAGACCCCAACACTCTAAGGATATCACTTTTAAAATCAATTGTCAATAATATATAGAAAAACAATAAATTGCTAAATGATTTTCTACTAATTGCACAATTCAACGTCGTTTACTTCGTTGAAAATGCGTATTGAAAAAGAGGGGAGGGTCTGCTATATTATAGACAGAAAGGGTGATACCAATGTACAGGTAATCGCAAAGCCCGAGGAAAACAACTTCTTCGGGAAAGCCCGGAAAGGTACCCTTTATCCGGAAAGAAAGGAATGATACCCGTGTACAGGTGAAAATTCGGTTGTCTTTTGATTTTGCTGAAGCATGTGAAGATTTGATGTCAAAATAAAAGCAAAAGAAAAAGGTCTTTCGCAACCCGCATTCGAGAACAAATCACCGAGTAATTTTGAATTTTAATTTTGAAAAAGCGGCTTACACTGAATATTCAAACCACGCTTTTCAACAGAGCAACAAGAAAGATTTGACAGTCGAACCAAAAGCCGTAAACGAAAGAAAGAGTCAAAACGATATAAGACAGTAACGCTCTCGGTGCCGGACGAAAGGTCACATAGATTGAGCAGAAAAGCCAATCAAAAGACAAAGCCGAAAAATCCCCCAAAGATGTCGCAGCCGAAATTCAATTAGGCAGATCATCAGCTATCCCGCTTATGGGAAAAGAAAGAATGAATTGTGCATCCTGCGTAAGACGAGAAGGAGACGACATCGAAAATCCGCAGAAAGCGAAGGTATCCAAGATGTTAGATACTAAGAGTTCACAGAAATGACCCTTGACTGCAAAAAAAGCCTGTAAAGAAAGGTGCAGTCAAGGGTCATTTCGCGTTTATAACAGAATCTGCTTTTTAACCTCTCTCCGAAAAATGGCGAGGGTGTTTTTTTATTCCAAAAATGAGGACTTTTGCGTTCGGCTTAAGCGATCGTCACTGCAGCTTTGTTCACAGCGTGATGGCAAAAATCAGTCACGCCTCGGATTGTCTAAACGCGTTGAGTGCTCTGAGACGAAAGCGGCAGGATTCGTTGTTCAAATGTTGCAGACAACAAAAAAAGAAAAGCCACACAAAAAGTATAGCTTTTCTTTTGGCGCGCCAAGAGGGACTCGAACCCCCGACCTTTTGGTTCGTAGCCAAACACTCTATCCGGCTGAGCTATTGGCGCATTTGTTTTTGCCAAAGTATACTATCACAAAGACGCTCGATTGTCAAGTCCTTTTTTGAAAAAGTCCGTTTTGGGTTCAAAAATACAGAAAATTGCAAAACGCTTATACCGGATACTTAATATACGGGTAAAACTTATGCTGCGCTTTATATCGATGCTGCTTAAAGGCAGAAACAGAACCGCTGCGGATTCAGACGAACCCGCAGCGGTTGAAAACATTTTTATCGGTGGATTTTTATCAATAGGTAAAAGTCCAAACCTCATGCTGACTGCCCTCAAAAGAGGCGTTGCCGCTCATGACGCGCAGAAGTTTTGCTTCTCCGTAGCCGCTCATCGGAAGGGTGAGGTCGAGCTTAACAAGCTTGCCTGCGGGGTTGACCGTTGCAACAATGGTTGAGCCGGGATAGTTCATATCCGCTTTAGTGATTGTTGCGCCGTTCACGTCAATTTTTGAAAGGTCAAGGTAGCCGATGGCTGCGGCATTGTTGGCCGGAACAGGAGACTCAAGAGTAGTTGATTCTGAAACGAGCTTGAGGGTATAGACAGTGTTTTCGCCGTCCTTTGCAGCTGTTGCTTCGGCAAGTCCGGATTCCGCGAGGTCAAAGTTTTTGCCTTTCGGCGGAATGACCTGAGAGGGAGCAACAACGCCCTCGTCCTCAACTGCGGAACCGTCCGGTCTTACGCCGGTAGCCTGTCCGTTGACAAACTGATAGGTTGCGCTTTTTTCGCCTGCATATCTCTGAATAATTTTGTTGATAAAATCGACCGCGCTTGAAAGACTGCAATCCGTAACGGTGATCTGAATGTTTTCCGTCTGATTGGCGGTCATGTTCTGTTCAGTCCTCACGCCGTCAATTGCTTTTTTGGCTGCGGCGAGGATTTCAGCCTTTGAAAGTGAGGAGGGATCCTTTGCGTTATCGGCTGCTTTTTTTGTGGTCTGCTCCCGGCTGCCGGCAGTTGTTGCCGACTGTTGGGCCGCAGTGGTTTCAACCGGCTGAACGGTGGTCTGTGCCGCAGTTGTCTGAACGGCAGCGGTTGTGGGCTGCTGATAGCTTGTCTGAACATTCGGCTGAGATACGGTCTTTTTCTTTTCACGGTAGGAACCGAGTTCAAATCCCATGACAAAGAACCAGATGCTCAGAACAACACAGATTACAGCCTTCATTTCTTTTTTCATCGGTAGTCAATCTCCTTTATTCACAGCTACTTTTTATCCTTTTTAATACAGAAGAATGCAATTCTTCAATTACATACTACGATACCTAATTTTATTTTCCTTGTCAAGAGAAAATATATAAAATTAACAAAATTATAACGCATTTGTCAAACCGAAAAAGTTGACACGCAGAGGGGAGTCTGCTATTGTATTAGGGAGTTATCAGTATCTTTTCAGGTGGTGGTGCATTATGAAAAAGTGTGTGCTTGTTACAGGTGCGTCCGGAGGGATCGGCAGCGAAATCTGCCGCGTTTTTGCCGAGAACGGCTTTGATATTGCCGCTCAGTATAACCGCGGCGAGGAGGAGATAGAAAAGCTCAGAAATGAGCTTGAGGAGCGCTTTGGCTGCGTTTTCCTCCCGGTCAGGGCGGATCTTTCCGTTTTCGGCGGCGCAGAAAAGGCTGCCGAAACTGCGCTCTCGTTTTTTAAAAAGGTTGATGTTCTCGTCAATAATGCCGGCGTTTCGCTCCAGGGTGTTTTTCAGCTGGTGGGCGAGGCGGAGGCAAAAAAGGTTTTTGCCGTCAACTGTGAAAGCGCCATGCGCTTGACGCAGCTTGTTCTGCCGTCAATGATTGCGCAAGGATACGGAAAAATTGTCAACATATCCTCAATGTGGGGTGTTGAGGGCGGCTCGTGCGAGGTCCACTACAGCGCCTCAAAAGCGGCTCTCATCGGTTTTACAAAGGCGCTTGCAAAAGAGGTGGGGCCGAGCGGCATTAATGTCAACTGTGTTGCTCCGGGATTCATTGAAACAAAAATGACGGCGTCTTTCAGCGATGAGGTTCGGGAAGAAATTGCGCAGGAGGCGGCTCTTTGCCGCAACGGAACTGCGCGCGATATTGCCGAACCGGTTTTCTTCCTTGCGAGCGAAAAGGCGTCTTTCATAACGGGACAGGTGCTCGTTGCAGACGGCGGCAGATGACTTTCGGCAAACAAGGCGTGATGACAGGAATACGCTTTGTGTCTATTATCTTTTTTCACTTTTACCGGTTAAATTCCTTGTGCGGTTTAAAAAAATATATTTTGCATAAAAGTGCATTTTATTATTGAACTTTTTGTTATTTTTAATAAAGCGGCATTGACAGAATGGGCAGTTTTTGGTAAAATATTTACAATTATAATAGTGTGTTGCGGTCATTTTGGGCGTGCACGCATACATAATAAGGAGGAGTTTACATATGACAGATGCAAAAACCCTGGCGTACATTAACCTTTACGGTATTCTGGGCGCTTTGGAAAACCTTTGCGAACTTGATGAAGAAGCAAGCAAGCTTGCACAGGTCAAAAAGCCGGTTTCAATCGCTTTCAGCGTAAAGGGCGGTCCCGACGCAACGCTCACTTTCAAAAACGGCAGATGCAGAATGGAACAGGGCGTTGACCCCAATTGCAACGTTCTTCTGCCTTTCTCATCATGCGAAAAGTTCAACGGTCTGCTTGACGGAACCGTTACACCGATTCCCCTCAAAGGCTTTACCAAGATCGGTTTTCTTCTCAACAACTTTATGAAGATGACCGACATTCTCACAAAGTATCTCAGAGCCACCGAGGAGGATCTCAAGGACGAAAAGTTCTTTGAAACCAGCACCAAGATCATGTTCTATCTCATCACAGTTGCTCTCGCTCAGATTGGCAACAACGATGAAATCGGACGTTTTTCGGCGAGCTATATTCCCGACGGTATCATCGAAATGGGTATTAAAGATTCCGTTGCCGCAACTATCCGCGTCAAGGACCATCACCTTGTTACAATTAAGCAAAAGCCCGAAAGCTATCGCTCAAAGATGGAGTTCGGCTCAATCAAGCTTGCAAGAGACCTCTTTGACGGCAAGGTCAACGCAGTTGCCTGCATCGGCGAAGGCACCGTCACAATGTCCGGTCTCATTAACATGATTGACAACCTCAACAGAATACTCGACAGAGTTGGACTTTATTTGGCATAAGGAGGAGGGTATATAATGAATATTCCGGTTTATGAAAATCATCAGAAGAGCAGAGAAATGTTCCAGAGAGCAACTCAGATAGTTCCCTCCGGCATTTACGGTCACCTCGGTCCCGCAGAGGGACAGTTTATTCCCGTTTCCAACTGGCCGCTTTTTGCAGAAAAGGCAAAGGGCTCATATATTTGGGACGTTGACGGAAACAAATATATCGACTATATGTGCGCCTACGGTCCGAACGTTCTCGGCTATTGCGACGAAGACGTTGACGCAGCCGCAATCAAGCAGATCGCTCTCGGCAACTGCACCACCACTCCGGAAAAGGTTATGCTTGAATGTGCAGAGGTTCTTGTTGACACCGTCAACACCGCCGACTGGGCTTTCTTTGCAAAGAACGGTAATGACGCAACTCAGGGCGCTATCATGTGCGCAAGAGCTCATACCCACAGAAAGAAAATCATCATGTTCCGCGGCTATTACCACGGCGTTTCACCCTGGTGCATGAAGAAGGACTATCCCGGCGTTCTTGAAGAGGACGTATGCAACAATATCGTTATTCCGTGGAATGACATTCCCGCTCTTGAAAGAGTTATTGAAGAAAACCGCGATCAGATCGCCGCACTCATCGCTCAGCCCTATGACCACGGCAACTTCTATGACAACTCATTCCCGGCAGAGGGATTTTGGAAAAAGGTCAGAGAAATCTGCACAAAGAACGGCATCATTCTTATCATAGACGATGTTCGCGCAGGCTTCCGTCTTGACCTTGCCGGTTCAGACCATTACTTTGGCTTTGAGGCTGACCTCATCTGCTTCTGCAAGGCTCTTGCCAACGGCTACAACATGTCTGCAATCTGCGGCAAGGAATTCCTCAAGAGCGCAATGAGCTCACTTTCCTACACAGGTTCATACTGGCTTTCTGCGGTTCCGTTCGCAGCCTGCATTGCCTGCATCAACAAGATGAAAAAGCTCGACACGCCCAAGATGTTCCTTGAAAAGGGCACAAAGCTCACCGAAGGTCTTAAGGCTGCCGGCAAAGAGCATGGCTTTGACCTTGTAACATCAGGCGCACCGGCTCTGTTCTATCTCAGAATCGCCAACGATGACAGCATGGTTCTTCATCAGGAATGGATCGCAGAGATGGTTAAGCGCGGCATCTTCCTTGCCAGCCACCATAATCACTTCATCAATGCGTCGCTTTCCGATAAGGACATCAAGCACACCATTGAAGTCGGCGAAGAATGCTTCAAGATTCTTGCCAAGAATCACCCGGAGCTTTTCTGATAATCATGTGAATCAGGGGTCTCCGGCTTTGCCCGGAGGCTCTGAAAAGAATACATATTCTTACTAATTTTTAACGGAGGAGAAAATTATGCCACTTTCAAAAAAAGAATGGCTTGCCCTTGAAAAAAAGGCTTATGAGCTTCGTCAGCTTTGCATGAAGACAACTGCCTGGGCAGGCAGCGGTCATATCGGCGGCGGTATGAGCGTTATGGATCTTCTTACGGTCCTTTATCACAAATACCTCAACATTAGGGTTGAAGAGCCTCAGTGGGAAGACAGAGACCGCTTCATTCTTTCAAAGGGTCATGCAGCAATTGCTTATGCTCCCGTACTTTGCGACAAGGGCTTCAACGACCCCGAAATGCTCAAAACTTTCAACCTTTCAGGTTCAAAGATGGGTATGCACCTTGACTCAAACAAGGTTGTCGGCGTTGACGCTTCAACCGGTTCCCTCGGTCACGGTGTTTCAATCGCGGCAGGTACCGCTCTTGCAGCGAGAATTCTCGGCAAGGATTACCTCACCTATGTTGTAACCGGCGACGGCGAGCTTGGCGAAGGCTCCAACTGGGAAGGATTTATGACTATCAATCACTATGAGCTTTCAAACTGCATCGTTTTCATCGACCGCAACCATTGCATGATCGACGGACCGACAGAAGAAGTTATGAAGCTTGAACCCCTTGCAGACAAAATGGTTGCTTTCGGCTTCAACACCGTTACCGTTGACGGCAACAACATCGGCGCTCTCTGCGACGCCATCGATATGGCTATTGAACGCTCAAAGACCAAGTGCGCTCCCACCTGCATTATCATGGACACCAAAAAGGGTGCAGGCATCAAGGATATCGCAGGCGACTATCATTGCCATTACATGGCTCTTGACGACGCAACGTTTGACAAGTACATGAAGGAACTTGAAGAGGATTACAACGAACGCGTTGCGCGCGTAGAAAAGGAGGCTAAATAATTATGGCAGGCGGATTTGTTTATACCGCAATTGACCAGACAGAAGTTGCAACCGCTGAAATTTACGGTAAGGCTCTGGCTGACATAATTCTTAAAGACCCCAAGGTTGTTGCAATCACCGCAGACCTTGCAAAATCAACAAAACTCGGCGACGTTCTCAAGGTTTGCCCCGAGAGAGTTATCAACGTAGGTATTGCCGAGCAGGATATGTTCGGCGTTGCCGCAGGTATGGCAAGAGCCGGCTGCATTCCGTTCCTTTCGGGCTTTTCCGCTTTCACTTCAATGAGAGCCTGCGATCAGCTCCATACCGATATCTGCTATCAGAACGTCAATGCAAAAATCATTGCTACCCACGCAGGTACTTCGTTCGGTCAGGCAGGTTCGACCCATCACGCTATAGTTGACCTTGCAATCACAAGAGCAATGCCGAACCTCACCGTTATTGTTCCGGCTGACGGCATGGAGACCGCCAACGCAGTCAACGCTGCATACAACAACTTCGGTCCATATTACATCCGCATCAACCGCGGTTTTGACCGTGTTCTTTATGATAACATGGATTATGGCTTTGAGGTTGGCAAGGCTGTTGAAATCAATCCCGGAACCGATATCACCGTAATTGCCTGCGGCTCATGCGTATTCCAGGCAAAGCAAGCGGCAGAGTTCCTTGAGAACGCAGACGGACTCAAGGTTCGCGTTCTCAATATGCACACTATCAAGCCGATCGATAAGGAAGCTATCATCAAGGCTGTTATGGACACCAGAAGAATCATCACCGTTGAAGACCACAGCGTCATCGGCGGTCTCGGCTCCGCAGTTTCAGAGGTTGTTGTTGAGGCAGGCAAGGCTTGTGCATTCAAGATGCTCGGTCACCCGGATAAGTTTGCACCCATCGGTCTCCACGAGGACATCATGGCTGAAGTCGGAATCGACGCAAACGGAATCATCGCCGCAGTTCGCGAAGTTATGCACAAGGACTTTGAAGAAGACGATAACTGGGACGACGAGTTTTAATTAAGAGGAAAGGAGAGCAAATATAATGTCAATACCTCAGGAAGCATTATATTCAAACAAAATATTTTTGAACGCCGCTCTTCCTCTTGTCAAGGTAATTGCAACCGATGTTCCCTCGCTTGCAAAGAAGTTTGAACACGCCCACGCTGTGATTCAGGTCAGCGCCCTCAATCCGGAGGTTCCGGAGGGCAAGGTCGGAATGCACTTTGTTGTAAACAGCGGCGAATGGCTCGTTCACACATGCCTGACAAAAGATCCTCACATAGAGCTTGAGTTCAAGAGCGTTGAAGCCCTCAACGGCTTTTTCAAGGGTAACATCACCCTTGGCGCTATCCCGAAGATCCACGGCATCAAAAAAGCCGGAACGCTCGTTGCGTTCGTTCAGGTTCTTCTCAAAATGGCGTCGCTCCTCGGCGCAGACAAGGCTCCGGAAGATGAAGATACCCAGAGACTTATGGTCAAGTGCTTCTTCTATCTCCTTTCGAGCGGCATCAGCCAGCTCAACAAGATGGGCCATCCGGAAATTCACGATTGGGCGCTCAAGAGCCCGGATCGCGTTTATGCTTTTGCTGTCAACGATCATCCCGAAGTTGCGGCATATATACGCGTAAAGGCAGGAAAGACCAGAGCCGGCAGAGGCGAATACAAGAGAGCAATGCCTTTCTTCACCCTCCGTTTCGACTCTTTCAAGAGTGCGCTCGGAACGCTTCTCGGAACAGACGATATGCTTGAGTCCACAAAGAGCGGAAAGCTCATTATGGACGGTGCACCGGAATTCGGCGCACAGATCGGCGGTTTCCTTCTCATGGTCGGAGACCTTGCAAAATAAGCATAAGAATATTATTAAAGCGACTGCCCGTTCGGCGGTCGCTTTGCTTTTTGCGGTTATTGACAATGAGTAAATATTATGCTACACTACCCACGCATGTATGATTGCATCGCTGAAATTCAGCAAGTATTAAAACAGACCATAGGAGTGAGAGGGTTATGTTCTTTGAAGAGATAAAAAGAAGATCAGAAAAAACAATATCATTTTGCTTGCAATAGATTTGGTGTTTCTCTGCGGCTGCGCGGCAGGGATTGTTTTCACCGGGTTTTCATCGGAAAAAGAGAGTCAAATAGGATTTAGATTTACCGGGATTGGCATTCCTATTCCTAATTGGTTGTTTTCGGTTTTTTGATCATATTCTGCCTGGCGTGCACCTACTTGCTGGTTTTACTGTTAAAGGAAATTCTTAAAAATACCACATATAATGAAACAATTGCCAAGGCTGAAAAAGTCGGAAACATAGAGACGATCGACAGCATTCTGAGCATTCTGCCGAAGAATGAGCATACAAAGGACGGTGAACTGATATTTAATGATACGCTGTTCTTTTATCGTTACGGAGCGCATGTTACATTAGCCGCCACAAATCAATTATGTCCGTTGTGCCCAATATTCAAAAGGGACGGGAGCAGGCAATATATGTGCAGGTGCAGTTCCCCGATGAAACGGTGAAAATCAATTCGAGAGAAAAAGACGTGCTTACTCTCGCAGAAGAAATATTGACCTGCGCAAAGGCAGGCGGAATAAATGGTTATAATAACATCTAAAGAAAAATAGTTTCCTAAAGGTTGCACTCTCACGGCAAACACGCTTTTGTCAAGAGGGTGTAAAAACGGGGCTGCTCTGAATCTTCAGAACAGCCCCAATTTTTTTTGTTGCGTTTTTATTCAATTCCGTCAAAGAGTTCGTCTTCGCCGTGTTCGTCCTGTCCGTTTTCGCTTTGCTTTGATAGTTGTCTGCCGGAATCGTCCGTTTCATCATATGCAGGCGTTTTTGCCGCAACGGCTTTTGGTTTGAATGCAAAGCAGAGGATGAGGGTAATGACAATTGCGATGGCAACGAGCGCAATCAGAATCATCAAAAAGCTGTCTGAAACGGTCTTTGCAAGCTTTCCGAAAGAGGCGACGCTCTTTTGAACGGAGCCCTCAATGCGTTCTTTCTGAACGTCTGAAATGTTGATGTTATAAGTGTCATTGCCGTTGGCAAGAATAATCTTTCCAACAGCGCGTTTTCCGGCTGTATCATAGTAGACAACGTTCTCGTCCTTTTGATATACGTCTGCACTCTTGCAGAAAACGAGGTCGTCTGCGGTAATGCCGCTTTTTACATCGGCGCTGTCTACTGTGTATATCCGGTAGCCGCCGATTTCGTTACCGCTGTTTACGGTCAGAACACAGGCTCCCGTAGCCGCCGTTGCAAGAAGAATGAGAACGAGCAGAAAAATCATAAGAACCTTTGCGGCGCGCTTTCCGCCGGAAAGCTTCGGCGCTGCACCGATATCTCCGAACTCAAAATCGTTTTGTTCGGCATTCTCTCTGTCATAAGGCTCGTCGCCGACTTCATCATCGGCTCCGTCGGGAATTTCACCTTGAGGAGAGCGGTATGAAGAAACATTTTCATAAGCGGCACTGTCGTTTTCAAAGAGACTTGCTCCTTCATGGAGCGCTGCGTCATCGGCAGGCGGATAAAATGAGTCGGGTTCACTTTCAACCTGCTCCGGCTGCTCGTAATTTTCAGCTGTTATCTCTTTTGAGGCTTTCTTTTTGCCTCTCCTTTGTTTAAAGAGATTCTTTTTTGGTTCGTCATCGTCGTCATCGTCATATGCTCCGGTCATAACGTTTGCATAATCGTTCATGAGACCGGTGATGCCTTCTTCTTTCGGCTGCGCAGCCGGTTGGCTCCTGTTTTGCGGAGCGGCGGTTGGCGGAGTAAGCTTTGAAAGCGGAACCGGTCGTCCCTCCTCGGAGGCAAACTGACGAATAAACGCGTCAATATCCGGAGAGACGCTTTCAACCTTAGGCTCCGCCGGCGTCCGCAAAGCGGCGGGTGCTTCTGCTTTTTCTTCCGAAGCAACGGAGAGCGCGTCTTCTCCCAAAAGGGAGGTACCTTTTTTGATCGCCTTTTCCGCTGAAACAGCTTTTCCGTATAAGTTATTAAGCTCATCAAGGCTCTTTGGCCTGTAGCTAGCCAATCAAATCACATCCTTATAGTTTTACCGTGTGCCTTTTTATTGAATACCTTTTTCGAGGATAACGCCGATCATGTCGCTGATGCTCTTGAGGTTTTTCATAATGGTTGTGTTTTCCGTTCTCAGTTCAACAGAGTTTTCCATTGCCTGACGAACAATGTTGCGGCTTTTTTCGTTTGCTCTTTCAACAATTTCATCAGCCTTTTGCTGGGCGTTGGTTTTGATTTTTGCAACAGCTGTGTTCAGCTCGTCAAAAACGCGGGCAATAACTTCATTCTGATTGTTTTCGTCAATGGTGAAGTAAATTCCGAGGTCGCGAACGCTCTCCTCAAGGTTGTGAAAATTCTTTTCCATTTCCTCGCCCCAGGCAACCGCGTTGCTGTATTCTGTCTGAAGAAGTTCAATATACTTATCCACCTCGCGGGTGGAATAGCCGTTTTCTTCAAGCGTAAAATTGATTTTTGCCATTACGTCTCCTCCGATCGTCTGTTTTTCGGCAGCGAATAAACGCCGAAATCCAATCTTTTCAATTTATACAGATACATCGTAAATTATACTCTATACACATTTAAAATTCAACACTATGAGCGTAAATTTTACTTAAAAATCGAAAACTGTCGATTGAGCCGAAGAAAGTCGGATCAGATGCGCCGAAGATAAGAAAAAGCTGTACCTTGCCCGCGCCTTTATAAAAAGCGCAAAGCAAAATACAGCCTTGATTATTTATCGGTTGCTGCGGTCGTCAGGCAAATTTTTTGCCGTATTCAACGCCGCGTTTGAGAGCAACGGTATTCATTTCCATTATTGACGGGGCTTTTGAGACGAACTTCTTTTTGAGACTGTCAAGAAATTCTTCCTCGGTGATGATGCCGGTTGCGCCGATGAGGGCGCCGATTATAACAATGTTTGCGGCTTTGGGGTTGCCGATTTCGGCTGCAATGTCGTCAACGGGGAGAGAAATGATCTCAACGTCGTCACGCTTTACTTCGCTTGTTACTCTGTTTGAGTTGAGCAGAAGTACGCCGCCCGCTTTGAGCTGCGTTTTGAATTTTGAAAACGCCTGTTCATTCATGCACACAAGCACATCACACTTTTTGGCAAGGGGAGAAATAACCTGACCGTCGTCAATAACAACGGTGCATTTTGCACTGCCGCCGCGTTGCTCCGGACCGTATTCCGGGAGGAACGTTGCATATTTTCCGCCTTCAACGGCAGCTTTTGCGGTCATCATTCCTGCGGAGACAACGCCCTGTCCGCCGGAACCGGAAAAGATAAGCGACTTTTTCATTCTGCCTGCGCCTCCTTATCCTTATATACACCGGGAACAAAATACGGAATTGTATTTGTGTTCATATAGTCGATTGTCTGGAGCGGAGTCATGCCCCAGTTTGTCGGGCAGTTTGTGAGAAGCTCAATGAAAGTGAAGCCCTTGCCGGCAAGCTGGAGCTCAAAGGCTTTTTTAATTCCCTTTCGCGCGTCCATAATTCCTTTCGGCGAGTTGAGCGCGTATCTTGCAACAAAAATGGGAGCCTCAAGCGTTGCAATAATTTCGCACATTTTCATCGGGTAGCCGGTTTCCTTGGGATCGCGTCCGTAACGCGTTGTTGTGGTTTTTTGACCGATGAGCGTTGTGGGCGCCATCTGACCGCCGGTCATGCCGTAGGTCTGATTGTTGGCAAAAATAACGGTGAAGTTTTCGCCTCTGTTGGCTGCTCCCATGATCTCTGCAAGACCGATGGCGGCAAGGTCGCCGTCACCCTGATAAGCAAAAACAAGTCTTTCCGGATTGGTACGTTTAAAGCCGGTTGCAACGGCGGGAGCACGTCCGTGAGCCGCGCCGACAATATCGCCGTCCCAATAAAGCAGATTGAGCGTTGAGCAGCCGACGGGAACAACATGCACGCAGTTCTCTTTTTGACCGAGCTCGTCAACAACCTCGGCTATTATTCTCGTTGCGAGCGAGTGCATGCAGCCGGGGCAGAATCCGCTCGGAGTGCCCTTGAGAGAAGAAGGTCTTTTGAATTCCATTATTTTGCACCTCCCGTAACGATTTTTTTGATTGCCGCATATGTGCTTTCGTCATCGAGCAGAATACCGCCCGAACGTCCGTAGGTATAAATCGGGGCTCTGTCCTTGACCTCGAGCGCGATATCGTCACGCATCTGAGCCGGAATTGCAAGCTCAACGTCAATGATTCCCTTTATGCGGTCGTAATCAAGGCTTTGCAGGCTCTTTTTCGGGAAAGGATTGAGGGTTATCGGACGAATCATGCCGATTTTATGTCCCTCTTCGCGCAGACGGAGAATGGTCTCCCTTGAAACGCGGGCAGAAATACCGTAAGCAACAATGACATATTCCGCGTCGTCAAGCATAAATTCTTCAACCTTGACGTCGTTTTCCTGCCAGCTGTCATAGAGCTTTCCTCTCATTGTGTTTTCATATTCAAGCATAGCCTCCGGATAATACGGAGTGAGAAGTCTTGCTCTTCTGCTTTCACCCTCGCGCAGAGAAAGATCCCAGCCTTTTGTTTTTTCGCGCTTTGCCTCTTTGAATTCCGGAAGCTCAACAAGCTCCATAATTGCGCCGAGGCAGCCGTCCATAAGAATGAGCACCGGGTTGCGGTCTCTTTCGGCGTATTCCCATGCGTCATATGTGAGGTCAACAGCCTCCTGAAGGGTTGACGGAGCAAAAACCATCACTTTGAATCCGCCGTGACCCATGGCCTTTGTTGCCTGGAGATAGTCCATCTGCGCCGGCTGAATTGAACCGAGACCGGGACCGCCGCGGCTGATATTGACAATGACCGCAGGCAGCTTTGTGCTTGCAAGATATGAGATTCCCTCGCTTTTGAGACTGATGCCCGGACCGGAGGAGCTTGTCATTGCGCGGCAGCCGGAGGACGCTGCGCCGTAAACCATGTTGATTGAGGCAACCTCGCTTTCGCCCTGAACAAAAACGCCGCCAACCTCCGGGAGTCTCCAGGAAAGGTACTCCGGAATTTCATTCTGCGGAGTGATGGGATAGCCGGCAAAAAAGCGACAGCCGCCTCTGACTGCGGCTTCGGCAATAGCTTCGTTGCCTTTCATAAATACCTTTGACATTACTCCGCCTCCTTTTTCAGTTCAATTGCACCCTCGGGGCAAACCGTGGCGCAGATACCGCAGGAAATGCATTTTTCGCTGTCGGTCAGACGGGGATAGAAAAAGCCTTTTTTGCTGCGCTCGTCGCCAAGCTCAAGAATGCTCTTTGGGCAGAATCTGACGCAAAAGGAGCAACCCTTGCACAGCAGCACGTTGAGGTCGATCATAAAAATGACGCCTGCCTTTCTTCGTAAATTCCTTGAAACACAGTTTCTGTATTGTCGGCAGATTCACGGCAAAAATAAAAGCGAGCCGGAATCCGCCGCGCAGTAAAAGTCATATTGACTTTTGCCAACGGATTTATTATACTATACATACTGTTGTTAAGTCAACAGTCATAAAACGAGTAATTGTAACATTTTTTTCGGAGGTAGCGTCAGTGGAACAACAGGAGAAAAAAGAAAACCGCCGCGCCGCATACAGCAAACGCGTAATCAAAGAGAGTTTCATAGAACTGCTTGACCGAAAGCCTCTGAGCAAAATCAGCGTAAAAGAAATTTGTGAGATAGCAGATGTCAATCGATGTACCTTTTATTCATATTTTGACGATATCTATGACCTGCACAAAAAAATTATGCAGGAGTTTTATGAAAAACAGCGCCTCATTGCCAAAAGCAGTCGGGAACGGCTCAAGCAGATGATGAAATGCGGCAGAAAAATCACCGTTGATGATGTCTATATCCTGATGATGGACATTCTCGGTCTTATTACGGAAAACATTGAGATCTCAAAAATTATATACAATGCGAACTCTGAAAGCAAGATACATCTTGAAATCGGGCAGATGTTTTTTGACATGCTTATCCCTATAGGCTTTCCAACGCACTCAAAGCCGCGGGTCGAGTGGCTGAAGAACGCATACACCTTTGTTACGAGCGGCTTTACCGGCACCATATACCTTTGGATAATCCGTGATTTTCCGGAAACAAAGGAGACAATGGCGCTCAATCTTGCACGGCATATATATAACGTTCTGATCGACCCTCAAATCAGCTTTGAAGACTGAGCTTTTGCAAAAAGCTGACTCAATTAAGTCTCTCATACATTTTATATAAGTTTCTCATGCATTTTATAAATGAAAGTTAAAGATGTATTAACGAGCTGTTAATTATTTTTAATTTTTTGTATACACAAGTAAAAATTGCGCGCCGAAAGCGCAGAACATAAGGAGGAAAACACAAGATGACATTTTATGACGTACTTTCCGAAAAAAGAAAGGCTATTCCTACGCCGGAAAACGTTGTTGACGAGAACGGCAACGCCTATTTCGGAACTTTTGAAAGCGAATTTCCGCGCATGGACTTTTTGAAGGTCAACAAGCCCTCAAAGTTCCCCAATGCGCTCAACAAGATGAAGCTCACTCTCTGGGAGGCGATTGAGCTGAACCTTAAAGACATTATTGTTCTTACCGCTGTTTGCGACATGGGCGTTTTCGGAACCGGACTGACCCTTGTTTATGACAAGAGAACAAAAAAAGTCACAAAATTCCAGGATATGTTCCCGAAAAAATGCGCCGTCATTTCCGACACCCTTTTGAACGGAGACACCACCGAGTCGCGCGGAAAAAACGTTGTTCTCAAGTGCATCAACCACTTTGAAAAGGGTCAGGCACTTGTTACCGGCCATGCAAAGGACGCAAAAAGCGGCGCTTCGGTCAGCTATGACGTTGAACTCAACCGTGTTTCGCTGCCGAGCATTGTTTCAATTCCTTTTGGCGCAAACCGTCCGCTTTATTCTCAGAAAGACCTGTTCAAGCTTTCCGGCTGGGTTGAGTTTAACGGCGTGAGATATGAAACCGACGAGGAGAGCACGGCAATCATTGACGACCACAGAGGTTATTATCCGTATGTTGCTCATTATGACTGGGTAACCACCATGGGCAAAATGGATATAAACGGTGAAAGAAAATTCTTTGGCTTTAACCTCACAAGAAATCAGTCAACCAATCAGAATGACTATAACGAAAACCTCATTTGGTTTGAGGGCAATACCACGCTCCTCACTCCCGTTCGTTTTGAACACCCGGAATACAACAAATGGCGTATCCGCGACACCTATGGAATGGTTGACATTACCTTTGATATCGGCGACCGCTTTATTATGCGCGTACCCGGCGGCGTAATCGATATTAACTATCATGTTACATTCGGAACTCTTTCCGGCTATGTCTGCGACCCGGACGGAAATAAGTATATCCTTGACGGAATGAGCGGAATCGGAGAGGACAAGAGTCTGAGATTCTGATGCGTTTTCGGCTGTTTAAAGCATTGGTACCGACCGAAGAACATAATTAAAAGCAAAAGACTATATTTCACGAGGCTTATTAATTAAGGCTTCATATGAAATATAGTCTTTGTTTATTATAGTTTAAAATATTTTGCTCTCCCTGGCTTTGAAACTTATGCGGCAGCTCCGGGTTTTGTTGACTTTTGTCAGTTTTGCATAAATTTTTATGTTCCGGGAAAGATAAGTTTTACAATAAAAAAAGCATAGGTACTTGCTATGAATTAAAAACGGTGATATACTACCAATGCAGTAGGAATTGAGAAAGGAGGCGCTTTCAATGAAAATCTCAACAAAGGGACGCTATGGTCTGAGAATTATGACAGACATTGCGATTCACGAAAAAGAGGGCTGCGTTTCGGTCAAGGATATTGCAACGCGGGAAAATCTTTCGGAAAAATACCTTGAACAGATCATCACTCCGCTTTCAAAAGCCGGACTTGTCAAATCCGTCCGCGGAGCGAGAGGCGGCTATCTCCTTTCAAAAAGCGCAAAGGATACCTCGGTTGAGGAGATCCTCCTTGCAACAGAGGGCAGCCTTGCTCCCGTTGCCTGCGCAGAAGACAGCGAATGCTGCGAAAACTACTGCGACTGTGTGACCTCGTTCATCTGGACCAAAATTTATGACGCCATCATCGGCGTTGTCAGGAACATAAGTCTCGAAGAACTTGCCGAGCGCAGCGCAAAAAGCGGCGGCTGCAAAAGCTGCTGAAAATGACAGGCAACCTAACGGTACACAGACGGAACAACCGTCAAAAAAATATGACTCCGCCGGAATGCGGACTCAGGAAAAGGGAAAGCGGCGTTTGCCGCGCGGAAAAAACTATGAGATTTGTATACGCAGACAATTCAGCAACAACTCCGATGTCACAGCACGTTATTGACGCAATGCTCCCGTACATGAAAGAGCATTACGGCAATCCCTCCAGCCTCTATGCCATCGGTCAAACGGCTCACCGTGCAATCACAAAAGCACGCGAACAGGTTGCAGCCGCTCTCGGCGCAACGGAAAGAGAAATTTACTTCACCTCCGGCGGTTCCGAGGCAGACAACTGGGCAATTAAGGGCGCAGCGGCACTCGGCGCAAAAAAAGGCAAAAAGCATCTCATCACTTCAAAGATCGAGCACCACGCCGTTCTTCACACAATGGCGGCGCTTGAAAAACAGGGCTTTACCGTCACATATCTTGATGTATATGAAAACGGAATAGTGCGCGTCGAGGACGTTGAAAAAGCCATTACCGACGACACCTGGCTTGTTTCAATTATGTATGCAAACAATGAAATCGGCACGATTCAGCCGATAGCCGAAATCGGAAAGCTCTGCCATGAAAAGGGCGTGCTTTTCCACACGGACGCGGTTCAGGCTGTGGGTCATATCCCCATCGATGTCAAAAAGGACAATATTGACATGCTTTCGCTCTCCGGACACAAGTTCCACGCCTCAAAGGGCGTTGGCGCGCTCTATTGCAGAAAGGGCATCAATCTGCCGAATCTCATTGAGGGCGGCGCACAGGAAAGCGGCAAAAGAGCCGGTACTGAAAACGTACCCGGCATTGTCGGAATGGGTGTTGCAATCACCGACATGACAGAACACATGGAAGAGAACATGAAAAAAGTTACCGCCTTGCGCGACAGACTTTTTGAGGGAGCCTCAAAAATCTATCGTTCAAGAATCAACGGCGACTTGGAGCACCGTCTTCCCGGCAATTTCAGCATGTGCTTTGAGGGTGTTGAGGGAGAAAGCCTGCTGCTCATGCTTGACATGAACGGCGTTTGCGCGTCAAGCGGTTCCGCCTGCACCTCCGGTTCGCTCGATCCCAGCCACGTTCTTCTTGCAATCGGACTCAAGCACGAGGTTGCCCACGGTTCGCTGCGCCTTTCGCTGAGCGAGAACAACTCGGTTGAGGATGTTGACCACATTTTGAGCGTACTGCCGCCGATCATAGACAGATTGCGCGACATGTCTCCGCTTTGGGAAAGACTCATGAAAGAAGAAGCCGCCGCAAAGGCATAAGCCGGGCGCGTTAAATAAATTGAAAAGGAGCTCATATATATGGAATACTCAGAAAAAGTAATGGAACATTTTGCTCATCCTCACAATGTCGGCAAGCTTGACGATGCAAACGGAATCGGCGAGGTAGGCAACGCAAAGTGCGGAGACATCATGAAAATGTACCTCAAAATTGAAGACGACATTATCAAGGACGTCAAGTTCAACACCTATGGCTGTGCTTCTGCAATCGCAACCTCTTCAATGGCAACCGATCTCATTAAAGGCAAGCCGGTATCGGAAGCGCTCAAGCTGACGAACAAGGCTGTTGTTGAGGCCCTTGACGGACTTCCGGCGGTCAAGATTCACTGCTCTGTTCTTGCCGAGCAGGCAATCAAAGCGGCTCTTGCGGATTACTACAAGCGCCGGGGAATCGATCCGGAACCGATTGTCGGAAAAATTACCGAATGTGAACATGGAGCCTGCTCGTTGAAGTGAGGCAAACATAATATGAGGCTGCGGCGAAACGAAAAGGTTTCGCCGCAGTTTTTTTTAGATAGTGGGTGATGGATAGATTTAATTCGTATGGGCGATTCACGAATCGCCCGGAGACTCCACAAATCCACCACCCTGTCAAATTCACCAAAGACAAATTCCCATTTTTGTAATAAAATCCAAATATTAAAGTTTATTTAATCTTTTTCAGCTTTCTCCTTGACTTTGTTGAATTTCAAATGATATACTGATACCAACTAAAAGTGACTCTTTGTGTCTCGTTGCGCCCAATCGGTGGTGTACGGTCAGGTCAGGGGCTGCACCGGGTGGAGCAGGAGGCTCACGGAGTCAGGTTGATATAGAGCGAATATATCACCAAAGGTTAATTTTTCTAAGGAGGAAATCTTATGAAAAAATATTTCAAAAAAAGCCTCTCCCTGTTTATGGCGGCTCTCATGCTCATGAGCTGCTGGGTGTTCTTTGCGCCCGAAACGGCTTGGGCTGTAAATTCAAGCGGAAATTATACTTGGCGTTTGTATGTTAATTGCTACAATTCATACACAGGCAATGAAGGCTGGTATACGATAACCGGAAAAACCAATAACGGACGTGGTTCGGATACTACCATTGTCAAAAAAGAAAACGGAGGTATGGGATGTGGCTCTGGTTCAATTTTTGATAAGGGTAAATCCGGTTACTATCCCAATGAAAATGGTTCAACGTCAACCGCTTTCCCATACAAATTTCAAGCATATACATACAAAAATTCGGGACCTAGCTGGGGATGGAAAACCGACGGTGCTTTCAAAGCTGAACTTCAAGTTAAAAAGTCTGACGGAAATTGGGCTACTATTTGCAGCGGCGACTCCGGCAAAAAAACCGGTCACACCGCTATTCAAGTAAATGCCACCGGTTCAAGCAATTTCCCGGTAGTCAATTCCACTTCTTGGGTAAGTGCACCCACTTCCGATCTTACAATCAGTGGCGGTACGGCTACTGTGAGCAGAGCAATGACTTTCAATATGTTCGATCAGTATGGCGTAAGACTGAGTTCGGCTGCGATTAATGCACTTGGAAAGGCTCCGACTGCTGCTGTTTCGGGTTCTCGATTCGGTACAATAGGTACGGATTCAAGTAAAAATATATACTATTCCATTGATAATTCCGGAAGTGATTCGTATAAAATCACCGTTTATGTGAAACCGGATGCCAAGAGTAAAGACTACGACAGTCAGACGATTACTGTCAACGTCACATCTGACGGAAAATCAGCAGGTGCAAAATCTTTTACATTGTATGACCCCCAATACACCTTCTCCTTCAACGGCAACGGTGGTTCAATTTCTCCGAACGCTTCCGTGAAGAAATACTATTATAACACTCTTGCTGCGGAACAGATTCCGTCAAGCGGAACAAGAACCGGTTATGAGTTCCTCGGCGTGTATGCGGCTGCACATGTAAACTATGACGCAGCCAAACCGGCCGCCACGGCATACGGCAATAGGCTCACAACAGGAACTCCGATTGAGAAAAACCAGACTTGGTACGCCGCATGGTGGGCAAAGAACGTCAAGGTAACCTTTGTTGACAACATGGGCAACATTCTCAAAACGGTTGAAACCGGTAAGTATGACAAGAATGTTAAAGACAGCGGTATTACAACGCCGACTGAAGCACCGTTCAAGAGAAATACTTCAACCGGAACGTTTAATTACGACTTTAACGGCAACTGGAAAGTTATCGAAGCAAAAGATATAAATGGAAATGAGGTTCAGGGAGCATACGGAACTTCAATCGCAGGTAACGCAGGTTATGTTCTCAAAGGCGATACCGTTTTCCAGGCACAGTATGATAAGTCAAAGAACAGCTATAAAGTCAAGTTCCTTGATGAAGGCGGAAACGTTATTAACGGCTTCGACAACGATTTTCCATACAGAGGTATCCCCACTCAGCCCAGCGTCTCAAAGGCTGAAGATGACTATTTCAACTACACCTTCAAGGGCTGGCACCTTGTTGCTGACGGCGAGCAGGCCAAGGGCTATATTGTAAACAGCAACGGTCTCCTCAGCACAAGCGCAACAAGCGATGAAGCGGACGCCGGCAACAAGTACATCAGCACGGTTGATGACTTCACCGTCAGAGCAGACGCAACGTATGTTCCCGTTTTTGAAAAGACTTATAATGAATACACCGTAACCCTCAGCTACAAGACCGCTACCGGCAAAGAGGCATACTTCAACAACGACGGCAAGACCTATCACTTCGGCGATACCCTCGGTCTTCCCGAAGTTCCGGATAGCTACACTACCGGCGGCAACAGATATCCGCTCACCGGTTTCACAAAGAACGGCGCGGCAACCGGATCGACCAATCTTCCGGAAACTCTTGACACAAGCGTTACAAATCACGAAGCAAAAACCGTGAACTACGTTGCAACCTATGGCGATGGCGTAGCGGCAAAGTATAACATTTCCTTTACTTATAAAAAGACGGACGGAACAGATGGAGTTCACAAAATTAATAATATTCCACACGGCAAGGCTTTGTCCGCTCCGTCAGTTCCGAATACCTACAGAGACGCCGAGTATGAATATACCTTCTCAAGATGGCTCGATCAGGACGGCGCAGACTTCAAGTCTCCGGCATATAAGGACGCACAGTACACCGCACAGTACACTGCAAAGAAGCTTTATACCGTTACATTCATGAATGAGGGCGAGGAGTTCGCGGAAAAGGCTCAGTATGTTGCAGGCGATACAATCGCAATGCCCTCCACAAATCCGACAAAGCCGGCTGACAAGACCGCCTATAAGTACACCTTCAAAGAGTGGGTTGACTCTGAGGGCGCTGCCGTCACCGTGATGCCGGAGGACAATCTTGTTCTTGAGGCAAGCTACACTCCGTCATATATTGATTACGTCATCAACTTTGTTTGGAAAGACAAGAGCGGCAATGACGTAACCGATACAAATCACTATCACTACAGAGACGAAGTAACCGTTCCCGATCTTGATAAGCTTAATCAGACATCTTATAAAGATGATACCTATGAATATACCTTCAAGGGCTGGGATACTGACGTTTCAAAGCGCTGCCTCGGCGAGGGCGAAATGAACGAGGACGGAACAAGCGCAACCCTCACATATACCGCAACCTACAGAAGAGCATATAACTATTATACCGTTAAGTGGCAGATGCAGACCGGCGAGATCAACGGAGAAATTCAGCATGGTGATTACATGACCGACGCATTCATCTATAATGAAAAGGTCAGAATCCCGACCGTTGCTCCCGTATCGATTCAAAAGCCGGAAAAAGGCGATGCTTACAGCATGGTTCTTGACCACTGGGCATATAAAGACGAGAACGGCGAGTTTGTTGCAATTGACCGCGACACAAGAATCACCGGCAACATCGAGTTCTTCCCGATTTACAAGGAAGTAGGAAAGACCTGCACGGTCAGCTTCTATGACTATCTCGGCAATTCACTCGGTCAGGCGCACCAGATTGAGTATAACACCAATCTTGAAACCTATGACGGTATCGGTGCTCCGAGAAGAAACTATTCAGACGAAAAGCACTTCAGATTTGACGGCTGGGTAGATATGGAAACGGGCGAAAAGGTTACCTTTGTCACCGACGACTGCAAGCTCCAGGCAACGTATGTTGAAGAAGCTCATGATTACGACGAAGTTGTTGCCGACGTTCTTCCCACGTTCTTTGAAACCGGTCTCGGAACAAAGACCTGTAAGGAATGCGCAAAGTCAGTTTCAAATCAGATTATCGAAAAAATTGCCGATACGGTAAAACCGACTGCAAAGCTCTTTGTTAAGAATGCAAAGTATGAGAGCGGCGACGTTATTCCGGAAGTGGCTCTTCCCGTTGCACCGAAGAACAACCTCATCATTGCAACCGTTGACTCTGCCGAAAGCACAAAGTATAACGAAAGCGGCAAGGGCAGCGGCACCGCTAAGATCGAATACTATGTTTCAAAGGGCGAAAGCGCACGCAGCTTTGACGAAATTTCAGGTTGGCTCGTTCGTTTTGACTACGATGCGTATGTCAAGGAGCTTAAAGACGTTCAGAAGCTCACCGACGATGAAATTAAGCTTGCAATGAGCGAGTTTGAGGCAAATGCAACCGCATATGTCGGCGACCTTGCAAACTCATATCCGGAAATCGTCAAGGACGGAGAGACATTCATTTTCTACGCAAAGATCACAGACCGCAAGGGCAATGTAAACTATGTACGTTCACAGCCTCTCACATTTGACGCAACTGCTCCGGAAATCACAGCAGAGGGCAGCGGCAACGGCGGCAGCAAGTTCTGCAAAGATGTTGTTGTCAAGATTGTCGAGGATCGCGCCATTGATTCGGTAACCGTCAACGGAAAAGAGCAGGAGCTTTCGGCAACAACGGTTGTTGACGCAGACGGCAACGAAAAGGTTCTCGACATTAAAAAGGCGGGAGAGATCCACCTTTCAACCAAGGGCGTTTACACGATCGTTGCCAAGGACGAAAGCGGCAACGTTACCGAAAAGACCATTGAAATTCTCGGCGGTCACACCGAAAAGAAGACCGTAACCGCAGCTACCTGCACCGATAAGGGCAAGACCACTTATACCTGCACGGTTTGCGGCGAGGAAACCAAGACTGCAGATGAAACGGAGCCTCTCGGTCACGACTTTAAGTTCATCAAGACGGTCAAAAAGACCTGCATTGAAAAGGGCTATGATCTTTATCGCTGCACGCGCTGCGGTCTGACCGAAGAAAGAAATCCCCAGCCCGCAACCGGCGACCACACCTACGGCGACTGGATCGTAACCAAAAAGGCAACCTGCTCGGCAACCGGCTCAGAGTATAAGATCTGCTCTGAATGCGGTAACACCGTAACTCAGGATATCGCCATTGACAAAGACGCCCACGTATGGTATCGCGGCGTTGTAACAAAGCCGACCTGCACGGAAGACGGCTACACAATGCATAAGTGTAAGTATTGCGGACTCAACGTAAAGGTTGAAGACAGCGAAGTACCCGCACTCGGACACGAGGCAGGCGACGAATGGTTCGTTGTTAAGGAAGCAACCTGCACAGAGGCAGGCTCAAAGATTCACCACTGCTCACGCTGCAACATTCCGATGGATGCAACTCTTGCAGCATCCGAAAACAAAGCAGAGTACGATACCACAACCGAAATCAAGGCTCTCGGTCACAACTATGTAGGCGTTGTAACACCGCCGACTGCAACAAAACAGGGTTATACCACATATACCTGCTCACGCTGCGGTGACAAATATGTCGACGACTATGTTGACCCGGCTAAGACTTATACCGTAACGTTCTATGACGAGAACGGCACCACCGAACTCGGAAAGGTTGACGGAAAGATCAGCGGCGAAACTGTTTCTTCCTCTGTTGTTGAGGAGCCGACCAAGGCAGCAGATAAGACCTATAAGTACACCTTCTCACACTGGGCACTTAAAGCCGATGAAGAAAACAAGGCTGTTGAATTCCCGGTAGAGGTTGGAGAAGAAAACATTGAGCTCAAGGCTGTTTATGCCAAAAAGTATATTAACTACATGTTCGTCTTCTATACCGAGACCAAGACTGATCCGGTTGAAGAAGTTCAGTTCAAGAAAGTCGGCTATCTCCATTACGACAACAAAGCTCAGGAATTTGCAGGTCCTTCGGATTATGAGACCAAGAGCGCAACCTATAAGTTCGCAGGCTGGGTTGTCAGAGGCGAGGCTCCGATTATCGATGATGTACTCGATGAGAACGGCGATGTTCTTCAGAAATCCAATGTTTCAAAGAGCATTAAGGTATCAGACGTAAAATTCGATGCTGACAACACTGCTGAATTTGTTGCAGTATTTAAAGCTACCGTCAAGAAAGTCAACTTCACCTATGCCTATGATTATGACAACGTAATCTACAGCACCAAGGTTGACTACGGCACCGAGTTCAACGTAACCTCCGGCATTCCTGAAGACGTAATGGCTGATGTCCACAAGGACTTTGACAATGGCTATCATTACAGCTTCAAGGAGTGGAAGGTTCGCGACGGCGCTGCTTCTGTCAAGCCGCTTGAGGCTGACGGACTTGCAATTGCACAGTTCACCGCAACCGCACACAACATCGTTGACGATGATGAAAAGGCTGGCCTCAACAAGGCTGCAACCTGCACCGAAGACGGCGTAAGATATGTCAAGTGTTTCGACTGCGGATACACCGGAACAGAAACGATTGCTGCTCTCGGTCATGCATGGGGCGATGAAGAAGACGGTCTTCACCACTGCACACGTCCGGGCTGCGAAGAAACCAAGGAATCCGACACAAGATATGTTGTCAAGTTCTTCATTGAGGGCGAGACCGAAGCACTGAGAACCGTTTCCGGAATCAAGTACGGCGCGGACATCACTTCAAGAATCCCGACCCCGACCAAGGCTGACAACGGCTCAAAGACCTATAAGTTCCTCAAGTGGTATAAGAGCGGCGACGAAAGCAAGACCGCAGTTGACCTCACAAAGGAACTTGCAAAGATCACCGCAGACGCAGAATATATCGCAGTATTCACCGAAGAAACTAAGATGTGCAAGGTTATTTACCGCGTTGACGGTTCAACGGTTGCACTCCAGGTAACCGAGGTCGAATACGGCACAAAGACCATTCCGGAATACACAGGCGAGGCCCCTACAAGTGATAAGTATGACGATTACGGTCACTACGTATGGTACGAGGAGCATCCGTGGAGCGTTGAGCAGACAGATATTCCGGCAGAGGGAATCACAAAGGATCTTGTTATTGTTGCACAGTTCATCAGTGAAGACCACGAGATGGAAGCAACAACAATGCACAACGCGACCTGCACCGAGCCGATGGAAGTCAGCTACAAGTGCGCAAAGTGCGAATACACTTACACCAAGAAGACCGGCAAGCCTCTCGGTCATAACTTCACCGATCTTGTTGAGCGCGTTGAGCCGGTTGGCGAAAAGGCAGGCTATGAGATCTATAAGTGCACACGCTGCGGCGAGACTGAAAGAAAAGAGCTTGCTGCCAAGGAATACATCAACTTTGTTGTTACTGTTATCGACACCAAGGGCAACCCGGTTGAGGGCGCAAAGGTTTCAATCTTTGACGGCGACACATTCGTTGCCTCCAACACCACCAACAAAGAGGGTAAAGTAACGTTCAGAGTTGAAAAGGCTAAGAAGTACAGAGTTGTCATTGAAGGTTCTGATTTTGACACGGTTTATGGCGACATTACCGTTAATCCGGACGGTTCGACCAGCGGAGACATTCCGCAGCCGAACATCAAGGCTTGCTCCTGCACTTGCCACAGAAACGGAGTCTGGCCGGCAATCTTCAGATTCTTCCACAAGATCATCAAGATGCTTGTCGGAGAGTTTGTATGCTGCGGCAACCCGGATTCAAGATACTATAAATAAGGTGCATGTGCACTGAAATGGGACTGCCAAACGGCAGTCCCATTTTATTTGTGTAAAACAAAAAAGTATTTCGTATGGGTCGGACCTGAGCCTGCACATTTAGATTCTAGATTCTAGATGCTAGATGCTAGACTTCTTGTCGGTAATGCTGCGACTGATTTTCCATAAGGTTAAAGCCGTTACGTTCCATGGGCGATTCGTGAATCGCCCCTACAAAAGCGCAACCGAAAAAGATTACCTCGTAGGGGCGGCTCACGAGCCGCCCATGAACCTACCGTCTGCAACCGCATAGGAAATTAACAGCAAACATATTTGTTACGTTGTCTAATATATAAAATCCAAATTTGTACGGGCGGATTGTGTTCCGCCCACAAGCCTACGGCTCTTTTAGATAATAGATAATGGATAATAGATAATAGATAATAGATATTTTTAAGACGCAGCGTTACCGCCAAGGTGTCCAACATCTAAAATCTAACGTCTAAAATCTAAATCCGACACTTTTCTATATATTGTATGCGAGAACCGTTCCACCACAAGGACTTGAATTTGTTTTTTCGCGCCAAAAGCAATGTCTGTCATAGAATAATAGTAGGGGGTAAATCTCAACAAAAAACCATTCCGGCATATATGCAAAACGTAGAAATCTAAAAATAATTAAAAAAAATATTGAATTAAATGCCCCAAAATGCTATACTACGTACAGTTATAGGTGTCTCTATGGGTGTATTCTACCCTTTTTCAGTCACTTTGAATGAAAAAAACGGTGCCGGGGAGAGATTTTTAGGTACTATTATAGGGAAATCCTATGTTAAGCATACACATTTTTCATCTAAGGAGGAAAAACTTTATGAAACTTGGAAAAAAACTTCTGAGTTGCATCCTCGCGGTCCTCATGATCATGTCGAGCGTTACCGTCAGCTTCACCGTTTTTGCGGCTGCCGGAACCAAGGACGTTCTTGACGTGATCGACCAGTACTACGACGACCTGAAGGAGGCTATCGATTCAAAGGACGCCAAGCGTGTCCCGAGCGGTAGCGTCGGTTCAAACAATTGGACTGTCGAAGTAGATACTTACACGAGTGCGTGGTATTATGTAACACGCGCTTGGTACGAGTATGCCATCGCAACGAAGGGAACGTACGATACGCTGTACACTAACCTCGAAAAAGAGGCTATACAGCGTGCGGGCGACATTTCCATCGCGGACTACAAGACCATTCTTGGCTACTATAACTGCAATCCGGGTGCCCGTACGCTCGTTGTTAAGAGTGGCTATGATGTTCTTGCGTGGAAAACAGCCGAGGCAATGCGGGATGACATGAACCGTACTTATCACAACGCCACCTTTACCATTAGCTACAACACCACCAGCAACGCTATCGCCGGCGGTTCGGTCAATGATAAGGGCACTCCCGACGGTATTACCGGCACGGGCGGCAACATTGATATGCTCAGCAACGCTATCATTAACACCCGTAACAACTTCAAGGATTGGTTTGCAACGGACTTCTCGACCCTCACTATCGAGCAGCTGATTGCGCTTGCCAATCCGACTGACCCGACTTCCTGCGGTCAGGCTCTCACGACGTTCAACAACGCCGTTGTAACGGCAAGTCAGTACTCTGCAGCTCTTCCCGACGATGCAAAGGATGCTGCCGCTAAAATTTGGGATCATTACATTGAGCCGTCAACGGGCTACACCTATTCCCAGGCACAGGAGTGGATGGAAAACGTCCTCATGGCGAACCTCTATAAGGCATATGCCGCTTCTTATAAGGCGGAGTTCGACGCCCTCATGGCTGTTGACCTCCTCCAGAAGGATGCAGACGGTGCTTATGTAATGACTGCCGATAAGGTTCTTGAGCATTACAAGGCTGTTAAGGCAAAGATGTATGAGCTTGAGAACAAGCAGAGCCCCATTGATACAACTGTCAATATCTTTGAGTTCATCAATGACCACTTCAAGAGCGATTATGACAACTACTATGACAAGACTGTCAAGAACTATGTCTATAATCTTGAAGAGACTCTTGCAAAGCGTTATGCTGTAGGTCCCTATGACAACGGCGAAAAGCCGTGGGCTGACCAGCTCACCGCCCTCATTAACGAGGAACCGGAGGTTCCGACCTATGATCACAGCGATGAAGCCGCCATTGAAGCATGGCAGAGCAACACCGAGGGTCAGGCTGCGGCGCGCGAGTACATCGGAAAGGCAACAACTCTCCTGACCAAAATCGATGAATATATCACAAAATATGTTCCGTTTGACGACCCCCGGTACACAGGTGACAACGGCGTTAAGTCTGCTCTTTCCCCGGTTCAGAAGCAGAACATTGATGCTGATAGATACAACACCCTTAAGGCGCTTCTTGACAAGCACAAGCTTGATGTTGACGGCTATGAAACCTTCATGCTCAAGGCCAAGATGGATGCTCTCATGAAGACCACCATCCTTGACGGCAGAAGAACCGGCGATATGCAGGCATTCTACATTGAGTTCGAAGGTCTTGTCAATGCCGCAAAGGCAAAGAGAGACAGTGCCGACGAAACCGACAAGGCTATCTATAATGAAGTTTTCCCCTCAAAGACGGATGCGGACGGAAACACCGTTGACGGCCTTGCGGTTTATGAAGCATACCTTATTACCATTAAAGAGCGCGTTGCGCGCAGACTTTATGAGCAGGTTCAGCTTGTTCTTAAATATGCAGGCGAAGGCACCGGCAACGGCTCCGGCGGAACAAAAGCCGTTCGTTACAGCAACTACGAAGCTATTATCAAGGCTTATGATGCGATTGAGCTTGGCGGAAAGACCATTGAACAGTTCCTTGGTGAGTTCATAAAGGACTCCATCACCTCCTTTAAAACCAAGGACGGCGCAACGGTTCAAATTACTGACCTCACAAGCGCGTGGTACAGTGCCAAAGATTATTATACCTCTGCAACCAGATATAGTGCTGCTTTCAGAACCGCCATTAATTCGTTCCAGTCCGGCTCCTCAACAAGAGACGAGGCACTTCTTCAGGCTCTCTTTGGCGGTGGAGGAATCAGCGGTTACAAGTGGGTTTCTGCAATCGGCAAGCTCAACTACACCGACATTGAAAAATTTGTTGACAGCATCGGATTAAACACTACTGATAAGATTGCAAAACTTATGGACGCGGCCGTTTCCGACCTTGATAAAATCATCGTTTCAAAGGACATTGGTACCCTCCTTGATGAACTCATGGCTAAGGCTGATGAAAACGGATCGGTTGTCAAGGGTCTCGGCAACTGGGAGTATGCCTATACTGATGCTTATGGTAAGACTCATAAAAAGGGTGACAAGATTGAAACCCTCGGTGAGTTCCTCATCAACATGATTCGTAAGGCTCTCTTTGGGGGTCTCCTTCAGGATGTTTTCTTCAAAACCGTTACTCCGCTTATAGGTGATGCTGTTGCAGGAATGACTGATGACTATAAGGTCTTCTATGCAGGTTTTGCACTTCCTGACCTTGCACGTCAGATTATTATTACACAGCCTGTTCAGTGGATAACCGATGGCAGCAAAAACTTAATGACCGGCAAAAAATATAGTGGTGACTACGACCTCAGATGGTTTAAAGCTCTCAATGGAACTTGGGGCCTCGGTTCATATCCGCTGGCGATGCAGACAATGGGCACAGCCGGCGTTTGGGAACGTGGAGGAAACATTTTAACCGGCAAGACTCTTATCTCTTTCTACAATGCAGCAACCAGGGATAAGTGGTCCGGCAACAAAGACTGGGGTAATATCAAAGACCTGTCTCCGGTTGATTGGAGCAATTGGGATAGTAATGCTGTATGGCATATTACAAATGAGACGGAATTCTATAACTCACTTGCAGCGTCCTCTATTGGTCTTGCAACTGTTCTTGGCGCACTTGTCAGCGGTAAAAAGACCGAGGTTACCGGTAAACTTGGTGGCATAAGTCTCGGCGTTGCGATTGAATCAACCGGCGATTCTCTTTATGATAGACTGTTTGTTCCTCTTTATAAGCTCCTTGGAATCCAGGAAAGATCGTCTTCAAATCCAAACGGCTTTTATAGTGTTAGCGATTTGACTCAAACGCTTGAAATACAGAAAGATGGCAGCTGTTCTTATCTTAAGAATAAGGGTGTTGATTTCTGGAAAGCGATGCTTGGACCCATTTTCTATTGGATGAACAACACGCTCTTTAAAGCTCCGGTTCAGACAATCCTTACTCTCCTTCCGAATCTCCTCGGAATGCTTGAATATGACCAGATCGTTCCGAAACTTAAAAACATTAAAGTTAAGATTTCTTGTATTGGTATCAAGGTTACTGAACTTGATGTTTGGTCGATTCTTGAACCCATGCTTGCAAAAATGGGTCTCACCGATGCCCTTTCCGGCGGTACTGACGGTATCCTCAAGCTCCTCATCAAGGCAACGTCAACAAAAACAGGTCCTGCAAATGATGATGACGCAGCAAATTACCTGATGAGAAAGCCCGAAAAGAATGCTGACGGAACAACCGAAACGGTCGCCAAGAAGAAGGCTAACGCAGCAAAGTATGTTTATAAAGGAACAACCTATTACTTCAATAACCTTGGACTTCTCACTCAGACCCTTTATAACGCATTCGGTGACGCGCTCATCAAATGGCTCTGGACGGACACCAAGGGCAACAGCATTGCTCTCAGCAACAACAACACGCAGTCTGTTCCGCTTTCAATTCCGGTCAACCGCTTCCTTTCGGTCGGTACACCGGTTCACTCCACATTCACTGGCTTTAAGCGTACCGTAAGCACATGGCACGTCAATGCTGACCCGGGTGACACCCTCCTCACCCTCTTCCGCTGGCTGATGAATGACGGCACGCTCTATGTTGTTAAAGGACTGCTTGACGGTCTTGTCACTCCCGACCCGGATACCGGAAAGAGTGCAATTGACACCATTCTCCCGATTCTTGACGGTCAGGCTGATAACATTCTTGCTATCCTTGTATGCTTGCTCAACGAATATAAAGTTGACTTCACGCCGTACACCGATACGGTTGCAACCGACTACAAAAACTTCAAGGATAAGGGCGACAATGAACTCCTCAACGCCAAGAGCGGTAACGAGTGGAAAACGAAATTCACCACCGGCTATTACCTTGAGAAGGTGCTGAACGACAACGGCGGCGTTGCTGAGAACCCGACCGGCATTGCCAAGGCTGACAAGGCCGTTGCAAACGCCGATAAGGTTGTTACCTCACTCATCCCGATGCTCATGAATCTTCTCATCCCGATGCTTGAGAAGACCTTCCCGAAGGCTGTTGAAAAATACAACGCCGGCGGTCTTGACACGGTTGAAGATATCGTTATGGAAATTGTTGTTTCCAATGAATTCATCAACTGGCTCATGAAGCTCCTTGTCGGTACCCACGAGTACAAAGACAAGACCGACGCTGACGGCAACGTTATTCTTGGCGAAGACGGCAAGCCCGTTAAGTCTGATGAAATCGACACCGGTCTCCTTGGCGGCCTGCTTGCAGGCGACGGCAGCGGTACCGACACGATAACCAAGATTCTCAATATTCTTGCAAAGCTTGAAATAGACATCACTCCCAACGGCTTCTATACCGTTGTCAAGAGCGGCAGCTTTGCTAACGCTCAGCTCAAGACTTGGTTTGAAAAGTGTCTTGCAAAAGCATACCACACAAAGAACACCTATGATGAAAACGGCAAGATTACAAAGACCGAAAAGATTAAGGTCGAAAAAATGGAGGACATGACCTGGGGCGATATGTTCGTTCCGGAAGACATGGTATGGATTGAAAAAGGCGAACTGGACAGCCACAGAACCGTTCTTACACGATTCTTCAGCATGATTCAGAGCTTCCTGGCTCCGCTCAACCCGCTGCTTTCGCTTCTCCTCTGCGGCGAGGACATCACTCTTGCTGATGAGCTTACGATTCAGGGCAACGACGGCTACGGCAAGGCTATTGTTCCCATTATGGAAGCTCTCGGCCTTGACGAAGCAACCATGAAGCAGACCGACTTCAACAAGTCTGTCTTTGGCGGAAGCGTAACCGACCCGAACAACGCGAAACAGGGAAGATTTGCAAAGATGACCACGTCTCCGTTTGCTGCCCTCACCAAGCCGCTTACAAACCTGCTCCTCGGTGACGCTGACGGAAAAGAAAAGGGACTGCTTCAGGCTCCGATTCAGGTTCTCTTTGAAAAGCTCCCGAACATCGCATACTTTATGTATACCTATGAAGAGAACGGCGTAAAGACAAGCGACCTTTCAAAGGCCGTTCAGAACCTCATCGCGCCGGTTCTCCAGCTCCTTGACATTGCAGACCCCGTTCTTTCAAGAGCTATTACTCTTGACATCAGAGGCCTGCTCAATAAGTATCTCGACATCGAGACTCTTCTCAACGATCTTCTTTCATCGATCCTTGACCGGGATTACTCCTCGCTCACCGATGTAAACAAGAAGAACGCAACGTATATCCAGATGGATATTCTTGACCTTGCTGCAATCGCAGCAGAGTCATCGTCAAAGGCTTATAGCGCAACTACGAACCGCACCTTTGCAGACGGAACGCAGGGCGGAACATGGACAAAGTTCAAGGCCTCGCCCGGTCAGCTCCTTATTACCCTTGTTCGCCAGCTCCTTTCCGCTCAGATGGTTGAAATGCTCGGCGATATCATCAAGGACGTTCTTTCCGCGAACGGTTTCCAGACCGAGGAGGACGTTGCCTCAAGAGAGCGCAACATGGCCATTGTTGAAAGCATTGTTGGCAAGGTCAATCAGGTAATCGAAGGCGGCGGAAGAAAGGTTGACGTTATCACCGGTATCGTTATCGACCTTCTCACCGACTATACGATTGACTCAAAGAACCACTATTTCTATGAAGTCATGAACAAGGTTGACGAAAAGATCACCGATGCACAGAAAGAAATTGCATGGAACGAATACGGCATTGTGCACGACGGTTATGACTGGACGCTGACAGAGGAAAAGTTCAAAAAGGAAGACGTTGAAAACGCAATCGGCAACATCGACTACGTTATTCAGAAAGCGGTTCCGGACGTTGTTGCAGCTCTTGTTGAAGAGGGTATGCTCGACCTCCCGATTGAATATGATTACACCTCCGGCAACGGACTTTGGAGACTTATTCAGTCGGTAATTAATAAGAACGTCTTCACTGATGACATGATCAACCTCATTGTCAACGCGCTTTCAAAGCTCTTTGGAACAATGAGCAATGTTGACGCAATCCTTAACCTCATCAAGGGCGCAGGCTTCGACGTCACTGTCGGCCGTTTCATCTGGAAAGATTGGTGTGAAGGCTATAAGGCAGGCGGTACAGCTGCAAAGTGCGGCTCACAGACTCCGCATGTTGCTCACCCGATGAAGAACAGCGTAGCCACCAACGCCATGGGCTACATCACCTACGGCTTTGACCCGAATACCATCGTTTTCAACACGGAAAACGGCAAGCTTTATGCAAAGCTTACCTCAGACATGGCAGCTGCACTTGTAGAGCAGGACGAAGAGCCGACATATGTAACCGTAAACGGTGACGCAAAGTATGTTGAGCTTACGTGGGACCAGGTTTACTACAACCACAGCTACATCGCCTATGAGTTCGATAAGGACGGCAATGTTGTTATGGAAGGCGGCAAGCCGAAGCTTCTCACCGAGAAGACGACTGACGAAAACGGCAACGAAGTTGACAAGACTACTCCCGTTTATGACGAAGACGGCAAGACCGTTCTCAGACAGAAGAAGGTCTATGTCAGAAATCAGTACACGAGCGAATACAACCAGAAGAAGACAAGCGGCGGAAAGTACGTCTATGAATACAAGAATGCCGACGGCGAAATGACCGAGGTCGCTCTTGACTATCCGTATCAGCTTAAGAAATATGAAGTTACCGTTGACGGCGAAAAGAAGCTTTATGACATCACTCCGGTTCTTGACAAGGAAGGTACCGCGCGCTGGACTTGGGGTCTTGACGCCGTAACCGGCAAGGACACTCAGGAAACCTTCTCAAATAAGAAGAACCACTTCATTGACGGCGTTTGGGAGATGCTCTCACCGCTCGCTCCGATTCTTGCAATGCTCACCGCAGACGTAGGACTCAAGCTCTTTGACGGCGGTCTCAACATCGAGGGTAACAACGGTTATGAAAACGTTCTTGTTCCTCTCCTTAACGCTCTCGGCCTTGACGCAATCCTTGATTACGTCAACACCACAAAGGACGAAAACGGAAAAACGTACCTTGACATCATGAACGAAGGCAAAGCAGCTGACGAAAAGATTCCGACTCAGCTTCTCACCGGCGAGCAGTTCCACAGCATGGTTGTTACAACCGCCGGAGAGCTTTCAAAGGACGGCATGAAGCAGGGCCTTTCAACCTACATCAACTATGTGTTCAACTTTGTTGAAATTCTTGCAACCCATCCGCTTGCAACTCTTGCAACCGCACTTCCGACTCTCTCCTATTTCATCTATGGTGACGGTCTTACCACGCTGCTTTCAAATGTTCTTATCCCCGTTACTACTCTCACAGACAGAATCGGCTCAAAGAACATGACAAGAATTGTGAACGGCAAAGAGGTTCATGAAGAAATCCTTGACCTCGACCTCAACGGTATCGGCTCCGGTCTTATCGACATGCTTGCAACAGGCAGCTGGAAGAACTTCCAGAACGCATTGCTGCAGTATGCATGGATCGTTGGCGAAGAGGACGACCTCAAGAACTTCATCAAGGGTTACAACGCTGATACTGACGGCGACGGAAAGCTTGACGCATTCGTATATAACGGTAACGAATACAAGAAGGGCGACATTGTTATGGCGTCCGTGAACGTTCTTTCACTCACCCAGTCACTCTATAAGTTCATCGGCTCGCTTGAATTTGACCTTTCCGGCGTACTCGCTCCCAAGGACGAACGCGAAACGCTGACCGATGAAGAAAAGGCAGCCAAGTATTCCTTCGGCATTTGCTACTTCCTTGACAACGCCGAGGAGCTTAAAGCAAAGGCAAAGATCAATGAAGCTGCTAAGGACGGCATTACCGAGGAAGAAAAGAATACTCTCCTCAAAGAAGCAAGAGAACTGCGCGCAAGCGTTCTCAAGGAATTCTTCAAGTCGGTTGCGGCTCTCGGCGATCCCGTTTCAGAAACCGATAAGCGCGTCAACATCAGTGCAACCGGTCAGGTTAAGGTCAGCCGCTCAGAGATTCTCATGTTCCTCGTTGATTTCATCAAAGAGAACACGACAATTCCGGTTCTTCTCGGAAATATTCTTGGCTACGACCTCACCGATCCGGTAACCGATGAGACGGAACTTCTTGACGAAGTTATCACCAACGTTCTTCAGAAACCAGAAGTTCTCGTTGACGTAATCGTTGATCTTGTAACAGGCTACACCGTTAATGCTCAGAAACCCGTTGACCTCATCAAGATCAATGCAGAAACCCACTATGACTTCTATGAAGACAGCGGTTATAATACGCTTGAAGAAGTTAAGGAGGCTAAGGCTGACGGCAAGAAGGTTTCCGAAATCTCCAGAATTAAGACCTCCGCGGCTATCGATAATCTCGACAGTCTTGTAGGTACGATTCTTGACCTGTTCAAGGACGATCTCCTTAAGGATAAAGACGGATTCTTTGTCAAGACTCTCGGCTTCACAAAGGACGACGAAATTACACTTAAAAATGCTGTTGATAAGCTCCTTAAAAACTTCCTGTATAAGGATGACAACATCAACAACGTTGCTTCTCTCCTCATCAACGCTCTCGGCAGCGAAAATAACGCAAAAATCGTAAACCTTGTTGTAACCATTCTTCAGGGCGCGAGTGAATATGACCTCAGCCCGGCTAACTTCGCTGAAAAAGCAAAGTATAACGATAACAACAAGTTTCGTGACATTATTAACAAAGCACTTGACGCAGTAAACGAAAAACGTTTAGCTGCCGGCAAGAAAGCTATCTCAATCAACAAGCTGAAGTGGACTCAGGTTGCTTCACAGTACCTTGAAAACGTTTATACCTATGTTGACGCCAACGGAAAGACCTCAAAGGCATATTCGACAGAAGGAAACCTTAACGGTTCTTACGGTCTTATTGGAACGGACGGCTCAATTTCAACGATTGACGCAGAGGACAATCCCGTTACCAAGGACACCAAGGACGCAGTTAAGCTTTACGCAGCTTATACTCAGGTTCAGCAGAAGAATGCTGCCGGGGAACTCCTCTATCAGGATGCTGACGGAAAGCCGACAACCGATAAGGGTAAGGACAATGCTCCGCTCATGGGCTATGCTTATACCTATGGCGATAAGACTGTTTACTCGCTGACCGACGGCTCGCTCGGCGGAAGATACGTTCTCATCGGCGAAGACGGCACCATCATTACGAAGCAGGGCGACACCGAGGTAACCAAGGATACCGAGAATGCAGTTCTCCTTCTCCCGGCTACGGATGAAAAAGCAAAGATCAACAAGACCGTTCGCATCCATGAAACATGGGGCATTACAGACCGTACCGAATTTATAAATCTTGTTTGGAGCGTTATTTCACCGCTGAAGGGTGTCTTTGAACTCCTTCTCACCGGCGGCGACCTTACAATCTATGATAAGATTAAGATTAAGGGTCTTGAGGGCTATAAGGGCGTTATCAAGCCGCTCATTGACGCACTCGCAGTAAGCAAGCTTCACAAGAAGGATGTTGACGCAGCAACCGGCGTTCAGACGGAAGGCGCAGCATACCTCGAGAACTACTATGCAACCTATGAAGACTTCTACACAGCAGTTTACGGAAAAGAAGGCGTTGCCGGTAATGATAAGGTTCTCCTTACACATCTGACCGATGCAATCTTCGCTCTTGTTGATTCACTCTGCGAAAGACCTGTTTCAACAATCGCAACCGTACTTCCGTATCTTGCACGCGCTCTCCAGAGTAACGGCCTTGACAAGATTGCCGAAAACCTTCTCGCTCCGATTACAACAATCACCGAAAAGGTTGACGATATCTATCACATTGACCTTCTTGGAACAATCAAGGGTCTGCTCAGAGACGCAATCAAAAAGTCAAACGCAGATGCAGGCATTTCAACTACGAGCTATGAGCCCGACGAACAGGGCACAGCCACCTCAGCAGCCGCGGCATATGCACTTGACATTATTGAAGACAATGAATCCGCTAACGACACCGTTGCTTCAAGAATCCTCAGAGCTCCCGCAAACGAGCCGGAGGCTCAGAAGGACGATGACGCAAACGCAAACTACACGCTCCTTGACATTATCTGGCAGCTCATTGACGGCGTAAAGATCAATGGTACTCCGCTGTCCTCAATTCTCAGCGATACCATTTTCTATGATCTCGCTTCCTGTTCTTGGAACGCAGCCAGAACAATTACCGATAACGACGGAAAAGAAGTTACACTTTCCGCTTCCTATGCAGCTTTCGTAACTATTACCAGACCTGCAAGCGGAAAGCCGAGCGGCTCTATCGAAAGACATGAGGCTGGCAGCGTTAAGAACGAATATGAGAACGAAAACGGCGAGACAGTTCGGGAATTCTACGATGACTACATCGTTGACCGCGAATCCGTTCTTATGGAAGTTCTCAACGGTCTTGTATTCACCGATGGCATTAAGGAACTTCTCAAGGGTGTTCTCAACAACGACTTCGATCTCTCCAAGTATGAAGAGACCGACGGCAGTTCGCTTGACAACACCGACGCACTTCTCCCGATTCTTATTAACGGTATCTTCAATGATCCGGAGGCTCTTGAAAGACTTCTCATCGACCTGCTTTCATGGTATGAAGTTCAGTATGAGCCGGCAAGAACCACCGAGAAGAATTATGATGACCTTGCAACTGTTCCCGCAATCGATTACGATGCAGCTCAGATCGACAAGGCACAGCTTGAAAAGCTTCCCGATGACCTCGATTCACTCATCGGCGCAATCATTCCGGCAGTAGTCGGCATGATTAAAGAAAACAAACCCGATGTTCTCGGCGACATCACGATTGAAGGCGACAACGTTGAAGAGATGGTTGAAAACCTTGTTCTCAGCTTCTTCGTTGACAGCAAAGACAAAGCCACCGGCAAAGTAACCTATGGACTTGCAACCAAGCTCATGGCTCTGCTTGTTGGCACAATCGGCTCCAACGATTCGATCGGCAGCGTTATCAACATGCTTCCGAGACTCATCGACGGCGTTGATCTTACACTTGACGCATTCAAGAAGTCCTCGGATTCTATGAAAGTCTATTTCGCAGGCTGCAAGACATGGGCTGACGCTTATAAGAAGTTCAGAGTTGCAAAGCAGGTTGAACTCACCGATGAAGAGCTCAAGGCTGCTAAGGACGGCGACGGCTATAAGTACATTGAAATCACCGATGCTGAAGGCAATGTTACCGGCAGAACCGCCTTTAACGCCGAAACCAAGGAAATCTATAAGCTCGACAAGGACAACAAGCTTATCCCGGTTTACAAGCTTGATGCAGACGGCAAGAAGATTCCTGTTTATGAGGTTGACGAAAACGGCAAGAAGGTTGAAAAGAAAGACGCAGACGGTAATGTCATCTACGAAGTTGAAGAAGGCAAGTTCGAGATGGACTATGAAGTCATTCTTGAAAATACCAACAGCTTCGACATTGCAAAGTATGACGATGTTCTCACTTTCATCAGCAATCTTCTTACCCCGCTTGCTCCGATTCTCAGAGTACTTCTCACCGAAGATGACCTTGTAATTCTTGACGGTGTATATCTCAGCGCAGGCGACGGCTATGACCGCTTCCTTATCCCGCTTCTTGAAGTATTCGGAATCGATGGCATTATGAGCAAGGAAGAGCTTGCCAAGAAGACCGTTACAATCAGCAACGAGGGCAAGAAAGTTTATTATAACGACACATTCACATCAGTTATCGTTTCGTACATTGACAAACTTATAAAGAAGGTAGTCAAGACTCCGATCGGCACTATCGTTGATCTCCTTCCGCAGCTTGTATTCTTCGTCTACAGTGACGGACTTGCACAGGCTGTTGAACAGTTCATCGCTCCGCTTACCTCACTGGTTGACCTCGTCAATGATGTCACCGCAAAGGAAGTTGAAGCAGACGGAAAGACCTATGTTGCTCTCGACATCTACAAGATGCTCCTTAAGACCATCAACGAAAACGTTATGGCTCCTAACGACATTGCAGAAGTCAGCGACATCAAGGGCTTCATTGATACCTTCCTCACCGCGGACGGTCTTGAAAATCTCATCAGCAAGATCCTTGCAAAGAACAACCTCGACCTTGGAATTACGATCGACGGTCTGTTCAAGGATATCGTTGCAAAGACCTGCAAGATCACCGACGTTGAAACAAAACGCGAATTCACTGCAACAGAAAAGAACGGTAAGAATTACGTAACAGGCGTTGTTGCAAACCGTGCAGACACAATCATTCAGATTATCTCTGAGACTCTCCTCGGAGGAAATACCCTTGAGACTATCCTCAAGTCGGTTGCTCCGGATCTCGACCTCTCAGAGGGTTCAACGGTCAAGACGATTCTTGACGCTGTAACAGGCGAAAACAGATACGTACTTATCCGCATTCTTCTGACATACTTCAACAACTATGATGTCAACACCATGGTTCTTGAGTATCTCTCATTCGACAAGATCGAATATGCATACGATACTTTCATGGACGGCTCACTCCTTACACAGCGTAAGCTCCGCCGTTCAATCAAGAAGCTTGACAGCACTCTCCTCACCCTGATTCCGGAACTTGCTCCGATACTTGAAGAAAACGAAACCTTCAAGGCAATTATCGATAAGATCGGCGGAATCAGCGACGGCATGAGCGTTAAGGACTTTGTCCATAAGCTCCTTGAAGTATACGCATTCAATGACAAGACCATCAGCACCGTTATGGGCGCTCTCATCGGTCTCCTCGGCGGAAAAGAGCTTGAGGGAACACTCTCAACCGTTCTTCCGCTTGTTAAGCAGATCATAGACGTTGACCTCACTCCGGTAACATTCATCGCAAAGGCAACCTCAACCTCAGCTACTCTCGGAGCTGTTCTTCAGGCTGCATATGACAATGCAATGAAAAATGCAGAAGCCGGCAACGGTAAGGACTTCGTATATCAGACCGAATACAAGTATGCTTACGGCGCAGACAATGCTGAATACTGGTCAACCACCAAGGGTCTTGACAAGGCAGAAATCAACGGCACCGAAACCAAGCTCACCGCAGTTATGGGTGAGGGCAACGAGTCCAACGTTCAGGTAACCCGCAAGGCTAAGGTCGCTGCAGAAGCCGGCGACGCAGACGCAGTTGACGGATACAAGACGAAGGATCACGAGGTTTCATGGGCTGAAATTGCTGATTACTACAAGACCTATAAGTACGTCACCTACACCGTAACCTCCAAGACGGTTACCGACGAGGACGGCACTGAAAAGACAGAATACACCTATGAGCCGACCTATAAGTATTCCGACAAGATTTTGGCGGGCGATGTAAAGGGCGTTTACACCGAAACTGTTGACGGAAAAACAACCACATGGTACGGATACGAGCAGGCTACCGATAACAAGGGCAACCTCCTTTGGGAAGACCCGGCGGCAGGTGTTCCCAAAGTTCCGACGTATGATGACGGTGAAAAGATCATCACACGCACAACCACAACCTTTAACCCGGATACCCAGAAGTGGGGCGTTGACGACGCAACCGGATATGAAGCCAAGAAAGATGCATTCATCAACATCTTTGCAGGCGTCGTAACTCCGCTTGAGTTCATATTCGACTTCCTCTTCAGAGGCGACTCCATCAAGATTCTTGCCAACGATGATAACAACAAGGGTATCATTGAAATCAAGGGCAACAAGGGTTATGAGAACGCTATTCTTCCTCTCCTTCAGGTACTTGTACTTGACGCAGACGAAGCGAAGGCTCTCACATCGCCGTCGTTCTATAACACAACCGCAAGAGGCACTGAGAAGACGCTCACCGCTATCACGACTCCGATCTTTACGGTTCTTGACAGCATTTGCGACCAGCCGCTTGAGTATATCCTCACGCTTCTTCCGACCCTTTCATACTTCATTTCCTCCAACGGTATCCAGACGGTTCTCACGAATCTCCTTTCACCGGTACTTGCACTCGTTGACCTTGCCAACCCGATCATCGGCAGCATGGTTGAAGAGCTGCTCGGCAGAACTCTCTCTCCGATCATCGGCGAGTACATGCCTGAAAAAGATTATGAAACCTATGAATACACCAATAGTGACGGATCCGTAACGGAATATCCGAAGTATAAGGTTACCGACATCACCGGTATCGCAGGTGAAGACGGCTCGAACATCATCAGAGTCCTTAACAAGATTCTCGGCGAGATTATGGTTAAGGACAATGACGGAAACGACATTCCGCTCTTCAGCAGCAATGTTCTTAAGTCCGACTTCTTCGAGCAGTACGCTGCACATACCATTACCATCAATAAGAGACACGGCAACTCCAAGGAATACTACTGGTACAGGCGCGGTAACGAGCTTGTTAAGGTAGCCAAGGAGAACTACAACTATGAAGAGATGGGCGACGTTGAGGAAACTCGCTATGTTGTTGACACCTTCTCGGTTGACATTGCAGACTCTCTTGTGTATCTCCTTGACTCCGTACTTTCAAAGGATGTTGTAGAAGCTATTGCAGAGCTCGCAAAGGCTGATCTCAACGATCAGGACAACATGATCTCCGTAATTCTCAACAACCTCATCAACGGAGAAAACAACGGTCTTATCATCTCCGACCTCATCACCAAGCTCTTTGAGGGCTACGTTGTGTCCTATGCTTCGCTCAACGGCAAGAAGATCGAAGTTAAGCACGAGGCATATAACAGCCTTGACGCAACAACCAAGAAGCAGGTTGAAGAGATTCCGACCAAGCTCGACACCGTGATCGGCGAAGCTCTCAAGACCCTCACTCCGATGCTCAAGGATATGCTTAAACAGCAGAGACTTGACGCATATGAAGAGGCTAAGAAGGAAGCAAGAAAGGCAGCCGAAGACGAAAAGGCAGCTGCAATTGAAGCAGATACCGCTCTCGCTTCACTGTCAGACGAAGAAAAGGCAGCCCTTATTAAGCAAGCCGGCGACGAGGCAGAAGCCAACGTTGTTCTTGCAGATCCCGACTTCCTTGAAGCACTTCTCATTTGGGCAGCTGAAGATACCGACACAAGAGCAAACCTCAACGCGATTGTTGACAAACTCCTCGGTGACATGGTATTCACCGACGATATGATGAACACAGTCATCAGCCTCCTCCTCGGCGTTCTCGGCAACATCGATGAAGATACCTTCAAGATGATTTCCCAGATCGTCAAGCCCGTTGCAGGCATTGACGTTGATGTTCAGGCATATGCAAAAGCAACAGAAAACGACAAATTCAAGACCTTTGTCGGCGATGTGAAGACATGGAAGGCTCTTGCAGCTAAGTACGAGAAGTATGAGTACTCATACGTAACCGGAACGGACGACAAGGGCGAGGAAATCCGCGCTTCCTACTTCGACCGAGACGCTGACCTTGCAGGAAAGTATATTATCCTTGACAAGAACGGCGAGGTTAAACTTGACGAAAACGGCAAGACCGTATTCCTCAAGGCTGACGATAAGGGCAAGCTCACCTATGTTGCAGACGGCAGCGCTTATGCACCGACAGCAGGCTCGGGCGAAAATGCTTATAAGCTCAGCGTTGTCAACAAGCTTGACAAGGACAACAAACCTGTTTATGAAACCGATGAAAAAGGCAACGTTATCAAGGATACTAACGGTGATCCGATTCCTGTTCGCGCAACCGCAGTCAAGTGCGACTACGCTTGGGGCGCAACAGATAAGGATAATTTCGTAGGTATCCTCGGCGGAATCCTTAACCCGCTCTTCCCGGTATTCCAGCTTGTTCTTCAGGGCAAGACCCTCACACTCGTCAACTATGACGGCGAATACCGTAAGGTTGATGAAGACATTGTCGACGCAACCGACAACGACAAGCGCCAGACCGGTAACGAGACCGGCAACGGTTACATTCAGATCATGGGCGGCAAGGGCTATGAAGAAGGTCTTGCACCGATTCTTGAAGCATTCGGCTGCTCAACAAAGGCTAACAAGGTTGCAAAACTCAAGACCGCAGACGAGTTCAACAGGATTGATAATTCGGCAGAGATGCTCAATTACATTGTTGACACTCTCCTCAGCCTCGTTAATGCAATCGCCTCCGAGCCGGTTGACTACCTTGCAAAGAACGTTGCGGGTATCCTCTACTTCCTCGGCTCAGATAATCTCTACAACGCAGTAAGCAACATTCTTGCATTTGTAAATTCACTGCTTGCTCAGCTCGATCCGATTTATAAAGAAAACGGTCTGAGAGTTGATCTTGGCATCCTTAAGCTTGACGACACGACTGTCGGCGGCAAGACCACTAAGGGTCTGCTTTCAACAATCAACGGCTTGCTTGAAAACGCTAATATCAGCTACAGACTCACCACAGACGCAATTCTCGGTCTTGCAGGTTCACTTGGCGATTACACAGTAGAACCCACAGTCAACGGCTCAACCGACAGCACCATTAAGGGTGAAGACGGCAAGAAGTACACCGTTGATAAAGACGGAAATCTTGTTGAAGCCACTGAGGACGATGAAAACGTTTCCAAGGGCTATGTAACCACCATTAAGGGTCAGAACAAGTATTTCGTTGTTGAACTCCTTGATTTTGTCCTCAATGATCAGGTACTCGGTTCACTCATCAACACAGATGAAAACACCAGCGCTCTTGTTCAGAATCTCATCAGCAACCTCACTTCAGAAGACGCTGCAAAGAATGTTACAAACGTTCTTGTCAAACTCTTCAACAAGTATGTTGTTAAGTATAAGGCAATTGAAGATCTGACAGGCGATAAGGCTCTCAAGAAGACCGCTATCAACTACTCAGATTCAACGGCAGACAAGAAACGTACCGTTACAAAGGCAGAGACCGAAAAAGCAATTGAGAACCTTGACAAACTTGTCAATAAGGTACTTGAACTTCTCGACATGGGCAGTGTATCTGAACTTGTTGCAAAGTACCTCTACAATGACAACATCGTTAATACCGTTGTTGACCTGCTCGTAGGTCTCCTCGGCAGCATGGATGAGCAGACATGGAGCACGGTTACGGACGTTCTCGGTTATGTCAAGGACATCGTAGGCGAAGACATTCAGCTCTCACCGGCATATTACGCAAAAGTTTCAGGTCAGCTCAACACTTATATCAACGCTGCTCTTGACGCTCTCAATAACGGCAAGACAGACGAAGAGAAGATCAAGATTGATGACCTCACCTGGGCACAGGTTGCCGAATTCTATACCAAGTATGAATACAGCTACTCAGACGGCAAGAACGTCAGTGGCAAGTATTACAGCACCGGCGCAAACCTTGCAGGCTCTAAGGTTTACCTCAACGCTGACGGAAAAGCAGTTCTTGTAACAGACGCAGCTCCGGCTCCGGAAGGTGCAGCAACCTATAGCCTTGAAAAGGTATTCGTTCCGCAGAAGGACGAAGACGGCAACACAGTCACCGATGAAAACGGCGACACCGTTTATACCACTGTTCAGGTAACAGCTGTTAAGAGCGAATTTGCATGGGGCGTTACCGATTCGGCAACTCTCATTTCCGCAATCACTAACCTCCTCAAACCGCTTGACTTCCTGTTCAAGCTTATCCTCGCAGGCGGAACCTATGAGTTCGACGCCTCAAAGGGTAACTACGGAAAGAACATCGGCGCATTCAAGGAGATCAACATCATGGGCGGCAGCGGCTACAACTATGCTGTTATCCCGCTCCTTGAGGCTCTCGGCGTAAGTGACGACAAGATCCTCACCCAGGCAGATTACGACGATAAGCTTACAACCGGAACGAGCCCGCTTGCTCCGATTCTGAGTGCTATCCTCAGCGTAATTGATACCAATAACGATAAGCTTATCTCCTATGTTCTTTCAATCTTTGCAAACCTCGCTTACACCGTAAGCAAGAACGGTTTGACAACGATCATCTCCAACCTCATCGCTCCGGTCAGTGAGCTTGTTGAAGCTGCTTCCGGTGTCCTTCCGATCTCCGTAAACGTTGATCTTAAGGCTGCTGTAAACGGTGGCGAAGCCCTCAAGCTTTACATCGGCGATGACGTTAAGAAGCATAACGCAGCAAACGGCGTCAACATTGACCTTGACGCAATCACCCTTGAAGATATTGTCAACGGCATTATCGCAGATAAGCTTCCCGAACTCCAGCTTGAAATCAGCTTCAGCGATATCGCTGCGAAGTCCGCTAAGCTTGATGCAGAAGGCAATATCGAATATAAGGACTCAAAGGTAGATCCGAAATGGGATATCCTCACCGGCAAATGGGGCAAGAATGTTTCCGGCGATAAGGCGGATACGCTCATCGCTCTCACCGAGCTGATTCTCACTCCGGAAAACATTGATGCAATCCTCAAGATGCTCGAGGTTGACCTCAGCACGCTTGAAGATCCGCTTGACAAGATCGTTGACAACGCAATCTCCAACCCGTCAACTCTTGTTGATACAATCATCAAGCTCCTCAACGCAAATTATGACGTTGAAGACATTCAAGTAATCTTCCAGTTCCTCGGCGATGACGAATATGTCTACGGCGGAGACTTTGAAGTCGGCGGCGAAAAGAAGGGCACTGTCACAGCTTCAATCGATAAGCTTGACAAGATCCTCAACAGAGCTGTTCCGCAGGTTATCAAGATTCTTGCGGGTCAGGACAACGCAGCAGACCTCATTACCGAGCTTTATACGAACCTCGGCAACGGAGCAACAATCAGCGGCATAGTTGATTATCTCCTCAGAAAGTTTGCGTTCAACGACGACACAGTCAACAGCCTCCTCGGCACGGTTATCGGTCTCTTCGGCTCGATGGATGCTAACACCTTCACAACCGTCAACAAGGTTGTCAAGGCTATCCTCGGCACAGAGCTTGCACCGCAGACCTTCATGCAGGACGGCACAAAGATAGGTGCATTCCTCACTGCGACCGCAGCCGCTATGAATATTGATGCCAAGGATCTCACATGGGCCGACGTTGCAAAGCAGTACACTGTTTACAACTACACCTATGTAACCGGCAAAGATAAGGACAACAAGGACATTACCGCAAACTATACCTCAACCGAATCGAACCTTGAAAAAGCAACAATCGACGGTAAGGAATACACCCTCACGAAGGTTATGACAGACGGCGACAAGCCCGAGCACAAGACTTCGGTTCTCCCGACATATGAATGGGGCGTAATCAACAAGGATACGTTCATGGGCGTTGTTCTTGAGATTACAAAAGTTATCGAACCTGTTCTCGACTTCCTCTTCAGAGGCAAGAACATCACCATTCTTGTTGACGGTGTTGAACTCAAGGGTGCAAACACCTATGCTAACGCAATCGTTCCTCTCGGAAAGGCTCTCGGCGTTGATCTTCCCGCACTCGGCGAAGATAAGACAGGTAATGACATGCTTCAGGCTGTTGTTGACGGAATCTTCTCACTTCTCACCAAGCTTGAGAATAAGCCGCTCTCAACACTCCTTGAACTCATCGGCTCAATCTCGTTCTTCATCGCCAGCGACGGCGTAAAGAGCACGATTGAAAGCGTACTCAGCCCGGTAACCGGTCTCCTCGACCTGTTCAGTGCAATTATCAGCGATAAAGATGTCAACGCACTTCTCAAGAAGTACGTCAATATGGATCTCGATGATATTAAGAACATTGCAGGTGAACGCGGCAGCGCACTTGTTGATCTCCTCAACAAGACCATCGGCAATCTCGTTGCCAAAGACAACACCACCGGCGAAACCACAGAGGTTACTCAGTACCTGCCGGCAGACCTGTTTGTAAAACTCAGCCGAATCTCAATCGACTGCGACGACAACACGGTTGACCTCTACACACCGGTTGACCACTGGACTGTTGACAAGGCAGACGTACTCATGTTCCTTCTCCAGAACGTTCTGACAGATGACATTCTTACTCTCCTCAGCGACGCGATGAAGAAAGACGCAACCGAACCCACAGATCCGGATGCACTCGACCTTGGCGCAATCATCAAGGGTCTTGCAGGCAAGCAGGATGAAATCGTTGACATCATTGAAATTCTTCTCAACGATTACACTGTTGAATATCAGGCACTCGACCAGAAGGATATTACCAAGATTCATGTTGATCCGACTGATCCGATGACGAAGAAGAACATCGAATCATCGCTCAAAGCAATTGACGGACTTATTCCGGCGGTACTCGGACTTGTAATGGGTAACGGCGCAACGCTTGAGTCGGTAATCAACGACCTCGTTGCAAACGCAGATCTCCCGAATCTTCTTATGAATATCCTTGTTCCGGCTCTCGCAGACCTCGAAAAGAGCGGAACAGACCTCAACGAAATCCTCGGCTACGTCAAGGATATCACCAACATTGACCTCGACCTCAGCCCGGCAGTCTTTGCAAACAGACAGGGCAGCAAGATCGTAGGCTTCGTTGGAGACAATCTCGACATTACATGGGCACAGCTTGCCGAAAAGCGCACCATGTATAAGTACACATACACTGACGCCGATAAGAAGGAACACACCTACTTTGACGCAAAGGCAGGTCTCACAAAGGCTACAATCGACGGAACCGAATACGTCCTCACTGCTGTCACCGATGACAAGGGTCAGGCCGTTTCAGAAATCCATTACAACTGGGATATCAATACTCTTGATGACCTTGTAACCTTCGTAACCGACCTCCTCGCACCGTTCGACATCATCTTCCGGATCCTGCTCTCCGGCAAGGAAGTAATCGTTCTCGAAGACACCGTTGACGGCGATCGCGGCGACGACGTCAGAATCAAGGGCGGCAACGGCTACAACACCGCAATTATCCCGCTCCTTGAAGCATTTGGAATTACTCCGGTCACCGAGGAAGAATTCTTCAAACTCGCTGACGAGAACAAGTCGTCTGTCAGATATATCCTTGAAGCTCTCGTAGGCTTCGTTAAGGAACTCTGCAACGAGCCTGTTCAGACGATCCTTGAAAAACTTGCAAATATCTTCTACTTCATCGGCAACGGCAGCCTTAACTCGGTTGTTCAGAACCTCATCGCTCCTGTCAATGTAATTCTTGAACAGGTTGACGACGTTGTTCCAATCGCTGTTAAGATTGACACCGCTGAAATCGGCAAGGAAGGCGGAAAGGTTCTCCAGACCTACATCGGCAAGGCACATGACGGCATTGAAGCCGGCGTAACCCTCAAGGTTGCAGGCGAAGACCTCGCAAAACTTGTCAACGGCATTATCGGCAACATCAAGATTGACGAGAATACCACCATCAAGCTCAGCCTTGACCTTGACTGGCTCAAGCTCGCAGCTAAGATGGCTAAGGTAGCAGACGGCGAGGCTGATGTGGACGGTGCAATGCTCAAGAAGATCGACACCAAGATGACCGATATCGGCAGCACCAAGCTGAGTGATTACAAGAATATCACCGGCGACGCAGTTGATACATTCATCACACTTCTTGACACAATTCTCACTCCGGATAACACCGAAGGAATTGCAAACCTCATCAAGTCACTCATTCCGGCTGACCTTGATCCGCAGATCGCCTCCGTGGTTTATGACGTTCTCAATAACCCGGACGCAATCAAGCAGATAATCGGCGTTATTATCCGCGTACTCAGCGGTGACTACAAGGTTGATTACAGCAACGAGTTCATCTTCGCAGTTCTTGAAGCACTCAACTACAATTACAGAAAGGCTGACATCACAAGCGCAATAGGCAAGCTTGATAAGATCGTTTCCAGAGCTGTTCCTCAGATAGTTAAGCTTCTCGGCAATGCCGACAAGGCAGATGCAGAAGATGCAACGCTCCTTGACAAACTGGCTGCTTTCGTAAGCAAGCCCGAAAATGCAAACGCAACCCTCAAGACGGTTGTTGACTGGCTCCTCAATGACCAGGTATTCAATGAGGCAACCTTCGATAAGCTCCTCGGCATGCTCGTTCCGGTACTCGGACAGAACCTTACCGCGGACCTTACCAAGACCCTCAACGATCTCCTTGGCATCGACCTTGCACCCGAAGCCTTTGCAACGGCAACCGGCAATGCAAAGATTAAGGACTTCATCGGCAGCTGCGCAACGTGGGCTGACGTTGAAAAACGTCTTGAAAAGGACGCAGACGGTAAGTATAAGTTCAACGCCTCCTTCACATGGGGCACGAACACCAAGGACGACTTCATCAGCACCGTTCTTGATATGCTCAAGCCGCTTGAAAACGTGCTCGCATTCATACTCACCGGCAAGGATCTTGAGTTCGCAATCGACGGCGTTAAACTCAAGGCAGGCAAGGCTTATGACAGCGCCCTCAACCCGCTCTTCAAGGCTCTCGACCTTGGCGGAGACAAGAGTGCAGAAACTGCAAACGAAGCAATCGGCAACATCGTTGACTATGTATTCATTCTTGTCAATGACCTTTGCGACGCTCCGTTCACAACAGTTCTGAGCCTCGTTTCCAACCTTGCATACTTTGTTGCAAGCAACGGACTTGATCCGTTCCTCAACAACCTCGTTTCACCGATCATGGGAATCGTTGACCTGCTCAACCCGATCATCTCGAGAGAACAGCTTGACACAATCCTCAAGGGTCTCATCAAGATCAACGGCAAGGCTTACGGTCTGACCGATCTCCTTGAAATCGGCAAGGACGGCGGTTCCAAGCTTGTTGAACTCCTCAACAACCTCCTTGGAATCCAGATTAAGAAAAAGAACGGCGACACTGAAGAAACCGTATACATCGTTAAGGCTCTTTCCGAAAACTTCTTCACTGAGTTTGCACAGTATGCTATCAACGCAAACACCGCAGACGGCAAGATTAACGGACAGAACGAGTGGACTGTTGACACGGCAGACGCACTCATGTACATTCTTCACAACGTTCTTTCAGAGGACTTCCTCAACATCATCTTCAAGCTTGCAAATGTTGATACCACAACCGACCTCGGTTCAACTCTTATCACTCTCGCAGGCAAGGAGAACGATCTTGTTGACGTAATCCTCATGCTTCTCACAGATTACACAATCACTTATAAGAGAATTGCACAGGCTGACCTTGACAACACTTACAAGGCTGAATACTTTGGTGGTCTTGATAACACCAAGGCAAACAACACCATCAAGGCTCTTGACCCGATCCTTAAGAGCGTACTCGGTATGCTTGGCAAGGGCGACCTCAAGACCATGGTCAATGACATCATTGCCGATCTCTTCGACAAGAACGATCTTGGCAACACAGTCATTAACCTCCTTGTTCCGATTCTTGCAGCAGACAACATCGATGACATCATCGGTTACGTCAAAGAGCTCACGAACCTCGACATCGACCTCAGTGTTGATAACTTCAAGGCTCTTGCAAAGAACGGCAGCCAGCTCAAGGACTTCATCGGCGACGCTAAGTCATGGGCAGAAATCGCCGACAAGTATGCAGAAACTCAGTATAAGTACACCTACATCGACGGAACAGAAACCAAGGAATACTTCTCAACCGATAAGTCGCTTAACGGCAAGACCGTTAAGATCGGCGAAGGCGAAGCAGCTAAGGACGTTGTTCTCACCGCTGCAACCGAGAAGAAGCTCGATGAAAACGGCAAGGAAGTTCTCGACGAAAACGGCAACGCCGTAATGGTTCAGACCTCCAAGATCGTTGTCAACAGCACCTTCAAGTGGAACATCAAGACCAAGGAAGATGTTGTAAATCTTGTTTGCGACATTCTTGCACCGCTTGACGTTGTATTCCAGATTCTCCTTTCCGGCAAGCAGCTCATCGCTCTTGAAGATGTAACTGACGAACGTGCAGACATCAGAATCAACGGCGGTTACGGCTACAACACCGCGATTGTTCCGCTCCTTGAGGCATTCGGAATTACACCGAAGACCCAGACTCAGTATGATGCACAGGTCAAGGCTGATAAATCCTCGCTCAAGTATATTCTCAACACGCTCTTCGCTGCTGTTGACACTATCCTTGACGCACCGGTTGAACAGCTCTTCTCAAGACTTGCCAACATCTTCTACTTCATCGGCTCCGATGGTATCAACACCATCGCCGATAACCTCCTCGCTCCGGTCAATGTACTTCTTAAGGAAGTCAACGACGTATATCCGATCGCAATTGCAATCGACATGAGCAACACCGAGCAGATCGTTTCGACCTACATCGGCACCGAGGCTCCGGAAGCAGTTGCAGGAAAGATTTCCGTCAACGTTTCCGGCGAAGCACTTGCAACGTTCATCAACAATGCAATCGGCAACATCGTGATCAACGGCTCAACAGTTAAGTTCCACCTTGATCTCGATTGGAACAAGATTGCTGCTCAGATGGCTAAGAGAGATGCAGACGGCCACATCGTTTACGCAGGCACCGCTCAGGATTACACCAGCAAGTCCGGAACATTCGAATCCGGTAAGGATCTTCAGAATGTCAACGGCGACGCAGGCGATGCACTCGTAACTCTTGTCAATGTCCTCGTCACAGAGGACAACGCCGCAAGCATTAAGACCCTCGTTGAATCGCTTCTTGCAGACGCAGAGCTTTCAGACGATATCAAGAACATCATCTCTGACGTTCTCGAAAATCCGGAAGCTATCAAGAACCTCATCGCAGTTATTGCAGAGATCCTCACCGGCGATTATGACGTTGAGAATTTCGCAATGGTCTATAAGTATCTCGGCGCATTTGACTGGAACAACACGGACCTTGACAATGCTATCCCGGCTCTTGACAGACTCGTCAAGAATGCTTTCCCGGTAATCGTCAACCTCGTTGGTGATACCACTAAGGCAGAAGCCGAGCAGAATATCCTCGATAAGTACAAAGCAACAGTTACCGACGCTAACCCGGCAACGCTTAAGGGCTTTGTTGACTGGCTCCTTGCAGGCAATGTCTTCACAGACGCAATGATGGGCAACATCACCGGAGCACTCGTTAAGGCTCTCGGCTCTGCTCTCACCGCAGATCTCGTCAAGACTCTCAAGGATCTCCTCGGCATTGACTTTGCACCCGCCGCGTTCACAGCTGCAACAGGCAACGCTGACATGATCAAGTATGTAAACGTTCCCGCAGCCGATGAAACCGTCGGTGTAACATGGGCAGACGTTCTCAAGGCACACAGCCACGAGACCGAAGAAACCGATGAAGAGGGCAACAAGATCGTCAAGATCGACAACATCTTCACCGGTATCAGCGATAAGCAGTCCTTCATCAAGGCTCTTACCGACATGCTCACCCCGCTTGAAAGCGTACTTGCATTCCTGCTTCGCGGTCAGGATCTCAAGATTGCTGTTGACGGCGTAGCTATTAAGGGCAACGACGCATACAACAACGTATTCAAACCGCTCTTCACCGCTCTCGGTCTCACCGAACTCGGCGTTGAATTTAAGGAAGCAAACTCTTATGCAGACATGTCTGCCGTAGCATCTGTAAGCAAGGTTGCAGATTATGCATTCGCACTCGTTGACGAGCTTTGCGACGCTCCGTTCACAACGCTCCTCACCGTTGTTGCAAATCTCTCCTACTTCATTGCTAACGACAACGTTGAACGTCTCCTTAAGAACCTCCTTTCACCGGTTCTTGCAATCGTTGACAGAATGGACGGCGTAATCTCAAGAGATCAGATCGATACCCTCCTTAAGTCACTCGTCGTAATCAACGGCAAGGGCTACGGTCTCACCGATCTTCTCCAGATTGCCGGCAACAGAGGTGCAAACCTTGTTGAACTCATCAACGGTCTCCTCGGAAACATCAAGATCACCGATAAGGACGGCAACGAAGTTTATATCCTCAACGCTCTTGACCCGAACTTCTTCGCTTCGCTTGCAAAGGCAGCGATCAAGGTTGACGAGCCGGCAAGCGGTCTTGTAATCAACACAACCGACGTTACAAAGTGGCATACCGAGCTTGGCGACACGATCATGTTCGTTCTCAAGTCACTTCTGACAGAGGACTTCCTGACAATCATCAACAACGCTCTCGGACTTGAAGAAAAGAATCCGGACGTTGCAAAGATTATCCTTTCGCTCGCAGGTAAGGAAGAAGACGTTGCAAAACTTCTTGTAACCTTCCTTAATAAGCACCTTGTTGAATATGTACCGTACAACCAGCCTGAGCTCAAGAAGATTGGCGTATCCTATTCAAGCGCTGACGCTCACAAGCAGCTCAATGATGCTCTTGGCAACCTTGACGGACTTATTCCGGTAATCTTCGGTCTCATCGACAGCATTGACGCTACCTCGCTCAAGGAACTTGTTTATAACATGGTTCTGACCGATGATATCGCCAACACGCTCGTCTCAACCGTAACTAAGCTCCTTGCAGGACTTCCGGCAGAGACCATCGATCAGGTTCTCGAATATGTAAGAGAGCTCACCACTCTTCAGGACCTTGACATTTCACCCGCAGCATTCGCTAAGGCTCCGTTCGGCAGCAAGCTGAAGGATTACATCGGCTCCGCAAAGACATGGGCTGATGTATGGAACGCTCACAGCCACGAAACCGGCGAGAAGGATGCAGACGGCAACGCTATCCGCAAAGCTGACGCATATGCATGGGGCGTTGAAACTGCTGACAAGGCAACCGGCATCAAGAACCTGTTGAACCTTGTTTCAGACCTTGTTCAGCCTCTCTCAGACGTACTCGCACTCATCCTTATGGGCGGTACCGAAAGAGCAGAGTTCGAGGCAACCGGCGAACATCACGGCAAGTACATTGCAGCTCTTGAAGAAATTGCAATCATGGGCGGCAACGGCTACAACTACGCGATTATCCCGCTGCTTGAACTCCTTGGCGCAAAGGCTCCGACTCAGGAAGAATATGCAGCTTCTGTTGAAGCAAACCACGGCAATACCCTTTATCCGATTCTCAAGACTCTCCTTGACAGAGTTGACGAAATTCTCGACGCTCCTGTTGCCAACGTCCTTGACATTCTTGCAAATCTCTGCTATGTCGTCGGCAACGACAACATCGAAGTAGTCGTCCAGAATCTCATCGCTCCTGTAAACAGCCTTATCAAGCTCGTTGACCCGATCTATCCGATCGCAATCAACATCAACCTTGGTAACATCGGCGTTAAGGATGCTCAGATCGTTGAAACTTACATCGGCAAGTCTCACGGCGGAATCGGCGCAGGCATCCAGTTCACCCTCAAGGGCACTGAGCTTGCAGAACTGCTCAACAGCGTTATCGGCGGAATCGCCGTCAACGGCAAGGCTCTCGGCATCTCGCTTGACCTTGACTGGCTCAAGCTTGCCTCTAAGGCTGCTGCTGACAGAAACTCCGACCTCATTGCAGACACCTCAGACTCAGCAATGAGCACCGTATATGACATCTACAACGGCGTTGATAAGGGCTACGGCACTGATTACATCAACATCGTTGGCGACAGAGCAGATACCTTCGTAACTCTCCTTGAGCTCATCCTCACTGAAGAGAACGTCAAGGCTATCAAGGAAGCTCTCGGTAAGGAAGACGGCTTCGGCGAACCCATCGATTCAATCATTGACGCAATCGTTAAGGATCCGTCAAAGATCATCGATATCATCATCTCACTTCTCGGCGGCGGTAAGGTTTCCTATATCCCGATCCAGAACAGAGATATCAAGCCGACAGGCGTTGACTACAGAACCTACTTCTCACTCACTGAAGCAAACGCAGACATCATTGCCGAAAACCTCGATGCAGTCATCAACAATATCCTTTCAAAGGCTAAGATGGGCTCCATCAAGGAGGTTGTAACGAAGAAGTACATCACCAATGCGATGATCAATACTCTTCTCGACAAGCTCGTTCCGCTTCTCGGCGGTGACAACGTTGCTCCGATACTCGAAGCAGTTAAGAACATTGACATCAAGATTGACGGTAAGCACCTTGACGATAGCTGCGCAGGTATTGACCTGACGGCACTCGGCTTTGCAAAGAAGACGAACTCCAAGGTACTCAAGGCTAAGCTCAACGCAGCAGGCGCATGGAGCGCAGTCGGTTCCTTCGCGGGTACCGATTGGGGCTTCACCGACGGCGACATCAGCGGCTTCATCAAGACTCTTGCTGAAATCGTTTCACCGCTCGGTCCGGTTCTCAAGCTCTTCCTTGCAGGCGAAGGCTCAACCCTCAGCGTACTCGATATCGTTAAGATCGGCGGCAGCAACGGTTATGATTACGGAATCATTCCGATTCTTGAAGCATTTGGTCTTACCTCTAAGGAAGTCAAGACACTCGCTCAGTACAAGAAGTTCATCGCCGGCAACGACGAAGAAGTACTCGGCTATGTTCTTGAAAGAGTCGGCTACTTCGCTGACAAACTCCTTGATAAGCCCGTTGACACGTTGCTTACCATTCTCCCGAACTTGGCATACTTCATCTCGAACGAAGGCGTATACCTTGCAGTAAGGAACATCCTCGCTCCTGTCTATGCAGTCCTTGAAGTTGTTGCAGAAGTTTACAAGATTGACTTCATCAGTGAAATCAAGGTTGAAAAGCTTCTTCACAACATCGACTTCAGAATCTTCGTAGCAAATAACAAGTATGACTTCAGAATTCCTGAAATCAACTTCTATAAGCTCGCAGAACAGGGCGGCGAAGGCACAAAGCAGGTTGCAACCGCACGCACAAAGGCAGCTAACTCGTTCAACATTCCGGTTGATCCGTATCCGTACATCAACGACTACGGCACCGGTAAGTATGACAACTACCAGAACAAGACCACTCAGACCTATGTTGTTTCCGATAAGGGCGACACCCTCACCCTTGTTCTCACATGGGCACTTGAGATGTTCGGCGATGCTCACAACAGAGAAGCTCTTGTTCAGTGGCTCACCGATGTATTCGAACTCCAGAGCGGAATGCAGCAGACCGTAAGATACGGCATCAACCAGATGTTCGATGCTTGCTCGGCACACAATGTTCCCGACATCATCGTTTCTGCTCTCTTCCAGGGTCTCGGAATCGGCATCACCATTGATAAGACCATCTCCGGTAACATTGTTGAAATCCAGAAGATTCTTGAAAATATCTTTGAGGCTCTTTCCTCGAACAACCATTGCGCATATGCAACGTTGTCCAAGGTTATGGAATCACTCATCGGCGAAGCATGGAACAAGACCGTCGGCTCTGACGACGATTACCATGGCGCAGTTGACGAAGGTAAGGATACCCTCACCTGGTTCCAGAGACTCCTTGCAAAGATTAAGGAATTCTTCCAGAAGATTTTCTCAATCTTCCGCTAAGTGGTCTGAGATGTCAGTTTGACGCTCAAAAAACAAAAATCCCCCGGCTCGAAAGAGCCGGGGTTTTGTTTATGGCGGCAAGTATTCGGTTGAATAAGGCTGAAGACAGTGTTTTATTTTTGGACTATTCCTTTCGTGAGTTACACATAAAAAGGCGATCAGGCATGTTTAAAGCTCAATTATGTGCGGTGTAACGCTCGCATCATGATTTGCAAGGCTTTGAAACGCATTTCTTCAGCAATTTAAATAGGCTTAAGTCTTTATTGATATTTTGAGGAAAACTTCTCCTTTGCATTTCTTGACATGCTGTGGTATCATTAAATCATGAGCCAAACAGAAATAGTTGACCCTCGGTCACACGGCAGCGTATCAACAAGGAAAGGAGAAAGACCAATGCAGCTATACTCAGGCGGTATACCGCTCATTGCCGCTCACCGCGGTTCTGCCGGCGGCAACATTCCCTGCAACAGTCTTGCGGCGTATAAAGCCGCTCTCAGACAAGGCGCAGATATAATCGAGCTTGATGTAACGGCGTCAAGGGACAAAAAGCTCTTTTGCTTTCATCCGATGATGGAGCCGGCGCATCTGCTTTCGCCCGTGCCGCTTTGTTTGCTTTCTTCGGCGCAAATCGAAAAATTGCATTATCATAATTATGATTTTGCCAAAACGAATGAGCATATACTTTCTCTTGATGAGGCTTTTGATTTTCTCAAAGGAAAGTGCCTCATCAACATTGATAAGTTTTGGCAGAATCCTGCGCTCATCACAAATTGTATCAGACGTCATAGGGTTGAAGAACATGTGATAATCAAAACACCGAATGAGGAAAAGTTTTTTCAGACTGTCGAGGCTCTTGCTCCGGACATTGCTTTTATGCCCATGGTGAGGGAAAGGGATAACGTTTCTGCCATGCTGCTCAGACGAAAGGTTAATTTTGTCGGTATTGAAGCAATTTTTAAAACGGAGTCCGCGCAGGTTATAAGTGATGAAAACATTGATTTTCTCCATAAAAACGGACTTGCTGTTTGGGGCAACGCAATTGTCTATAACCATCGTGACGTTATTTCAGCAGGACATACCGACGATGTTGCAATGACTGTCAGTCCGGACTACGGTTGGGGTTGGTTCAAAGAAAAAGGCTTTGATATTGTTCAAACAGATTGGGTGCTGCCGATAAAGCAATTCTATAATCAGATGTGACCAAGGTGCGCATCGTCAATTTACAGATATAACAGGGCAGCTGCTCCTATTTACAAATATGAAAGGAATGAATAGAAATGAAAGAAACACTCATTGACCTTAAAGAAAGAAGAAGCTGCCGCAAGTACAGCTCAAAACCGGTTGAAAAAGAAAAGCTTGATCTTATTCTTGAAGCTGGAACCTATGCTCCGACAGGCAGAAACGCACAGTCGCCGGTAATTGTTGCCGTTCGTGACCCAAAGACATTGAAAGAGCTTTCAAAGCTCAACGCCTCTGTGATGGGAGCGGACACAGACCCGTTTTACGGCGCACCTGTTGTTCTCATTGTTTTTGCCGATTCCACAGTCAATACCTACCGTGACGACGGCGCGCTTGTAATGGGCAATCTGCTCAATGCGGCGTACGCTGTAGGCGTTGACTCCTGCTATATCTACCGTGCAAGAGAGGCGTTTAAAACTCAGGAGGGCAAAAAGTATCTTGAAAAATGGGGTCTTGATGAAAAATATGAGGGAATCGGAAACTGCATTCTCGGTTACGGCGAGGAGGGCGGAATCCGCCCGGTTTCCGCACGTAAAGAGGGATATATCATATGGGATTGAGCACCTTTGACCTCATCTATGACGTTGTGAAGGCTATACCGATGGGCAAGGTTATGACCTATGGGCAGGTGGCTGCTTTCGCCGGAAATCCGCGTTGGGCACGTGTTGTCGGCTACGCCCTGCATGTCAATCCGGAACCCGGAGTCATACCGTGCCACAGGGTAGTCAATCGTGACGGACGTGTTGCACCGGGATTTGCTTTCGGCGGAACCGACGCACAGAGAATGCTGCTTGAGGGAGAGGGAGTAACTTTTCTTGAAAACGGTCTTGTTGACATGGAAAAGCATTGCGTCAAGCTCTGAAAAAGACTTTGATTCACTGCTGTATTCAGTGTAGATCAAAAGGCTATATTTCACGAGGCTCGTTAAATTAAGTCTCATACGAAATATAGCCTTTATCTATTGGTGCATTAGTGATTTTTTTGCTTTTCTAATCGCTTTTTGTCCGCCTGCGGTATCTGTGTGCAGATTCGGGACAAAGAATACGCTTTGCAAATTTGAAAGCGGCAGCTCATTTTGTGAGCGATGCCATATCGATGTGACTGCATAAAAGTTGAATAATCACTTGACATTTTGCATATTATGTGTATAATCAATGGGTAATTATGAATATCGGAGGATAAAACAATGCCGCTTTGGACAGGTAGATTCAAAAAACAGCTCGACAAAAAGACAAATGATTTCAACTCGTCAATTGCCTTTGACAGCCGCATGGCAAAGCAGGACATAGCCGGTTCTGTTGCTCATGCAACAATGCTCGGCAAGCAGAACATCATTGAAAAAAGCGAGAGCGAAAAGATTGTTTCAACACTCAAAGACATAGCTGCCGATCTTGAAAGCGGAGCTCTTGAAATTGATATGACTGCCGAGGATATACATACATTTGTTGAGGGTGAGCTGACAAAAAGGATAGGCGACAGCGGAAAAAGACTGCACACCGCCCGCAGCCGCAACGATCAGGTCGCGCTTGATTTAAGGCTGTATCTGCTTGAGCAGAGTGATAAAATTGACGCGGCGCTGAAAGCCTTTATTGATGTCATTCTCAAAAAAGCTGAGGAAAATTATGATTCGGTTATGCCCGGATATACACATCTTCAGCGTGCTCAGCCGGTCACTTTCGGTCACCATCTTATGGCGTATGCGTCAATGCTCCTGCGTGACAGGGACAGGCTTTCGGACTGTAAAAAGAGAATGGCGATATCTCCGCTCGGTTCGGGTGCTCTTGCCGGCACAACATATCCGCTTGACCGTGAGTACGCCGCAAAGCTGCTTGGATTGAACGGAGTATGCGCAAACAGCCTTGACGGAGTTTCCGACAGGGATTATGTTATTGAGTTGCTTTCCTGTCTTTCTCTTATTATGGTGCATCTTTCGCGCTTTGCCGAGGAAACGGTCATGTGGTGCTCGTGGGAGTTCAAATTCATTGAGCTTGACGACGCGTTTTCAACCGGCAGCAGTATTATGCCGCAGAAAAAGAACCCGGATATTGCAGAGCTGGTACGTGGAAAATCCGGTCGTGTTTTTGGCTCTTTAATGACTCTTCTCACCGTTATGAAAGGTCTGCCCCTTGCATATAACAAGGATATGCAGGAGGATAAAGAAGTAACCTTTGATGCCGTTGACACAGTTCTCATCTGCATTGACACATTTTCCGCTATGCTTGAAACGGCAAAAGTTCTCAAGGGCAACATGCGTCAGGCTGCGGCAAAGGGCTTTATCAATGCTACGGACTGTGCGGATTACCTCGTCAAAAAAGGCTTGCCGTTCCGTGATGCATATAAGGCGGTAGGTCAGCTTGTTGCTTTTTGCATTGAAAACGGCTATACTCTTGAAACATTGCCGCTTGAAGAATATCAAAAGGTGTGCTCAATTTTTGATGAGGGTGTGTTTGCGGCGATTGACCTTGACAATTGCGTAAAGGGCAGGGCAGTCAAAGGCGGACCGGCACCGCAGTGCGTGCTTGCCGAAATTGAAAATGCAAAAAAGTTGAATAAATAGCTTTGTCATACTACTTTAACGGGTGCCGTACGGTACCCGTTATTTTTGGTACATACATAGTTTTTTGCGGCGTGAGAAAAGTGTCAAACCGATTTTAAGAAGGTATCAAAACATTGAAAAAATTCTTTTGCTGTGATATACTCAAGAAAAGCGGTTAGTGTTATGAATACTTGCTGTTTTTGTGATTTGTAATTATAGATGGGCGCGATAATTTGACAGATTAAGTTGTGTCAAAAATATAATCAGAAAATTCGTAGAACCGATGCGGATATTTCTGCTATGACTTGAAAGGACGAATATAGTGAAATACGAAGATTTAGTTTTTAAAATTCCTCAGGAATCTACCACCTATAAAGATGATTCAACGTTTGTTACTCGACAAATAACGACGATTTTAGATGGACGTAAGGCAGCTGATGATAATAAAATTATCATAAATACTAATTTGCGTATGGGTTTGCCGCTTGAAAATATTAACAAAATAGCAGGACCGATGATTGAAGCGTGGGCGGGAGAAGTCTTTTCCGGCATACGTGATGATATGAATAATCCATACAACCTTATCAATGTAGAAGTGCAGGAACGCCTTGGAATTGCAGATATTATTCTTCAATTTAGAAAAGACAGCAATGTTCTAACCGGTAATGTTGATGTCAAAGCTACTGCAAATGACATTCCGGGTAGCGGTAAAAGCCCAAATATCACTTCTTTCTCAAGAATTAGAACAGCTTATGTTAGAGATCCCGATTTTATGTTCATCATTTTGTCTATTAAACATCGCGTTTATTCAGAAAGAAATAAAAAAACAGGACTTGTTGATGGAATAATGGAAGTGATTGATTATAATGCTTATGATTTGAAGTTCATTAGCGACGCGGATATACTATACAATCCGGCTCTTGGGACTGGACAAATTCAAATTAAAGATATTCATTATGTGACCTATCAGTATCGTACAACGTGGGAAATGTGTCAGCTCCTTGATCAAAAGTATTTGCACAGTTCACGTAGAACTATTGACGATTTTTATAGAGAGGCAAGAAAAAACCAATGGATAAAAAACTAAAAGCCATATGCGGTGATGCACTTGAACAATTAAAGTTTATTCCGAGTAAAAGTGTTCGCTTAATTGTTACTGATCCACCGTACAATTTAAATAAAGACTATGGAAATAATCAGGATAAATTGGAGTTTGAAGAGTATTTGGATTTTTCTCGCAGATGGCTTGCCGAAGCGTCAAGGGTATTGACTGACGATGGAACTATATACGTTTTTATGGGAATGCGCTATATATCTTACGTTTACGGTATTTTGGAACGTGAATTGGGAATGACTTTTAATTCATGGATTACATGGTTCTATACTCAAGGCATTGGAAAAACCAGAGGGTTCTCGCCCAGGCATGATGATATTTTAATGTTTACTAAACATCCCCAGAACTTTATTTTTAATATCGATGAAATAAGGGTTCCTCAAAAGTTTTATCGATCTGTAAACAACATGCGCGGTGCAAATCCGGGAAACGTATGGGAGTTTTCTCATATGCACTACTGCAACAAAAACCGTAAGAAGCACCCGACGCAAAAACCAGAGGGTTTGTTTGAAAGGATGATTTTGGCTTCATCAAATCCTAATGATATTGTACTTGATCCGTTTGTCGGGAGTGGTACAGCATTACGTGTATGCCAGCAAACGGGCAGAAACGGCATTGGGATAGATATTAACCCGGAATATATAGAAATGACAGAAAAACGTCTTTTAGAACCATTTTTTGGGTTTGATAGTATTGATGAAAGAATGAAACGTGTCCCTAATGATTTGAATGATACCGATGTTCGCGAAAAATATATAAAAGATCATATAAATTGGTTCTTAAAAAATCACCCTGATGCGGTATCAGAATTTATGGAGGAAGTAAAGAAAAAATACGAATCAAAAATGGCAGCAACGGGGCAACTGTATTTGCTTGATATTTATAACTTTGCTACAAATTCATAGACACATAGAAAAACAGACTGTTCTGAGGGCTTTTGTAGAACAGTCTGTTTTTCTTTGCTGCTCCCTTGTTAATGTAAAAGTATAAGTGTTGTTTCGCGTTATAGATTAAGCTTTATAGTGTTAAGAAGCTAATTCCGCATCTTTACATTTTGCTCAATTTATGGTAAAATATACGTTACATTACTTTGCTTGAAAGGGGAAAATATATAATGAGCAAGAAAATTATCATTGCCGGTGCAGGTCACGGCGGTCTCATCGCCGGAGCTATCCTTGCAGAAAAAGGTTATGATGTTACAGTTTATGAAAGACATATAAAAGACGAACTTGGTTATGATTGGGAGGATTCGGTTGAAAGAAAGATCTTTGCCGAGTGCTCGCTTCCCGAGCCGGAAGAAAGCGAATACCGTTTTTCCGGTCCAATGAAGTTTTATAACCCGAATCTCAAAACTCCGCTCACCGTGAAACCGGTCGGAGAGGGCTCCGTAATGATGGAAAGGAGATACATCTATAAGCTCCTCCTTGAAAACGCGGAGCAAAAGGGCGTAAAGCTCGTTTTCAATACTGAAATTCTTGAACCTATAATGGACGGTCTGCGCGTTGTCGGAATCCGCACATTTGACGGTGATGTTTTCGGCGATCTTGTTATTGACGCAGCGGGCATCAACTCTCCGCTGAGAAAGAATCTTCCCGTTTGCTGCAACGTTGACCGCGATTACGGCTACGGAGAATGCTTTTATGCCTATCGTGCATATTTTGACAAGCTCCCCGCACAGGAGCCGGACGTAAAATATGAGGTTTTCCTCCTACCGGGCGGAGAAAAGGGCATTTCATGGGTCATCACCGGTGAAGACAGCGTTGACGTTCTCATCGGCAGAATGGCGCCTATGTCAAAAAAGCAGCTTGAGGAAGAGCTTGATAAAATGCGCTCTTTCAGTCCGCAGATCGGCCACGAGCTGTTGCGCGGAGGAATAACCTGTCAGATTCCCGTGCGCCGTCCGCTTTCCGTCATGGTCTGCGACGGCTACGCGGCAATCGGAGACAGCGCATATATGACGCTACCGATGACCGGTTCCGGAATATGCGCCTCAATGCGCGCCGGAAAGCTGCTTGCCGACGCTGTACTCATGGATAAAAACGGTGAGTTTTCTGCAAGTACGCTTTGGGAATACAACAAAAAGTATATTCTCCATCTCGGAATGAACTTTGCTGCAATCGATATTCTCAAAAACATTCTCCTTTGCACAAAGGTTGACGGCGTGAACTTCCTTTTTGACAAGCAGATCATTACCGAAAGCGATATGAGCTTCGGCAAGGGTCACGGCGGTTCGGTCGGCTTTGCAGATATTGCCTCAAGAGCGATGCGCGGCGTCGGCAATCTTCCCGTATTGCTCAGAACTGCCGGCGCACTTTCAAAGGGCGATAACGCCAAGAAAGTATATAAACAGATGCCCGAAAAGTATGATGAGGCGACCGTTCTCAAATGGAAAGACGATGTTTTGGCAGCGACCGCATTGATGGAAAGATAATATTAAGGCTTTACCGCATAATTTCTGTGCGCAGACGTACCGTCAGATTTTTGCTGACCGAAAAAAGAGTCAGCGGCGGATACTGTGTGTCCTTTTGAGCCTTATTGCAGTGAAACTTGACGGAACACACAAGCAGGATACGCGCCGCAAATTGTGCGGGGGAACCTTGATTCATTAAAGTTTTTCAAAGCTTGTGGGAATATTATTTCCGTATCAAAAGGAGTAAATACAGCTAATACTGAGGACTGTTTATGATTAAAAATAAAAGATATGTGGCAGAGAAGTTGGTTCTCTATCTGTTTAAAATTTTGATTACCGGCGTTTATACATGGTCAATGTACAGATGCTGGACGCGGTATTTCAACCCGAGCATTCCGACGCCGTTCTTCAGGCTCGGCAACTATTTTCTTGCGCTTCTTATTGCATTCACCTACATCACGTTCGTAAAGGTCTACGGCGGATTTCAGGTTGGAACAAGCACGCGCTCGGATTTGATTTTTTCTCAGATCATTGCCGTTGCGTTTTTGCAGGCTACGGCATATATCGTTTTTTCTCTTTTGAGCTATCGGCTGGTTTCGCTTTGGCCGTTTCTCATCATGTTCCTTGCTTTTTCTGCGTTTTCGGTGCTGTGGGTCTTTGCGGTGGATTATGTCTATTATAAAATCCATGCAACAAAACGCACGGTAGTTGTTTTCAACAATGTTGATTCATATGTATCCTTAAAGGGAATCAGAAAGCTTGAACGCCGCTTTAAGGTGATTCGTACCCTTAATTCCGAAAAGACAACGCTTGAGGATCTTTTTTCAATCATGGAGGGGGCGGACGCGGTTTTTCTCTGCGGCGTTCCGTCAGAGTACCGTAATGAGGCGGTGAAGTATTGCATTGCCAACGGAAAAGTTGCGTATATCAAGCCGAAAATCTCGGATACCATTATTCGCGGCGGAAAAACAATTCAGTTGATGAATATACCGATATACCGCTGCAAACGCAGCGAGGGCAATTTGGTTTATATTTTTGTCAAGAGGCTTGCGGACATTGTGCTTTCCTTTGTCGGAATCATCGTTTTGTCTCCGTTGTTTTTGCTGGTTGCGCTCGCTATCCGTCTTGACGATGGCGGTCCCGTATTTTATAAGCAGAAGAGACTCACCGTGAACGGAAAGGAATTTCAAATTATCAAATTCCGCAGTATGCGTGTTGACGCGGAAAAGGACGGCGTTGCGCGCCTTGCCGGCGAAGACGACGACAGAATCACAAGAGTCGGAAAAGTCATCAGAATGCTGCGCCTTGATGAGTTGCCGCAGATTTTCAACATTCTTTCCGGTTCAATGTCAATTGTCGGTCCGCGACCGGAACGTCCGGAAATTGCAAAGGAATATGAGGAGCATATTCCGGAGTTTTCGCTGCGTCTTCAGGTCAAGGCAGGTCTCACCGGCTACGCGCAGGTTTACGGAAAGTATAATACTCCGCCGTATGACAAGCTGCAGATGGATCTTATGTATATTGCGAATCAATCGCTTGTTGAAGATTTTCGTCTTATACTCATGACGCTGAAGGTTATGTTCATCCCCTCAAGTACGGAGGGTATCGGAAAGGAAGGAAGAACCGCAGAGCGCGGCAGCGGTTCGGATAAAAAAGATGGAAAATAAAATTGCGATAGTCACCGGGGCAAGCAGCGGAATCGGTTTTGCGTGCGCCGAAAAGCTTTCGCAGGACGGATACAAGGTCTATTCTTTCAGCCGCAGCGGCAAGAGCGAGAACGCCGTGAAAGGTATTTCATGCGATGTGACAGATGAAAAGCAGGTTGAGGAAGCTTTTAAAACCGTTTTTGAAAATGAGGGCAGGATAGACCTGCTTGTCAATAACGCCGGGTTTGGTATTTCCGGCGCAGTGGAATTCACAGAGCTTTCACAGGCAAAAAAGCAGTTTGACGTCAACTTTTTCGGCTGCTTTGTCTGTTGCAAAGCTGTCTGCAAATATATGAGAAAAAACGGCGGAGGAAGAATAGTTAATATCAGCTCAATGGCAGCTCCGCTTTCAATTCCGTTTCAGGCGTTTTACTCCGCCTCCAAAAGTGCGGTCAACTCACTGACCCTTGCGCTTGCCAACGAGCTGCATCAGTTTAACATCAGCGTGTGCGCATTTATGCCGGGCGACGTTAAAACCGCTTTCACCGCCCAGCGCGAAAAGCAGGAGGGCGGCAAAGAGATCTACGGTGAAATAATCCAAAAGAGTATTGAACGCATGGAAAAAGACGAGCAGAACGGTATGAGTCCGGAAAAAATTGCAGACGCAGTTTGTGCTCTCGCAAAAAGAAAACACCCAAAACCGCTTTCAACAACCGGCGTTAGCTATAAATGCTTTGCCGTGCTCGCAAAAATTCTTCCTATGTCTGCGGTCAACCGCATAGTAGGACTTCTTTACAGCTGAACCCGTCGGCTGCTTTGATTTGAAACGGTACCATTAGGCAGGATATGCGCCGCGTTTTGTGCGGCGCTGCCTTTAAAAACGGCAGGTGATATTTATGTACACAAATCCTAACGGATATAACGGAAATCAGCCTCAATACGGTGCAAACAGCGGTTATTACGGCAACGTGCCGCCTTACGGTGCTCCCGACCCGTGGCAGCTTGACGCAAAAAAGCGTGAAAAAAAGGCTCTGCGCTATCAAGGACTTCTTGGCGGCGGAGCGTTGCTCTGCACAATAGGCATGGGATACATTTTCGCGTTATTTATGAGTCTGTTTGGCATTTATGAAACAAAGTATCTGAGAGATTCTCTTTTTCAATCCGGCATGGATATAATTATCGTCCTTTTTTCCATTTTGCTGCCATTTGTGATTTTTGGAAAAGCAATTCAAAAGCGTACCGGAATTGAAGACGCAACTCCTCTCGGCGCACCGCGGAAAGCAAGCTTGTTTTTGCTTGCGATTCCAGCCGGGCTTGGACTTTGCATGATTGCAAATATTGCAACAAATTATTTCATCGTTGTGGCGTCGACTTTCGGCTTTGAGCTTTCCTCGCCGGATCTTGCTATGCCCGAGGGTTTTTTAGGCGTTCTGACATCGTTTTGCCGCGTTGCGGTTGTTGCGGCTGTTGTTGAAGAACTCGCTTTCCGCGGCTTCGTCATGCAAAATCTGCGCCCGTTCGGCGATGGCTTTGCAATTGTTATGTCGGCGTTTGTTTTTGCTTTTATGCACGGCAACCTCATTCAGGCGCCTTTTGCACTCATTGTAGGCTGTGCGCTCGGATACCTTGCAATCAAGACCGATTCGCTGTGGACGTCAATTGTTATTCATGCAATCAACAATTCAATTTCGCTCGCGGCTTCATACCTCGGTGAAAGTATGGAAGAAGAGGCGCTCACCAGGCTCGCCGCCGTGATTATTTACGGTCTTATTATTGTAGGAATACCGTGTTTTCTTATTTTTATAAGTAAAGCGAACAAAGGTATTGCGCACAAAGGCAGAAGAACCCTGCTTTCCGGAACAGAAAAGGCCTTTGCATACCTCAGCGCACCCACAATGATAATTGTGATCATTACAATGCTTTACACAACGTCAAAATATATTGCATTGGGGTAACAAAATGGAAAACAGAAAATTCATGGAACGTGCCCTTGAAAAAGCAAAAGAAGCTTTTGCCGACGGAGAGATCCCCGTCGGCGCCGTTGTTGTTAAGGACGGCAAAATCATTGGGGAGGGACGCAACCGTCGCGAAAAGTCAAAAACAGCCCTTGCCCATGCGGAGATTGAGGCGCTGCACAATGCCTCGCTCACTCTCGGAGACTGGAGGCTTTCCGGCTGTGAAATGTTCGTCACCTTGGAGCCGTGCATAATGTGCTGCGGAGCCATAATCAACGCAAGGATTGACTGCCTTGTTTTTGGTGCATATGATGAACAGGCGGGCGCGGTGATCAGCCGTGCGGAGGTGGCGGAAACCTTCGGTTCGGGAATTCGAACTGTCGGCGGATATATGGAAAAAGAATGCCGCGAGGTTCTCACGTCGTTTTTTCGCAATCTTCGGTAAAAAAAACGAAACAACTGCTTGGTCGGCAGATGACGAATATTTTATGTTGTCATTCAGCCGAAAACTTGCTGTTATCATGACGTTGATTCGTACGGTGCCGCAAATTTGATAACAATTGAGTCACAATTCAACTATTTTTACCGTAACTGTCGATTATCACCAAATCGGCAGTTCATTTTTTGGGCACTTTTATTGTTTTTAATTCTTTTTCTCTTGACATTTGTCGCTTAAGGTGCTATATTACTTAACACTGTGAAGCTTTTATTTAACAGTATTAACTATTTTTTGAAAAGGAGGGAAAGTTTTGAACAGGAACGATCTTCTTGACAACATTATTTCAACCTTTGCGATGATCAACCGCGACGGTGCGTTTCAGTCGCTTCAAAAAAAGCTCAAGGGCGAAAATGTTCTCCTTGCCCGCCTTTTTGAAGCCGGCGGAAAAAGCACTCCCGGCGCTCTTGCGGAGCTGCTTGACATCACGGCGTCGCGCGTGACGGCGATTATCCACGCGCTTGAAAACAAAGAGATGGTCTCGCGTGTTTCAAACGGAGCTGACCGAAGAAAGGTCACTGTTGAAATTACGGAAAAAGGCAAAAAAGCCGTTGAAGGTCTCAGAAACGAGGCGCTGCACCGTTCTCAGGTCATTATGGACAAAATAGGAGAAAGTGATACACACGAATTCCTGCGCATAATGAATAAGATAATAGAAATTGAAAAAAGCGGCTGTGAGGAGGAAAAAAAGGAAAAACACTCCGATCCACAGCCGGAGAAAGAAGAGGTGAACAAAATTGAGTAAAAAAGCAAAAAGTCTGTTCTGCATTTTGCTTTCGCTTTGCATGGCGCTTTCGGTCTGTCTGCCCGGCTTTGCCGCAGTCAGTTATCCGAGCGGCGTTACAAACGAAAGCGCGCAAAAGGCGGCAGAGGGCACGGATAAGCTGATTGAAAACGCAGCGGTGTCTTTTAAAGGCAAATCACTGCGCAGTCTTGTTCTTCCGGAGCTTTTCAGCGATGAAACGCTGTCGGCTCTTTTGACCGGTATTTACTCAAAGCTTGAAGAAAGCGGCAAGTCGCTTTCAAGGCTCGGAATCGACATTACACCTGCGGGGGTTGCAAACGGACTTGCCAATTATCCGTCCGTTGCAAAAACGCTCAAAAATGCCTCCTCGTGGTCGGGTCTTGACCTGAGCGCGGCGAGCTGGGGCGTTGGAGATAAGTACGACTTTTCGGCAGCTGTTTCGGCAATGCTCTCACCGTTCAACGATGTTCTTTACACCGTTTTGTGCAGCGGCTCATATAAGGCGGGTCTGTTCACATTCAAAGGCTCAAACGGTTATGAGACGGGTCTTGTTGCCATGCTTTGCGCTCTCGGCTGCTCATGGTATGAAGAACCGGCAACGTTTTATGCCGAGGCAGCGGAAAACAGAGCCATGATGATCTATAACATCGTGCTGTCGCTGTTTTCACTGCTTGAAGATGTGCTTGACGCTCCGGCGGTGAAGCTTTCGGATACTCTACCCAACCTTGCCCATTACATCAAGGACGGCGGACTCGAATATTCGGTCAATGAGCTGCTTAAGCCGTTCTCACTTCATATCGGCAACATTGTCTCGCTTTTCAGCGGCTCTCAGATGCTCAGCCTGCTGATGTTCCTGCAAGACAATCAAAAGTACACAACCAACTTCAGCGAAAACATAAACACCGTTTTGGCAGACATGACCGCAAACTCGGGCTTGAAGCTTGCGGAAATTGACCTTGATACACTCAAAAGCTGCGGAACGGAAAAGGACGGTTACATTGAAGCTGACATAGGAGCAAGCTTTACAACGCTTTCACGTTGGCTGATCGATACCGCAAAGCTCAATGAGGATAAGCTGACTGAGACTCTTTCTCAGGAAAAGGATATGAAAGATTATCTTCCGGCTGTTAAAAATCTCCTCAAAAAGGACACCGACGAGCTGTTTTCAATGCTCGTTTCGCTCCTGACTGCCAAAAAGGGCACAGAGCTTGACTATGAATGGACGCAAAAAGAATTTACCGCAACCTCTGTCAGCTATACGGAAAACCTCGGACAGGAAAAGTATCAAAGGGTTCTTGACGGAATCGATGACGTTATAAATGAATTTCTCGTTGAGTTTGGCGACGGAAAGAGTCTTAAATCAACGCTCAAAAGCACCGTTTATTCCGGCACAACGCTTGCCGCGCTTACAAAGGGGCTGTACGGTCAGCTTGACGATGAAAAAACAAAGGAGGCTGTTTCTGCTCTCGGAATCAGCGTCAGTCCTTACGGCGTCTCGCGCGCGTTGAGAAACCGCGGCTTTTCTTCTGCGGCGAACTATCTTTCAGCCTGCAGCAAGTGGTCGAATGTCAAGGAAAGCAGCCTTGCAGCTTGTTTTGATATAGGAAAAAGAGACGGCTTTGAAAAAGCGCTCGTTGCCATGCTTTCACCGCTTGAATCCGTTTTTGAGGTGTTCTTTGCAAACGGAACACTGAAGGTTCTTGATTCGGTGAATATTCCCGGAACAAACGGTTATAACACGGCGGTTATTCCGCTGCTTGAAGCGCTCGGCTGCCCGAAAAAGAACATTTTAACCTATAAGGAATATGTCAAATGCAAGGGCAGTGACAAAATTATCAGCGCGGTAACAACTCCGGTTCTTGACCTTGTTGATAAAATTTGCAAAAAGCCGGTATACACGCTTTGCGAAATTTTGCCTAATGCAATTTACTTCATTTCAAACGGCTCGCTTTCACAGTGCCTTGAAAATCTTCTCAGCTCTGTAACAAAGCTGCTTGACTCGGCGGGCTTGAAGCTTTCCGATCTCGGTCTTGACATTGACAAACTCAAAAAAACGGATATCCTTGCCGAGGTCTCAAAAAAGCTTCCCGAAATGGCAAAGGATTCCCTTGTTTTGCCGGAGCCTGACCTTAAGTCTCTTGCCGGAATCGGCACACTCACCGAGGTTCAGAGCAAACGCACATACTCCGGTTCTGCGGCAAGGGTATACGCCGTTGAGTCAGACAAGACTGCGGTTCTCATTACCTTGTTGAGATACTTTGTCGGTGCGGTAAAAGACCCGAAGAACAGCGACACGCTCAACAACATGATGGCTCCTAAAGAGGGACAGGAAAACAATATGTTTGCGCAGTACTCCTC
>CAKTDF010000005.1 GCA_934541115.1 uncultured Eubacteriales bacterium
GACTATATTCTAACGAACTCAATCGCTTTTTTTATTCTTTTTTTGATTTCAGTCTCACATCTATTGTAAAGCTACAGTTTAAAAAGCTTAAAGCTTTGTTTTTCCCTTGATTTATTTTGTGACATAGTCTATAATGGTGCAAATGTTAAGGGGTATCGTCTCGGACTTTTTGCGGGAATCTTAAATTTTCGGCTGACCTCTTTGGCTGCCGAGATTTTTCTGCGTTGATTGCAGTCCTTGCTTTTTGCAGGCAAAGTGAAGAGTTGAACTGATTTACTTGAATCAAAAAAAGTATTATCCGCAAAAGAGAGCTTTTTTGCGCACGCGGTAATACTGAACGGAGTGAATAAAAAATGAAAATCGTAAAAAAATATTTTAAGCGTTACTTTGTTGACGGAATGAGCGCGATGGCACTCGGTCTTTTTTCCTCACTCATTGTCGGGCTGATAATCAGCCAGTTTTCAAAGATACCTCACCTTGAATTTCTTTCAAAATTCACAGAGGTTCTTTCCGCTTCTTCGCCTGTTGTCGGCGGAGCAATCGGTGCGGCGGTTGCTCACGGACTTAAATCAAAGCCGTTGGTGATTTTTTCATGCATTGCCGTCGGTGCCTATGGCTACAGTGTAGGCGGTCCGGTGGGTGCATTTGCCGCAGCTACCGTTGCAAATGAGATAGGTTCCCTTGTTGCCGGAAAAACCAAGCTCGATATTGTGCTCACACCGATCGTGACGATTGTCAGCGGAGGACTTGTCGGCATGTTCGTCGGTCCGTATCTCTCGCAATTTATGAATTGGCTCGGCTCCGTAATCAACGCCGCAACTCAGCTGCACCCGTTCCCGATGGGCATTGCGGTTGCAACACTTGTTGGTCTTGCTCTCACGGCTCCGATAAGCTCTGCGGCTCTCTGCATAATGCTCGGTATTGACGGAATCGCAGCAGGGGCGGCTGCCGTCGGATGCGCGGCTCAGATGATAGGCTTTGCCGTAACAAGCTATAAGGTCAACGGTGTTGGAGGATTGCTCTCCCAAGGCGTAGGAACAAGTATGTTGCAGTTCGGCAATATAATGAAGCGTCCGCAGATCCTTCTTGCGCCCACTCTTGCCGGCGCTATACTCGGACCGATTTCAACATGCGTTTTCAAAATGACAAATACCGCCACCGGCGCCGGAATGGGAACGAGCGGGCTCGTGGGTCAGTTTGGTGCATTCAGCGCAATGAGTGAAAGCTTTGGAGCGCAAAAAACGATTTTGCTCATCGTTCTCATGCATGTTATTGCGCCTGCGGTTCTTTCGCTGCTTTTCCATTTTTTGTTCAAAAAAATAGGTTTGGTGAGAGACGAATATCTGAAGCTTGAAGAAATAAAATGATTTGAGGTATTGCAATGAATGTTTTTGATTTTGACGGAACCATATATAACGGAGAAAGCTCAGTTGAGTTCATTCTTGAGTACCTCCGTGAGGATATCAAAATTTTAAAATTCATTCCACCAATGATCCGAGTTATGATGAAGTATCAGAAAGGACTTGTTACCTTTGATGATTTTGTCAATAAGTATGCTGCGGACATCACAAAGTTCTTCAGCGAGAATAATGTTGAGCTTATGCCGCTTGTCAAGGATTTTTGGGATAGGCATGAAAAACAGATCAAGCCGTTTTACAGCCAGGTCAGGCGTGATGACGATGTGATAATCACTGCCTCGCCGGAATTCATGATGCGTGATATCTGCGACAGAATAGGGGTGAAGCACCTCATTGCAACCGATTTTGACATAAAGACGGGAAAAATCAAAAAAGCCTGTTTCCGTGAGGGGAAGATCCCTTGCTTTCGTGAAGTGTTCCCGGAGGGTGTTATTGATGACTTCTACACTGATTCCGTCAATGATGAGTTCCTTTTCCCGTTTGCAAAGCGTGTATTCATGGTGAAAAAGCACCGTATTGAACGCATCAAATGACACATATAATAGTATATAGAACAGCCGCGTGAGAGTTTTTCCCACACGGCTGTTTTTTCGTTTGTTTTCAAAAATGATGGGCTGCGCATATATATAATAGTATACGACTGTTTTTTGCCATCATTTTCGGTCGTAGATTGAGGGAGCGGGAACATCAAGAAAACCGGGCAGGCAACCAAGTGTTTTTGAAAAAATACAAAGAAAAACTGTATCAAACGATACAGTTTTGCACAAAAACACACTAATATGCAATAAAAAAGAAAAACAAAACAAAAATAAAGCAATTTTAGAAAAATAAATCTTGCTAAAAGCTCTGCTTGTTTCTGAATTAGCTATAAAAATCTCGAATTATAGTTCTTTATGGAGATTAAAACACGACTTTTGCACGCTCTGAAAAAAAATTTTCAAAAAAATTTTTCCATGTGTCGAAAAAGAACGGTTTTTGACGCCTTGAATAAAGCGGATTTTTTGAGCCTATATATTACATTATATAGCAGCCCTTTTTATAAGTGCTTTTTGTGACCAAAATTCGGTTTCCCACCGAGGGCGGAAAAAGGGCGTTTTTTCGTGTGGAAAACGCGGTTTTTCTCCCATTTGAACGCGGGGTAAGCTTGACAAAAGTTTGTTCGGTTGCTATAATACGGGCTGCGTTGTTTCGGGTCAGGTCGGAACACGCTGTTCACAGGATGTTTAATGCTATTTCCCGGTTGTTTTTCGGCTGTTCTTTCAGCCGGGGCAAACGGAGAAAAATCTATTAGTGAGGTGATTTGATGAAAAGAACACTACGGTGGTTTTTTTCAGTTGTAATTATGCTTGCTGTCGCTGTTCCGGCATTTTCGGCTCAAGGCGTTTCATCCCAAAGCAACAAGTCAACGGTTTTTTCCTACCTGACTGAGGAAATCGGTTTCAACACTGCCGCAGCCTGCGGAATTATGGCTAACATGGAGCATGAGTCCGGATTTAATCCGTCGAGGGTCATGTATGACTCAAACGGATTGCTCAGCGGAGGACTCTGCATGTGGAACGGCGGACGTTTTAGTAATCTGCAAAAGTTCTGCAACAACAAAGGTTACAACTACCTGAGTATTCCCGGTCAGCTCAGATATCTTGAGCATGAGCTCAAAAGCGGATACTTCAAGCATATTTACAACTATCTCAAAAAAGTTCCCAATACATCATCGGGCGCATACAACGCCGCATATTACTGGTGTTATTATTTTGAGATTCCTGCCAACCGCTCATATCACGCCAACAAACGAGGTTCGGTAGCTTCAACGAGCTATTGGAGCAAGTATTCCGGCATGAATGCCGCGCCTAAGACTCCAACGCTCAAAAACTCATCTGCCGGAAAAACGCTTGATGCGTATTCCTCGGTCAAGCTCACATGGAGCAGCGGCGGCTCGGGCGCAACAAAGTATGTCGTTTCTGTTGCACCGCTCAAAAACGGAAAGTATGACTTTTCTTCGGCAAAGACTTACACCACAGATAAAAAGACTCTCACCGTTAAGCTTTCAAAACTCGACCTTGGCAGATATGCCGCGAGGGTGCAGGCAGTGAACGGTCTCACCGGCAAAAAGAGCGCGGTCAGCAACACTGTGAAGTTTAAGGTTGCCTGCCTGAAGCACGACAACAAGCTTGTTTCCGCCTCTGAGCCGACTTTTGAAAATAGCGGCAGCTATTCCTACGTCTGCAAAAAATGCGACGCGAAGACAACCAAAAAGGCTGCAAAGCTAAGCGCGGCTTCTTTTTCAAAAAAAGGCGTTTCCGGTCTTGCGCTGAGCAAGGCGTCAACAACGTCCGTAAAGCTCGGTTGGAGCAGTTTTTCCGGTGCGTCTGGCTATGAGGTTTTTGTTCAGAGCGGCGGAAAGTGGAAAAAGCTTGCTACGCTCGGCGCTGACAGCAAAAGCTACACGGCGAAAAAGCTGTCTCCCTCAAAAAAATATGTCTTTGCCGTCAGAGCATTTGTAAAGACCGGTGGAAAGACGGTTCGTTCAAAGCTTTCAACGCTGAAGGTTTCAACTGCGCCGCTTGAGGTGAATGTTACCGGCGTTGCCCGTCCGGGCTATGGAAAGGTCAAGCTGACTTGGAATAAGGTTGACGGTGCAGACGGCTACACGGTCTATGTTTCAAAAAACAGCAAGAGCGGCTTTAAGCCCGTCAAGAGCCTCTCCTCCTCAAAGAATTCATACACGGTGGATTCGCTCAAAAGCGGCGAATGCTATTACTTCATTGTAAAGGCATATACAAAGTCAGCTTCCGGAAAGAGCTACGGTGCTCCGTCGTCGGTCAAGTTTGCATACGCGCTTTAATATTTTCGCACACCTGCCAAAAACAGGTGTGCGTTTTTTTATGGTATGTTGTAGTTCGACCATGGCTCATTGACTGCTTTCCACGGGTCACTTTCGCTGTCTCTTGCAAGGACTATTGCTGCGTTCCTGTATGTGCCCACGTCAAATACGCCTAATTCCCAATACACCGTGTAGTCGCACATAACGGCGATAATGTTGTTTTTATCATATTTTTTATTTGTACGGTAGGCGTCGAGGAAAGCTGCGGAGTCTTTGTCGGAAAATGAAAAGCTCAAGGGCTTGATGTAATTCTTCTGGTTTTTGAAACACCTTTTAGCACTAACGACAGCCGATTGTATCTCTTCTCGGCTGTAAGGGCTGTTTTGGCTTTGCTTGATCGAAGGGTTCATTTTGTCAATATCTGCGTCGCGGAAAGAGAGGATTCCGCATTCTCCGCCTTGTTCAACCGGGAGCCTGTTGCCGAAAATTTTCGGTGCGGCAAGCTGAATGAGTCCGAAAACCAGCACGGCAACAAGAAAAACGGCAACGGCGACTGTAACTGCCGCTGATTTTTTCTTCGATATTCTTGTCCCTGTTTCATTCATGCTTTCACGTCCTTTCGGGGATATTATATGTCTTTTGATGGCGGAAGTTTTTAAGATTATCTTACGATTTCATTACGATGAAATTTTCTTGATTTTTTTTATCTCCTGTGATACAATGTCGGCGGAGAAAAGAGACAAATGTAATTTTTTTAACGGAGATGACAGCAATGGAAAAATATGACGTATTGATTGTCGGCGCTGCAACAACTGGAAGTTGGTTTGCGCGCGAGATGGCAAAGCGCGGCTTTAAAGTGCTTGTCATTGAAAAACAGGAGAGGGAGAATGTCTCAAGGAATTATGACATTTTCCATATGCAAAAGAAAGAGATGGAAAAGTTCGGTTATCCGATTCCGGAAAAGACGGACGATGATTATGCCTTTGAGTTTGACGGAGGTTCATATTATTCCGCCTATGGCAACTATCCCAAACGCGCCCATAACGAGGTTGTCGGTATGCACAAACACCGTTATATACTTCGCCTTAACGATGACGCGGTGAAAGCCGGAGCAAGGATCATCTACGGCGCTGCATTTGACGGATTCCTTTTTGACGAAAAGGGCAGAATAAGCGGTGCAAAGTATAAGACGGAAGACGGCGAAGGGGAGGCCCTTGCCTCGATTGTTGCAGACTGCTCTGGAATTCCCTCCGTTGCAAGAACGGCGCTGCCGGACGGAATCAATGCCGAAAACTTTGTTATTTCTCCGCGCGACCTGTTTTATGTGATTCTCAGATATATCCGCTATCCGGACGGACACGAAAAGGTTATACATACGGACTCATATCTGCAATACAAAGTCTGGACTGCCCCTCAGGCGGACGAAAAGGGGGCAATTTTGGGAGTTGGCGCAAATCTCGGTTTTGATTATGCCGAAGAAATGTTCCGCGAATTTCGCAAAAATGTTCCTTGGTGCAGTTATGACATTCAAAAAATCGAATACGGAAAAACCCCGTACCGCAGACCGCCGTACTCATTTGTTGCCGACGGTTTTATTGCAATGGGCGACGCGGCATGCTTGACAAAGCCGAACAACGGAGAGGGCTGCACATCTTCGCTTTATCAGGCGGAGATTGCGGTTGACGTAATTTCAAAGGCGCTCAAAGAGGGCGGATACCTCACGGAAAAGCGGCTCTGGAGCATCAACAAGCGTTACATTGAAGTTCAGGGCAAGGCTTTTGCCGGAACAATGGCGCTTCTTACCGGCGCGGCATATCTCAACTGCGAGGAAAACGAATACTTTTTCAAAAACGACATCATTTTCAGCAAGAGCATTATGGCTGGCTTTGGAAAAGGAATATCAATTTCGCCGGCAGAAATCGAAAGGACGCTGTGTTTGATCTGCGTTGGCGTTGCAAGCGGCAAGATTCGTGTTGAACTGATAAAGCATGTTTTGAAAGCATTCAAAAACAGTGTGGAAATCAAGGCGCTTTATTCAGAGTTTCCGGAATCCCCCGAGGGCTTTGACATTTGGCGCGGAAGAGCCAATGAGCTTTGGGAAAGGATCGGCTCAATGGCAGACAACTGCGATGAAACACTGATCGACCGCATGGAAAGGCGCAAGGACGGAAGAATAACTGTCACAGCTGAAAACTGAGCAGTTTTTTGAAAATTTCAGTCAATTTCACGGTTATACTGAGATACCACAATTCAATACACACTAAAACGTCACAAAAACCGCCCAAACGGGCGGTTTTGCTTTGCTTTAGTGCAACTTAACGTTGAAGATGAAAAACGGCGTTAAAGGTACATTTTTGAAAAAGAGAGGAAATCGGAGCCTTAAATCCGGGTGGGTGATGAATTTTGCCATGATTTTCATAAGTTTTGAGGCAAAAAACAAAGGACGCCGAAGCGCCCTTTGAAAGTATCAATTTTTGGGGTCAATTAAAAGAGACCGCTGAAAATCTTCTTCATAGCAGCGATGCCCTGCTCGGTGTCACCCTGATAGAGGAGAATGCCGAGGATTGCGCCGAATACCTTGATAAGAATGCCCATAACCTTATTGAGGGTGGGTTCTTCCTGTTTGATGGGGGAGAAAGTAGCTCTGAAGCAAAGAACGTCTCCGCCGAGACCGTCGGGAATATAGAAAGCGGTGCTTGCGGGGAAGGTCTGGTTGGTAACGTTGGTTACAACCTGTCCGCTCTCGGTGCCGTAGCAGTACCAGCCGACAAATTTGTATCCGTCCGGAGCGTCGAGGTCAGGAAGAGTAATGGGAGTGCCGGCCTTCATAACCTTGTCGTTTCTGGGAACCATGTAGTAGCTGCCGGTGATGTTGGTCTGGCTCTCAAATTCTCCGGTGTCGAGGTTATAAACCGAAGCGTTGGGAAGAGTGCCGATTCCAAGATCAAAGAAAACAACGGTCTGGTCATATGAAGCAGGTCTGCCCGAATCTGTCGGACCGAACCACTGGTTGCCCTCAGAGCTGGCAAAAGAGCCAAGAGAAACGGCTCCGCAGATCATGAGAATTGCCATAAATACAGATAATACTTTTTTCATGGGATTTCCTCCTTTATAATTTTGGTTATTATCTTGGCTTGATTATAGCACCGTCAATGACAAATTTCAAGTGCTTTTCGCAATCTTTATGAAATTTTTATTAACTTTGCGACTAATGTTGAATAACATACACTGTGTTGGTGTGCGAATCGGCGCCGATTTCGGTAAATCACTTAGGTTTCGGCATATTTTTGAGTCCTGCCCGAGAAAGAGAAAAGAGGAAAAATAAGTCTGCTTTTTTGCTCCTCTTTGTTGAAATAGTGAAGCGGATTTGGTATAGTATTTAAAAATATTGCAGAAAAGCGGAGAGAAAAAGAAAATGTTCAAAAAAGGATTTGACAACGAAAAATACATAAAAACTCAGTCCGAACAGATAAGAAAGCGGATGTCGCGCTTTGGCGGAAAGCTTTATATGGAGTTCGGCGGAAAGCTTTTTGACGATAATCACGCGTCTCGTGTGCTCCCTGGCTTTGAACCTGACAGCAAGCTGAGAATGCTGCTTGAGCTAAAGGATGAGGCTGAGATAGTTATTGCCGTCGGCGCAGGAGCTATTGAAAGCCGAAAAAGGCGCGGCGACCTCAATATTACATATGACCTTGAAGTTCTCAGGTTGATTGACCTTTTCAGAAGCGTAGGGCTTTATGTGGGCTCGGTTGTAATCACGCAATACAGCGGGCAGGACTCCGCAGACGCTTTCAGAGCAAAGCTGTCCTCACTCGGCGTTCCTGTTTTTATACACTATAGAATTGAGGGTTACCCCTCAAATGTCAAAAAAATAATCTCGGAAAACGGATACGGCAAGAATGATTATATTGAAACCTCGCGCCGCCTTGTTGTTGTTACCGCTCCCGGCCCCGGCAGCGGAAAAATGGCGACCTGTCTTTCTCAGCTTTATCATGAACATCTGCGCGGTGTTGAAGCCGGCTATGCGAAATTTGAAACGTTCCCTATTTGGAACCTTCCGCTCAGTCACCCGGTCAACCTTGCCTATGAAGCTGCAACGGCAGACCTCAACGACGTGAATATGCTCGACCCGTTCCACCTTGACGCATATAACGTTAAAACAGTCAATTATAACCGCGATATTGAAATCTTTCCGGTTCTCAGTGCAATGTTTGAAAATATTTACGGACAGTCACCGTATAAGTCGCCGACCGACATGGGCGTTAATATGGCAGGTTTCTGCATTTTTGACGACGATGCGGTATGTGAGGCGGCAAAGCAGGAAATCATCAGAAGATATTACAAGGCTCTTTGCGACCGCAGAAAGGGACAGGACGCCGACAAAGAGGTTGAAAAGCTTGAACTGCTTTTGAGCAAGGCGGATATTACCGTTGCCGAGAGACGGGTTGTTGCTGCGGCAAATGAAATCGCAGAAAAGACCGGTGCTCCGGCAGCCGCAATTGAACTGACTGACGGAACCGTTCTCACCGGAAAGACAAAACAGCTGCTCGGTGCGGCAAGTTCAATGATCCTCAATGCACTGAAGCATCTTTCAAAAATCGATGACAGCGTTGAACTGATTCCCTCGGATCTTATTGAGCCTGTACAGAGCCTTAAGGTCAATTATCTCGGCAGCCGCAACCCGAGACTCCACGTTGATGAGGTCCTTGTTGCGCTTTCTGTTGCCGCTGCAAGGAACAGGAACGCCGCAAAGGCTCTTTCGTTTTTGCCGATGCTCAAGGGCGCGCAGGTTCACTGCTCGGTTATCCTCTCCGGAACTGACAGCAGTATTCTTTCAAAGCTCGGCGTTGATTTGACAACCGAGCCGGATTATGAAAACGACAATCTCTATCATCTTTGATTTCCGGCAGCAGCGATGAACCGACAAAGTTTTTTGCCGTTCTTCATGCGCCGCAGCTGACTTGAAAAAACCATCGTTTTGTGATATCATACATGTGAAAAGTATTATATGCAATACAGCACAAATTGCGGTGCACGCCTTGCTTGAAATCTTATTGCGCAATTCGCACACCTCAATGTGCTATGTTAAAGGAGAACTGAAGAAAATGAAAAAAGCTGTTTCTGTTTTTCTCGCTCTTGTACTGGTTGTCGGTTGCTTCTTTTGCTTCCCTGCCGGTGCGGATTATGTTGAAAACAACCATTTTGACACGTTTTATCCCGAGCTGCGTGAGCTTGGCGGTGACGGCAAAAACTATCCGACGATAATCTTGCCGGGAATCAACCACTCGCCGTATTATCTCACAGATGAAAACGGAGAAATTGTGAAAGACAGCGATGGCAACGAGATGTCGTCTTCGTTGCTTTTGCTCAACACCGATTCACTCAAAAAGGAAATTTTTAAACTTGTTCCGAGTCTTCTTTTCAGCATAATTTTTCAAAGAGACCTCGGTGCAACGGAAAAAGTCGGCGCACTTGTCAAGGAACTCATGAAGTATATGGAAACTGACGAGGACGGCAACACCGTGTATAACCTTGTGACAAAGAAGTTCAATGTTCCCGTTTCCGAAATGAACGAGAGTGACAGACACTTCTTTTACACCATGCTCCCCGTTGAGCCGATTGCGGAGCTTTGCGGTGAAGAAAACCTTTTCCTTTATACCTTTGATCTCTTCGGCGATCCGATGGAGAACGCTGCGGGTATAGATGCATATATTGACATGGTTCTTCAAAAGACAGGAGCCGAAAAGGTCAACCTTGCCTCCGTCAGCCTTGGCGGAACAATGCTTTCAGCTTATGCCGAAACGGGCAAAAATCTTTCAAAGGTCAACAAAATTGTCAACATGGTTTCGCTCCTTGACGGAACGGACATCATGGCGGATTTCATTGACAGAAACTTCAATGTTTCAGATGAGTTTTTCAGAAAAGAGTACTTCCCGCTTGTTCTTCAGAGCATCACCGGTGACAGTGGACTCGGCAGTCTTGTCAACATTCTGCTGCACATTATGCCGCGCAGCCTTTTTGAGGGAATAATCACCTCTGCCTATACGGCGCTGCATGACACTGTGCTTGTCAACAATCCGGAGTTCTGGGCAATGGTTCCCGGAGAAAGATATGAAGAACTTGCAGACAAATGGATAAAGAGCGATACGCTCAGAGCAAAAACAGACGCTTTTCAAAAGGCGAGACTCGGTCTCAAAGACAATCTTTTAAAAATGGCTGCCGACGGAACGGAGATATATTCAATCTGCGGATACAACCTTTCCTACACAGACGGTGATTACGCTTTTTTCGGTGCCGTCAATTCGACTGCAGACGCCAATTGCGATGGAATCATTCCCGTTTCTTCAACCTCGCTCGGTGCAACGAGCGTAAAGGCAAAAACGGCGCTCAGTGATGAATACGTTGCTTCTCACTTTTCAAAATATATTTCTCCGGACAAGAGCGTTGACGCTTCAACCTGCCTCTTCCCTCAGAGAACGTGGTTCTTCAATGAACAGCACCACGAGGTCGGACGCAATGACGTTGTGATTCGTCTTGCCGCTCTGATTCTGAACGGCGCGATAACTGACGTTGATTCAACGCCTCTTTATCCTCAGTTCAACGGAACGAGAGACAGCCGTTCACTCATGCGCTGCCCGAGCGGAAAGCTTTTCACTGCCTGCGAAGCACTTGAGGGCGACAGGCTTTCTGCGGCTCAAAAAGATGTGCTCCGTCCGGCATATGAGAACGCACTTTCCGTTATAAGGAACACGGTTTGCAATGCAGATGAAATGAATGCTGCCGCTGAAAAGCTTGTTAAAGCGCTCCAAGACGTCGGACTTGAGCAAAAAGGCAAAAAGCAGTTCAGCTTTTCAGACTGCGGAGTAATTGAAAAGCTTGACAGTTTTCTTTTTGACCGACTCGGCGGCAACGGTTTTATAGGCAGATAGGCATAAAAGCTGAGGAGAGTCGAACGCAATGGGTTCGGCTTTCCTCAGCTTAAAATAACAATAAACAGACCCACCCGGAACCTCAACTCCGTGTGGGTCTGTGCATAAGCTAAAAATAACAGTGGCTGTCAATCCGGCAGCCGCTTTATATTTTATTTTGCCGTAACTGTTTCGAGAAGAACAACTCTTTCGGATTCTGACGAATCGGCAGGACTCGCATAAATTTTGTAGCTTGAACCGAAAGTCAGCATGTCGCTGAAAAGTATGGCATTATCGCAGTCGAAAGGAATCGCACAACTGAGGATCGCTGCGCCGTTTTGAGTGACGCTCAAGGTGCTTTTGCCGGAGAGTTTTCTGTCAAGGCTCAACGAGGCGGTTTTGCCTGTGATGCTTTTAAGCTCATCTGTTCCGCCCGCGGCAAAGAGAGTACCTGCGGAAACGCTGCAGATCTTGCCGTAATCAATGGCGCTGTTGTTTCTGCTGCCGGCCGAAAGTGCAATGAGTGCACCGCCGCTTTGGAGCAAAGCCTTGTCAACCTTGATTGCGCGCCTTTTTGCCGCAATGCTGAATTTGCCGCCGGAAAAGTAAAGGGATCCGGTTTTGATACCTCTGCCGCAAAAGGTGATATCGGTGTTTCCGCCGGAAACGCTGACGGTCTTCTCACTTGAAAATGCGGTCTTATCTGCTTGAACGGTCAGTTTTCCGCCGGACACCGAGATTACTTTTGACGCGCAAAACGCATCGGCGTTGCTGCCGGTATAAACTGCACCGCCGGAGAAAAAGATGTTCCTGCCGGCTTCAACGACTTTTGAATCCTTGCTGTATTCAGCCGGAATTGAGCTGAAGCTGTCGCTGACAAAAGAACTTTCGCTTTTTCCCGTTGCAATTCTATCCGTACTTCCTCCGCCCACGATCAGTTCGTGACGTCCGCCGGAAAATGAAACGTCAGAGCCGCTTTTGAGGCAGCGTTCTATGCCGGAAATGTTGGTTTTTCCGCCCTCAAACAAAATCTCGCTTTTGTCGCTTTCCGCGAGGAGTGCCGTTCCTCCGCTGCTGACTCCGAGCGTACCGCCGGAAACCTTGAGGTTCTTCAGTGCCCAAACTGAGGTCTCTTGGCTTTGAATATCTGTTGAGGAGCTTTTGAAAGTTATATTTTCGCCCGAATACATTCCCACTCCCGAACGGCACACAACCGCAAGGCTGCCGTCGCCGTCAACGGTTATGCTGCCTGCGGCAAAAACGGCGCTGTCGTTTTCATCGTCTCCGTCTGCGCGGCTCGTGAAAGAGCTGCTTGTGTTCTCCATTGGAATAAGATACAATTCGCCGTTTTTGAGTGAACTTGAAAGCGCGGGATTATCTCCGCCTTCAACGGAAATACCGTTGAGAAAAAGGCGGACGCTTCCTTTTTTTGCTTTGACCTCAATCCTGCCGGAAAGGCTGCCTTTGAGGTGATAAGCACCGGCTTTATTTATTGAAAGAACGCCGTTTTTGAATGACGCACCGTCTCCGTTGATCGTTGTGTTTTTGTTGTTGAGAATGATGTAAGTGTCTGCTTTATAGTCTGCTTCCGGCTCGGTGTGCGAGGTGGGAACAGTCACCGGTCTGTCGCTGCTTATCGGTTGAACGGTTGAAAGAAAAACGCGCTCCTTTTCATCTTCCGAACAGGCGGCGAGAAATACCGGCAAAATCAAAAAAATGAAAGCCGAAACAACGGCATTGAATTTTTTGAAGTTCAACATGCTTAAAGTTCTCCTCGGTTAAAGAATATCTCCGTTTTCCGGCAGGCGGCTGCACATAATTTCAAGGTTGCCGTTTCTGCGTCTTATTGAGTCAATGAACTCTTTTTCCTCTCCGTCTTTTTTCATGATTATTTCATAGCGCAGCTTAAAAAGGCTGCCCATGTTGGTTGTTTTTACACTGACAAGCTCTGCCGATTCGGTGTATTTTTCAAAAAGATCGTTGAAAACCTCCGTGTAATTGAGACTTTCCGGAATAACTATCAACAGGTCTTTTTTTCTTTCGGCGTTTTTAGCGCCGAGCTTCAGCGCGGAATAAACGACTGTCAAAAGCAGCGTTACCACGGCGAAAATTCCGGCAAAGGCAATGTATCCCATTCCTGTTGCAAGCCCTGAGGCAAGCGCAATAAAAATTGCCCCTATTTCCTTTGCTGTTCCGGGGATACTTCTGAACCTTACAAGGCTGAACGCGCCGGCAACCGCAACGCCGGCACCGAGATTTCCGTTGACCATTAGAATTATGATTTGAACAACCGCAGGAATCAGTGCAAGAGTAACAACAAAGCCGGAGGAATATCTTTTTGTTGTTCTGACGTAAACCAAAGCCACCGCAAGCCCGATGACAATTGATGTCAGCAGGCAAAGGAAAAAGGAAAGCGGCGTTATGGTTGTTGCGAGCACCGATTTGAAGATTGTTGGCATTTTTATAATTCCTCCGTTTTTTTGTACCTTTATGAATGAACGGCTTCGGGCTGTTGAGAGAACATCATTTCATAGGATTTTCCGTATTTTGAAAATGAGCGCGGATAAATCTCCAGTTCATCGAGTGCGCGGGAGAGCCACAGCGGAATTGAGTTAAGACTCTTGATTTCCAATATGCATAAGTCGCTGTCAAGGATCTCTGTTCCGTCTGAACCGAGCGAAAGGTCGAGCAGTTGATTTCTGAATCTTATGTTCCTGTCAAAAGTCAGCCGCAGCTGCTCGTCCTCGGCAGAATAATACGCCGTACGTTCGCAGAAGATTGAAACAGACGGACGCAGACCCTCATAATGGCCCATAAAATATGCAATCTCTCCGAGCACCTGCCCGTTTGCGCGCGGCATGTTGCGCCTGCAAAGAATGTCAACAGCGTCTTCATACGTCATGTTGACCCTGCGCTTATATACAACGCCCTTATATTTTTTTTTCAGCTCAACAAAAACGTTGCTTTCTGCGTTGGGAACGCCGTATGAACGCAGACGCAGCTTTTCCTTAAACACCGGACGCTCTATAGACGCGCGAATCAGCCGATAGTCCGGAGTGTCAAAATAAAGGTTGCAGATCGTGCTTTCGCCGTATTCATCGGGAACGACCAGTTCACCGATATGCGAAAGCAGCCGTTCTTTTTGAGAAGATGTTATGATATATTTTTTCTCATATCTTTCAAATATGGATTGAAATTCCGACAAGGAATCACCCTTTCTTTAGGTATCGCCGCACAAATTGCGCAGCGCGCCTTTTTTGAAGTTGTTTTGACTGAAAAAACAGTTATTTGAACGTACCGGATAATAAATTACAGAACAACTTTAAAGGTGAGCGATTTTGAATCGGTTGAGACCGCAGAGATTTTACCTTTGTGCCTTGTAACAATTGCCTTGGCGATGGAAAGACCTATGCCGTAGCCGCCGGTTTCTCTTGAACGCGAGTTGTCTGCGCGATAAAAACGGTCAAAAAGGCGCGGCAGCTGATCTTTTTCAACGTGGTCGCAGTCATTGAAAACGTCAAGAAAAACGTTCTTTGACGTTTTATAAAGCGTAATAATAACTCTGCCGTCTTTTGAGGCATATTTAACGGCGTTGTCGCAGAGGATTGAAACAAGCTGCCTCAGCTCCGATTCATTGCCTTTATACATGATATGTTCGCCGGCAGAGACTGAAAACTTCAGTCCGTTGCTTTTTGCAAGCGGTTCAAAATTTGCCGCTGTGTCAAGCACGGCTTCGCTCAGGTCAAAGACCTCATGCTGAACGTCGCCGGCGGCTTCGTCGAGCTTTGAAAGCTCAACCAAATTTTTAACAAGTACGTTAAGACGCTTTGTCTGTTCCTTGATGCTCGTGATCCATTCGCTTTCGCCCTCGCAAATTTCAAGCACGTCCGCATCTGCGGAAATAATCGCAAGCGGCGTTTTCAGCTCGTGGCTGGCGTCGGTAATGAATTGCTTTTGCTTTTCAATGCTGTTTTTAACGGGTTTGAGCGCATTGTTTGAAAAACGGTAAATCGGGAAAATCAAAAGCAAAATGAAAACAATGCCGACGATGAACGAAATGAAAACCAACGCCACCGAGGATTCAACATCGCGCTGAAAATCAACAAAAATAATCATTGACTGTTGAGTGTCGCTGTTTTTGACGTAATAATAGCGATAGGAATCAATAACTCCGTAGCCTGCTTCGCGTGAATATACCTGCGAGGCATATTCAAACGCGGCGCGGTCCGTGACGGCGGCTATGTTTTCCGTTGAAATGTCGGTAACAACATTGCCTTGGAGTTTGACAACAAAATATCGTGTTGAATACGGCGCCTCAACGTCAACTTCTCCGGTTGAAAACGGATTCCAAAAATAATCGCGGACATTGACGCTCGTTGTGGGAAAATGACCGTCGTTTTTTGCAATAAGACTGAGAACATTCCTCAGGTCATAGTCGCGCTGATATATATTGATGATATTGACGGCAAAGAGTTGAACAAAAACGATTATAACGAGAGCAACAAGCGTGATTGCAATAAAGCGGTGCTGCAAACGTTTCAGCATTTGATTCCCTCCAGCGTATATCCGACGCCGCGCGTTGCTTTGATTTCAATGTTGGCACCGAGCGAGACAAGCTTTTTTCTCAGGTATGAGATGTAAACCCAAACCACGTTGATTTCCGCTTCGGTTTCATATCCCCAGATGCGTTCCATGAACTGCTCGGTCGAAATGAGACGTCCGGCGTTGTTCATGAGCATTTCAATCATCTGAAACTCCTTGTTGCCAAGGCGAATAGAACCCTTGTCGGTTGAAAGCTCATAGGTTTCTCTGTTGAGAGAAAGATTGCCGAGAGTGAGGCGATTCGGCGAAAACTCGGATTTTCTCCGCGTCATGGCGCGGATTCTTGCAAGAAGCTCTCCGGTTGAAAACGGCTTTGTCAGGTAATCGTCCGCACCGCTGTCAAGACCGAGAATCTTGTCTTCTGTCTGCGCTTTGGCAGTGAGAATGAGGACGGGCGTTGAAATTCCGTTTTCGCGCAGCTTCTTGAGCACGTCAATACCGTTCATTTTCGGCATCATGAGGTCAAGGATAATGCCGTCATAATTTTCACTCATGCCGTAGTCATACGCGTCCTCACCGTTATAGACGGGGTCAACGGAATAGTTATTATGCTTAAGAATGGCGCAAAGAGCCTTTGAAAGGTCTCTTTCGTCTTCTGCAAGAAGAAGTCTCATATCTTATACCCCCTAAGTCGTATACTTTATTATTATACTTATGTTCCCCTTTGAACGCAAGACGGAAAAGGCTATTTTTAAATCTTTTTCATCTTTGTGTTCCGGTGTGTTTTTATAATAGAACCCAAACTTAAAATCAAGATGAAAAACAATGAAACCCGACGCAGTTTGCGGCAGCGTCGGGTTTCATCTATTTGAAAGGAGAGGGGAGTGCGGTGGGGAGGAGGGGGCAGGTGAAAAATCGGAAAAAACACGCTGCGATCCCCATCGCACAAGCACAGTATATGGGCACTACTTTAAACCAAACTAAAGTAGCAAAAGTTTTTTTGAAAATTTTTTGTCTGCCTATTTTGCGGCGGCAGAAAGCGGATATTTGAGGTATTGTTCAAAGTTAATAAAAGTATAAAAAACTTTCATAAATTCATTGTATAAATGCATAAATATGATAAAATTATTCAAAAACACTTGCATATTTATGCAAAATATGGTATATTAGCCACGTTGAATGAATAATCTTTCGCGGCTTTACAACCGCAGACGGAGGTAACAAAATGAAAAAGGAAAATATCAAAAAAATCGTTCTTGCCTATTCGGGCGGACTTGACACTTCAATAATCATCCCCTGGCTCAAAGAAAACTACAACGACCCGGAGATCATAGCGGTATCCGGTAATGTTGGTCAGGCAGACGAACTTGAAGGTCTTGAAGAAAAGGCAATTAAAACCGGCGCGTCAAAGCTTTATGTTGAGGACATCACAAAGGAAATGCTTGAGGAATGTGTGTTCCCTTGCGTTCAGGCAGGCGCAAAGTATGAAGAGTATCTTCTCGGCACGGCGTTTGCCCGTCCGTTCATTGCAAAAAGGTTGGTTGAAATTGCAAAGGCAGAGGGCGCAGACGCAATTTGCCACGGCTGCACCGGCAAAGGCAATGACCAGGTTAGGTTTGAGGTAGCAATCAAGGCTCTTGCTCCCGATATGACTATCATAGCTCCGTGGCGTGAGTGGAGCATAAAGTCAAGGGAAGAGGAAATCGATTATGCCGAAGCGCACAATGTACCTCTTAAAATCAACCGTGAGACCAACTATTCAAAAGATAAGAACATATGGCATCTTTCTCATGAAGGACTTGACCTTGAAGATCCGGCAAACGAACCGCTTTATAACAAAGAGGGCTTTCTTGAAATGGGCGTTTCTCCCGAAATGGCACCGGACAAGCCGACCTATGTAAAAATTCACTTTGAAAAAGGCGTTCCCACTGCTATTGACGGTGAAGAGCTTGACGCCGTGGGAATCGTTCTCAAACTCAACGAGCTTGGCGGAAAGAATGGAATAGGATTGCTTGACATTGTTGAAAACCGTCTTGTCGGAATGAAATGCAGGGGCGTATATGAAACTCCGGGCGGTTCGATTCTTTATAAAGCTCATGAGGTTCTTGAAACCCTTTGTCTTGACAAGGAGACAATGCATTACAAGGCTCTCGTTGCTCAGAAGCTCGGCGAAATCCTCTATAATGCTCAGTGGTTCTCTCCACTCACAAAGGCGATTCTCAGCTTTGTCAAGAGTACGCAGGAGACCGTTACCGGCGATGTAACTCTCAAGCTTTACAAAGGCAACATGATCAACGCCGGCGTGACTTCTCCGTATTCACTCTATGACCCGGAGATTGCAACCTTTGACGAGGACGATGTGTATAATCAGGCGGACGCAACAGGTTTTATCAACCTTTACGGCTTGCCGTCAAAGGTTTATGCAAAGATGAAAGAAAAGAACAATCTTTAAGCGAATTTGATTCAGCCAAAAGCTTCAAATGTATAAAAGGGACAACTCCTATTTTATATAGCCTATTGCATAGCATGGCGCCGGCTTAAAACCGGCGTCGTGCTATTTTATTATGTCTTCTGCGGAGTACAGCCCCGGTTCTTTTTTTTGAATATATTCCGCTGCTACAAGCGCGCCCCGTGCAAAAAGCAGACAGTCGTGCGCTTCATGGCGAATTGTTACGGTTTGGTCCGGCATGGAGAAGATGATCTCGTGTGAGCCTGCAGAGTTGCCGAGGCGCAGAGAATGAATGCAAAGCTCACGGTTGTTTCTTGCTCCCGCGTTCCTTTTGCCGACCGCTATGCAGAGTCCGGGTCTCACCGACCGCAGACCATCGGCAATAAAGAGTGCCGTTCCGCTCGGCATATCGGTCTTTTTGTCATGGTGCTTTTCTATTATATCGATTTCGGATTCCGGAAAAGCCTTTGCAGCGATTTTTGCAACATGCAGCGTCAGCGAAACCCCGGGCGACATATTCGGAGAATAAAAAACAGGAATCTTTTTTGACGCACAGCAAATTATGTTTTTTTCCTTTTCTGTATGACCGGTTGTTCCTATGATGAGCGGAGTTTTTGTTTTTACGGCATAAGAACACAGGACGGGTACGGCAAAGTGACTTGAAAAATCAATTATTACGTCTGCTTTTTCACTGCATTCAAAAATTCTTGAATAGCGGTTCTTTTCCTTTTCCGTTTCAAATGCAGGGTCAATGAGGGCGGCAGCAGTGTGTTCTTTTTCTTTTCCGATGCATAAAAAAAGGCTTTTTCCCATTCGTCCGTTTGCGCCGTTGATTGTGATTTTCAAGCTTTTTCACCTCCTTTGAAAAGTATATGATTCGATTTAAGTAAATATGAAAGCAAAAATTGATACAATTTTACCGTTGATATCTTTTTTTAAAAAAGTGATGAAAATTTTTTTATTGTGTGCTATAATAAACGAAATATTGTTAAATTGCTAAAGTAGCCGCATTTTGCGGACAGTTTATTTATTGAGGTGAAACAATGAGCTTTTTGAAAAAACTTTTCGGCGATTACTCTTCAAAGGAAATCAAGAGAATCAAGCCGACTGTTCAGAAAATTCTCTCGCTTGAGGATGAGTATTCCGCTCTTTCCGACGCCGAGCTGCGCGCAAAGACCGCCGAATTCAAAGAAAGACTTTCAAAAGGAGAAACACTTGACGATATTCTTGCCGAGGCTTTTGCAACCTGCCGCGAGGCATCGTGGCGTGTACTCGGAATGAAGCACTTTCCCGTTCAGCTTGAGGGCGGCATAGTTTTGCATCAGGGAAGAATTGCCGAAATGAAAACCGGTGAGGGCAAGACCCTTGTTGCAACTCTTCCGGCATATCTTAATGCACTCTCCGGAAAAGGTGTTCACATCGTTACCGTCAATGACTATCTTGCACGCCGCGACAGCGAATGGATGGGCAAGGTTTACCGTTTTCTCGGTCTGACCGTCGGACTTATTGTCAACGGACTTGATACGGAAGAACGCCGCGCCGCATATGCCGCAGACATTACCTACGGCACGAACAATGAAATGGGCTTTGATTATCTTCGCGATAACATGGTTCAGTATATCGAAGAAAAGGTTCAGCGCGGTCATAATTACGCCATTGTCGATGAGGTTGACTCGATTCTTATTGATGAAGCGAGAACTCCGCTTATCATTTCCGGTATGGGCAGCCAGTCCTCCGAGCTTTATACTCTTGCCAATGATTTTGTAAAACGTCTCAAATGTTTGCGTATTCCGGAGACGGACTCAAAGATGAACCTTGAGGAAATTGCCGAGGAGCAGGGCGCGGACTATGTTGTTGACGAAAAGGGCAAGATCGCATCGCTGACAAAAAGCGGTATTGCCAAGGCGGAAAAGTATTTCAACATTGAAAATCTTACCGATCCGGATAACCTCACGCTTTCTCACCATCTCAACATTGCCATTAAGGCATGGGGAATCATGAAACGCGATGTTGACTATGTTGTTAAAGACGGACAGGTTCTCATCGTTGACGAGTTTACCGGACGTATCATGATAGGACGCCGCTACAATGAGGGTCTGCACCAGGCTATCGAAGCAAAAGAGGGCGTAAAAATTGCTAAGGAAAACAAGACTCTCGCAACAATCACTTTCCAGAATTACTTCCGTCTTTATGAAAAGCTTTCCGGTATGACAGGTACCGCGATGACGGAGGTCCAGGAATTCAGAGAGATATATTCCCTTGACGCGGTTGAAGTGCCGACCAACAAGCCGGTTCAGCGTGTTGACCGCGACGACGTGATCTATCAGACCGAACAGTTCAAATTCAACGCGATTATTGAACAGATCATTGCCTGCCACGAAAAGGGACAGCCTGTTCTTGTCGGTACGGTTTCAATTGACAAGAGCGAAAGGCTTTCCGCCGCACTTAAAAAGCGCGGAATCAAGCACAACGTTCTCAATGCAAAGCATCACGAAAAAGAAGCTGAGATCATTGCCCAGGCAGGTAAGCTCGGTGCCGTTACCATTGCGACCAACATGGCAGGACGCGGTACCGACATCATGCTCGGTGGTAACGCCGAGTTCCTCGCAAAGAGCGAGATGCGCCGCCGCGAGTATCCCGAGGAGCTGATTTCAGAGGCTACCGGTTTTGGAGAAACGGACGATGAGGACATTCTTGAGGCACGCGAAACGTTCAAGAAACTTGAAAAAATGTATAAGGAAGAAATTTCGGAAGAGGCAGACGAGGTCAGAAAAGCCGGCGGTCTTTATATCATCGGTACGGAACGCCACGAGTCAAGACGAATTGACAATCAGCTGCGTGGACGTTCCGGTCGTCAGGGAGACCCGGGCGAGAGCCGTTTTTATCTTTCCATGCAGGACGATCTGCTGCGCCTTTTCGGCGGCGACAGAATGATGAGCATCATGAAGAGTCTGCCGGTTGACGATGATATGCCGATTGAAGTCGGTCTGCTCTCAAAGCAGGTTGAAGCGGCTCAGCGCAAGGTGGAGGGCAACAACTTTGCCGTTCGCCGTCATGTTCTTGCATTTGACGATGTTATGAACCGTCAGCGTACCGTTATCTACGGTCAGCGCGATATGGTTCTCAAGGGCGAGGACATGAAGCCCGTTATTTCAAAAATGATTGACGAGTCGATTGAAGACACGGTTGCTTTCCTCTGTCCTGCACATACGCCTAAAAACGAGTGGAGCCTTGCGTCGCTACGCGAAAAGTATCTCGGTTGGCTGACAACGGAGGACGATTTTGTTGACGGCGGCGAATCTGCCGATGAAATTTGCGAAACGCTTAAAAGCCGTGCTCATGCCCTGCACGAAAAACGCGAACAGGAGTTCGGTGCAGAGTTTATGCGTGAAATTGAACGCGCAATGCTGCTTCGTTGCGTTGACCTCAAGTGGATGGATCACATTGACGCAGTTGATGAGCTGAAAAAGGGAATCAATCTCGTTGCCTACGGTCAGAAAGACCCGATTGTTGCTTTCCGTGAGGAAACGGCAGATATGTTTGACGCGATGGTTGCCTCAATTCGTGAAGACACGGTGAAAATCGTTCTTTCCGCAAAGTTCAGAACCGATGAGGAAGTCAAGCGCGAGCAGGTTGCAAAAGTAACCGGCGCGTCCGGCTCGGGCGATGGCAGCGAAAAGAATAAAACCGTTCGCAAGTCAAAGAGTGAAAAAATCGGCGTGAACGATCCTTGTCCCTGCGGCAGCGGCAAAAAGTATAAAAAGTGCTGCGGCAGACCCGGCGTTAAAAAGGAACAGTAAATTATAATAACACGGCTTTCACCGTTGATGGTGGTAGCCGTGTTTGTGCTTGCAATGAAAGGGTCTGTCGCACTTATATGCAGAAAACATTTTTTAAAGGGTAAAATAGCGCTAAAAAGAAAAGCTATAATTCACAAGACATCTTTTTGATGACAGCGTGAGCTATAGCTTTTTTATTTTGTTTTTACTCTTTGCTCTGCGCTAAAAAGCGACAGACCGCGATATTATAAATCCTTATCGGTAGGTTAAATTGAAAAATTCGGTACTTCTTTAGAATTTTGTGAATTTTTCAAATTGAATGCGAACACAGCCGAAATGGCAATGACGGCAAAGCAGAAGATGAGGTAGAACCAATAAGCAGCCCGTATTTTGATTTCAAAAAAGATGCCGCCATCGCTGGCTTCCGAGTTTATTGAGGCATAAATTATTATGTACAGCACAAAATTATAAACCGCCGCAACGAGATTGCCGTAAAGCCATGTCTTTTTGTAGCCTTTTCCGATGAATATCGGAAGTGCTGTCATAATCAGAGCCGCAATAAAAAGAACTGTGCCGAATCTGATGGCTGCTATGGCAAGTCCATATGCGGACTCATCTGAATCAAGATTTTGCGCAACCTTCATTATATCGATGAAAGTTCCCGTGTCTTCGCTTACCCATGTTGTAAGTTGAACCATGTCTCTTGATCCGACGATAAGGGTCAAAATAATGAGAACGATTGTTGAAATAAAGAACATTTTTGAGTTGCCGAGAGCGTTGAATGAAGTTTTCAGACTTCCCAAAAGGTCATTGCCGGGTACACCCGGCTTTGCGGTGGGTATAAAAGTCGGCTTTGCTGACGGTGCGGCAGACGGAGCGGAAGCGGCGGTTGTTTCAGCTTTTTTTCCGCAACCGGGACAGAAAGCTGAACCTGCCGGAATTTCACTTCCGCAGTGTGGACAGAATGCCATGTTTTTTTCCTCCTTGTGTTTTAAAATTTAAGTAACCACTGCTCAACTGACAAGTACGCATTTATATGTAAATATTTACGTTTTCAATCAACAGGCGGTTGCTAAAATAGGTGGCATAATTATACAACACATTGACTTAAATTTCAATAGGAATTATCAATTTAAAAAATATTGTGCAGTATTGCCTTGATTATTTTGTCGGATAAACAAGCTTTTCCACTGTCCAGCTTTTCAGAACGTCAATCATTGCAGCGGCTTCTTTTTTTGCTCCGGCGAGGTCATGGTCGCGCCAGTTTCCGCACTCCTTTTCACTCACGCCGGGCACTTCTCCCTCAAAAGCGGCGCAGAAAGCAAAAGCGTTTTGCAAAAGCCGTATCACCTGATCCGGTGTTACGCTGTCGCGCACAATGAAGTAAAAGCCGGTGCGGCACCCCATTGGTCCGAAGTAAACCACGCGGTCCGAAAACTCGCTGTTTCGCGTATATGTTGCAATGAGGTGCTCAAGGGTGTGGATCGCTCCGTTTTCCATTACGGGTTCCTTGTTCGGCAGGCGCATACGAATGTCATATGTTACGCAGTCGCCGTCAACGCGCGAGGTGTAAAGACCTTTTGGCAAAATTGTGTGATCAATGGTGAAGCTTGCAATCTTTTTCATTTTTTTTGCATTCCTTTCGGTATATGTTTTTATTGTGTTAATCAGTTCAGAGCATTCTGACCGGCTCTTTTGAAAAGGCGGTCAATGCTGTCTTTGAGATATTTATGTTCTGCATTTTCAAAAAGCGGATCCGAATCAAAAATCATTTGCGCTGCCTGCTTTGTCTGGTTCAGCGTTACCATATCATCAAGCATACCGGCGATCCTCAGCTCCGGCAGACCGTGCTGACGTGAACCGAAAAAATCGCCAGGACCGCGCAAACGCAGATCCTCGTCAGCTATTTTGAATCCGTCTGTTGTTTTGCACATGATCTGCAACCGCTTTTTGGCTGTTTCGCCTTCGGCGTCGCTGATGAGTATGCAGCTTGATTGAGCGGAACCTCTGCCGACTCTGCCGCGCAGCTGATGCAGAGTTGAAAGTCCGAACCGTTCGGCGTTTTCAATAACCATGATGGCGGCGTTCGGAACATCAATGCCCACTTCAATTACCGTTGTTGAAACAAGCAGCTGTGTTTCTCCGCTTTCAAAGGATTTCATCACTTTGTTTTTTTCTTTCGGTTTCATCTTTCCGTGCAAAAGCCCGACACGATATGAGGAAAACTCTTTTTTGGAAAGACTTTCGGCGTATTTTGCAGCGGAGACAAGCTCGCTTTCATTCTCCTCGACCAAGGGACAGACTATGTATGCCTGTAATCCGGCGTCAAGGTGCTTTCTGATGAAAGCGTATATTCGTTCTCTGTATGATGAATCAACAAAATATGTTTTTATCTTCCGTCTGCCCGCCGGCAGCTCATCAATTACAGAAATGTCAAGGTCGCCGTAAATTATCAGTGAAAGCGTACGGGGAATCGGCGTTGCGGACATAACAAGAACGTGGACGCTTTTGCCTTTTTGACTCAGCGATCCGCGTTGACGCACGCCGAAACGGTGCTGCTCGTCCGTGACGACCAGACCGAGCGAGGAAAAAACGGTGTCGTTCGTGAGAATCGCATGAGTACCGATGATTATGTCCGTTTCTCCCTTTGCGAGCTTTTCTTTTGCCTCGCGCTTTTCCTTTGCCGATGAAGAGCCTGTCAAAAGCGAAAGGCGGATATCGCCAGGCAGCATTTTTGAAAGCGTTTTGAAGTGCTGAACGGCGAGGACTTCCGTGGGTGCCATCAATGCAGACTGAAATCCGCTTTTTGCCGCGGAATACATCAGCGCCGCGGCTACCACCGTTTTGCCGGAACCAACGTCGCCCTGCAGCAGCCGGTTCATGGGAACGCCGCTTTTCATGTCTTTCACACAGTCCGAAACGGCTCTTTTTTGTGCTCCTGTCAATGTGAACGGCAGAGAGTCAATGAATTCTTCTGTTCTGTTGTTTATGATTATATCGGTTTTTTCTTTGTTCTTTTTTCTCAGCGCGAGCATACCTGTCTGAAGTACAAGCAGCTCTTCAAAAATTAGCCTTTTGCGTGCAATTTCCGCGTCTTTGAAACAGGAGGGGAAATGAATGTTCCTCAAGGCAAACTGTTCGTGGCAGAGGTTGAACCTGCGTCTGACCGAATCCGGGAGCGGGTCCGGTCTTTCTTCCTTGTAATAGAGCGCCAAAGCGTTTTTGACGGCATTTTCAACAGTTTTGTTTGAAAGTGCGGCAGTAAGCGGATATACCGGTCGCAAAAGAACAGGCGAGTTTGGCTGCTCAATCATCGGATTTGTCATTTCAAAGTCGCCGCGATTATATGTAACCTTTCCGAGAAAGAGGAACTCTTTGCCCTCTTCAAGACGTTCGGCAAGAAAGCGGTTGTTGAAAATTGTGAGATGCAGCACGTCCTCTCCGTCGGTAAGAACGGTTTTGAAAACCGTCATTCCCTGTCGTATCTGTGCCTTTGAAACGCGGCAGCCGACTGTGGCTTTTACACAGGCGGTCTCGCCGCTTTTTAGCTCTTTTATTGCGCAGGGAGAGCTGAAATCAAGATATGAACGCGGAAAGAGGTGAACAAGGTCAAAGAGCGTGCGGACGTCGAGCTTTGAAAAAAGCGCGGCGCGTTTTTCGCCCACACCCTTGACGTATTGAACGCTCATCGAGTAGCTATCCATGTTTTCAACCTCCTTTGTAACCGATTATAAACCGACGGGCACGAATCTGACGGCGTATTTGCGCTCCCACTCAACCGTTGCTTTTTCAGGCAATCATCGGTTACCGTTGCGCTGTATCTGGAGCGCCATGTTGTCAATTTTTATATCTGTCAGCATTCCGTGGCGCATTGCGGCGGCGAGCGCTCTGTCCGGATTGTTTGTGTGCAGATGTACTTTGATAATGTCCTCATCTTCGGCAACAATTACACTGTCGCCAAGCATTTTCAGTGTGCTTTCAAGCGAGGAGAGTGGAAAAAAGCCTTTTTTGATTATGATAAACTCCGTGCAATAGGCAAAGGCAATTTCAGACGTTGGTGAAAGCTTTTTAAAAATAATTTCTCTTTGCATTCCGTCGTCTGCGTCCGGCAGAGGGAGAGTCTTTTTTGAAAAGAATGAGTCAAACCCCTCAATTATTACCGTGAAGCCTGCCGCACCGGAATCTACAACGCCTGCGATTTTTGCCTGCTTTTGTTCTTCCCCGGTTTTTTCTGTTGCTTTTTGGCAGACCGGTACAAGAAAAGCCACGGCGTCGCTTAAGGAAGAAAAGACGTTGTTTAAAAGTGCGTCGCGGCAGGCAATGACAACCGAAAGCACGGTTCCCTTGAAAATCGGACGGCTGAGAACACGGCAGGCGTTCCTGAGCGCACTGTCAAACGCGGCTGAGAGCGAGTCTGTTTCAAGTCCGTTTTTTAAAATGTGATCTGAAAAGCCCTTGAAAAGGGCAGAGAAAATTACGCCCGAATTGCCCCTTGCGCTTCTGAGCATAGCTTTTGACGCTTTTTCAAAAAGTTCTTCGGCAGAGAGGGCTTCGTTGCCTTTGACGGCGAGGGCGGCAGCCTTGAAGGTTCTGCAAAGATTTGTTCCTGTGTCAGAGTCCGGAACGGGAAAAACGTTGTATGAGTCGATTTTTGCGCGGTTCGCATTGAGTCTGTTGTTGGCGCAGAGAAATGCGCCGATAAGGTTTTCACTCTTTGTCATAAATACCTCCGGAAAAAGCGTTCTGCTTTCATCGGAAGTACCGCTTTTGCAGCAAAAGAAAACGCTGCAAAACCGGCATGACAAGAATTTTAAAAGCTCCAGGAATATGCGTTTGAATAGATGTCGCCTATGCAGGGCGAACCCTCATATTTGAGCGCTCTGGAGTAATACATTGCGCCCTCCCGGTAGCAAAGCGGAAGAAACGGAAGTTCCTCGTCAAAAACGCCGACGAAAGTCGATACGTCTATTTTGCCGCTTTTGAGGTCGAAATATGCATCGCAGACGGAGGATGAAAGACTGATTCCGTATTTTGCTTTTCCTGCCGAAGAAAAGAACGGTGTGAAATCCATGTTTGCGCCGAGCTTTACCTCGCCGAGATAGATGTCAAAATCGCCGTTTTCGAGTGCAAGCTTATATGAGTCAAAATCGAGGGCGGAAAGGTTCACCTTGATTCCCGCTTTTTCAAGTCTGGTTTTGATGAGCTTTGCCGCTTTGACCCGGCGCGCATTCTCTTTGTTGACAAGCAGCTTTATTTCAAAAAACTCAAAGTTCTTTGAGCGATACTTGTTGTTTGAGTAGGCGTAGATGAATTTTTCTTTTTCGAGCAAATCTTCTGCGGCGGAAATGTCGGTTTCGTCCTTTGCATTTTTGAGCGCACCGCACTGAGACCAGTCGGGATTGAAAACGCAGGTCGCTTCCTTAGCCATTGCGTCATAGGCTGTTTCTGCAATTTCGGTTTTGTCAACGATGAGAGAGAGGGCTTTTCTTAGCCTCGGTTTTGAAAAATATTCGCTGCTGCTGTTGATGCCGAGAAAAACAAGACTGTTGAGGTTGACCTTTGCAACGCTGGCGTCTGTTTTTGAGGCGGCAGATTTTCCGTCCTCGTCAAAGTAGCAGGAGAGTACGCCCGTTCTCAGCAGATACAGCGGGTTTTCATGCCGCGCAAGGTCAAGCAGCAAGAGCTTTGTTTGTTCCATTTCTTCATCGCTTGAGCTGTCGGAAACGGCAGAAAGAACATATGAGCCGCTTTTCTTTTTTGCACTGTAGCGTCCGCTGCCTGTGGGGATACCCTTTCCGCCGCTGCCGCGTTCAATAACAGGAAAGTCAAGGCAGTTCACTGCAAAAATATCCTCAACGGAAAGCGTAAAAATAACCTTGTCGGCGCTGTCGGTGCAGGAAGCGATGTTTGAAAGCGCTCCCGAATACAGCGGACTGCTTTTTGCGAGCGTAAAGGAATACGCAACATCAGAAGCGATGACCTCGTTTCCGTCTGAAAAGCTAAGACCGCTTTTGATTCCGACAGTCAGCTTTTTTCCGTCGAGTTCATAACTTTCGGCGATTGAGGGCACTGCCTCAAAGTTTTCGTTGACTTTAAATAGAGAATCATAGAGTAGTGCTGAAAGCCGTTTGTTGGTTTCGCTTTTGGTTTTATACGGATTGAGGGAGGACGAGGAGTACATTCCGAGCGTAACAAGGCGTTCTTCCTCTTTTTTGCTCTGAGATTCGGTTTGATCGTCGGTTTTTGTTGTCTGTTCGCTCTCGGCGGTCTGAGAGCTGTCGCCGTTTCCGCAGGCTGAAAAAACAGAGCAGAAAAGGCAGAGCGCCAGACACAGAGCAATGAGTTTTTTCATGCTTTTCCTCCTTGTCTATTGAAAGCGGACGCGCTCAACTTCGGTGCAAAGTCCGCTCTTTTCATCAATGCAAAAAATGCAGCCGTTGATTTCGCACGGGAGATTTTCGGGAGTTTCAAAAAATACGGGCAGATTGGTTCTGAATTTTTTGATGATCGCTTCTTTTTTTACACCGAGAACGCTGTCTGTCGCGCCGCACATGCCAAGATCGGTGATATAGCCGGTTCCTTTTTCAAGTATGCATTCGTCACTGGTCTGAACGTGAGTATGAGTGCCGAAAACCGCCGATACTCTGCCGTCAAGATAAAAACCCAAAGCCTTTTTTTCGCTCGTTGTTTCCGCATGAAAATCAACAAGCTTTATACGGCAGCTTTTCATTTCTTCAAGCGCTCTGTCCGCGGCGTAAAACGGATTTTCAAGACTTTCCATGAACATTGTTCCGGAAAGGTTGAGCATGCCTATCTGAACTTTTCCCATATCGATTATGCCGACGCCTTTTCCCGGAGCCCCGGGCGGGTAATTATACGGACGGATAACAAAATCGCTTTCGTCAAAATAATCATGCATTTCAGCCCGGCGAAAAGCATGGTTGCCCGTGGTGATGAAGTCAACGCCGCTTGAAAAAAGGTAGTCGGCGCTCTGAGGCGTAATTCCGTTGCCCTTTGCGCTGTTTTCTCCGTTGGCAAGGCACAGGTCGATGTTTTTCAGCTTTTTAAAGCCGGGGAGCGCTGCGCGTACCTTTTCGCAGCCGCATTGCGACACAACATCGCCGAGAACAAGAATGTTCATTCGTCTTTCTCCTCTTTATATTCTTCGTCGTAGAGATACTCGGAAACGTCAAAATCGCCGTCGTCATCGGGATAGTAGTCCCAACCGTCGTAATAGTTGTCCGCCGACTCCTCGGCAAGGGGAATCTCTTTGATTGCCTCAAGCTTTTTTCCGCTCGCCCAAAGCGAGGGGGTGATTCTGAGAGTATAGCCGCAGCCGGTGGGAGCAAGCCACTCATGAGCCGCAGCCTCCGGCAGTGCGAAGAACGACAGAATAGATGTCATTACACCGCCGTGTGTGACAATGACGGCATTATCCGTGCCGGTCTTGATTACGGCGTCAACTATTTTCATAAATGCAAGGCAAACACGTTTTGAAAAATCTTCATTTGTTTCTCCGAATGGGGGAGCAACGCCTTTTTCGCCGGCTAGCCAACGGTCAAAAAGAGGGTGCTTTTTATGCAGCTCTTCTGCGTCCTTTCCGTCAAACGAGCCGAAGTTATATTCAATGAGGCCGTCGATGATAATGGGCTTTATTCCGGGATATAAAATCTGTGCCGTTTCAAGGCAGCGTTTCAGCGGACTTGAAAAAACAAAGGAGCTTTGCGGATAGACATATTCGTTTTTCATTTGTCTGAGTTGCTCTTTTCCCTCGCTGCAAAGCGGCATGTCCGTGTGACCGATATAAAGACCTTTGAGATTTCCCTCGGTCAGTCCGTGGCGGAGGATATGTAAAGAATAAGTTTTCATGACGGTACTCCTAAATGTTATTGTGTGTTCTGAATTAAATCGAAACAATTCCCTGCTTTGTCTTGCAAAAAGCAGAGGTTTAGAACAGCTGCAAACAGAGCCAAGGGGTATCTTATTCCCGAATTTTCGACAGAAAATAATAAAAACTCCGTCTGAAAAAGGCGTTGTCTGCGCTATGATTATACTCTGTTTTCTTGCGAAATTCAATAGCACAGGCTTGAACCTTGTTGTTTTACGGGCGCAATGGGAGCGCGAGACGTGCAGATGCGCTGAGAAAAAATTGAGGAATGTACCGAAAAACGGACATTGACCGCGATAATTTCAATACGGATTGAAAACTGTGCAAAAAGACTGTATAATCTTACCCAAAGATTTCTCTGCCTTTTGCAAGCGCAAGGCAGGGCATTAATTGGACCTAAATTACAGAATAAAGCATAAGGAGGGCTGGCAGGTGCTCAATTTTATAATCGGAAGAGAGGGAGTGGGTAAAACTACCTATACCCATTCGCTGCTCGGTTCTTTTGCAGAAAAGGGCGAAAAAACGCTGCTCATTGTTCCGCGTCAGTTCACGTTTGAAAGTGACAAAGGCATACTTGACGTTCTCGGTCCGCGTCTTGCGTCGGAGGTTGAGGTGCTCTCTTTCACAAGGCTTGCGGATTACGTCTTCAAAACCTGCCGAGGAGTTTCAAAGCCGATTCTCAAAGACACGGCAAACACCGTTCTGATGAGTCTTGCGCTCGATTCTCTTGAGGAAAGGCTGAGCTTTTTTTCGCGCCACCGTTCATCAACGGTTTTTGCGCAAAAAATGCTCTCGCAGATAGCGCTTTTCAAAAAAGAGGCAATTGAGCCGCTTGACCTCTATGACGCGGCAAAAGAAATGCCTGACGGTCTCCTCAAAAAAAAGACTCAGGAGACCGCGCTGATATTTGAAACCTATAATACCCTTGTTTCTCAAAGCTTTTTTGACGACCGTGATATTCTTTCGGCTGTGTATGATATTCTGCTTGACAGCGACATCTTTGACGAAAAAATTATTGCCGTTGACGATTTTCGCGCCTTCTCCGGGCAGGAAATGAAAATCATTGAGCTGATGCTGCGCCGTGCAAAGAAAGTATATGTGACTCTTTGCACCGATGAGCTTTATGTTGAAAGCAGTCTCAGCCAGTTTTTCTGCGTTTCAAAAACGGCAAAGCGACTTGTGAACGCCGCGGAAAAGCACGGCGTGCCGCTTGGAAAAACTATTGTCTTGCGCGACGGAGAAAGAGGTTTTTCTGTCTATTCTTCTCCGGAACTCAGATATCTTGAAAAGAACTTTTTTGATCTGTGTGCCGAACCTTTCGGCGGCAGCTCATCGGCTATCCGCATTGTCAACGCGCCGGATATACGGGAGGAGTGTGACTTTGTCGCTTGCGAGATACACCGCCTTTTGCGCGAGGAAAATCTGCGCTGCCGCGATATTGCCGTTGTGTATCGCAGCGAGGGCGCATATCAAAAAGAGATACGTTACAGTCTCAGAAAATACGGTGTGCCCGTTTTTGAGGACAGACGTGCGGAAATTATGAATGAGCCGCTTTCCGTACTCGTGAAAACGGTGTTTGAAATACTTGCATTCGGTATTGACCTTGAAAGGCTGATGAAATATGCAAAAACAGGTCTTACCGCGCTTTCGTGGGACGAGATTTCGGAAATTGAAAATTATGCTTTTATGTGGAGTCTTGATTCAAAGGCACTGTGCGGCGAGTGGAAAGACAATCCGGACGGCTTTGGTATTGAAATGGACGACAGGCGAAAAGAAAGGCTTTCTGAACTCAATGCTTCAAAGAACAGGCTCATAAGTCCGCTGCTTCGGCTGCGGGAAAAGCTCAGAGAAAAGAACGCGCAGGATTGCTTGAAAGGCGCTTTTGAATTTATACTTGAGCAGGGCATTGATGAAAACCTCAAAAACTATGCCCTTGAGCTTGAAAGGAACGGAGAAATTGAGCTTGCTTTGGCGCAGGGGCAGGTTTGGGACAGTATCGTTTCTGTTTTTGATGACCTTTCTCAGGTGTTCGGGAACGCTGTGATACCGCAGAAAAAGCTCTGTGAGCTGTTTTCCGCCGCAGTTTCAACTCTCACACTCGGAAAACTGCCGAGCGGCTATGACGAGGTGTATATCTGCGATGCGGGACGCATTCAGACGCTTATGCCAAAGGTTATTTTTGTTGTTGGTGCAAATGACGGTATATTTCCGCTGCTCACAAAAAGCGAGGGAATCTTCTCCTTTTTTGAAAGCGAAAAATTACGGGAAAGGCTGCCGTTTTATTCAAAAAGCGCAGCAGATTTTTCTGCCGAAGAACGTTTTCTTTTGTACGGCTCACTTTGCAGCGCGAGAGAGCGGCTTTATGTTTCGTATGCGCTGACGGATAAATCCGGCGCAAAAATTTCTCCGTCAGAAATCGTTACAGGTTTGCACAGGCTTTTTCCGAAAATTGAGGAGGAGTCTTTCCCGTTTTTCGGCGCTTTGCCGGAGAGTGAGACTGCCGCATTTGAGTTTGCGGCTGAAAAGTGGCATGAAAATACCGTGCTTGAAAACACACTCAAAAAGTATTTTGCTTCAAAGCAGGAGTACACGGGAAAACTCAGAGCGCTTTTGCGAGCCAACGGAAAAAACGTTTTCTCCTTTTCTTCGCCCGAAAAGGCGCAGCTCCTTTTTGGAAAACGGTTGAGTCTTTCCGCCTCGCAGCTTGAGGTATACGGCGAATGCCCGTTTAAATATTTCTGCCGTTACGGAATGGGAGCAAAGGAGCGCAAAACCGCCGCGCTTGACCCGGCAAGCATGGGTACGGTCGTTCATGAGGTTCTTGAAAAGCTTTTGAAAAATCACAGCGGCAGCGGTATCCACTCCCTCACCGAGGAACAGGCGGAAAGAGAAATTACTGCGCTTCTTAAAGATTACATGAACAAGTACATGGGCGGCACAGAGGGAAAAAGTTCAAGGTTTCTTTATCTTTATGACCGACTTTTCAAAACGCTTTGCGCAATCACGGACAGGCTGCTGTGCGAATTTGAAGAGAGCGATTTTGAACCTGTCGGTTTTGAAGTACCCATCAAAGAGGGCAAATCGGTTGAGCCTATGAAAATACCGCTCAAAAACGGTTATATTGAGCTGTTCGGTATTGTTGACCGCGTTGACATGATGAAAACCGAGGAAAAAAACTATGTTCGCGTTGTTGATTACAAAACCGGACTGAAGGAGTTTTCGCTCAGTGACGTTTTTGCCGGGCTGGGAATGCAGATGCTTCTTTATCTTGTTTCAATATGGAGAAACGGAAAAGGCGAATATAAAGACGCTGTGCCCTCGGGGGTTCTTTATCTTCCGGCAAGGCTGGAGGCTTTTTCTGCGGAGCGTTCGGACGACAGAGAAACAGTGTTCAATCAGATGCTTTCAGGCGGAAAAATGGACGGCATGATTCTTGACGACGGAGAAGTTATAAAGGGCATGGACAATTCATTGAGCGGACGGTTCATACCGATTAAAATAAACAAGCGAAGCGGGGCTTTGAGCGGAAAGTTCATTTCTCTGCCTCAGCTTGAAAAATTGCAGAAAAAGCTTGAAAGAATTATGAGCGAAATGGGAGAAAACCTCCATGCGGGAAAAATTCCGGCTCTGCCCGTGTTCGGAAAGGGACACGACAAAACCTGCGAGTGGTGCCCTTATGCGGCGGTTTGTATGAGGGAGAAAAACGGTGCAAAAAGATATATCGTACCGAAGACCCACAGCGAATGCCTCTCTGAACTCGGAGAAAAGGAGGGAGACTGACTATGGCAAGAAATTGGACGGCGGAACAAAAAAACGCGATTGATTCAAGGCGTGGCAGCATTCTTGTCAGCGCGGCGGCAGGCTCAGGAAAAACTGCCGTTCTTGTTGAGCGCGTGATTGAACGCCTGACGGACGGCGAAAGCGGCGGCAGCGCAGACAGACTTTTGATCGTTACGTTCACAAAAGCCGCTGCGGCGGAAATGAGAGGAAGAATACTCTCTGCACTTGAAGAGGAAATTAAAAAGAATCCCTCCGATGAACGCCTTGCGGCGCAAAAAATGCTTCTCCCTTCGGCAAAAATTTGCACCATTGACTCGTTTTGCAGCTCTCTTGTGCGTGAGCATTTTGAAGAGCTTGATATCTCTCCGGATTTTCAGATAGCCGACGACGGCGAGCTTGCCCTCCTTTCTCAAAAAGCGATGGAACTGACCATGGAGGAACAGTATCTCAAAAATGAAAGGAGCTTCACCGACCTTGTTGAGCTGCTTTTCAAAGGCAGAGACGACGCTTTTCTTTCTGAAATGATTCTTGAAATGTATAAGCACAGCATGTCATATCCGTTCCCGGAAAGCTGGCTTGACGGAATCGGCGCGCAGTATGAAAACGGTGACTCTGTTTCAAACAGCGTTTTCGGAAAAGTTATACTTGATTATGCGCGCTCGGCGGTCTCTTATTGCAGAGAGACTCTTTTTGCAATGAAAAGAACGGTCTGCGGCTGTGAGGGTCTTGAAAAGGCTTTTCTTCCTGCAATTGAGAGCGATGAGGCGCAGATCAGATACATTGAAGAATGTCTTGAAGAAAATGATTGGGACAAAATATGCCGTGCGATTTTTGCATTTGAAATGAAACGGCGCGGAAATACGCCGAAAGAGTATGCAGACAGTCCGGAAATTACTTTTCTTTGCACGAGCCGCGACAGAATCAAGGATATAATCAAAACGAATCTGCCAAAGCTTTTCTGTTCCTCAGAGGAGGAGTTCAAAGATGACATGCATTTTTTTGCTCCTATGGTGAAAAGCCTGTGCAGCTGCGTCAAGAGCTATGCGTCTCATTTTTCAATGCTGAAAAAAGAAAAACAGCTTGCCGATTTCAATGACGTAACGCATTATGCTTTGCGGCTGCTTGTACGCGAAACCGTGAACGGGTTTGAAATCACGGAACTCGCGCGGGAGCTGAAAAAGAATTTTGATGAAATACTTATAGACGAGTATCAGGACACCAACAAGGCGCAGGACATGATTTTTGAGGCTCTCGGAAACGGCAACCTCTTCAGAGTAGGCGATGTGAAGCAGAGCATTTATCGTTTTCGTCAGGCTATGCCGGAAATTTTTATTTCACTCAAAAACGCTTTGCCGCTTTATGAAAGAGAAAAAGAAAAGTACCCGGCAAAGATTGTGCTCAAAAACAACTTTCGCAGCAGAAGGAGCGTGACGGACGCGGTCAACTTTGTTTTTTCTCAGCTTATGAGCGAAAAAATGGGCGGCGTTGATTACGGCGAAGAGGAGGAGCTTGTTTTTTCAGCTCCCTACGGAGAAAAAAACGACGAGTGTGCCGAATTTCATATTCTTGAAACCGGTGGAATTGACAAAACAGAAAGCGACGCAAAGCTTGTTTTTCAAGCGCGGTACGTTGCCTCACTCGTTGAAAAGCTTGTAAAAAGCGGATATACCGTTAAGGGTGAAAACGGCGGAGAGCGTCCGGTGCAGTATAAGGATATCTGCATTCTTATGCGCGCAGTGGGAGGAAAAAAAGGCATAACTTATGCCTCTGCACTCAGAGAGAGGGGAATACCGTGCTTTACTCAGATTGACGCGGAGTTTTTCACCGCGAACGAGGTCAGACTTTTGCTGAATGTTTTGCGCGTTGTTGATAACCCGGAGCAGGACATACCTCTTTTGAGCGTTATGGTGTCTGTGCTGTTCGGCTTTACGCCGGACGAGTGCGCCGACCTGCGGATAAACTGCCGCGGAAAAAGTATTTATTCCTGTCTGCTTTCGGCAAGGGAGCGCAAAGACGAAAAGAGTGCCGCCATGCTTGAAAAGATTGAACGCTGGCGCAGAATAGGTGTATGCATGAGCGTTGGCGATTTTGTCAGAATGATATATGACGAGACGGGAATTGACAGCGTTGTGCGTTCGGTTAAAGGCTCGGGAGCCAAAAGAGAAAATCTGATGCTCTTGCTTGACTATGCGGATATATATGAAAAAGCAGGCTATGCTTCATTTTCGGGATTTATACGCTTTATTGACAGGCTTGAAAAAACAAAGGGCGATCTGCCGGGCGCAGTCGGAGTTTCTTCAGAGGCTGATGTTGTGAAAATTATGACGATACACAAGTCAAAGGGACTTGAATTTCCGGTTTGCATCGTTGCCGGCTGCTCGTCTCGGTTTAACCGCAGCGATGAAATCAAGAACGCGGTCATCAGTCCGCTGCACGGTTTGGGACTTATTCGCCGCGACGCGGATACTATGGCGCAGTATGCTACCGTATGCCACAGAGCGGTTGCAAAGGCGCTGCGTGATGACACCGTATCGGAGGAGATGAGAGTGCTTTATGTTGCCATGACGAGGGCAAAGGAAAAGCTCATCATGGTTGCAGCCGAGGACAACGCGGCAAAAAAGGCGCTCAAGTGTTCTTCTCTTATCGATCCGGCATCGGAAAAGCTCACTGCGTTTGCCTGTTCGCTTGCCGCGAGTTACACGGATTGGCTGCTTGCCGCGTTTTTGCGCCACGAGGGCGCAGAACGGCTGCGCGAAGAGGCGGGAATCGGCGAAAACATCGTTTTGCTGAAAAAAATTCCTTTTAAGCTTGTTGTTGCGGACGGCTTTGATGAAGTCTATACGAAGAAAGAGACCGAAAATGCAGAAGCCGACCCTGCGCTCCTTTTTGAACTTGAAAAAAGGCTCTCGTGGCAATACCCATATGAGGAATTGTCATATGTTGTCAGCAAGCGTGCCGCCTCAGAAGTTGACAAAAACGCAGTTGACCGCGAGTATTTTGCCTCGTCAAGACCGGCGTTTCTTTCCGGCGGAAAGCTCACCGGCGCACAGAGAGGAATTGCAACCCACGCATTTATGCAGTTTGCCGACTACAAAAACGCGGCTGACGACCTTGAAAATGAGATAAACGCTGTTTTTGAGCGCGGACTTCTCACAAAGGAGCAGTGCGACTGTATCAGCCGCAGACAGCTGGAACACTTTTTTGAAAGCAAATTGGCAAGGCGTATTCTTGAAAGTCCGCTTGTTATGAGAGAAAAAAAGTTTACCGTCAGTGTGCCGATTGCCGAGGTTTATCCGTCGCTTTCGCGCTTTGAAGATGAAAAGGTCATGATTCAGGGCATTGCAGACTGCATTTTTCTTGAGGACGGAAAATTGGTTGTGCTTGACTACAAAACAGACCGACTTGATTCGGAAAATGAGTTCAGAGAAAAATATTCCTCTCAGGTCAGAACATACAAAAAGGCTCTTGCTCTCTGCACAGGGTACGAGGTTTCAAAAACACTGCTGTATTCTTTCCACCTCGGAAAAGAGATAGCAGTGGAATAAAAGGGGAAAAAAATTCTGAAAAATTGTTGATTTTTAAAATAATGTGTGCTACAATACTGCGGTATGTTGATAGTAACATTTCATAATGTCTATTTGACGAAAGAGGTGAAACATAATGAAAGAGGGAATCCATCCCAAGTATGAACAGACAACCGTAAGATGCGCTTGCGGCGCAACGATTGAAACCGGTTCAACCAAAAAGGACCTTCGTGTTGATATCTGCTCCAACTGCCACCCGTTCTTCACAGGTAAGCAGAAGCTCGTTGATACCGGCGGACGTGTTGACAGGTTCAATAAGCGTTTCAACCTTGCAAAGAATAAGTAATTTTGCAGCTTGATCAGTGTGAATTAAGGCGGAGCTATTTGTCCCGCCTTTTTTTCTTGTGTATCTATAAAAATGTTTATCAGTCAACTTGGCGGCGTATACGGTGAATTTTAAACTGCGCACCGGCGCAGCTGTTGCACCGTTTGATATTTAACGTATGATTTTAAATAAGCGAGGTGACCGCATGGAAAGCTATAAAACCCTTGAAACGGCGGCGAACGATGAGTTCGTTGTCAAAAAATCGCGCTTTATCGGCTACGCTGCACCGGTTCAGACCAATGAGCAGGCGGTCGAGTTCATCAATTCTATCAAGGCAAAGCATCGCGACGCAAGGCACAATGTGTATGCATACTGCCTGCGCGAGGGACAGATACGTCGCTACAGCGATGACGGTGAGCCGCAGGGCACGGCGGGAATGCCGGTGCTTGATGTTCTGCTCAAAGAGGGGCTGACCGATTGCGCGGTTGTTGCGACCCGATATTTCGGCGGGGTGCTGCTCGGTGCAAACGGACTTGTCCGTGCATATACCCAAACGGCAAAAATCGGTATTGACGCGGCGGGAATAATCACCATGGCGCTCTGTTATGTCGGCGAGGTCACCTGCGACTATAATTTCTACGGCAGGCTGCAAACTCTTGTGTGTGAGCAGGGCGGCATTGTGGAAAACGTTGATTTTGCTCAAAACGTCTGTTTAAGATTCAGAATACCGTCAGACAATTTTGAAAAACTTGACGCTGTAATATTCGACAAAAGCTGCGGAAAAGTAAGGTGCAAAAAACTTGGCGAAAAATTTTTAAAAATTTAGGGGGAAAAGGCGAAAAAAATCGTATATATAAGTGAAAACCGGAAAAGGGGGGTCGCTTTGTGGACGAAATCAGGCTCAAAACTCTTGAAAATGAAAAAAGAGTGCTTTCCGAGTATGCCTGCCTTTGCATTGACACAAAGGGCAGGGCAAGACCGGAAGAGGAATGCTCTGTTCGCACCGCTTTTCAGCGTGACAGAGACAGAATCATTCATTGCAGCGCTTTCCGCCGGCTGAAACACAAGACTCAGGTTTTTCTTTCGCCGGACAGCGATCATTACAGAACACGCCTTACGCATACCCTTGAGGTTGCGCAGATTGCGCGCACAATTGCTGTTGGTCTTTCGCTTAATGAGGATCTGACCGAAGCTATTGCTCTCGGTCACGATCTCGGTCATACGCCGTTCGGTCACGCAGGCGAGCGTGCCCTCAATTCCGTTATGGACGGCGGATTCAGACATTTTGAGCAGAGTCTCAGAGTGGTTGATGTGATTGAAAAAGAGGGCAGGGGTCTGAACCTTACCTATGAAGTGCGCGACGGCATACTCTGCCATACGCGCGGAAAAGAAGCTGATACGCTTGAAGGTAGGATCGTCAAGCTCGCCGACAGAATTGCATACATCAACCATGACATTGACGACGCTGAACGCGGCGGGGTGCTCAGTGAGGAGAACCTTCCGCCGGACGTGAGACGGATCCTCGGCAAAAGCAAAAGCGAGCGCATCAACACGCTTGTTCTTTCCGCAATACGTAACACTGCTGACGATGTTCGCCTTGATCCGGAAATACAGGGTGCGTTTGATGTTCTTCATGAATTTATGTTTGACCGTGTGTATACAAACCCGGTCTGCAAAAGCGAAGAGGGCAAAGCTATTTCGATGCTTAAACAGCTGTTTTCTTTCTTCTGTGAACATCCGGATGAGCTGCCCAACGAGTACATCTCGATAGCGTGGCGCGAGGGTACCGAAAGAGCGGTATGCGACTACATAGCCGGCATGACAGACGGTTACGCGCTCAAAACTTTTTCAAAATACTTTATTCCCTCCTCATGGCAGGGATAATACAAAGCATCCCGGCACGGAGGTGAGAACGGTGAGAATAAGCGATGATTTTCTTTCTGAGCTTCGCATGCGCTGCGATATTACGGATATTATATCCGGATATGTCCAGCTCAAAAGGCGCGGAAAAAACCTTGTCGGTCTTTGTCCGTTCCACAATGAAAAAACGCCGTCTTTCACCGTGTATCCGGAAAACGGCAGCTTTTACTGCTTCGGCTGCGGAGCCGGCGGCGAGGTCGTCAGCTTTATAAGAAGAATTGAAAATCTCGATTTTTATGAGGCGGTGCGCTTTTTGTGCGACAGGGCAGGCATGACGATGCCTGCGGACGGATTTGATGATTCCATGGCGCAAAAGCGAAAACGCATTTATGAAATGAATCGTGAGGCGGCGAGATTTTTTCATGAATGTCTGATGGGTGAAAAAGGCAGAGCGGCGCTCGAGTATTACTATAAGCGCGGCTATACGCAAAAAACAATTACGCGTTTCGGACTCGGATATGCACCGAACGATTGGCGGCAGCTCCTTTCTCATCTTCGCGAAAAGGGCTATTCATATGAAGAAGCGTATGAGGCAAACCTCGCAAATAAAAGCGAAAAAAACGGAAAGACATCGTTTTATGATAATTTTCGCAACCGTGTGATGGTTCCGATCATCGACCCGAGAGGCAATGTTGTGGCTTTTGGCGGCAGGGTTCTTGACGACAGCAAGCCCAAGTATATCAACACCTCGGACACACCGGTCTATAAAAAGAGTCTCGGCGTTTTCGGTCTCAACTTTGCAAAAAATTCAAAGGAGAGATCGCTGATACTCGTTGAAGGATACATGGACGCAATAGCTTTGCACCAGGCAGGATTTACTAATTCAATTGCCTGCCTCGGAACGGCTCTCACCGGAGAGATGGCGCATTTGCTTGCACGCTACGCCGACGAAATACTCATTTGCTATGACAACGATGAAGCCGGACGGAAAGCTACAGAGCGCGCGATCGGCGTGTTTTCTTCAATAGGTATGAAAATGCGCGTAATACGTTTGAGCGGCGGAAAGGATCCGGACGAAATTCTCAAAAACTTTGGGGCGGAAAAATTCCGAAAGCTTATTGAGGGCGCGGAAAACGATATTGAGTTCGCTCTGCTCAAAGCCCGGGACGGTCTTGACCTCGATTCTTCGGACGGAAAGGTTCGGTACCTTACGTTGGCTGCGGATATTCTCTCAAAGGTGAAAAATTCAATTGCGGTTGAGGTCTATGTTTCCCGACTTGCCGAGGAACTGAATGTTGAAAAAACGGCGATTACCGCTCGCATAAATCAACTGAAAAGAAGCGGTGCTTATAAATCCGAAAAGAAAAAGTATGAATCTATTCAGCGCGAGTCAATGGAGCGTATGAGCAGAATGCGTCTCAAAACCGATACCGCGGTAAGAGCAGTTAAGGCGCAGGAGAGAATCATATCTCTGCTTTATGAAAACCCCGCATTCTTTCCGGCGATACGTGAAAGACTGAGCGAAGAGAGTTTCAGCGTACCTCACCTCGGAAGAATATATAAAATTCTTGATGCGCGCTCGAGAGATAATTCTCCGTTTGAGCTGACATATCTTTCCGGTGAACTTTCACCGGAGGAAATGGACGCTCTTGTTCGTCTGCTTAAGCAGAGCGAGGGCTGCTTCGGAACCAAAAAGGAACTGCTTGACTGCGTTGACGCCCTTGAAAGCGAAGCGAAAAAAGAAAAACAGAGCGCTGTTGATGTTTCAAAAATGAGCGACGACGAATATATGGCGCAGTTTAAAAATCTTGTGAAAAGCAAAAAAGAAAAGTAATATAAAGTAATATTTCAGCTAATACTGTAAAATAATAAACTCTCGTCAACGGCTTGAAAAGGCGAGGACTCACGGCGTCCGATCCTTTTTGCCGGGTCGGGCAAAGCAGAAAACGAAAGGAAGTTGTATTCATGGAAAACACAGAGAAAAAAGCAATGGTCAAAGCGCTCATCGACAAGGGTATTGCCACCGGAAAGCTCAATTCAACGGACATTGATACGGTCCTTGTTGAAGCCGACATTGATATTGAAGAGATTGAAAAGCTTTATTCAACTCTTGAAAGCCATGGAATTGAAATTGTTGACGATCTTGGCGACGATATGCTCGACAGCATTTCTATGGATATCGACATTCCCAAGGGATATGAGAACGTGCCGCTCCCGACAGACAGCAAAAGCGCCGTTATCGACGACCCGGTGAAGGTATATCTCAAAGACATCGGACGTGTTCCTCTGCTCACACCGGAGGAGGAAATTGAGCTTGCTATCCGCATTGCCGACAATGATCAGGAGGCGAAGGACAGGCTCACAAAGGCTAATCTGCGTCTGGTTGTCAGCATTGCAAAGCGCTATGTCGGCAGAGGTATGATGTTCCTTGACCTCATTCAAGAGGGCAATCTCGGACTTATCAAAGCGGTTGACAAGTTTGATTACACAAAGGGTTTCAAATTTTCAACCTATGCAACGTGGTGGATCAGACAGGCAATCACAAGAGCTATTGCCGACCAGGGCAGAACGATCCGTATTCCGGTACACATGGTTGAAACGATAAACAAAGTTAAAAAGACGAGCAATATGCTCCTCCATCGCGATGGCAAAGACCCCACGCCGGAGGACATTGCCGCGGAGCTTTCAATGCCGGTTGACAAGGTTCGCGATATTCTCAGAATTTCGCAGGAGCCGGTTTCTCTTGAAACTCCCATCGGCGAGGAGGAGGACAGTCATCTCGGAGATTTCATTCCCGATGAGGACGCGCTCTCTCCTGCGGATGCCGCTGCGATGACTTTTCTCAAAACCAAGGTCAATGAGGTTCTTTCAACTCTTACTCCTCGTGAAGCGGAGGTTCTGAGGCTGCGTTTCGGTCTTAAAGACGGCACGCCGCAGACTCTTGAAGAAGTTGGAAAAGCGTTCAACGTTACACGTGAGCGTATCCGCCAGATTGAGGCAAAGGCGCTCAGAAAGCTGCGCCACCCGAGCAGAAGCAAACACCTCAAGGATCTTTAATACAGAAAAACGACCTCCTTTGTATGCCAAAAAGGCGTACAAAGGAGGTTTTTGTTTAATCGTTTTCAAAAGTGATCTGCTGCTTTTTTGCATCGACTGCGGCAGTGATGCCGAACGGAATAATGCAGCGTGGCAGGGCGTGACCGACATTGATGTTACACAGAACAGGCAATTTTGAATTACCTATGACAGCTTTCAGAATCCGCTTGTATTCGCTGTCGTACGTTTCGTCCATGGGCTTTCCGACGAGTACGCCGGAAACAGCGTCAAAAACACCGGCACTTTTGAGATATTCAAGAGCCTTGCGGTATTTTTGCGGTGATGGCTTTTCTTCACTCGTTTCAAGAAAGAGGATTCTTCTTTTCCAGTCCTCCGCGCTCGGGAACAGAGCATATTTTTTGCAAAGAAAGGGCATGTCCGAATGTCGTTCGCCGTCAAAAATGTCATAAAACGTGTCAACACAGCCGCCGAGGATTTTTCCGGAAAAAAGCGGGTCGCCCTGGAGCAGCTCAAAGCCGCGGTTACGGTGAGGAGGGTTCGGCGTTCCGATTTGATCTTTGCCGAAATCTGTTCTTGTGTTGTACCAAATATTGCTTGGCGTAATTGAGCTTATTTTGCCGGAAAAAATGAGTTCTTCAAAATACTTTTTGGTATACGGCAGCATTTCGCGGTCCAGTTTGCAGACATCGGGCAGAAAAGCCTGTCCGTAAAATGTGGGCAGCCCGACCTTGTGGAGCATGAGGTGGTTTATCGTTGTGTCTGAAAAGCCGAGGAACACCTTTTTTGAAACTGCGTTTTTTAGCTCGTCGTTTTCAAAGAGATAAGGCAGCAGCCGATACGTGTCATCTCCGCCGATCGCGCAGAGAATCATGTCCGTTTCTTCATCGCAAAAAGCTTGAAGCAAATCTGCGGCTCGCGCCTCGGGGTGATTTTTTATGTATTCGGTTCCTTTCAGAGCGTTAGGCGCGAATTTGACTTTCAGACCCATTTTTTCAAGACGCTTTGTGCCTATTCTGATTTCATGCGACAAAAAACTCTCGCCCATAACGCCGCTTGAAAGGCTGACGATTGAAACCGTTTTTACCATTGTAACTGCTCCTTTACCGTTTATTCCAAGCGTTCCGGTTTATCTGTTAAGCCGAGAATGTAATCGACGGAAACGCCGTGGAAAAGCGAAAGCTTGATTAGTATTTCCGTAGGAATATCAAGCTCTCCGCGTTCATAGTTGCTGTATACACGCTGGCTGCAAGAGAGTATTTCCGCAAGCTGCTTTTGCGTCATGTCTTTGTCTTCCCTTAGGTCGCGTATTCTCTTATACATTATAGCATCACCGATGTGATTATATCTGCCGCACTGATTTGGTCTTGACATTTAGCGGATTTTCCGCTAAACTGTAGCGTGAAGAGCGGCTCTGAACAAGCGCGGACTTTGTCGGACGATTATCTGGTGGAGTCTGTTCACAAGCGGAGCTGTCTGTGCTATTATGTGTATACAGCTTTAAAATATTATCATGTCTTTGTAATAATGAATATGTCAGGAAGCATTCGCTTTGAAGAGGTGGCAGATGAAAAAGTCAATTTATATTTTTAAAACCGAACGCTGTATCTGCTGCGGAAGAGAGATTCCGGAGGGCAGGCAGGTTTGCCCGGTTTGTGAGGCACAGCTTTATGAAAGCCCGACTGGGGAAAAAATGTTGACCAAAGCAGCTCATAAAGCAGCTCATGAAGAAAAGAAAAATCCACAGCTTTTATCCACTCGACCTCGTGTTTTTAAACATAAAAAGAAATAATGACAGAAAACCGCCGTTTTTCTCTGCACAAGACTTTAGAGCTTTGCAGAAAAAAGCGGCGGCTGTTTTATGTGATGAAAGTTCAAATAGGTCAATAAAAAAGAAAAAAATCCGGCACACAGGCGGAAAAAATCAAAAAAATTCAAACAAAGGCAAAGAAATTCACACAAATCGCTTGACTTTGCACAAGCGTTTGTGGTATCCTATCGGAACATATAATGTGAAAATGTGCCCTTGTGCCTTTTTTACCTCTTACAAGAGCATGATAGCATTTATAAATCAAAAAGTCAATAGATTTTTTTCAACTTCTGTGCAGGGCACAGCGTATGCCGCGTAAGGCAAATAAAAAACGTGGAGTGATAAGCGAATGGTCAATGTTACCGATGTGAAACTCGGCACCAATGTTCGCAAGAGCTTTGGTAAAATTCAAGAGGTCATGAAAATGCCGAACCTCATTCAGGTTCAGAAGGATTCTTACCGCTGGTTCCTTGAAACCGGTCTTAAGGAAGTCCTCAGGGACATTGAGGATATTACGGATTTCAGCGGAAACCTCAGTCTCAGTTTTGTTGACTACCGTATGGAAAAAAAGAGCAAGTATTCCGTCAGGGAATGCAAGGAGCGCGACGCAACATATGCCGCTCCCATGCGCGTTACCGCAAGGCTTTATAACAAGGAGACAGGCGAAGTAAAAGAAAGCGAAGTTTATATGGGCGATTTTCCGCTCATGACAGACAGCGGCACTTTCGTCATCAACGGTGCAGAACGCGTTATTGTCTCTCAGCTCGTCCGTTCGCCCGGCGTGTATTATGGCATGACCCATAATGTCACCGGCAAAAAGCTCTTCACAACAACAGTCATTCCCAACCGCGGCGCATGGCTCGAATATGAGACGGATCAGAACGATCTTTTCTATGTCCGCATCGATAAAAACAGAAAAATTCCCATCACCACGTTTATCCGCGCCCTCGGTCTCAACTCCAACAGCGATATCCGCGATTTCTTCGGACTTGACGACAGAATAGAAGCTTCGTTTGAAAAGGATCCCACAAGGAACACCGAGGAGGCACTTATTGAAGTCTATAAAAAGCTCCGTCCCGGCGAGCCGCCGACACTTTCGAGCGCTCAGAGCCACCTTGAAGGTCTCTTCTTTGACGATCGCCGCTACGATCTTTCAAGAGTAGGACGTTACAAGTATAACAAAAAGCTTGCGCTTTTTGACCGTATCCGCGGCTTTAAGCTTGCTGCCCCGATCGTCAACGAGCTCACGGGTGAGATCATTGCCGAAGAGGGAGAGCTCATGACCAAGCAGCGCGCCATGGAAGTTACCCAGGCAGGCGCGAAGATTGCATATGTTTCCGTTGAGGGTCGTGACGAGCCTGTCAAGGTCATCTCCAACCAGATGGTTGACATTCTTCCGTTCTTCCCGGAGTTCACAAAGGAAGAGCTTTGCGAGGTCGGAATCAACGAACATGTACGATACACCGTCCTTATGGACATTCTCCCCGAAACCGAGAACATGAGCCGTGAAGAAAAGCTCGCTTTTCTCGAAAGCAAAGGGGACGAGCTTATTCCAAAGCATATCATCATTGACGATATTTTTGCTTCGATCAACTACCTTAACTGCCTTGCCTGCGGCGTAGGCAGCGCAGACGATATCGATCACCTCGGCAACAGACGTATCCGTTCAGTAGGAGAGCTTTTGCAGAATCAGTTCCGCGTAGGCTTTTCAAGAATGGAAAGAGTTGTCAAGGAGAGAATGACTCTCCAGGCTCAGGAGCCGGAAAAGGTCACTCCGCAGGCTCTCATCAACACCCGTCCGGTTATTGCGGCGGTCAGAGAGTTCTTCGGTTCATCTCCGCTTTCGCAGTTTATGGATCAGAACAACCCTCTTGCTGAGCTTACTCATAAGCGCCGTCTTTCAGCGCTCGGACCCGGCGGACTTTCAAGAGACCGCGCCGGATTTGAGGTTCGCGACGTTCACTACTCCCACTATGGAAGAATGTGCCCGATCGAGACTCCCGAAGGTCCCAACATCGGACTCATCTCATATCTTGCAACCTTTGCAAGAATCAATGAATACGGCTTTGTTGAAGCTCCGTTCCGTCCGGTTGACAAAGAGACCGGAAAGGTTCTTGACACCTATGAATACATGACCGCAGACGTTGAGGACGAATACACCGTTGCTCAGGCTAACGAACCGCTCGACGAAGAAGGTCACTTCATGAGAAGAAAGGTCAACGCCCGCCACCGCGACGAATTCCTTGAAATTGAGCCCACAAGGGTCGATTTTATGGACGTTTCGCCCAAGATGGTTGTCTCTGTTGCAACCGCTCTCATTCCGTTCCTTGAAAACGATGACGCAAACCGTGCCCTCATGGGCTCAAACATGCAGCGCCAGGCTGTGCCGCTCCTCACCTGCGATTCACCTATGGTCGGCACCGGTATGGAATATAAGGCGGCAACCGATTCCGGCGTATGCGTACTTGCCAAAAGAGGCGGCAAGGTCATCTATGTCAGCGCAGACAGAGTTGACGTTCTTGCAGAAGATAACATTGTTGATACCTACAACCTTATTAAGTTCATGCGCTCCAACCAGGGCACCTGCATCAATCAGCGTCCGGTTGTTGCCGTGGGCGATGAAATTGTTGAGGGACAGGTTGTTGCCGACGGTCCCGCAACGGATCACGGCGAACTCAGTCTCGGTAAAAACGCACTCATCGGCTTTATGACCTGGGAGGGCTACAACTACGAGGACGCCGTTCTCATCAATGAAAAGCTTGTTCGCGATGATGTTTATACATCTATCCATATTGAAAAGTATGAGCTTGAAGCAAGAGATACCAAGCTCGGACCGGAAGAGATTACCAACGATATTCCGAACGTCGGCGACGCTCTCAAGGATCTTGACGAGCGCGGAATTATCCGCGTCGGCGCAGAGGTACATTCCGGCGATATCCTTGTAGGTAAGGTTACACCGAAAGGTGAGACTGAGCTCACCGCAGAAGAAAGACTTCTCCGTGCAATCTTCGGAGAAAAGGCGCGCGAGGTCAGAGATACTTCGCTGCGCGTTCCTCACGGCGAATACGGAATCGTTGTCAAGGTTGAGGAATTCACGCGTGAAAACAGCGACGAGCTCAACCCCGGCGTAAACAAGGTCGTTCGTTGCTATATCGCCCAGAAACGTAAGCTTCAGGTCGGCGACAAGATGGCGGGACGTCACGGTAACAAGGGCGTTGTTTCACGTATTCTTCCGCAGGAGGATATGCCTTTCCTTGAAGACGGAACACCGCTTGACATCGTGCTCAACCCGCTCGGCGTTCCCTCTCGTATGAACATCGGTCAGGTTCTTGAGGTTCACCTCGGCTTTGCCTGCCGTGAGCTTGGCTGGAAAATCATGACTCCCGTTTTTGACGGCGCGCACGAGGACGATATCAGAGCCGCTCTTGAATATGCCGGTCTTTCAACCAACGGAAAATCAACTCTTATTGACGGACGTACAGGCGAAAAATTTGACGGTGATGTCACAGTCGGCGTTATGTACTTCCTCAAGCTGCACCACCTTGTTGACGACAAGATGCATGCCCGTTCAACAGGTCCGTATTCACTCGTTACTCAGCAGCCCCTTGGCGGTAAAGCGCAGTTCGGCGGTCAGCGTTTCGGTGAAATGGAAGTTTGGGCGCTGGAAGCTTACGGCGCAGCTTATACCCTGCAGGAGATCCTCACCGTTAAGTCAGACGATGTTGTCGGTCGTGTAAAGACCTACGAGGCTATTGTCAACGGCGAGAATATTCCCAAGGCGGGCGTTCCCGAATCGTTTAAGGTTCTCATTAAAGAGCTTCAGTCTCTCGGTCTTGACATCAAGGTTCTTGATGCGGACGAAAATGAGATCGACCTAAAGCAGAACCTTGACACCGATGAGGGTGTCACTCTCCACAAATATAACCGCCGCCGCACAGAAGAAGCCGAAGAAGAACTTCGTGATGACGATGATGCGGACGACGAGGACATTGAAGACGATTCAGACTCTTCCGACGACGATGACCTTGACCTCGGTTTTGACGATGACGAGGATAAGGATGGCGACGAAGAAGAGGATGAAGAAGAAAAGCCCTTTGATTACAACGAATTTTTCAATGAGATCAACCCGACGATCAATGATGCGGGCTATGACCACGGCTTTGTTCCGGACATTGACGAATAATGTTTTTTGTAATCGAACGTAACACTTTCTCACTTTAATTCAAATAACGAAAGGGCTGACTTAAATATATGGAAAACATCACCTTTGAATCAATCAAAATCGGTCTTGCCTCTCCCGAAAAAATCAGAGAATGGTCATACGGCGAGGTCACAAAGCCCGAAACCATAAACTACCGTACCCTCAAGCCCGAAAGCGACGGTCTTTTCTGCGAAAAGATTTTTGGACCGCTCAAGGACTGGGAGTGCCATTGCGGACGTTACAAACGTATCCGCCACAAGGGAAAGATTTGTGAGCGCTGCCATGTTGAAATCACAAAGGCAAAGGTTCGCCGTGAGCGCATGGGTCACATTGAGCTTGCAACTCCCGTTTCTCACATCTGGTATTTCAAGGGTATCCCCTCAAGAATCGGACTTATGCTCGATATGTCTCCGAGAGATCTTGAAAGAGTTCTTTATTTTGCCGCTTATATCGTCATTGATCCCGGCACGGTTCCCAATGTAAAAAAGTGCCAGGTCATCAGCGAAAAGCAGTATGAGGACATCAGAGAATATTATTATAACGACGAAACATTCCGTGTAGGCATGGGTGCAGAAGCTGTCAAAGAGCTGCTTTGCGAACTTGACATCGATGTTCTTGACGCCGAGCTTCGAGAGGCTCTTGAAAATGCAACCGGTCAGAAAAAAGCCAAGATCCTCAAGCGTCTTGAGGTGGTTGAAGCTTTCAAAAACTCCGGTAACCGCCCGGAATGGATGATTCTTGACGTTGTTCCGGTCATTCCGCCGGACATCCGCCCCATGGTTCAGCTTGACGGCGGACGTTTTGCAACGAGCGACCTTAACGATCTTTACCGCCGTGTAATCAACCGCAACAACCGTCTCAAAAAGCTGCTCGACCTTGGCGCTCCGAGCATCATTATCCGCAACGAAAAGAGAATGCTGCAGGAGGCTGTTGACGCACTCATTGACAACGGTCGTCGCGGACGCCCGGTAACCGGTCCGAACAACCGCCCGCTCAAGTCTCTCTCGGATATGCTCAAAGGTAAGCAGGGTCGTTTCCGTCAGAACCTTCTCGGAAAGCGCGTTGACTATTCCGGACGTTCGGTTATCGTTGTAGGTCCGGAGCTCAAAATTTATCAGTGCGGTCTGCCGAAAGAGATGGCTCTTGAGCTCTTCAAGCCGTTCGTTATGAAACGTCTTGTTGAAACCGGCGTTGCAACTCATATCAAAACCGCAAGAAAGACCGTTGACCGCCAGGAAAAATGCGTTTGGGACGCTCTTGAAATAGTAATCAAAGATCATCCCGTAATGCTCAACCGTGCTCCCACTCTTCACAGACTCGGCATTCAGGCGTTTGAACCGGTGCTCGTTGAGGGCAAGGCTATCAAGCTCCACCCGCTTGTTTGTACCGCATTCAACGCCGACTTCGACGGTGACCAGATGGCTGTTCACGTTCCTCTTTCCGCCGAGGCACAGGCAGAGGCAAGATTCCTCATGCTTTCCTCGGGCAATCTGCTCAAGCCCTCGGACGGAAAGCCTGTTACCGTTCCTACGCAGGATATGGTTCTCGGCTCATATTACCTCACACTTGTAAAGCCCGGCGCAAAGGGTGAGGGCAAGGCTTTCTGCGACGTAAACGAAGCGCAGATGGCATATGACGCAAAGGTTATTGACCTGCATGCCATGATCAAGATTCGCATGGATAAGGAAGTTGACGGAAAGAAAGTTTCTGAGCTTGTTGAAACCACTCTCGGAAAGGTCATCTTCAACGCTCCGATTCCGCAGGATCTCGGCTTTATTGACCGCAGCGATCCGGCTAACCTTTTCAGACTTGAAGTTGAAACCCTTGTCAACAAAAAGATGCTCGGAAAAATCATTGATAAGTGCATCAGAGTTCACGGCGTTTCAAAAACCGCTCAGGTACTTGACGACATCAAGAGCCAGGGTTATAAATATTCAACAAAGAGCGGCATTACCGTTGCCGTTTGCGACGCAACTATTCCAGAGGCAAAGAAAGATATCCTTGCCGAAACGGAAGCTATTGTTGACGAGGTCAACAGAAAGTATAACAGAGGTCTTCTCAGTAACTCCGACCGTTCCAGACAGGTTCTCAAAGCATGGGACGTCTGCACAAGCCGCGTTGCCCAGGCCTTGACAGAGAATTTTGACAAGTTCAACCCAATCTACATGATGCTTGACTCCGGTGCCCGTGGTTCTGAAAGCCAGCTGCGTCAGCTCGCCGGAATGCGCGGTCTTATCGCAAACACTGCCGGTAAGACCATCGAGGTTCCCATTCGTGCCAACTATCGTGAGGGTCTGAACGTTCAGGAATACTTCATTTCCTCCCGTGGTGCGCGTAAAGGTCTTGCCGATACCGCACTTCGTACCGCCGACTCCGGTTACCTTACCCGCCGCCTTGTTGATGTTTCGCAGGATGTTATTATCCGCGAAGAAGACTGCGGCTGCACAGAGGGTCTTGAAGTCTATGACATCATGGACGGCAACCGTGTTCTTGAGCCGCTCACCGAGAGACTCAAGGGTCGTTATCTGCTCAACAACATTGTTGATGAAGAGACCGGCGAAATTATCATGGACAATGATCATATGCTCACCGAAGCAGACGCCGACAAGGTTGACGCATATCTCACCGCAAAGTATAACGCTGCGCTTGAAAGCGGCATGAGCAAGGAAGATGCTGCGCATATCCGCCACGTTACGATTCGTTCGCTTTTGACCTGCTGCTCAGACCACGGCGCCTGCATCAAGTGCTACGGTTCCAACCTCGCAACCGGCAATCCGGTAACCATCGGTGAAGCAGTCGGAATCATCGCTGCACAGTCCATCGGTGAACCGGGTACCCAGCTGACCATGAGAACATTCCACACCGGCGGCGTTGCTTCCGGCTCGGATATCACACAGGGTCTTCCGCGTGTTGAAGAACTCTTTGAGGCAAGAAAACCGAAGACTCTCGCAATGATCAGCGAAATTGAAGGCGTTGTTTCGTTTGAGACAATCAAAAAGAATCCGCACATTGTTGTTACCAATGAGGAAACGGGTGACAGAAGAGAGTATTTCATGACCTTTGGCGCAAGGGCAAGAGTTTCGGAAGGTCAGCACGTTGTTGTTGGTGAGACCCTCACCGAAGGTTCGGTTGACCTGCGTGATGTTCTTAATGTTCTCGGCGTCAGCGCTGTTCACGATTACCTCATCAGTCAGGTTCAGTGCACATACCGTACACAGGGCGTTGACATCAATGATAAGCACATTGAAGTTATCGCACGCCAGATGATGAAAAAGGTCAAGATTGAAGAACCCGGCGATACAGACTTCCTGCCCGGCGCAGTTGTTGACAAGCGTGACCTCAAAAGGGCAAACGCCGCTGTCAGAGCAAAGGCAGAAGAAACCGGTGAAGAGGCACACGAGGCAACCTTTACTCCCGTTCTCATGGGTATTACCAAGGCTTCGCTTGCAACGGATTCGTTCCTTTCCGCAGCGTCATTCCAGGAGACCACGAGAGTTCTCACCGACGCGGCAATCAAGGGTAAGGTCGATCCTCTTCTCGGACTTAAAGAAAACGTTATCATCGGTAAACTTCTTCCGTCCGGTACCGGCATGAAGTGCTATAGTGACGTTGAAGTTGTTGACAACAGTGAGCCGAGAGAGATGGAACTCATTTTCTCAAACGCTCTTGGTGCCGATAACAACTAAATCAAAAGGTACTGCCGTATTCGGATTCGGAAAGCGCTTGCCTTGCTCCGGAGTGGTACGCAGATACCGCGAACGGATAAAGTGCTTGATGAGCGAATATATTTAAAGCACCGATAAACAAAGACTATATTTCATGTGAAGCCATGATGAGCTTCATGAAATATAGTCTTTTGATTTTTGTCTGACTCTTTGATTTGTGCGAATTGTGCAGCCACTTTGCGCGTAATTATAAAGACAGTGCATATTGAACAATGCTTGCAAAACAATAATATGTGTGTTATACTGAACTCGCCAAACAAAATCTAATATTTATGCGTGCAATTAAGCATCTGTATTTTTATCTTTTGTTAAAAATACAGATGCTCTATTTCTGCATATACTTTATTGTACGTTATGTTTGAGATTTTGTTTGGCGACAGTTGAGCTATGTATTTTTGGTGCGTAGTTTCAACTGCGCACTTTTTTATTTGTGGAATAAAGATAAGTGTGTATCCATCGGGAGAAGGAAAGCATTATCCACACAGTAAAGCTTTATATAGGGGGTATAACATGAATAAATGTAAAATGTGCTCTTGTGAGATGACTTCCGAGTCTTATACAGCTCCCACCTGTGACGGTGTTATCACCGGCTTGTGCTGCAAATGTGCAGGCAACTTGAATTTGCTCAAGAATAAAAACTATACGGATAATACAATTGCTTGGGCTAATGGGCTGATAAACTCAGATAAGAGCTCTTATGAAGCTAAAATTGCATTGTGCAAAATGTTGGATTCAATCAATAACCGCACGGAACCCAAAAGTCCAAAAAGCAGGACGACCGCAGCTTTGTTGTGCTTTTTCCTTGGCTTTTTGGGCATACATAGATTTTACGCCGGAAAAATCGGTACCGGATTACTGTGGCTGTTTACGGGCGGATTATTTTTTGTTGGAGAACTTGTTGATTTTATCATGATACTTTGCGGAAGCTTCACAGATTCCGACGGAACAAAGTTATAATACTTCAGGCTGCGCCGGCAGCAAGCCTGCAGTTAATTAAAGCCGCCCGGGTGAACCGAGCGGCTTTGCTGTTTGTTGCTTGAGGCTTACAGACCGGAGCTCAATGCACCGGCTCTGACAACGTAAAGCTGATTGCCTTTTTGTTTATAGACATTTTCGGCAGGAGCGCTCTGCATTGCAATATTGCGTTTTCCTCCGTGGAGTCTTATTGAAGTTTTGAGGCAGGACGGTGTGGAACCGGAGATCAATCTGATGTTTGAAACGCTGTTCCAGACATTTGCAACAAAGTATGCGCAGTTTTTGACGGGCGTCCACTTGTCGGAATAGCTGTTGATTTTTTTACTGACAGAGGCAAGCTGACTTTCGGTGATCTCAGTTGTGAGAGAATATCTTCCGCCTGTGCCGTAATGCTCGTTGCAGTAAAGCTCAACATTATAATAGATTCCTTTTCCCTCTTTTCTTGAGTACTTGAAAGTACTCACGGAAACCGCTTCTCCCGGTTTGAGCTTATAAACGCCGACGGTCAGAGTCTTGTTTGAAATGTTCTCAATGTAAAGCCATGAGTGACCGTGTGAGATTATGTTCTTGACATAGGACACAGCAGAGAGCTTTGCAACCGGGGCGTCATTGCTTTTTGCGAAAGCAGGCAGTGCAATAACAGAAATCATCATTACCGCGAGCAGAACGCAGAAAAGCTTTTTCAGTGTTTTTGTTTTCTTCATATTCTTCCTCCTATTACTTTTTTGTAGGCTTGGCAATAGCCAAATTTTACCTACGTCTTTATTATAGCAATTGTTATCAATAAATAATTACAAAACAAAAAACAAAGGAATTTTTCTTCAAAAAAATTCCTTTGTTCGCTATAAATTATTAAAGTCCGGCTTTCAGTGCACTGCTTCTGACCCGTTTCAGTGAGCTGCCTTTTTGCTTGAACACCTGTTTTGCGGCTACCGATTGGTGGAAAAGGTTCTTTTCATAGCCTGCTTGACGCCTTATTGCGTTACGCAGGGCAAGCGGTGTTGCCGCCGTGTTCAGTTTGACCGTTGCAACGGTGTTCCAGACCTTTTCTGCAAAGTAGGTACAGTTTTGTGCCACATTCCATTTCGATTTGAACTGATTGATTTTTTTGCTGACTTTTTTGAGTTGAGCTGCGGTGATATCTTGTGAGAGTGAAACTCTGCCTTTTGTTCCCTGATGGTTCGTTATGTAGCTTTCAAGATTATAGTAAACTCCGGGACCCTCCTTGCGTATATACCCGAATGTACCGACGGAAATTCCGTCTCCGGGTTTCAGTTTATATACGCCGACAGTTACGGTCTTTTTTGAAGTGTTTTCAAAATATAACCATGCGTGACCTGTTGAGGCGGCATTTTTATAATAGGAGACAATTGACATTCTGACAACGGTTGGACTGCTGCCTTTGGCGAATGCCGGCAGTGTAACGCCGAAAACCATCACTGCTGCAAGCATAACACAGAGAAACCGTTTGAAAGCTTTTGTTTTTCTCATGTTGTACCTCCGGTGCATTTATCTTGCTTTAATTATAATCATTTTTGGCAGTCAGATAATTACACCGTAAAAATAAGTGTGGTTTTAACAAAAATGTTGCAAAAAAGGAAAGGCACACATTCGTGCACCTTTCCAGGAATATCAACTTATGCTTATTCAGCTGATGCGGTGGTATCGTCAGCATCACCAAGATGCTTAAACTTTTCAACAAAGTCCTTGATGAGTTTGATGTAAGCCTCGATGAAGTTTACGATGGTGTCGAGAATGTTTCTTACCTGATCCATTAAATTCACCTCCTATTCAAATCTCGATAGTAATACTTTAGTACAATTGCCATAAATAGTCAATAATTTTGAAGAAATTTTGAAAAGTTTTTATGGATTTTAACTCTGTATTCATATTTTAAAAAGCCTTGTGATTTTTGTCATAAACAGTTTGTTTGCATGTGTCGATTTTCCCGTCAGTGAAGAAGAAAGCTTTAAGAGTGAAAGTGAAAACGGAAAAAGCAAAACGGTGCTTACTGCATTGAACAACAGATGAAAAATGCTGACAAAGCTTGCTCCGCCGTCAATGCCCTCAAAAAGACTTTCAATCGGAAACAGAAACGAAAGACCGAGAACGAGAGCGGTTCCGCAAAGATTGAAAAGCAGATGAAAAACGGCGGTTGCTTTTGCTTTTTCGTTTGATCTTATGGCAGAAAGCAGGGTTGGTACCGTTGCACCTATATTCTGCCCGCAGACAATGAAAACGGCGGCTTTTCTGCTCACAGCACCCACGGAAACGAGAGATTGCAGAATGCCGACCGTTGCCGAAGAGCTTTGCAGCAGAGCTGTTGAGACAAAGCCGAAAATCAGTCCGGTCAACCGCGAGGAGCAGAGAGAAAAGAGGGCAGATAGGCTGCCGTCTGCGTTGAGAGCCGCGGCCGCCTCTTTCATCGTGTCTATGCCGACAAACAAAAGCGAGAGTGCGCAGAGGAACAAGCCAAAGCTCTTGAATTTTTCACTTTTTGAAAAGAGTGAGATCAGCGCACCGAGAAGAACAATGAACGGCGAAACAGCAGAGAAGTTCAAGGCAATCAGAACTCCCGTTACCGTTGTTCCGATATTTGAACCCATTATGATTCCAACGCCCTGAGAGGCACTCAATGCACCGCAGTCAACGAGAGCGGTTGCACAGACCGTTACTGCGGCGGAGGACTGAATAAGTCCTGTGACGCCGGCTCCCGTGAGTACGGAAAAAAAGCGGTTGACACAAAGCTTTTGAAGCAGCGGTTCAACCTTTCCGAGGCATATCTGCTTCATTGCGTCACTCATCTGAACAACCGAAAAAAGAAAAATACCCACTCCGCAGCAAAAGCCGCAAAGTGCCTTGAAAACCATGGAGCACCTCCTTTTTTAGTCGGCATCGCAATTGTGCGGTGACACCTTAATTTTTGCTTGACAAAGGCAGAAATTACCTTATAATTAAGGGTGGATATAAAAATAACAGGGGGAAAAAGCATGGCAATCAACATCATTCCTATGCCGAATAATGTTTATGAATACGGCGGAGAAAAGCACTTTTTTGAAAAAGACTTTGTGTTTGAAAAAAAAGATGGAATACCCGAAGAAGGCTATGAAATAACTATCGGCGAGGAAGGCGTTTTTGTTGCGTACTCAACCGAAAAGGGTCTTTTTTACGCCAAAAACACGCTCGCTCAACTTGAGGGCGAAAACGGAAAACTGCCGTTTTTGCGCATTGTTGACGCGCCGCGTTTTTCATACCGTGCATTTATGATTGACAGTTCGCGCCATATGCAGACTGTCGGTGAAATCAAAAAGTATATTGAGGCTGCGGCATTTTTCAAGTTCAATGTTTTCCATTGGCACTTGACCGATGACCACGGCTGGAGAATTGAGAGCGAAAAATACCCCGAGCTCAACAAGGTCGGTTCATTCAGAAACGGTCACGGCTTTTCAAGTAAAAACATGGCTGTTTACGGCGGATATTATACCAAGGACGAAATTCGTGATGTTGTTGAGTTTTGCCGCGTACGTCATATTGACGTAATTCCGGAGATCGATATGCCCGGTCACATGGTTGCAGCCATTGCGTCTTATCCCGAGCTTTCCTGCACGGGAAAAGCTACCGAAGTTGCAAGGCAGGCGGGAATTCACAAGAATATTCTCTGCGCCGGCAAGGAAGAGGTTTTCAAGTTCTGCTTTGCCGTTATTGACGAAGTCAGCGAGCTGTTTCCGTATGAATATTTCCACATCGGCGGAGACGAGGCACCTAAGGCGCGTTGGGACGACTGTCCGAGATGCCGCGAGAGGATCCGTGAAGAGGGACTTAAGGACAGCGAAGAACTTCAAGGCTATTTCGTGAACAGAATTATTGCTCATCTCAGAGAAATTGGCAAAAGACCGGTCGTCTGGAATGAAAGTCTCAAGAGCGGTATGCTTGAAAAGGACGCTATTGTCTGCGACTGGATGGACAGAGAACATCTTTGTGAGCCATGGGCAAATGAGGGCGGAAAAATAATTATTGAGGATTTCTTCCATTATTATCTTGATTATAACTATGGCATTACGCCGCTCAAAAAGACCTATTCATACAATCCTATGCTTGAAAAACTTGATATAGTCGGCAGAAAAAATGTTCTCGGCGTTGAAACTCCCATTTGGACGGAGTTCGTTGAAGATTTTGAAAGAATGTGCTATCTTTGCTTCCCGAGACTTATGGCTGTTGGAGAAAGCGGCTGGACCAATTGGGGCAGACATGATTATCGGGATTTTTGCAGGAGAGCTGAGGCTAACAGGAGCCGTCTGCTTTCAATGGGTATCAGTATGGCGCCCAAAAAGGACTGGGATCCGCTCCCGCTCGGAAGACTCAAAGGTCAGTTCCGACACAACAAAAACTTTATGAATTCTTATTTCTTCAGAGTGAATGTGCTGAAACAGGAAGAAGAGTAAGATGAAAAAAGTAACAGCTGCGTTGCACGATTTGTTGTGACGCAGCTGTTTTGGTTTGTACTGAATGTATTTCTTAGTTGTGACTCAATTTACCAAAGATATGTGGTTGACGGTGAAGTTTCCGTGGCGTATTGCTCCGCAGGAAGAAGTCCGAGGAGTTTTATTTCGTTCACCAGTGTATCTGCCGCAAGAACATTTGACTCCTTTGTTGGGTGACCGTCAATAACAGAACCGTAAGTGCCCATTTCAAAGCTCAATGTTGCGCATTTAACCGCGCTGTCATAAGTGTCGTCGCGATACTCGGAAACCGCACGCTCAATCGACGGATAAAGAGAATTGTTCATGTCGCCCAAAACGCAGAGTATAAAAGCGTTCGGTTCTCTCAGACGGACGAGAGAAAGCAACCGTTTGTATTCATCAACAAAGCTGTTTCGTCTGTCTTCGGTGTAGCAGTAAGAAGCGTCGTTTGTGCCGAGATTTATCACAACGAGGTCATTAGCATTGCCGCTGAAATTCCAGTACTGCCCGGCAGAAATATCACCACAGTTGATGAGCGAGTTTTCATAGTATTTGAAAATGACATAATCATTAGCCATTCCGTGCGACGGAAATCCCGTCAAAACGCCGTAGCCTGAAAAACTGACCGCGGCAGCGTCGGCACCAAGCTCTTTTGCAGCAAGGAAAGCATAAGTTTCCGTAAAATTTTCCGTTCTTGTTGAAAAGTTGCCGGTGTTTCCTGCATCAAGACCGTAGCCGCAGGTGATTGAATCGCCCAAAAACTCAATTTTCAGTGTGCCGCGCGGCGATGGGCAGATGTCTCCCTTTGCTTTGGCTGAGATTGCGCTCACCCCCACGGTCGAATATGTTCCCTCGGAAGCCTTGACAAGTTTTACCGTGCAATCTCCGCTATAGGCGGAAAGGTCAAGCGTGATGTCTTCGCTTTCGCCGTCAAGGATAACGTCTGCCTTTTGCTCCCCGTCCACAAAAGCAATAACCCGCGGGCGGTGGCTGTAGCCTATATACTGTGAGTTATATACAAGGCAGGTGACGGTTACGCTGTCTCCGTCGCAGAGAAATTCAATTCCGCTGCCTGACATTGAAAACCATCTGACGCCGTTGTCAAAAACCGTTCTGCCGAGAGGCTTAACATAGGTTTCGCCGGCAGTGAATGAAAGGTCGCGTATTTCGGCATCCTCCGGAAAGCGCGGATTTTCCGCAAAGAGGGGAGATGAAGAACCGGTTTGGGCAGAGTTGCCGGAAAAGAACGTGTATTTTTTTCCGTCGCCGTTAGGCGCTTTGACCGAAACAAAAGCCACAAAGCCGATAAGAACGGCAAAGAAAACCGCAACGGCAATTGCTTTGAATAGCTTGTTCAAAACACTTGCCCTCCTTTCTGAAAGTGAGTGTATGATACCACAAAAATCCTCTGCGGTCAACAAGGGCGGTTTTTGTCTCTTTTTGCTGTTTTTGGCATTCCTAATCGGTGAATATTTGTCAGCCTTTACGATTGAATAAACATGGGGGCGGTGCTATAATATACTCACGATTTAAACCGCTAAAGTGTACGTGGGACAGTTGTGCCTCGCGCCCTCTTGACCGGCAAAGATAATGTATAGTATACTGAAAGGTGGTTAAAAAATGCTTTCAAAAGAAATGTATGAGCTTGGCGCTCATTCGTCGGTGATCAGAGAAATTTTTGAATATGCAAAAAAAAGAGCCGCTGTTGTCGGCAAAGAGAATATATATGACTTCAGCCTCGGCAACCCGAATATTCCTGCGCCTAAAATTGTTGACGAAACGATCAAAAAGCTCATTGACACAATGCCGTCGTCCGCGCTGCACGGCTACACCTCGGCCGTTGGAGATGACGGTGTGAGGCAGGCAATTGCCGATTATCTGAACAAGACTCACGGCACATCTTTCAGAAAAGAGAATTTTTATATGACCGCAGGTGCGGCAGCCTCGCTCACAATTACTCTGCATGCACTCGCCGAGGAGGGCGACGAAGTTATTTTGCTTGCGCCGTTTTTCCCGGAGTACAAGGTTTTTGCCGAGGGCGCCGGAATGAAGGTCAACATTGTTCTTTCAGACGAGAATACCCTCCAGCCCGATTACGAAGCGATTGAAAAGGCTGTCAACGAACACACAAAGGCTATAATCGTCAACTCTCCGAACAATCCCTCAGGTGTTGTTTTGAACGAGGACGAAATCAAAAAGCTCGCGTCTCTTCTTGGCAAGAAAGAAGAAGAATACGGAAAGCCGATTTTCCTCATTGCGGACGAGCCTTACAGAGAGCTTGCCTACGGTGGAGCAGAGGTTCCGTATATCACAAAGTATTATCGCAATACTGTTGTGTGCTATTCGTTCAGCAAATGTCTTTCTCTCCCCGGCGAAAGAATAGGTTATATTCTTGTTCCCGATGAGGCGGAAAATTCAAGAGAACTGTTCACTGCCGTATGCGGAGCCGGAAGAATGCTCGGCTTTGTTTGCGCACCGTCAATGTATCAGTTCGTTATCAAAGAATGCATCGGACAGACGGCGGACCTTTCCGCTTATGAAAAGAACCGCGACTTGCTTGTCAGTACGGTTACGCGCCTCGGATTTTCATGTGCAAAACCGGACGGAGCGTTTTATTTGTTCATGAAGTCTCCGGAACCGAACGCTGCGGCGTTCTGCGAGAGGGCAAAGAAGTATGAGCTTCTGTTCGTTCCCAGCGATTCATTTGGTTTTCCGGGCTATGTAAGAATCGCGTACTGCGTTTCGCATGAAATGATTGAGAAGTCGATTCCGGCTTTTGAAAAATTGGCAAACGAATATTTTTAAGGAGGCAAAGATGGACGAGCTTGTCACTATACGCGAAAAAATTAACGATGTCGATAAAAAAATGGCACAGCTTTTTGAAGAACGCATGAAGCTTGTCGGCTCGGTTGCAGAATACAAAATGAAAAGCGGTTTGCCCGTTTTTGACGAAAAACGTGAACAGGACGTGATCAGACGCAACGAAAACTTTGTTGAGGACGAGAGTATCCGTTCGTATTACGTCAATTTTCTCAAGGACACAATGGATGTTTCAAAAAGATATCAGCATAAGATCCTTGAGGGAATGCGGGTGGCATACAGCGGCGTAACAGGTGCATTTGCCCAGATTGCCGTTGACAAAGTTTTTCCGGACGCTGTTCCGGTATCCTGCAAGGACTTCAAAGAAGCGTATGAGATGACGGAAAAAGGACTGACCGACTGCACCGTTCTTCCGCTTGAAAACAGCCATGCGGGTGAGGTTGGCGCCGTCATTGACCTCATCTTTTCAGGCTCGCTTTTTATCAATGAAGTTTATTCGCTTTCAATCCACCAGTGTCTTGTGGCTCTGCCGGAAAGCGAAATATCAGATATAAAAACAGTTATCAGCCATCCGCAGGCGCTTTCTCAGTGTGAGCCATATCTTCGCAAGCTCGGCGCACGGAAAAAGGAATGCGTCAACACCGCCGTTGCGGCGCAGACCGTGCTTGAGGGCGGAGACAAAACTGTTGCCGCCATTGCGAGCCGTGACACTGCAAAGCTTTACGGTCTTAAAATACTCAAGGAAAACATCAATGAGAGCGAGATGAATACGACCCGTTTTGCGGTTTTTTCAAGAGTGATGAACAAAGAAAAGAGCGACGGCTCAATCATTGTTTTCACTGTTCCTGACGAGGCGGGTTCGCTTGCTCATGCGATCAATATCATCGGCAATCACGGCTTCAACATGCGTTCAATCAAGAGCCGTGCCATGAAAGACCTCATGTGGAAATATTATTTTTATGTTGAGATTGACGGCGATCTCAAATCACGCGGCGGTTCATTCATGCTTGCGGAGCTTTCGGATTGCTGCGACAGGCTGAAATTTGTAGGTTCGTTCAATAATGCAAAGGTTGCCGGCAATTAATTTATAAGCACAAAATCCGGCGGCATTTCTTCGTTGTATTACACGACACACCGGCATTGCCTGCAATGTCCTATGCAATACGGCAAAGAATTGTCAGTTTCTACTCTTGGTTATCAACGGTTACAAAGGTTGTGAAGTTAATGATTATTCCGGTTTCTCTTGCAGAGCATTCATATGATATGGTGCTTGAAAACGGTTCGCTGAAAAGGGCGGGCGAGCTGCTCGGAATCAAAGGCAGGGCGCTTGTTGTGACAGACAGCGGCGTTCCGGAAGAATATGCAAAAATTCTCATGAGTCAGCTTGAAAAACCGACGCTTTTTGTTTTTCCTCACGGGGAGGAGAACAAGAATACCGATACGCTCCTTTCAATTTGCAAAAAGCTCCTTTCCGAGAATTTTACCAGAACCGATTGCGTAATTGCGCTCGGCGGCGGCGTTGTGGGAGACATGGCAGGCTTTGCGAGCGCGATATATATGCGCGGAATTGATTTTTATAATATACCGACCACTCTGCTTTCTCAGGTAGATTCCTCGGTCGGCGGAAAGACGGCTGTTGATTTCTTCGGCGCAAAGAATCTGCTCGGCGCGTTCCACCAACCCAAAAAGGTAATAATCGACCCGCAACTTCTTTCAACTCTTGAAAAAAGGCAGATATCAAACGGTTTTGCCGAGGCGGTCAAGATTGCCGTCACAAGCGACAAGGAGCTGTTTGAAATCTTTGAAAGCGGAAAGGCAGAAGAAAAGATAGAAGATGTCATCTGCCGCGCTGTTTGCGCAAAGCGTGATGTTGTTGAAAAAGATGAAAAGGAAAGCTCGCTGCGCCGTGTTCTCAATTTCGGTCATACTCTCGGACATGCAATTGAAAGCAGCGCCGGACTTGACGTTTTGCTCCACGGCGAATGTGTTGCGCTCGGTATGCTGCCGATGTGTTCACAGAAAATACGCCCGAGAGTAAAAGCTGCATTGGAGTCAGTCGGACTCGGCACGGAGTATTCCTATGACAAAGAAAAAGTCAAAGAGTTTTTAAAACACGATAAAAAGGCAAGCGGCAATTCCGTTTGCATTGTGCGTTCCGATGAAATCGGCTCATTCTTTTTTGAAAAAGTCAGCCTTGAAGATTTGGAGAAAATGCTATGAAAAATACCTTTGGAACCTCGTTTTCCGTTACACTTTTCGGCGAAAGCCACGGTCAGGCGATAGGCGCCGTTCTTGACGGTGTGAAACCGGGAGTTGCGCTTGACCTTGAAAGAATTAAAGAGCTTTTGAGACTTCGCAAGGGCGCTGCAGCGTTTTCAACAAAGCGAAACGAAAAAGACGAGTTCAAAATTGTCAGCGGTTTTTTTGAAGGAAAAACAACCGGCACACCGCTTTGCATCATTATTGAAAACACAGATACCAAAAGTGCGGATTATTCAAAAATGAAATCTGTTGCCCGTCCGTCTCATGCGGATTATACGGCGTTCCTCAAATATCACGGTTTTGAGGATTACCGCGGCGGCGGACATTTTTCCGGACGAATCACAGCGGCTCTCACCGCTGCCGGTGCCGTTGCCATGCAGATCCTTGAGTCGTGCGGCGTAAAGATCGGCACGCACATTCTCTTCTGCGGCAGAGCACAGGACAGGCATTTTGAAAATTTCGACGAGGATTTTTCAAAGCTCTCCTCTCTGTCGATTCCCGTTCTTGACGAAAAGACAAGAGCAGAAATCGAGGGGACAATTGCGAATGCGAGGAGTGAGGGTGATTCCGTGGGGGGAGTGCTTGAAACGGCGGTTATAGGTTTTCCGGCGTCTGTCGGTGAACCGTGGTTTGACACTGTTGAGGGCGAACTTGCTCACATTTTGTTCAGCGTTCCCGCCGTTAAGGGTGTTTCGTTCGGAGCTGGCTTTGATTTTGGAAAAATAACCGGCTCTCAGGCGAATGATCCTTTTGCACTTGAAAACGGAAAGGTCGTTACCTTAACCAACAACAACGGCGGCATCAACGGCGGCATAACCAACGGTATGCCGATTATCATTAACTGCGCCGTGAAGCCTACGCCGTCAATATATAAAACACAAAAAACCGTTGACTTTGAAAAAGGCATTGATACCGAACTGCTGATTGAGGGCAGGCATGATCCGGCGATTATTCATAAAGCGTCTGTTGTTGCCACGGCGGCAACGGCTGTTGCACTGCTTGATCTGCTTTCTCAGAGATTCGGTACAGACCTTGAAATAAATTGATTATGAAATATGGACTTTTAGGAAAAAAACTCGGGCACAGTTATTCAAAAATAATCCACGAGGCGTTTGCGCCTTATGAGTATGAGCTGCTTGAGCTTACAGAGGAAGAACTTGATTCTTTTATGAAAGCGCACGATTTTTGCGCTGTGAATGTGACGATTCCGTATAAGGAAACCGTGATGAAATATCTTGACTTCATTGATGACGCCGCGAGGCAGATCGGTGCTGTCAATACCGTTGTTAATAATGATGGAGTGCTTTACGGCTACAACACCGATTTTTACGGTCTGCGTTCGCTGCTTGTCAAAAACGGATTTGAACTTTTTGGCAAAAAGGTGCTCATTCTCGGCAGCGGCGGAACCTCAAAAACCGCGCAGGCTGTGTGTTGTTCGCTCGGCTGTGGTGAAATTCACGTTGTTTCAAGGAGCGGAGAAGTAAATTATGAAAATGTTCTTGCGCTTCACTCGGACGCGGCGTATATAATCAACACCACTCCCTGCGGAATGTACCCCAAAAATGAGGGTCAGGCATTGTCCCTTTCCGGCTTTGAAAAGCTTGAGGGTGTGGCAGATGTGATTTACAATCCGCTGCGCACCAATTTGCTGCTCGAGGCAAAGGAACGCAAAATAAAATACTGCGGCGGTCTGTATATGCTCGTTTTGCAGGCTGTAAAAGCAAGTGAACTGTTCCTTTCAAGAGAGTTTCCGGAGAACACGGGCATGGACGTTTATAGAAAGCTCGTCTCTCAAAAGGAGAACATAGTTCTCACCGGTATGCCCGGAAGCGGAAAATCAACGATAGGAAAGCTGCTCTCAAAAGAGCTTTCAAGGGAATTTGTTGATATAGACGAGCTGATTATAAAAAGTGCCGGTATGGAGATTACCGAAATCTTTTCAAAGTACGGTGAACCGTATTTTCGTGACCTTGAAACAAAAGCTGTCAAGGAAACGTCAAAAAGGACCGGACTTGTTGTTGCGACGGGCGGAGGAGCAGTATTGAGAAGAGAAAACGTTGCTGCCCTCATGCAGAACGGAAAAATATTTTTTCTTGACCGCCCGCTTTCTCAAATCATGCCAACATCTGACAGACCTCTTTCAAGCGATGAACAGGCGCTGAAAAAGCGCTTTGATGAGAGGTATCCGATTTATAGATCGACCTGCGATGAAACCGTGTTTGTTGACGGAATACCGGAACACGCGGTCAGCGCGATTATTGGCAAGGGAGTAACAAAATGAAGATTCTTGTCCTCAACGGACCTAATATAAATATGCTCGGAATCAGAGAGCCTAACCTTTACGGAACGGAGACCTACGACACTTTGGTTCAAAAGGTAAAGACCTACTGTGACGAAAGAGAGATTGGAACCGCTTTTTTTCAATCCAATCATGAGGGCGCTCTTGTTGATAAAATTCAGGAGGCGTTCGGCAAGTTTGACGCAATAGTGATGAACCCGGCGGCGTATACCCACACGAGTGTTGCGCTCCTTGACGCACTCAAAGCTGTGAAAATTCCTGCTGTTGAAGTGCACATCTCCGATGTTTCAAAAAGAGAGGCATTCCGTCAGGTGTCGTATGTTCGCGACGCCTGCTTCAAGACGATCTGCGGACTCGGAACGGACGGTTATTTGCGCGCCGTTGACGCCATTATTGATTTTTTAGGTGAGAAAAAATGAAAGCAGTCATAAAGGAAAGCTGCGCCCACGGCACGGTGACAGCCCCGCCGTCAAAAAGCGTGCTGCACCGCATGCTCATTTGTGCTGCGCTTTCAACAAAAGAGAGTACAATTGAAAATGCATATTACAGTGAGGATATCCTCGCCACGCTTGACTGCCTTGAAAAAATGGGAGCAATGGTTGAACGGAAAGAGACCTCGGTCAGAATCGGCGGTCTTGACCCGATGAGAATACCTGAAAACGCGTCTCTGCCGTGCCGTGAAAGCGGGAGCACTCTGCGCTTTCTTGTTCCGCTTGCCTTGCTTTGTGGAAAGAGAGTTACCTTTGAGGGCAGTGAAAAGCTGTTTTCGCGTCCGCTCGGTGTGTATGAAGATATTGCAAAAAAAGAGGGCTTTCTTTTTGAAAAGGGAGCGGGAAAGCTCAGCGTTTGCGGAAAGCTTTCGGCAGGCGAATATGCCGTGCCGGGCAACGTCAGCAGTCAATTTATAACGGGTCTGCTCTTTGCTTTGCCGTTCTGCGGCGAAAGCAGAATACGGCTCACAACAGAACTTCAAAGCAAAAGCTATATTGACATTACGCTTTCTGTTATGAAAAAATTCGGAGTTTCTGCAACATGGCAGAACGCGGGAACGCTTTATTTAAGCTCCGGACAGATTTTCAAAGCTTTTGACTGCGCTGCGGAAGGCGACTGTTCTTCAGCTGCTTTTTTGGACGCATTCAATTATTTCGACGGCTCTGTTTCCGTCGGCGGCATAGCCGCAGACACACTTCAGGGAGACAGAGTGTATAAGGAATACTTTAAACTGCTTGAAAACGGTTCTCCGGTGCTTGATATTGCCGATTGTCCGGATCTTGCACCGATACTGATGACCGTTGCCGCTTTCAAAAACGGTGCGCGGCTTATCAATACCGCGCGGCTGAGAATGAAAGAGAGCGACCGCGGAGAAACAATGAAAAAAGAACTTTCGGCATTCGGCGCGAAGATTGATGTTTTTGAAAACGAAATCATTGTTCAAAAAAACTCTCTCCATTCTCCTGAAAGGACGCTTTATTCACATAACGATCACCGCGTTGCAATGTCGCTTGCCGTTTTGTTGAGCGTTTTCGGCGGAGAAATCGACGGTGCCGAAGCGGTTTCAAAAAGTTTTCCTACATTTTTTGAAGTGATTAAAAAATTAGGAATAAGAGTTGATTTAGAATGATTATTGATAAAAAAACACGATTTCTAATTGTCGGTCTCGGTCTTATGGGCGGCAGCTACGCGAGAGGTCTTACTCAGAAAGGTTACCATGTTGACGCTATTGTCAACGACGAAAAGTCTGCTGAGTTTGCACTGAAGCATGAAATTGTTCATGAATGTCCTACGTTTGTTGATGAGGAGCTTGTCAAAAAAGCTGATATCATAGTTTTTGCCCTCTATCCTCATACGTTCATCGACTGGATCGCCGAGCATGGAAAGCTTTTCAAAAAGGGCACTGTTATAACGGACGTTACCGGAGTCAAGGGCTGCATTGTTGACAAGGTTCAGTCGATGCTCCCGGACGGAATTGAGTTCATTTCCGCTCACCCGATGGCGGGACGCGAGGTATACGGTGTTGAAAACAGTGACGAGAGAATGTTCTACGGAGCAAACTATGTTGTTGTTCCTACGGAAAAGAACACCGAAAACGGTATTGAATGCTGCAAACGCATTGCGGAGATCCTCGGCTTTGGCAGAATCGTTGAGCTTTCTCCAAAAGAGCATGACGACCTCATCGGCTTTGTTTCTCAGCTGACGCACTGCATTGCGGTCTCGCTCATGACGTGCTATGAAAATGAAAATCTTGAAAGATATACCGCCGACTCGTTCAGAGACTTGACGAGAATTGCAAACATCAATGAAGTACTTTGGAGCGAGCTGTTCTTTCTTAACCGTGATTCGCTTCTTCGCCAGATGGAGCTTTTTGACGCGCACTTTCACAAGCTTTATGACAGCCTCAAAAACGGCGACAGAGAAACGATGATCGAAATGATGAAGGAATCGACGGCAAGAAGAAAGCTTTTTAACAAGTAAAATCGACCGTATGGCGGTCAACTGTCACGCCTTGTTCGGCTACAGCAAGGGTTTAATGTGGTTTTGAATATTTTTTGTAGCCGGAAAGGCTATGGTAATAATTATGAATATGACATTTAAATGCAAGCTCCCCATTCCTATGGAAATAAAAAAACAATATCCGGCTTCTGAAAAAGCGGTCAAGATTAAAGAAGAAAGAGACGCAGAGCTGAAAAGAATTTTTGAGGGAAAGGACAAGCGCCTTGTTCTCGTCATCGGTCCCTGTTCGGCAGATAACGAAGACAGCGTAATGGACTATATCTCTCGCCTTGTTCCTTTGCAGGAAAAGGTCAAGGATAAAATTCTCATCGTTCCGAGAATTTATACCAACAAGCCGCGTACCACGGGCGACGGCTACAAGGGTATGCTCCATCAGCCTGATCCGAGCGGAGAAAGCAACCTGCTCAAGGGTATTGTTGCAATACGTAAGCTCCATATGCGTGCGCTCAACGAGACGGGTCTCTCCTGTGCGGATGAAATGCTGTATCCGGAAAATCATCGTTATCTTAATGACCTGCTTTCATACGTTGCAATCGGCGCAAGGTCAGTTGAAAATCAGCAGCACCGTTTGACTTCAAGCGGACTTGATATTCCTGTTGGAATGAAAAATCCGACGGGCGGCGACCTTTCGGTCATGATGAACTCAATCACGGCGGCTCAGCACCCCCATGAGTTCATTTATCGCGGCTGGGAGGTACAGAGCCACGGAAACCCCTATGCTCATGCGATTTTGCGCGGATATGTAAACAAAAGGGGAGTCAGCCTGCCGAACTATCACTATGAGGACCTTATGAAAGTCTGTGAGCTTTATTCGGAAACCAACCTGAAGAATCCTGCTATCATTGTTGATACCAATCATGCAAACTCCGGCAAAAAATTCCTTGAACAGCCGAGAATTGCCAAAGAAGTTCTTCATTGCTGCCGTCACAGCAGCGATATCGCAAATGTTGTCAAAGGTCTAATGATAGAAAGCTACATTGAAGACGGCTGCCAGAAAATCGGCGACGGCGTTTACGGAAAGTCTATTACCGACCCGTGCCTCGGTTGGGAAAAGACGGAACGCCTTGTTCTTGAACTTGCCGATATTTATTGATCCTGCCGCTTTCATGTGAAGATAACGTGGACTGCCACATTCATAGGCAGAAAGCATTTTCTTTGACGTAAAACCTTGACAGTACCGTAGAATAGCTAAAGCTGTTTTGATTACAACAAACAAAGACTATATTTCATGCCGGACTACAACCGATAAGCCGCGTGAAATATAGTCTTTTGATTTTTGTTTGTATTTTCGGTGAATGCCGCGATTTATTCGCTTGCCTTTTTGATGAGTGCTTTGAGATCGGCGGGTGTGAAAATATATTTTTTGTCACAGAAACGGCAGCAGACCTCAGTTCTTTCGTCCTCAGCCATGCTGAGAAGCTCGTCTTTTCCTGCGGTCAGCAAAGCTCTTTCAACGCGTTTTCTTGAGCAGTTGCATTTATATATCGGCTCAGAGGCGTCAAGAACTTCAAGGTCAAACTCTTTCAGAGCGTGGCGGCATATTTCTTCAGGGGTCATGCCGCGGGCGATGAGAGTCGTTATCGGTTCAAGTCCCTCGATTGAACGTTCAACCTTTTCAATTGTGTCCTCCATTGCCGTTGGCAAAAGCTGAATTATAAAGCCGCCTGCTGCTTTGATTGAAAGGTCGGTATCAACAAGAACACCGAGCGCACAGACGGTCGGCGTTTGTTCACTGACGGCAAAGTATGATGTAATATCCTCCGCAATTTCGCCGGTGACGATCGGAGTCTGACCGACATACGGCTCTTTAAGTCCGAGATCTTTGATAACGGTCACATACCCGTCTGTTCCGACTGCGCCGGAAACATCAAGCTTGCCCTTTTTGTTGAGCGGCAGTTCAACAATGTTGTTTTGAACATATCCGCGTACATTGCCCTGTGAGTCCGAAACCGCCATAACGGTTCCTGACGGACCCTTGCCGTTGATTTTAAGTGTGAGGGAATCGTCTTTACCCTTGAGTGCGCTGCCCATGAGTGACGCTGCCGTGAGCAGTCTGCCGAGTGCTGCGGAAACCACGGCGGAGGTTTTGTGGATCTTTTCAGCCTCGTTCACAATGTCTGTTGAATTCATAGCCATAACGGTGAGGGTACCGTCGGTTGAAATGCATCTTATAAGCTTTCCCATAATAAATGCTCCTTTTATGCGATGGCGTGCCAATAGCTGTGCACACCTTGTCTGAATCTGTTGTCATGTCGCCATGCAAAAACTTGTTTTGCAATCCGCGTGATGCGGGTTCTCAAATGAATTGCGTGCCGTGCTTTATGCAGACAAAAACAGCGCGTTCACTGTTTTTTCTGACGGGTTCTTTTGTCAAATCATCATAAACACCTATAACCTCAAAGCGGAATTCTTCAAGCATACTTTTGATTTCATCAAGATCGTATCCTCGTTCGCAAAATTCCTCGCTGTATCTTGTGTAGACCTCATCCTCATCTTCTTCAAAAATATCAAGGTCAATGAGCGTTGTTTCATTGTCTTCAAGCAGTGTATTCTGCCAAACGCAAAAAACGTTGTCCGTTTCATAAACAAAGGTGTTATCTGCAAGAATATGCCTGTGTTTGTAAAGAGTGTTGACGTCAAAAACAAAAACGCCTCTGTCGTTCATGAAAAGCGCAGTGCGGCGGAATATCTCACGCAACGTTTCTTTTTCGGTAACGTGGTTTAAACTGTCAAGCGTGCACACGGCGGCGTCAATGGTTCCGAAAAGGTCAAGCTCCTCCATTCTTTGGCAGAGAAAGAGAGCGTCAAAGCCCTCGCTCAGCTTTTTTTCCTGCGCAATGGAGAGCATATCCTCTGAAGCGTCAACGCCTATGACGTCAAAGCCGTTCTTGGCAAAAAGAGCCGAAAGCGTACCTGTTCCGCATGCCATATCAAGCAAAATCCCCTTACTGACAAAATTGTCGGCAAGGAGACCTTTGATGTAGTCAAAGCGTGAGCGGTAGTCGGCATTTTTCATAAGTGCGTCATAAAAAAATGAAAAATCACCGTAGCCTGCCATTGTGACACCTCACATTTTATCGAATTTTTCAAAAAGGGGAAGATAGCCCTCTTTGGTGCGGTTGACACGGCTGATTGTTGCGGTGCTTGCTCCGGTCTGAGCAACTATGTCGCTGTATACCTTTTTGTGTTCAAGCATGTGAGCAACAACTGCGCGCTGGGCGAGTGTTGCAAGCTCGGTTCTGGTGCACAGTGCGTCAAAAAACGCGTCACACTCCTCTTTGGTTTCTATAAGCATCACAAGCCGGTATAAAAAGTCAATGTTTTCCTTTTCTGTTCTGCTGTCTGCCATATTACGAATCCTTTCTTCAGGGAAAGCTTTTCCTTTCCCAATCAAAGACATTTTAGCACGTTAAACTGAAAAAGTAAACAGTAATTTAACCAAATAAAGCGCTGCAAATTCGGCATGATGACGAATTTACTTTTGAAGTTGCAAACGCCGCTTGAAATATGCTATAATACTACCCGTGATTTTTATGTGACCGCGGAATGGATCGATAGTTACGCGGATAAAGATTGAAAGGATTTGAAAAAAATGCTTAATTTTCTTGCACTGAACTTTGCGGGCAGAGTCTCCGTGACTGTTGTCTGCCTTGTTGTTTTGCTCCTTGCCGTTCTGTTCGTTGCCCTCGGCTTTGTCTTTTTTCATATTGCACTCGGTTCAAAGCGCCGCGAGGACGAAACAGTGCCCTGCAAAAACAGTCTTTTTGAGCGCAACGCAGAAAACAAGACGCTCCAGGACGGATATAAATGGTATGACGAAAACTATAAGCAAAAGGTTACCTGCAAAAGCAGAAAAGGGAAGACTCTCCACGCCATGGAATTCCGCAACCCCTCAAACAGCAATACTTGGGTCATATGCCTGCACGGCTGGACTAATGTAAAACGCGAGATGTCGCCTTATGCTATGGAGTACTACCGACGCGGATTCAACGTTCTTATTCCCGATTTGCGCGGTCACGGTGACAGCGAAAGCAAGTATGTTTCTATGGGCTGGCTCGACAGACTTGACGTTGTTGATTGGATAAACAGCCTTGTTGAAGAAAATCCGAGGGTAAAGATCACTTTGCACGGAGTCTCTATGGGTGGCGCAACAACAATGATGACAACAGGAGAGGAGCTGCCGGAAAATGTTGTCCTTGCCGTTGAGGATTGCGGATTCTGCGGAGTGAAGGAAATTTTCGTTGACCAGTGCATCAGAAAGTACCACCTTCCGCCGAAAATAGTTATTCCTGCCGCAAGCTTTGTCAACAAATTGATGAATGGCTTTTTCTTTGGCGAGGGTTCTGCGGTTGAGCAGGTGAAAAAATCAAAAACTCCGACGCTCTTCATTCACGGCGACAATGACGATTTCGTCCTCATTGAAAATCTTCCGCTCGTTTATGAGGCTTGTGCGGCTCCCAAGGAAAAGCACATTGTCAAAGGTGCAGAACACGCCGTTTCCGGTCTTTGGTTCCCGGAAGAATATTGGCAAACTATTGACGCTTTTCTCAATAAGTATCTCTATGAAGTTCCTGCAACGGAAATCTGATGCTTTGCGGAATATGTGAATAAAAAGTTAATCGGCAGTTTCCTGCTGCTTTCGCCCTGTGCAATGCTTTTGCACAGGGCGATTTTCGGTTGTTTTCCATTGAGTCGGACGCTCTTGTTTTTGTTGGAACACGCAGAAATTGTAGATTCTTTGTGAACAATATTCGAACAACTTTTGCAACACAATAAAAAAATATCTCCATTTTTATAACTGCACAAAATCATTGTGTGTTGACGATAGATTTTGTGCAAATATAATAGGAACGTACCAAAATTTAAAAGGAGGTAATTCCATGAAAAAGGTACTGTCCGTAATTCTTTCGCTCGTAATGCTACTTTGCGTTCTGCCTGTTTCAAGCATTGCGGCAAAGGATTACCGTAGCAATCGCAGCTATTCCGGCAACCTGCATCACCACCGGTTACACCGAGGGAACAAGATGTAAGGATTGCGGCAAGTGGCTCACCGGTCACGAAGAAATTGCCAAGGATTCAACCGTACATGCAGGTCCCGTTGTCGAGGTTGAAGCAGTTGAAGCTACCTGCACCGCAGCAGGAACAACAGCCGGTCTTAAGTGCGCAGCTTGCGGAGGCATAATCAGCGGTGTTGAAAACGTTGAGGCACTCGGTCACGATTATGTTGCAGGCACTCCGGTTGCTCCTACCTGCACAGAGGAAGGCTATACCGTTTATACCTGCTCACGCTGCCATGACAGCTATAAGGCTGATAAGACTGCTGCAACCGGTCACTCATTCGGTGAATGGACTGTTTCAAGAGAGTCCACCTGCACCGCTGCCGGTGAAGAAGTCAGAGTATGCGCTAATTGCGACGCGAAAGAAACCAGAGCACTTGCTCTCAAGGATCACACTCCCATTGTTGTTCCCGGAAAGGCTCCTACCTGCACAGAGGACGGACGTACCGATGGAACAAAGTGCTCAGTATGCGGTACTGTTATTGACGCCGGCGAAGTTATCCCTGCAAAGGGTCACACCGATGCTGACGGCGACAATGCTTGCGACGACTGCGGCGCAACGATCAAAAAGCTCAGCTTTATTGATAAGATTAAGGCTTTCTTCCAGAAGATTATCAACTGGTTCAAAAACCTTTTCAAAAAATAAGAAGCAAAGAGTATTTTAAACTCTCCTGTATTCATTAAAAGAGGTGCACTCCGAAAGGGGTGCACCTTCTTTTCTGTTGATTATGTCTGTCATCTGATATCATGTGCCGAGTGTTGGTTACTACTTGCAATCTTTAAGCTGAGGAGAGTCGAACTCAATGCGGTTTTTTAAGGCAAATTTTCACCGATACGTCGTTAAAAAGCCTCGCAATGCGTCAGCATTACTCACCTTTTTGCCTTGTCTCGGCAAAAATTTGCTCTTAAAAAACTGCTTCACACCTGAAGGATTTGTTTTTTGGTGCAGTGTGGTTCTTCTTTGGCGAGGCAATACTTTCGTATTGTGAGACAAAAAGAGCCGCAATGTGCCGGAAAACAAATTCTTCAGGCGCATTGGGTTCGGCTCTCCTCAGCTTAGCCATTAACTGCGCTTTCAAGTGCAGAAAGATTGCGTTCCATGAGAGAGATATAGCTCTCATGGTTATTAAAGTCTTCGGCGGAGATGACGTGACAGGAATAGAGTGTCAAAACATCTGCACCGGTACTTTCCGCAATTGATTTTGCAACGTTTCCGGTGCTCAGATCAACCTTGAAAACGACCGGCAAATTTTCCGCTTTAACCTTTTCGGTTAAAAAAGCAATTGTTGTTGGGTTGGCGTCGCTTTGTGCCGAACAGCCGGGAAAAGCCGCATAAAACTCAAAAGAGTATTCGTCCGCAAGATATTTGAACGGAAAACGATCGCCGACAACAAAGTGTTTACCTGCCGCCTTTTTTGAAAACGCACGGAACTTTTCATCAAGCTCATTAAGCTTTTCAAGGTAGTCGCGAGTTCTGTTTTCATAGTTCTCTTTGTGTTCGCTGTCGCGTTCGCAAAGTGCCTTGGAAATAGCGGAAGCTATTTTTTCGGCATTTTTCGGAGAGGTCCAAACATGTTCGTCATATTCTTCGTCTTTTTCATGGTTATGTGTTTCTTCCTCCTCCTGTTCCATGCCCTCAAGCGTTTCCTCTTTGAGGTTTTCTGTCACGTCCATCATGCGAACTATGGTCATATTGTCGGTATCAATTGAGGAAAGCATGGACCTTACCCATTCGTCCGATTCACCGCCTCCGTAAACAAAAACATCGCACTGCTCAATTTTCATTATGTCCGCCGCCGTCGGTTCAAATGTGTGGCTCTCTTCGCCGGGAGACAGAAGCATTGTTATTTCGGCATCGTCGCCGGCAATCTGTTTTGCAAAATCGTATGGGGCAAAGCCTGTCGTAACGACGCTCGTCTTTTCTTTTTGATAAACTCTCACCGAACCGGTAAGAGGTACCGCAAAAACCGTGAAAGCGGAAAGAACGGCAACCGCGCCGCAGAGTATCTTTTTACCTTTTTTGAGGCGCACGGAATTGAGAATACCTTTCATGAGTGAAAAGGCTGCGAGCGCAAAAATGTTCACACAAACCACGCTTGCGCCGGTCGGAGCCTCAAAACGTATTGAAACGAGAAGTCCGGAAAAGAAGCATACTACGGATACCGCCGCGGAGGAAAAAATAACGCTCTTATAGCTTTTGCAAAGCCGCATTGATGTGATAGCAGGAAAAATAATGAGACTTGAAATTAAAAGGGCGCCCATCATTCTCATGCCGATGACGATAGTTACCGCAGTCAATGCAGCAATGAGTATATTGTACGCTCCCACACGGGTGCCCGTTGCTTTTGAAAAGCTTTCATCAAACGTTACGGCAAAAATCTCGTTATAAAAAACAATATACAATGCCAGCACCGCAATGCTCAAAACAACGCTCAACGCAACGTCCGCACCGCTCATTGTGAGAATGCTGCCGAACATGTAATTATAGATGTCAACATTCATTCCTGTTGTCAATGAGGTTACCATTACGCCTATGGCAAGAGCTCCGGTTGAAATGAGCGCAATTGCCGCGTCGCCCTTAATTTTTCCGCTTTCGCTCATGCGTAACAGCAGAAACGCCGCAATCACAACAATAGGCAGTGAAAAGTAAAGCGGAGCAATATTGGCGGCGCAGGCAATCGCGAGCGCTCCGAACCCCACATGAGAAAGTCCGTCTCCAATCATTGAAAAACGCTTGAGAACAAGACTGACGCCAAGCAGCGCCGCGCAAAGGGAGATGAGTACGCCGGCAATCAGGGCGCGCTGCAAAAATGGCTGAGAAATGATCAGATTTATTGCTTCAGGCATTTTTTTCACCTCCGGAGAATGATTTATAGATGTCGCTTTCAAGGTACTCGCTGACGGTGCCGAAAAATGCGCCGTCTTTTCTCATATGAAGAATATGTGTAGCGTAGCGCAGTGACGAATAAAGGTCGTGCGAGACCATAATTACGGTTATGCCGAACTCGCGGTTGATTTTTTCAATTATACGGTAAAAGTCTGCCGTAACCACAGGGTCAAGCCCCGTGACCGGTTCGTCAAGCAGCAAAAGCTTTTTTGTTGCGCAAAGGGCACGAGCAAGAAGAACTCTTTGCTGCTGTCCGCCGGAAAGCTCACGATAGCATTTGTCGCGTAGCGGCATAATGTCAAGCTTTTGCATATTCTCTTCTGCAAGCTTTTTCTGTTCTTTTGAAAAGAATATGCCCTTTTTGGACGCAAGGCAGCCGGAAAGCACGACTTCCCATACGCTTGCGGGAAAACCTTTTTGTGCGGTGGTTTGCTGCGGAAGATAGCCGATTTCACGTTTTCTGAGTCCGTCCCCCATGTGGAGATGTCCGCTCTCTGTTTCAAGCAGACCGAGCACTGCTTTGACAAGAGTACTTTTGCCGCTTCCGTTTTCACCCACTATGCAAAGATAATCACCTTTGTTCACGGTGAAGTTGAGATTTTTTGCAACAGCGTTGCCGTCATAACCGAGCACAACGTTTTTGCAGTCTATGAGTGCCATTAATTATCACCTTTCTTTGCCATGCAGTCTTTGCAGACGCCCACAAGGACAGTCAGTTCATTGTCAACGCAAAAGCCGTGTTCTTTGAGAAGATGCTCGTTTGCCTCTTTCATAAAGTCGCAGCCTAGGTGGACAAATTTTCCGCATTCGCTGCACCGCAGATGGATATGCTTTGAGCACTCGCTGCTGTTTTCAACGAACTGAAACGCCGCGCTTTTTTTGCCATCGCGTGAAAATCGGCGGACCTCTCCTTGCTCCGTCAGCGAGTCAAGGTAGCGGTATACTGTTGTTCTGCCGACGGAGAAACCGCTTTTTTCAAGCAGGTCAACCAGCTCGTCAACTGTCAGGCTTTTTTCTTTGTTTTCGCGCAGACAGGAGAGAATCCGAGTGCGCTGTTGAGTTTTGTACTCCGCTTTTTTCATATTGTCCTCCAAAATGAAAATGAAATTCAATTTCATATTATATACCTTTTTTGGTATTTGTCAAGAAAAACAGACCTAAAAAAACGTTGCCAAAAGCAAAAGAGTATATTATAATCATAGACAGTGCAGATGTTTGTATGCTCTGCTTTTTGCAGACATGCAGTGTGCTGCCGTGATTTAAATGAAAACTATTACCGAACAGGAGGCATATTAAAATGGCAGTTACAAAAAAAGATGCGTACTTTGTTTCTTCAACAGGCATTGATAATATCCATTGCTGCATTTGGCAGGACGGAGAAAAGGAACCGAAAGCAATTTTTCAGATTGCTCACGGCGTTTCTGAATATATTGACCGCTATGACGAGTTTGCGCGTTTTCTTGCGGAAAACGGATATATTGTTTGCGGCAATGACCACCTCGGTCACGGACTTTCTGCAAAAACGCTTGATGATCTCGGCTTTTTTGCAGATGAGGACGGTGATATCCGCCTCGTTGATGATATGCATATACTCTCTCTGATCATGAAGAAAAGGCACCCGGGTCTGCCGCTGATACTTTTCGGTCACAGCATGGGTTCATTTTGCGCACGTGTGTATGCCGCAACCTTTGGCGAAGAGCTTTCCGCTCTCATTCTCTGCGGAACAGGCGAGCTGCCGGCTTCTGCCGTTGTGCTTGAGGAGCCGTTGCGTTTCCTTTGCAAAAAGCTTGGCGCAAGGGCGGCTGTGCCCGGTGATATGCTTGACAAATTCGGCGCTCTCACCGTCCGCGACAGACAGACAGATAAGGATTGGCTCAGCCGTAACCGTGAGAATGTTGAAAAATATATTGCCGACCCGTATTGCGGAGCTCCGCTGAAGCTCGGCGGAATGAGAGACATTGTTTCGCTTGCCAATTCTGCCTGCGCAACCGAATGGGCATTCCGTATTCCGCTCGGTCTGCCGATTATGCTTATTTCCGGTGCAAAGGATCCCGTCGGAATGAACGGCAAGGGCGTTATCGCCTGTTGTGACAATCTTGAAAGTGCGGGTCATACGCCCGAGGTCATTCTTTATCCGGGTGACCGGCACGAGATACTGAACGAGGACGACCGCGAAAAGGTATTTTCAGATGTGCTTTCGTGGACAGAAAAAGTGCTTTGTGATTAAGGCGACGCCGCACAAAAAAATCTTACTGCGCAATTTGCACACCACGATTTTAAGCGTCAAATGTACTAAAAGAATGGTTGTCGCATTTATAGAGGAAAGCGTTTTTCCATAGATGCCGCGAGCCGGTGAAAAACATCTGAAAGCGAACTGTTTAATATGAAGTCTTAATTTAACGAGTCTCGTGAAACATAGTCTTTTGCCTTGGGCTTGCGTTTAATGCAGCGGCTTTGGCGATTTCGCTTTCTTCAGTTAAACTATATTTAAATAAAATCTGCTAAATTTTTACCGTATTGTATTTCCGCCGCCGAAAGGTCTTGCATTTTTTTGCCCGATGGTATAAAATAGGCAATTGTGATGTGTCCGACAATTGGATTTAAGCCCATTCAATTGCGGCGGAAACGAAATTTTTTTGAAAAGGATGAAAACCACGATGGCTAAAGAAGAAAAAACATCTGCCGAAAAATACCGTGAGGAACGCAAAGCGCGTCTCGCTAAGGCAGCAAAGAAAAGTCAAAAGGCTTATAACCCCCAGGCAGGAAAAATTGCCGGTAAGGTTATTGCCGTTGTTCTTGTTGTTGCAATCGTTGCCGGTATCGTTGCTTTTGCTCTCAACAGAACCGGCGCGCTCGTCAAAAACAAAGTAGCTTTCAAGGTCGGCGACGTTGAGATCACTCAGCCGGAGTATTCTTATTATTACGCGTCGGCGAGCAATCAGATCATTGGGTACCTTTCCTCAACTTATAGCAGCTATTTCGGAATCAGCTATGACTCAACCACAACTCCGGATAAGCAGCAGTACAGCAAAAATATTCAGGCGTTCGGTTTCCCTGTTATGGAGCTTGAAGAAGGTGAAACCGCAACATGGGCGGATTACTTTGAGTTCTTTACAAAAAGACAGATCAGAATGATCAAGGGTCTTGACAAGCTTGCGAAAGAAAAGGGCATCGCTCTTGATGAAAGCGACATCAAATCAATTGACGACAGCCTTGTGAGTTTCCAGGAGAACATTGATTCAAACGCTGCTGAAAACGGTTCTGTCGGCTACTCCCTCAACGGTTATTTCCGCGAATACTTCGGCAAGGGCGTTAATGAAAAGCTTGCCAAAGAAATTATGAAAGACCAGTCTCTTGCCAACAAGTATATCACAACCATGACTGAAGAAATTGAAAACGGATATACTGACAAGCAGATTGAAAAGGAATACAAAAAGAATATCGACTCCTATGCGACAATCAGCTACAGAAGCTATAAGTTCACCGCCGAGACCGTTAAGGACGAGGAATCGGGCAAAGAGGCTGCAACAAAGGATACTCTCGCAGCAGCTAAAAAAGACGCGCAGGCATTCATGGCTGCCGTAACGGACGAAAAGAGCTTCAAATCCCTTGCCGCCGAAAACGAGAAGAAGGCGGGAAATAAGGATTACAAGACTATGATCGATGATGACACCAAGACGCTCACCGAAGACGCAACCAAGGAGACCGTTTCGTCCTCAAACAGCGATGAAAAATTCCTTGATTGGGCTTTCTCGGCAGATACCAAAAAGGGTGACACCTATTTGCTTGAGGGTGACGACGGATGCACTGTGTTTATGATGGTTGCTCCGATGCACAAAGCTCCCGACAATGTTACCTATGATGTCAGACATATCCTTGTTGCTTTCCCGAAAGAGGAGACCACAACAACAGATGACAGCAGCAAGTCTGAAGAAGAGACAACTGCAACCGATACTGAGACTACCGAAAAAACCACTGAGGCTGAAACCACGGCAGCTGCAAAGACCGAAGAAAAGAAAGAGGACGTTAAGGTTGAAACACTTGACACCTCAAAGTATAAGGATATCGGCATTTATCTTGATGTCAATGCCGACACCGCCAAGGATAAGGCTACCTATAAAAAGGCACAGGATATTCTTCAGAAATATCTTGACGGAGACCACACCGCAGAGGCTTTTGAGGCTCTTCAGAACGAGTATTCCGAAGATACCAGAGACGAAAGCACCAATGAGCTGAGAAAAACCGTTTATGAAAACGTCAGCAAGAACGAGATGAAGCCTGAGTTTGAAAAATGGTCGCTTGCAGAGGGCAGAAAAGAGGGCGACGTAGGTATTGTTGAAACCGACTACGGTTATCACATTATGTACTTTGTCAAGACCACCACAACCACATGGTCAGACACCATCAGATCGGCTCTTGCCGCTCCGGAAGTCAATGAGATTCAGACAAATGTTTCCGAGGGCGACGACACCGCAATCACCGCAGAAAACGCAGACTGCCTCGCAGACGTTGAAGACTTCACCATGAATGTTTTAAAGACTCGTATCAGAGAACAGTCCAAGTCTTCATCAGCAAGCCATTAAGCTTTTAAACTTCGGCAGAAATGCCTTTAAAACAAACTCAACACCCCGGAGCGCTAAAACTTTTGGCGCTCCGGGGTGTATTTTGCGCACTTTTGTTCCGAAACAACAATAAAATTTCATTAAACTTAGTCACTGAATTGTCAACACTTTGAGGGCTCTGTGTAACAAATTGTAATCCAAATCTCACAAGTTGAAAACGTTTTGCAACAAACTGCAATGATTCTGTCAATTTGCTGTTTCCGTTTTTTGAGTAAAATCGCACACTGTATAATTGCCGCTGACCGGATCCGATGCAAGACCCAGATAACTTTTACAAATTATTTCGTCTCCGTTCATATTGAAGGTATGGTGGAGTAAAAAGCACAAAAAAGTTTTTGAGTGTATCGGATTCGGCTGCACAAAATATATGGGGATCGTGTGATCTTCACAGGTGCGAAATCTGAATACGGAGACTGTTACTTATGAAAATTCTTATGCGTGCCCAGACGGACCACACAAAGCTGTTTACGCCCGAACAGGTCCTTCTCGGCAATCTCATGGGCGGCAACAGCGGAAACTGGCTGTATCAGTTCAGCATATTCCGCGCACTCATGACAGACGAAAGTGTAAAAATTGACACAATTGACACCAAAAGCTACGGTGTCGGAATCAGCAGATTTAGCACAAAGTATGCAAGCCATGTGAACAAAAACTATGACTGCTTTGTTCTTCCGCTTGCCAACGCATTCCGCAACACTTTTGTTGAGGAACTCACGGAGTTGACCGATTTTATCAAAGCGCTCAAAATACCCTGTATTGTTCCCTCGGTCGGAATACAGGCTCTCAACGGAAAAGACTTTACAAAAACCTTTAAGTATCGCGAAGAAGCGGCAGCCTTTGTTTCGGCGGTACTTGAAAAGTCGGCCATGATAGGCTTGAGAGGTGAGGAAACGGCGCGTTTTCTGACTTCGCTCGGTTTTGAGAGGGACAGGCACTTTACCGTTGTCGGCTGCCCGTCAATGTATACGAGCGGAAGAAAGCTGCCGTCTATAAAACCCCTGAACTACGGAGACGACAGCCTTGTTCTTTTGAATTCAAAGGTTGAGCACGAGAAGAAGAATGTTGCCGCAATGCTTGAGAGCTTTGTAAAAGGCCATGAAAACTATGTTTATGCTCCTCAGAAAATTGAACACATGATAACGAGCTATTACGGAACATATTTCAAGCCCTGTGATGAAGATTTCGTTTTCAAAAAGCGTTTTTATGATCCGGCAAAAACGGTTACATTTACCTCCGTTCCGGAGTGGTACGGATATATCAAACGGAACGTTGATCTTTCTGTCGGAACAAGAATTCATGGCTCGGTTGCCGCAATCATGGGAGGAGCACCGTCATTTGTGATCAATCTTGATCAACGCGTTGGTGAGATTGCGGCATTCCACAATATACCGCACATTGAATTTGAAAAGCTGCCAATCGGCGTCACGATTGGCTCTCTGATTGAAAATGTTGATTTCAACTGCATTCATGAGGGACATGCCGAACGTTTTGACAATTTTGTAAATTTCCTTGAAAAAAACGGTCTTAAAACCGCATACAGTGAAAATCGTAACGCAGAACGCGTGTACTTTGACTCGGTAATTGAAAAGAATCCGTATAACTTTGAACCGAAATGCTTTGCAAAGTGCAGTGAAGAAGAAAAGCTTGAACGCACGAGAGATGCGGCAAGGTTTTTTGTGAATCGTGTGATCGATTTGCGGAAAGAATCGGAGGACGCGGCAAGGAAGAACGAAAGCCTTAAACGAAAACTGAAAAAGGCAAAGAAAATGAGCATGAAAGAGCTTTTTAAAGAGTTCTTCAAGAGGCTTTTCAAAAGGAATAAGGCATAAAAAGGCATTTAAACATCAATAAACAAAGACTATATTTCATATGAAGCCTTGATTTAACGGACTTCATGAAATATAGTCTTTTGCTTTTGTTTTGATTTTTGCTACGCCAAATGAGGCAATCTCTTTTAATGATGATGTGTGACTTAAATTTATTACCGAACCGTCGCTTTGCAATGACTGTTTGCAAAGGACGCCGAGCTTTGGCTATACACAGTAGAAATTCGTTTCCCACGCCGGAATGTACGGGTGATGGCGGAGGTATATTTTATAGTCGTCACGAAGCGAGAGGATTTTTTCGGGCAGAGCGAAAAAGTCTTCGTTTCTGTGATAGGCGCAAATGTACAGCTTTGGTTTATACTTTTCAATTGTTTTTCGTGCTCCCTCAAGTGCGCGCTTTTCCGCTCCCTCAATGTCCATTTTCAAAAAAGTTATCGGTTCTGTAATCACGTTGTCAACGCTGTCAAAAAAGACCGGAACTCCGCTTGTACTTTCATGGGAATTGCGCCCTGCCTTTTTTTCAAAGAGACGGGTTTCCTTTTCGTCCCATGCGCCGAGGTTGAATCGCTCAAGTTTTTTTATGTCTGCGGTTTTGGCGCAGAGCTTTTTGAAATTCTTTGCGTCCGGTTCAAAAGCAAAAATGCTCTTATATTTGCCGCCGGTAAACGAGAGAAACTCTCTTATTGTATCTCCGTCATATGCGCCGAGGTCGGCGATGCTTTCATTCTTTGAAAGGCGGAGGATATTCTCGTATACATCTGATTTTTCGCTTTGACAGGAAAAAAGGTATTCGGGTTTTCCGCTTATCTTGAAATTCAGAACACTAAGAAATACCTGCCTTGATTTTTCGTCCGCAAGGAGAGAAAACGCGCGGTCAAAGCTTTCGTCGTTTTTGAAAAGGTACTCAAGGTCAAAAAGACCTTTTCCTGCAATCGGCACGGTGGGGGAGTAAAGGCGATGCTTTTTTGAAAGCTCTTTGACAAAGAAAAGCGTTTTTTCATCGTGCACGGCAAAGGTCATGAGAATGACAAATTCGCTGTATTTTTCCTCGGCTTCTTTGAGAGTCAGAACTCTTTTGCCGTGAAAAAGCTGACCTCTGACAAAGCCGTCGCTTGCAAAAGTGTCTGCAAAAATAATGCCTCGCTTTTCAAGCTCTTCAATAATCATATCTGCTCCGTTGCCCATTCCGTAGAGAACTATGGGCAGCTTTTCTTCTTTTAAAAGTGACCACAGCTCTTTTTCCTTTATTCTCTCAATCATTCGACCACCTCATGTCAATATGATATCACCGTTATATAAACTTTGCAACAGACGGGTGCGGCAAAACAAAATATGGTTTCTTTGCTCTAATCTTTTTCACAATATGTCAAAATATTTGTTCGCTTTGGCGGCGGGATTTTATTTTTTAATCTTGATTATATAAAAAATAGTGATATAATCATAATGCAAATGAACCCCTGTCTTTGAGACTGCGGATTCTATAGATATCATGTAAAAGGAGGCGTTGAGATGGATGAGCTGATAAAAAAGCTTATTGAGGTTGACAAAACCGCAAGAAAGAGTGTTGAAAACGCCGCTCAAAGCCGCGTTGACGCAGTCAGAGAGCTTGACGAAAAAAAGCGTCAGCTGCAAAAGGATAACGAGCAGGAATTTGCCGAAAAGTCTGAAAAGATGAAAAATGACGCACTGTCTGAGCTTGAAAAAGCAGAAAAGGCTATTGCCGAAAAGGAAAAGGCTGTTGCCGCCCGCCTGACGAGGGTATTTGAAGAAAGCTGCGAGCAGTGGGTGAGTGAGGCTGTTGCCGGAATTACAGGCAGTTGATTTTGAAAAAAAGAGGTGACGACTGTGTCGAAAGCTTCAAACGCCGTTCTTGCTCTTTCAAGGTCATTCTACGGAAAAAGCCTTTCCGCAAAGCAGTATGACGAGCTGCTTTCCTGCCGGAACTCAAACGAGATTGCGTCATATCTGAAAGCGAACACGGAATACTCCGCGGAGATCGAGGCGTCAAAGCTCAGCGATTTTCCGCCGCGCGTTCTTGAAGACCTTGTTCAAAAGCTTAGGTTTTCAAGGTTCAGCGCGCTCTGCCGCTACGAGCTTGCAATCGGCGACGATTTTTATAAATATTTTATTGTTAAAACGGAGATTGAGCAGATACTGCGCTGCACGCTCCTTATGTTTTCAAAAAAGACAGAGACATATCTTCTTCAGGTTCACCCGTTTGTGGACAAGCACCTGAGCATTGATCTTTTTGCGCTCGGCAGGGCGAATTCACTTGAAGAAATTTCTGCTTGTCTTGAAAAAACGCAGTACGGAAAGCTTTATAAGCGGCTCACGGATGACTCGTTTAAAAGCTATCTTTCATTTGAAATGGCGTTCAGCGGACTTTTTGACACAAAGCTTTCTGAGCTGATTTCAAAATTCTGCTCAAAAAAAGAACGTGAAGCGGTTTTTGAGGTTGCTGCGCGCAGTCGTGACTGCAAGCTGCTTGCGGCTTGTTATCGAACTGTGAGGTATTATCCGCAGAGCATTGAGGCGATTTCCGGCTTTATCCGCTCCTCTGTCGGTGTAACGCTTTTGACCGAGCCGCAGAAAAAGAAACTTGCTTTATGCAAAACCACCGAAGAACTTTTTGAGATGCTGAAAAAAACGCCTTATAAAGATTGGGCAAATAGGGAAGACGAGTTTGAAAAAGCACTTGAAAGCTCACTGCATTCCTATTGCCGCAAAAAGATTCGCTTTTCCTCCTATCCGCCGGTCGTCATGCTTTGCTACCTTTTGCTTTCTCTTGACGAGAGCACAAATCTTGTCAGAATAATAGAGGGCTGCAAATACGGCGTTCCCGCGCAGGAGATCAGAAAAAACCTCATCGGTATAGATGATTAAGGGGGTTTGTTGTAATTGGCTATTGAAAAAATGAAATTCGTCAGGATCAACGGTCCCGCGTCTCAGCTGAATAAGCTTATAACCGCCTGTTGCCTTGACGGAAACTTCCACCCGGAATATGCCGGCAATTTTATCTCGCAGTCAATGGGCTATGCCGCGTTGAACGAGGAAAACCCTTATTCGCAGCTTTTTGCGAATATAAAGGAGCTTGCCTCTTCTCTCGGCGTCAGCCTTGACGACGCGAAAAAAATCAAGGGTACCGTTGTTGACGAACGTGCAAAGGAATACATCAATTCCGTTGGAGAGACGATCAACACTCTCGGCGAGGAGAGAAAAAACCTCACCGAACAGCTTGAAGAATGCAAAGACGGAATTGAAAAATACTCTCATTTCACGGGACTCGGCGTTAGCCTTGACGAAATATTTGCCTGCAAGTTTATCTGCCCGCGCTTCGGCTTTTTGCCGAAAGACGGATATTTGAAGCTCAACCGCGGATATTCCGAAAATCCGTACATTCTCTTTTGTCCCTGCTCGTCCAATGACGCCGGTTACTGGGGCGCCTACTTTGCGCCGAAAGAGCGTGAAGATGAGATTGACGGCATTTTTGCAGCGCTGCATTTTGAAAGGCTGCATATTCCCTCCGCTGTCGGAACAACGGACGATATCATAAAGAGCCTTGAAGAAAACATTGAGCTGATAAAGCAGCAGCAAAAAGAGCTTGACGAAAAAATCAAATCCATTTGGGAACGTGAGGGCGAAAAAATCAAGTCGCTTTATCTGAAGCTTATGGAGCTGAACGCAGTGTTTGAACTTCGCAAATATGCGGTTCATCACGAAAAGAGCTGCTTTTTTGTCGGTTGGATTCCTGCTTCGGCAGAGAAAAGGTTCAGAAAACGGCTTGAAAAATACCCCGAGTTTGTTACGGAGATTGAGGATCCGGAAAAGAATTCCTCTCCGCCGGTCAGACTCAAAAACATCATCTTTTCGCGCCCGTATACCTACTTTGTCAAAATGTACGGTCTGCCGTCATACGGAGACATTGACATTACTGCTTTTGTTGCCGCAACATACACGCTTTTGTTCGGTATAATGTTCGGAGACGTCGGTCAGGGCTTGGTTCTCGCCCTCGGCGGCGTGCTTGCGTGGAAGCTCAAAAAGATCGAGCTTGGAAAAATTCTTGTTCCCTGCGGTGTTTCGTCAATGTTCTTTGGTTTCATGTTCGGCTCGGTATTTGGTTTTGAAGAGCTTCTTGACCCGGTCTATCATGCAATAGGACTCAAATCAAAGCCCCTTTCGGTCATGGATTCGATCAACACGGTTTTGCTTTTTGCAATTGCAATAGGAGTTGCACTCGTTGCCGTTGCAATTGTGATCAGCATCATTACCAACGTGAAGAAAAAGAAGTTCGGCACGGCGCTGTTTTCAGAAAACGGACTTGCCGGTTTGGTTGTCTATATCGGCGGCGCAAACCTTGCCTACTCTTTCATGGCAAAAAAAGGTATTTTCCCGACAGGTATCAGCGCAATCATGCTCGGCGTCGGCGTTGTAATCCTTTTCTGCAAAGAGCTGCTTGCTCCGATTCTTGACGAGGGCAGGTTCAAAAAGCCCGAGAGCATAGGGGACTTTGTTCTTCAAAACCTGTTTGAATGTATTGAATATATTCTTTCATATTTCAGCAACACGGTTTCGTTCCTGCGCGTCGGCGCATTCGTCATTGTTCATGCAAGTATGATGATGGTTGTGTTTACCCTCGCGGGAGACACCTCAACGGTCAAGGGAATGATTGTTGTTGTTCTTGGCAATATCGTTGTTATTGCGCTTGAGGGTCTTCTCACCGGAATTCAGGGCTTGCGTCTTGAGTTCTATGAGATGTTCAGCCGTTTCTATGAGGGCGAAGGACGTCCCTTTGAGGCGGCAAAAATCAGATAACGGTTATCAGAACAGTAAATCAATATCAACTTTAATTCAATTTCAGGAGGAAACAAAAATGGATACTTTTCTTTATGCACTTATCGTACTCGTTCCGGCAGTAGGTCTCATGCTTTCGGCTTTTTACACCTTTAAAAAGAGAATGGAAGGCAGATCGGTCAAAAAAGTTATGAGAGTTAATCTTGCAACGTTCCTTGTTCTTATCGTAATGGTCAGCGTTTTTGCCTTTGCCGCAACGGCAGCAAACGAAAATGCAGCGGCTGCGGACACTGCCGTGGCAACAAGCGCCGACAACGCACCGGCAGACGAAAGCGCTGAGGAAACTTCTTCTTCAAACGGACTCGGACTTCTTGCAGCCGGTCTTGTAACAGGTCTTGCAGGTATCGGCGGTGGTATTGCAGTTGCAGCCGGTGCACCTGCTGCAATCGCAGCCACCAGCGAGGATCCGAAGTCATTCGGTAAGAGCCTTATCTTTGTTGCTCTTGGTGAGTCCATCGCTCTTTACGGTGTTGTTATTTCAATCCTTATCCTCAACAAGGTCTGATTAAAAATGAGAATGTATCTTCTGAGCAGTGACGAGGACACTCTGACCGGTTTTCGCCTTGCCGGCGTTGAGGGCAGGCTTACGCAAAGCGAAGAGGAACTTTGCGATGCCTTTCAAACGCTTGAAAAGGATAAATCTGTCGGCATAGTGCTCGTTACCCGCACCCTTTCGGCTAATTACGGCCGGGTGATACTTGAAAAAAAGAAGAGCGCAAAGCTCCTTATCACCGAAATACCGGACATGAAAAGTCCGGGTGCCGGAATAGACTCCATTACGAGCTATGTCCGCGACGCAGTCGGAATTCAGGTATGATTTTCGACAGATCCTTCAAAGAAAAGAGGGAAAGCTTGAATGCTTAATCAAAATGATAAGATTGAGCGCTTCTCGGAGATAATCAACAAGAATGCGCTTGCACAATGTAAAAAAATAGAAAAGCAAACCGAAAAATTCAGAAAAGACCAGCTAAAGGAGCTTGAGTCAAAAGCAAAGGCGGAGCTTGAAGGTCGCCTTGAATACGAGGCTCAGAGAATCACGACCCAAAAGGGCAGCAGAATCTCCGCTCTCGCGTCTGAAAGCAAAAGGAACCTCGCAGCAAAGCGTGAGGAGATCACCGTCTGCGTTTTCAAAAAGGTTGAAAAAGAGCTTTTGAAGTTCACAGAGAGTGCGGATTATCCGAATTTTCTCAAAAAGAGCATAGAGTCTCTTGTGGGAGAAGTCGGCGAGAATGCGGTAATATACGTCAGAAAGGCTGACCTTGAACTTTGCCGCGGACTTTCCGCGGACGGAGTTTTGCGTTTTGAGGAAAGCTCAAAAATTAGGCTCGGCGGTGCTGCGGCGTCCAATGAGGCGGGGACGGTTTTTGCTGTTGATACGCTTGAAAGCCGCCTTGAAGAGCAAAAAGATATCTTTAAAGAAAAGGCTGACCTTTCAATTGACACGGGTGAGGTGAATGACTGATGGCGAGTGAAAATCTGATATACGGAATCAACGGACCCGTTGTCACCGTTAAGGGAAAGACCGACCTTTCAATGATGGAGATGGTTTATGTCGGTGACGCTCACCTTGCCGGAGAGGTAATCGGCATTGAAAGCGACAAAACCACGATTCAGGTATACGAGGAGACCGACGGCCTCTGCCCCGGCGAAAAGGTATATTCAACCGGCTCACAGATGTGCGTGACCCTCGGTCCCGGAATACTCAGCAATATTTTTGACGGAATTGAACGCCCGCTCCCGGCTCTTGAAAATATGAGCGGCTGCTTTATTTCAAAGGGTATTTCCACCGCAGTTCTTGACGAAGAAAAGCAGTGGAACGTTCACATGACGGTGAAAGAGGGCGATGTGCTTTCGGGCGGTCAGGTTTATGCAGAAACGCAGGAAACGCCTGTAATCAAACATAAAATCATGCTGTCTCCGCTCCTTTCGGGAAAAATCGTTTCTGTCAAGGGCGACGGACTTTATCGCGTCAATGACACCGTTGCGGTTCTTGAAGACGGCGACGGAGAAAAGCACGAACTCACACTTTGCCAGAAGTGGCCGATAAGAATCCCGCGCCCGGTTAAAAACAGACTGCCGGCAACGCGTCCGCTTGTCACCGGTCAGCGCGTTATTGATACGCTCTTTCCGGTTGCAAAGGGCGGCGCAGCGGCGATTCCCGGCGGCTTTGGAACAGGCAAGACTATGACGCAGCACCAGCTTGCAAAATGGTGCGACGCCGACATCATCATTTATGTCGGCTGCGGCGAACGCGGAAACGAGATGACGCAGGCTCTCTCTGAATTTTCTGAACTGATCGACCCAAAGAACGGCAGACCGCTGACAGACAGAACCGTACTCATTGCAAACACCTCAAATATGCCCGTTGCGGCGCGTGAAGCTTCAATTTACACGGGAATCACCCTTGCGGAGTATTACCGCGACATGGGTTATCATACCGCTATCATGGCAGACTCAACCTCACGTTGGGCAGAGGCTCTGCGTGAAATTTCCGGCAGACTTGAAGAAATGCCTGCCGATGAGGGTTTCCCGGCATATCTTCCGTCAAGGCTTTCTGAGTTTTATGAAAGAGCGGGTTATATGAGCGTGCTTTCCGGCGGCGAGGGGTCGGTTACTATAATCGGCGCCGTTTCTCCGCAAGGCTCCGACTTCTCCGAGCCTGTTACTCAGAACACAAAGCGTTTTACCCGCTGCTTCTGGGCGCTTGACAAGGCTCTCGCTTATGCAAGACACTATCCCGCAATAAACTGGAACGACAGCTACAGCGAATATGTTCCCGAGCTTGAGGAGTGGTATCACGACAATGTCGGTGTAGACTTCATCAAGTATCGCGAGGAGCTTTGCTCAATACTCTATGAGGAAAACAGCCTTATGGAAATTGTCAAGCTCATCGGTGCAGACGTTTTGCCCGATGATCAGAAGCTGACGATTGAAATTGCGCGCGTTATCCGTGTAGGTTTTCTTCAGCAGAATGCTTTCCATAAGGATGATACCTTTGTTTCACTTGAAAAACAGCTTAAAATGATGCATGCGATTTTGCATCTTTATCATAAGTGCCGTCAGATCGTTGCATTGCAGGTTCCGATGTCAAAGCTCATTTCAACCGGACTTTTTGACAAGCTTGTTAAAATGAAGTATGACGTACCGAATGACAAAATTTCAATGCTTGACGATTATATCGGCGAGATTGACAAAACGCTCGCCTCATATCTCAACAAATAAGGAGGGATAACAATGAAAATTGAGCACAAAGGACTAAGCGAAATCAACGGCTCTCTTGTTATCCTTGAGGGCGTCAAAAAGCCGATGAACGAGGAACTTGTTGAAATTCAGCTCGATGACAAAACAACACGTACCGGCAGAATCGTTGCCATTGAGGGCGACAAGGCTGCCGTTCAGGTGTTTGAGGGAACACGCGGCATCTCCATGGTCAACACCACGACCGTTCTGACCGGAAAGCCGATGGAAATGAAGCTTTCTCCGGAGATTCTCGGACGTGTTTTTGACGGACTCGGCAGACCCATTGACGGACTCGGCGAGGTATTCCCCAAAAAGTGTATGAACATCAACGGAAAGCCGATAAATCCCGTTTCCCGTATCTATCCCAAAAACTATATAAGAACAGGTATATCCTCAATAGACTGCCTCACAACCCTGATCAGAGGGCAAAAGCTGCCGATCTTCAGCGGGTCCGGTATGAGCCACAATGAGCTTGCCGTTCAGATTGTGCGCCAGGCTTCAATTGCGGATAACGATGATTTTGCAATCGTTTTTGCTGCCATGGGCGTTAAAAACGACGTTGCGCAATACTTCCGCTCCTCATTTGAAAAGGCTAATGTCATGGACAGGGTGGTAATGTTCCTCAACCTTTCAAACGACCCGATCATTGAAAGAATAATCACTCCGCGCTGCGCTCTGACAGCGGCAGAATATCTTGCATATGAGCTTGGAAAACACATTCTTGTTATTCTCACGGATATGACGTCATACTGCGAGGCTCTGCGTGAATTCAGTTCCTCAAAGGGCGAAATTCCCGGCAGAAAGGGCTATCCCGGCTATCTTTATTCTGACCTTGCAACGCTTTATGAGCGTGCCGGAATAATCAAGGACTCTCCTGGTTCGGTTACGCAGATACCGATTCTCACAATGCCCAATGATGATATTACTCATCCGATTCCGGACCTCACCGGTTACATCACCGAGGGTCAGATCGTTCTTGACAGAGGACTTGACACAAAGGGCGTTTATCCTCCGGTCAACGTTCTCCCGTCTCTTTCGCGTTTGATGAAAGACGGTATCGGTGCAGGCTACACAAGAGAGGATCATCAGGCTCTTGCCAATCAGCTTTTTGCCTCATACGCAAAGGTTCAGGACGCAAAGGCTCTTGCTTCGGTTATCGGCGAGGACGAGCTTTCAGAAAATGACAAGCTCATAATGAAATTCGGCAAGGAGTTTGAAAAGGTTTTCATCAATCAGGGCGAAAATGAAAACAGAACCATTGAACAGACCCTTGACCTCGGCTGGAAGCTTCTTTCAATGCTGCCGGACAGCGAGCTTGACCGTGTTGACGAGGCATTGCTCAAAAAATACCTCAAACGTGACGCGGGCAAAAAGGAGTGATAAATAATGAGTCAGCAAGTCTTTCCGACCAAGGCTAATTTGATGAATACCAAAAAGTCGCTTCAGCTCGCAAAGCTCGGATACGACTTGATGGACAGAAAGCGTAATATCCTTGTTCGCGAAATGATGAGCCTCATTGACGAGGCAAAGTCCGTTCAAGAGAATATCGGCAAGGTGTATGAAAAGGCGTATGCCGCGCTGAGGCAGGCGAGCCTTTCGCTTGGCGATTGTTCGCGCTTTGCCGGGGCGATACCCGTCAGCGATGACCTTAAAATCGACTACCGCAGTGTTATGGGCGTTGAAATTCCGACGGTTGAGCTGACGGAAGAAAAAAACGATGTAACATCTTTCGGTTTTGAGCAGACCAATTCGGCGTTTGACGAGGCGTGTGTACTTTTCGGTCAGGTCAAAAAGCTGACTGCCGAACTTGCTGAAATTGAAAATTCCGTTTGCCGCCTTGCAGACGCGGTCAAAAAGACTCAAAAACGCTCAAACGCGCTTTCAAACATCATGATTCCGCGTTTTGAGGAGACCGTTAAGTACATTACAGACGCTCTTGAAGAAAAGGAGAGGGAGGATTTCTCTCGCCTTAAAATCACCAAAAAGAACAAAAAGTAACGAAAAATTAATAAGGTTACACTTTTGTTCTCTTTACAAGTTTGGAAATATAATGTATAATGGTTGACGGGAGCCGGTCGAATTAAGCTTTGCTCCCGTCAACTAATATTTTTGAACGGTAAAAATGACCGTTCGGCTCAATTTTGGAGGTTGTATTTATGCTTAAAAAAATTACTGCTATTGCTCTGGTTTTGACCGTTGTTGTCTGCTGCTTTGCAGGCTGCGCTTTCACTCCGGACAAAAAAATCATCGGCTCATGGAAGGATTCAACCGGCGTTTTCGGTATTGAGTTCAAGGATGGCGGCATTGTTAAGCTCAGCGGTAATGCTTCTGCAATTTCGAGTCTCTTTTCTGCGCTCAGCGTTGACTCCGAGGGAACCTATACTGTTACCAAAGACGAAAACAAGCAGTATCACGTTACCGTAACATTTAAGTTTATCGGCGAGATTACCCGCGAGTATATTATCTCAGAAGTAACGAGCGATGTTCTTACACTTAAATCCGTTGACGGAGACGGCGTTTTAACTCTTGTCAAGGCTGACGCTTCCGCAACGACCAAAGCAGAAACGGAAAGCACGACCGCTGCGTAACAAACCCTGCGGTCATATCGGCAACGCGAATTAAAGGTTTTGGAAACGCTGATCAATTGAAAGTGCAGATATTGGCGGAAAATTTTTGCCTCAGATTGCATAAGACATCGCAGGCAGTACTGTCGTACCCCCAAAATGGATTATACGATATGGCGTGGAATATACCTGCCGGGATCTGTGCTCATTGATCAGTGTTTTCTTAATGCAATACCGCACACCTCAATTGTATGGTATTGCATTAAGAAAAGCGGCTGTGTTCCAGACATATTATTTTGTGTTCTCAGCCGTTTTTTTGAACAGCCTGACTTTATTTACCCCAAGTTAAAACAGCAATGATTTGAGAACGGAGGATTATAAAATGAAAAAAAGCACAAAAATTCTGATCTCGGTGATTGCCGCAACGCTCGTTCTCTGCATTGCAATCGTTGCCGGCGTAAGTATCGCCAAAAAAAAGGGGAATGAGCCTTCCGGCAATCCGTCCGGCGCAGTCTCGGGTGAAAGTGCACAAGGCACCACCGCAGAAAGCACGACCGCCGCGCCCACGCTTGAGCAGCAGCTTATAGGAAAATGGATGGACAGCGCGAACATGAGCGGTTTTGAGTTCTTTGCGGACGGCACCGTAAACGTTACCTACGTCAATATTGCAATAGTCAACGGAACCGTCAAGGGTACCTATACCGTGAACGGCAACACTGTTGATATCAAGTTTTCAATCTATACGAAAACAGTTCAGAGAACATATGAAGCCTCCGTTATTCCTCAAACCGAGTTGACGCTTAAAAATAAGGACGACGGCGAGATTTCAACATATTCTTTTGTAAAGAGCGATTCTGAACAGAGCACTTCTTCATCGGGTTCGGTTGCGGGCAATGACATCACCGGTGTTTGGTCAAACACTGACGGCAGCATAAAATATGCTTTCGGCAGCGATTCCTCTGTTGAAATAAGCTTTATCAAGGGCAGAATGAGCTCCGTTTCTTCAAATGAACTCAACGGCACTTATAAGGGAATCTATATGACGAATGAAAACAAGCTGACGGTTCAGTTCATGATGAATGAGGAAAAGATCACACAGGAGTTCACGTATCAGATTTCCGGCAACACAATAAGTCTCACAGAGCAAAACGGTGAAACGACTCTGCTTGTCCGCGGAGGTACCGGCGGCAGCACGGTCGGAACAGGCTCGGACTTGGTGGGAAAATGGACCGATGGCGCTGATTTGAGCGGTTATAACTTTAAAAGCGACGGTACGGTTGACGTAACTTATGTCAACTTTACTGTACCTGTTGTGAATACAAAAATTGACGGAACATACCCAGGAACCTATTCAGTGTCCGGCGGAAAGCTCAGCGTCAACATATCTGTTTACGGAAAAACCGTAAATCATGAATACGAATTTTCAGTTTCCGGCGACAGCCTGACGCTTAAAGATACGGAAAGCGGAAAAACCTCAACATACAGGAGAGCAAGCTGATGACGGAAAAAGAAAGAGTATATGCCGCGCTTGATGAGCTCGGCATAAAATATAAAGTTATAGATCATCCCGAGGTGCACACGATTGAGGAAATGGACGCACTCGGTGTTTTCACGGACGGCGAGGTCTGCAAGAATCTCTTTTTGCGCAATGCCAACGGTAAGACGCATTATGTCGTTTCTATGCTCAAGGATAAGCACCCGGATATTCAGAATACAATACGTGCACAACTCGGTTGTTCAAGGCTTTCCTTCGGTTCCGATGAAAGACTGATGAAGCATCTCGGACTGAAACCCGGAGCGGTGTCTCCGTTCGGAATCATCAATGACGATTCTCATGAGGTCAATCTTGTTTTTGACAGCGATCTCAAAAAGGTTGACGGCTATGTCGGTTTTCACCCGAACGATTGCACATCGTTTGTTTGGCTGACTTTCAGCGACCTTTTGAGGTTCATAAAGCATTACGGCAACGACGTATATTATATTGACTGCTGACTGTGCAGATCATTAAAGTATAAACACCGTCCTTTTTTCATATTTATTGAAAAAAGGACGGTGCTTTTTATGATGAATTACGTTTGGCCGGTGATGATTCTGTTTGCATTCGCGGCGAGCATTGTCACCGGCAATATGTCTGCTCTTTCCGCGTCGGTTATTCAAGGGGGACAGGATGCGGTGAGCCTGCTCTTGCGCCTTGTTGCAATGCTCTGCCTTTGGGGCGGAATAATGGAAATTGCAGACAGTGCCGGAGTGACAAAAGCGGTCAGCCGACTGCTTTCACCTGTGTTGAAGCTTATTTTTCCAAAACTCAGAAAAAACGATTATGTTCTTGAGGCAGTGTCAATGAACATCACCGCCAATGTGCTTGGGCTCGGCAACGCCGCAACGCCGCTTGGGCTTGAGGCGATGCGCCGGTTGCAGGAAATCAATCCTGACCCTCTCACGGCAAGCGACGAAATGGTGGTTTTTGTTGTGATGAACACTGCGGCGATGCATATTGTGCCAACGACCGTTGCAACGCTCAGAGGACAGTACGGCTCGGAAAGCCCGATGGCAATTATGCCTGCGTCAATTTTGACCTCGTTTTGCGCATTGACGATTGCCATAACTTGCGCAAAGCTCGGCAACCGGGTGAGGAAGAAAAAGCTATGATGGATGTAATCGGAATCTGGGTGCTGCCGCTCATGGTGGTGCTCATTGTTGCTTTTGGAATTTTCAAAAGGGTAAAGGTTTTTGACCTTTTTATGAGCGGAGCAAAAAAAGGACTTACGACAGTATATGATCTGCTGCCCACAATTACCGGTCTTGTTGTTGCGGTAACAATGCTCAGAGCAAGCGGAGGAATGGAATTGATTGCAAAAGCATTTTCGCCTCTTGCTTCTTTTCTCGGCGTACCGCAGGAAACTGTGCCTATGGCGCTGTTGAGTCCCATATCCGGCGGAGGTTCGCTGAGCCTTTTTGAGTCTGTTCTCAAAACCGACGGACCGGATTCCTTTCTCGGTCAGGTGGCGTCTGTTCTGATGGGTTCAACGGACACAACGCTTTATGCTGTGACGGTGTATTACTCTGCGGTCGGAATCAAAAAAACGCGGCATACGCTTTATGCCGGACTTGCGGCGGATTTTGCTTCGTTCGTTTTGTCGGCATATTTTGTTAGGCTCACACTTCAGTGAGTTGAAAAAGCCAAATCCGGTGTGCCCGATGCCCGGTGCAGGAAATGTTTTCTTCGCTGATGAAGAATTATTGGAGACGGCTTGATACGCGCTCGTTATTTTTGGAGTACGGCTACTTGAATGGGCAGACCGAAATATTGATATTTACGTAAGTTTTTGCTCTTGAAATGAGCAGGAGTATATGATAAAATATATCAGATAAAATGGGATTGTGTATAAAATCTATATTTCAGAAAATAAAGGGAGTTGAAGAATATGAAGTGCAGCTTTTGCGGAAAAGAACTTGAGCCGGGCTCCGGCTTTTGCCCTCACTGCGGAACAATGATGAGCGTTGACAATTCAACGGAAGAAAATGTTACAGTCAGCGATGAACAAAAATATGAACCGGACAGGAGCGATGTCTATTCAAATGAGGTTGCCCAAGAGGAGCCGGAAAAAGTGGAGCCGCTTGACGAATACGAGGATGTTCCGGAGTATGTTCCGAACATTGAAAACGACAATATTGACACCAAAGGAAAAAACTATGACGTTGACGATCCGTTTGACGCTTTGCATGAGGACGAGGAGCAGAAACGCACTCCCGCAGCGGATGATGATGACGGAGACGATATGTACTTAAAGCCGAAGAACGGCAAAAAGGGCGGCGTTGCGATTGCACTGCTTGCCGTGGCGCTCGTTGCGGTTATCGCCGTGGGAGTAAATGTACTCAGAAAGAACGGAAGTTTTCCAGTTCTTTCAAAAACAATGGATAGCTCATCTTCTGATTCTGCCGTAACAACAGAAAATCAGACAGAAAAGACAACGGAGGGCAAAACCGAGCAAACAAAGGCAGACGAAGAAACAAAAGAGACAAAAGAGACAAAGGAAACCAAAGAAACAACAACTGAAAAAGAAATCAAGGAAACCGAAAAGACCACAGAAAAGGAAACAACCAAGGCGGCGGCAACGACAAAAGAAAAAACTACCGTTCCCGCGACCGCAACATCGGCTTCGACCACAAAGACGCCGACAACAACAAGAGCAGTTTCAACCACAAAAGCTCCGTCAACAACGAGAACCCCCTCAACAACAAAAGCTCCGTCAACCACAAAGGTTCCCTCAACAACAGCTCCGGCGTCAAAACCGTCAAAGTATTACTCTTCACCATTGACAAGATATGTTGCGACCGACGGAATTTCGCTGCGCAAGGCTGCGTCACAGTCAGCCGCAAGAATCCTTTATCTTTCGGTTGGCAATGACGTAAAAGTCTACGGAGAAGAAAACGGTTTTTATTACATATACAGTCCTCGCTACGGCATTTACGGCTGGGTGAAAAAGAGCACGCTTTCAAAGAACAGACCGGTTGCCGAAAGCGAATCAAAGGTTTCCGGCGTTATTGCTCCGGACAAGAAGTATGCGTCGGCAAAGAGTGCAACCGTTGCCACCTCAGAGGGTCTCAGACTCAGAAAAGGACCCGGCACATCATATGATGTTATCCGCATGATAGGCGGCGGATATCCGCTCAAAGTCATCGGCACAAGCAGCAAAAATTCGGGTTGGGTCTATGTCAACGATATTACCCACGGCGTTTCGGGTTGGGTATCTGCACAGTACATTAAGTATTAAACATAAATTACAAAACAAGCAAGGAGAAGAAAATGATAACATTGAAAACACGCTGGACAGAAAAAGCAATGTGCGAAAAGCCTCATCAGGAGTATCCGCGTCCTCAGATGGTCAGAGATACGTGGCTCAATCTCAACGGTATGTTTGACTATGCCGTTACCGATGCCTCCGCCGAGTGGATCGGCAAGGCGGACGGAGAGATTCGCGTTCCGTTTGCGATCGAAAGCTGCCTTTCGGGTGTATGCAAAAGAATCAACAAGTCTCAGCGCCTTTGGTACAGAAAGAGCTTTACTCTTCCCGAATCATTCAAGGGCAAAAGAGCCCTCATTCACTTCTGTGCCGTTGACTGGGAGTGCAAGGTATATGTAAACAAAAAGCTTGCCGCGTCTCACATAGGTGGATACTGTCCGTTCTCGGCAGACATTACCGATTTGCTTGTTGACGGCGAAAACGAACTTGTTGTATGGGTATATGACCCCACAGACGAGGGCTGGCAGAACCGCGGAAAACAGGCAAGCGAATCTCACGGCTTTTGGTACACCTCAACCTCAGGTATATGGCAGACCGTATGGCTTGAAGCTGTTCCCGAAAACTATATTAAAGGCTATAAACTCACACCGGACATTGACGCGGGCGTTTTGAGCATTGAAACGGAGATTGTTGGCGAAGGAGAGCTTTCAATAAGGGTGCTTGACGGCGAAACCGTTGTTGCAGAAAAGGCTGTTTCGGCAAAGGACAGCGTTGAAATCAAGGACGCGAAGCTTTGGTCTCCGGAAAGTCCGTTTCTTTATGATTTTGTTCTCACTCTCAAAAACAAAGACTCTGCCGATGTTGTCAAGGGATATTTTGGCATGAGAAAATTCAGCATCGGTCAGCATGAGGGTTACGCAAGACTGTTCCTCAACAATGAGCCGTATTTTCAGAAAGGATTGCTTGACCAAGGCTATTGGAGTGACGGCGGTCTGACACCTCCTTGTGACGAAGCAATAATATATGACATTGAGACCATGAAACGTCTCGGCTTCAACATGCTCAGAAAGCATATAAAGGTTGAGTCCGACCGTTGGTATTATCACTGCGACAAGCTCGGCATGATCGTCTGGCAGGATATGGTAAGCGGCGGAAAGGCACTTGATGTTTTCCATGCAGGGGTTCTGCCCAACATTCAAGGCTTTATCAATCCGGTGATTTATTCAAGTCTCAAAGACAACAAATACAAGATTTTCCACCGCGACAGAATCGAATGGAGAACACAGTTTGAAGAAGAACTGTTTGAAATGATGGACGCCCTTTATAACCACACTTCAATCGGCTGCTGGGTGCCGTTCAACGAAGGTTGGGGACAGTTTGATGCAAAGCGCATCGGTGACGCGGTCAAGAAAAAAGATCCGACGAGAATCGTTGACCACGCAAGCGGCTGGTACGACCAGAAAGGTTGTGACCTGCGCAGTATTCACCGCTACATTCTTCCCGTTACTGCACCGAAGTATGACGGAAGACCGTTTGTTCTGAGTGAATACGGCGGATACAGCCAGATTCTTGACGGTCACGTTTGGAACAAGAGCAAGTCTTTTGGCTATCAGATGTACAAGAGCAAAGAAAGCATGACTGAAGCTTACAGAAAGCTGCATGAAAACCAGGTTATTCCGGCAATGAAAAAGGGACTTTCCGCAACGGTCTACACGCAGGTTTCCGATGTTGAGTTTGAGGTCAACGGAATGCTTACCTATGACCGCGAAATTATTAAGCTTGACGAAGATGTTGTCAGAGCGATGAATGAAAAAATGACATTCTGATAATGATACGAACCCCCAACTGCGAAATTGCAGTCGGGGGCTTTTGTATAAGCGCAGTTTTACCGGCTTTTTTTGGCACAACGCTTAATTATATAGGAAATTTGCTGTGTGCTTTTATATCCGCACGCTCCGTAGAGATACTTTTATCGATTGTTACAAAACAAAGCGTTAAAAGCTTATCTTGTGCAATGTGAAAGGTTCTGCTTGTTTTTTTTACATGATACTATCTCTCTTAAACCCAACGCTTGCTTTTAATATATAAATGGTTATGCGCTTTTACACCCGTACGCTCCGCTGGGGTCACTTTTGTCGGTTGTTACAAAACAAAGCATTGAAAGTCCAAATCAAGCGAAGTCTTTTTTGCCGTATTTCCGCCCTGACTGCGTTGAAAATGCTCGCAATGGAGCAACCATTGCTGTGCTTTTCGCCTTGTCAGAACAAAAATACAACAAAAAATCCATCACTGATTTGAACTTCCAACGCTTGCCAAAAATACGCTTCTGTACGGCGCCCAAGAGAACGAAATCGGATTCCTTGGGGGAATCTCGATTATCGCTCTCTAA
>CAKTDF010000006.1 GCA_934541115.1 uncultured Eubacteriales bacterium
CTCTGTCCCGAAAAACATATTCTGATTAGCTCTTTTTCTTTTTATTTTCTTAGTCTCACATCATTGACAAATGTACATTTTTCGCATAAAGCGGCTCTTCGTGACAAAAACTAACCGTAAATCAACTGTTTGAGGTGATACTTTTGGCAGATACAAGTCACTTTACAAAAGAAATGCAGACCTACTTCAATGAATTACCGCGCTTTCTTCAAGAAAGTATAATTCAGAGCGGAACAAAAATTGAAACACTCGGAGAGCTTCGTGCGTTTTCAAAGCAAATTTGCGAAAAGGGATTCAGAAAGCACAACTAAGGCAATGCCGCGCAATTGAGGCACACGAATTATTTAGTAAGATTTTCGTTAGGTTGTACAAAAAACTTTCGACTTGTCTGCAACGCAAGTAAGAAATCTTTGTGCGGCATGACAAAAATAAATTCAAGCATGATGTTCCCACACAATTTGCGCGGTATTACCTTAAAAAGCTCTTTTCAAGCGCAACAGCATATCGTCTGTATTCTCCATATCAAAACCGGCACACGAAATAAGAATACTCCCCTCTTCTTCACTGAGCGGGCGGACTTTAACTTTGTTTTTCATTGCAAGCTGTGCTATCCTTTCAGAGTCAACTTTTTCGGCAGAAACAACTTTTATCAGGTATGCAGTCTCGGAACGACGGAAATATGCTTTTCCGAAAAGCAGTTCATTTCCGCGGCTGCATATTTTTTCGCTCTTTGCTTCATAAATGCGACGCTGTTTTTTTATTCTTGACAGCAAATGACCGTCCGTAATGTATTGACAAAGAGCGATCTGCTCAGTTTTTGAAGCAGTTTGGTTATAAAGATTGGACCGTTCCACGTAGGCTTTGCAAAGTTTCTGCGGCAACACCATAAAGCCCACACGGATAGACGGTAAAAGCAGACGTGAAAAGGTCCCGATATACACAACATTTTTTCCTCCGTCCAGCCCTTGGAGCGATAAAATGGGTCTTGACGCATAACGAAATTCGCTGTCATAGTCGTCTTCAATTACAATGCAATTGTGTTTTCTTGCATATTCAACAATTTTGGAGCGCTCATTCATCGGCAAAACGCCTCCGGCACTGTCTATATGTGAGGGAGATACATATACTATCGACGCACCGCTTTGAGAAAGCTTTTTTTCATCAAATCCATCAGGGAACAATATAACTTTTTTGCCGTAATCTTCAAAAATCGTTCTGCCCTTTGGAAAATCAGACCCCAAAAAAGCAACAGTGTTCCTCTCTTTCAGCAAAACGCAGAGAATGGAGAGAAGCCCCTGCGTACCGGCCGAAACAACAACATTCTCGCCTGTTCCCACAACGCCCCTCTGGCTATTCACATATCTTGCAACAGCAGCGCGCAGATCTTCTTCTCCGCGGCTGTCACCGTAAACCAACAGTCTTTCACTCTGACGAAGAGCGCTTTTTACATATCGTCTCCACAAATCAAAGTTAAAGCTATCCTTATCCGCAGCAATATCAACAAGGTCATAGATCGGCTTTTCATTTTCATTGCTGTTATTTTCCGCCAAGTGCACAGATTCTTCTCTGCCACCTGAAAGCAACTCATTGACATAGTATCCGCTCTGCGGCTTTGCAGTGATGTAACCCTCGGCTGCAAGAACGGCATATGCATTTTCAACGGTTGTTCTTGAAAGTGAAAATTCAACCGAACATCTGCGCACAGACGGCATTTTTGTTCCCGCCGTGAGCATACCCGTAAGGATCAGCTTTTTATATCGCTCATATAATTCAAGATACTTTGACTGTTTTTTATCGCCCATAAACTGTCCCCTAAAAAATTCTTATCTTTGTGTATTTTAATCATGACAGATTACGAGTATATTATATCTCGTGATCACGCAATGTCAATACATGAGGTGATAGTTTTGAAAAACGATGCTAAAAACAAAAATAATTTAAAATATCTCACAATTGCCGCGCTTTTCGCTGCAATGACGGCAATATTCATTACGCTCGTCCACATTCCGTACAGTTCAACAGGAAACATTAATCTTGGCGATGCCGTCATCTATCTCGGTGCCGTCCTGCTTCCCACCCCGTATGCAGCTCTTGCCGCTGCGATCGGCGGCGCAATTTCAGACGCAGCAAGCGGTTACTTTGTTTATGTTATTCCGACTCTCATTGCGAAAGCGGTTATTTCTTTACCTTTTACATCTAAAACCGAAAAAACGCTTTGCAAAAAGAATATCATCGCTTTGTTCATCGCTGCTGCCTCTTCAATAGCGATTTATGCCGTTGCAGAGTTTTTCATCGGTATTACGGTGAATAATCTGCCAACCGGCGGCGCTCTCACAGCGGCTGCCGGAACCATACTTCAGAATTTCATTCAAGCTGTCGGAAGCACAGTTTTGTTCCTTGCGCTCTCTCCTGCTGTTGACAAGATTCGCAAGAAAACCGCAAGATGGTTAGCAAACTGAGTTCCGGTCGTAAATATTGCTCGCATAAGCAATATATGACAATGCGCCTTGCCTGCAAGCCTTAGCGTTTGCAGGCAAAACGAGTGTTTATTCAATTTGAGACAAAAGTGGTGATATGTCGACGTGATGATCAGCGATAAAAACATTGACGGAGGAAAACCGTTTGATTGGGGCAGAGTCTCTGCCGATTATGCGAAATACCGCGACATATATCCTCCCGTTTTCTATGAAAGCATTGCGCAACTCGGGCTTTGTCTCAAAGGACAAACAGTTCTTGATCTCGGTACAGGTACAGGCGTTCTACCGAGGAACATGTATAGTTACGGCGCAAAATGGTTTGGTACTGACATCTCTGAAGCACAAATTAATCAAGCACGACTTCTTTCCTTCGGAACAGATATTAAGTATTTTGCCACCTCTGCCGAGGATATAGATTTTTCGGATTCTTCGTTTGACGTGATTACAGCCTGCCAGTGCTTTTGGTATTTTAACCACGAAAAATTGATTCCTAAACTTCTCAAAGTATTGAAACCGCAAGGCAAACTTTTAATTCTGTACATGGCGTGGTTGCCGTTCGAAGACGATATTGCATATGAAAGTGAAAAGCTAATATTAAAATATAACCCCAACTGGAGCGGCAAGGGAGAATACCTGCATTCGATTGATGTTCCGAGCTGTTATGATAACTACTTTGATACTGTTTTTCAAAATGAGTACAAAGTATCGATACCTTTTACACGTGAAAGCTGGAACGGTCGTGTAAAAGCTTGTCGAGGAATTGGCGCCTCACTTTCAGAAGAGGAAACCGAACGTTTTGAAAAAGAGCATTTAAGGCTTTTATCAGACCGATTCCCGGAAAAGTTTGAGATTCTTCATTACTGTGCAATTAGGTTAATGAAACTGAAAATTGATACACCGACATTTGACTTTCGGACAGGGAGGAAATAATCATGACCGATATTAAGACTCAAGCAGAAAAAGTTATCAAGGAGCTTGTTGAAAAAGCAGGACTTAGGAAGGGCGACCTTTTGGTGATCGGCTGTTCATCAAGTGAAATTGTTGGCGAAACGATTGGAAAAGGTTCGTCTCTTGAAGCTGCACAAGATGTTTTCGCCGGAGTATATCCGTATCTCAAAGAAAGGGGCATTTCCCTCGCTGCACAGTGCTGCGAACATCTCAACCGCGCGCTCATTATTGAAAGAGAAGCAGCAGTAAAACGAGGCTATGAGATTGTCTGCGTTGTTCCAAAACCGAAAGCAGGCGGAAGTTTTGCAACAACCGCATATGAAAACTTCAACGACCCCGTTGCTGTTGAGGAAATAAGAGCCGATGCGGGTCTTGATATTGGACTCACATTAATAGGCATGCATCTCAAACATGTTGCGGTCCCACTGAGACTTTCTGTTGACAACATAGGTCAGGCACACATCACAGCTGCAAAAACAAGACCTAAGTATATCGGCGGAGAACGTGCTCATTACGCTTGATTTATTCATACATTATGATATAATTGTGCTGTGCCTTTTTGCACAGCACTTTTTTTGCGAGGTAAACATATGCCAATCAGAATCAATGACAAGCTTCCGGCAAAGGAAAGCCTTAAAAATGAAAATATTTTCGTTATGACAGAAACGAGGGCTAAAACGCAGGATATCCGTCCCTTGAAAATTGTTATTCTTAATCTTATGCCAACCAAAGTGACGACTGAAACTCAACTTTTGAGAATGCTTTCAAACTCACCTCTTCAAGTGGATATAGAACTGCTGCAGACAGCAACTCATAAAGCGTCCCACGCTGATGAGGAGCACATGCTTACCTTTTATAAAACATTTGACGAGATTAAGGAAAACAAATACGACGGAATGATCGTTACCGGCGCACCGGTTGAACATCTGAAGTTTGAAGATGTTGACTATTGGCAGGAGCTTTGCAAAATCTTTGAATGGTCAAAGACGAATGTATACTCAACCTTCCACATCTGTTGGGGTGCGCAGGCCGCCTTATATTATCACTATGGCATTCCAAAGTACAGTCTGCCTCACAAGGTTTTCGGCGTGTTCCCTCATAAGCCGCTCGATTTGTTCCACCCCCTTCTTCGCGGATTTGACGATACATACTTTGTGCCTCAGTCACGACATACCGAAACCCGTTTTTCCGACATTGCGCTTTGCAAAGATCTTCAAATTCTCTCATACTCTGAAATGTCAGGCATACATCTTATTTCTGACCTTGAATGCAGAAAGTTTTTTGCAACAGGTCACTCCGAATATGACGCAGACACACTTGCAAAGGAGTATTTCCGTGACAAGGAAAAGGGACTCGATATTGCATTGCCGTACAACTATTTTCCGGACAATGACCCTAAAAAGCAGCCTCTCATGACATGGCGTAATGTTGGAACGCTGATGTTCACAAACTGGCTGAACTATTTTGTTTATCAGAAGACACCTTATGATATCAGCAAAATATAATTACTCATTGTCAGTCGGCATACTTATGCAAACCGAAAGACAAAAAACAGATAGCTGTAGTTTTACTGCCGAATCTCGCAGTGAATTACAGCTATCGCTTTTATCCCAAAAAATTCACTGCTTTTAAGTATGATTCGCGCTCTTCCGTTTAGCTGCGCAATGCTTTTTAAATCAAAAAGCTCTTTCGACTCGAACACACACTTGTTTTAAACTATATTTTAGTAAACAGTGATAAAAACTTAGAAAAGTACTTTATTTTTATGTATAAATGTGCTATAATAATCTTGCAGTTAGAGTGGTAACAACTCCAAACTTTTTGCGCGGAGTTTATATATAAAGGAGGTAGAGTTATGAAAATAACCATCATCGGACGAAAGTGTACACCGAGAGACTCATTCAAAGAAAGAGCCGAAAAAAGGCTCAAAAAGATCGAGAGATTCTTCGGTCCCGATGCCGAGGCAAAAATCACGGCAACGGTTGAAAAAAATGAGCAGATCGTCGAGGTGACAGTCTTTTATAATTCAATGATCTTCCGTTCACAGGAACGTGCAGCTAACATGAATGATGCTCTTGACCGTTGCGTTGACTCGCTCGTTCGCCAAATTCGTAAAAACAAAACCAGAGTTGAAAAAAGACTCCGTTCCGGCGCGTTTGAAGCCTTTGACGCTATTGACGAGTTTGACAGCGAGGATAGATTTGAGATTGTACGCTCAAAAGAGATCATCCTCAAACCGCAGAGTGTTGACGAAGCGATTTTGCAGATGAATTTGCTCGATCACCGCTTCTATATGTTCCTCAACAGTGAAAATGAGAAGATTTGTGTTGTTTATGCGAGAAATGACGGAGGCTACGGTCTCATTATTCCCGATATTGATTGATTTTAATTTCAATATGTGATAGAATTCTTCAGCGGTGGCGAAAACCACCGCTGATTTTTTAAGGCAATACCGTGCTTCTGCGGTATACAAAATGCCTTTAGTACGGCACAGCCGTTGAAAGTAGGTCAAAATGAAAATCAATTTTGTTATTCCCTGCCTTTTGGGACTTGAAAAACTCATTGCCGATGAAATGAAAGCACTCGGTGCTGAAAATGTTATTGCAGAAAACGGACGTGTTCTCTTTTCCGGCGATGAATATATGCTCGCCAGAGCTAACATCTGCTCGCGCCATGCAGAAAGGATTCAGATTCTTGTCGGCTCTTTTACGGCAATGAGCTTTGAAGAACTGTTTCAAGGAACAAAAGCGCTGCCGTGGGAAGAATGGATCGGAAAGCTTGACGCTTTCCCCGTCAAGGGCTATTCAATTAATTCTGCACTCTTCTCGGTCAGTGACTGTCAGTCTATTATAAAAAAGGCGGTTGTTGAACGTCTTAAGTCTAAGTATTCCATTTCGTGGTTCGATGAAACGGGACCCATACATCAGATCCAGTTTTCAATAATGAAGAACAATGTCAGTCTACTCATCGATACATCCGGTATGGGACTGCATAAAAGAGGATACCGACTCGAAGCAGGAGGAGCACCGATCAAGGAAACGCTTGCTTCTTCAATCTGTTCACTCGCAAGGGTGCGCGATTATCATACGTTATATGATCCCATGTGCGGTTCCGGCACTCTTCTTATTGAAGGCGCCATGCTTGCCAACAACATTGCACCGGGGGTCAACAGGAGTTTTTCTGCGGAGCGTTGGGATATTATTCCGGATGATGTTTGGAAACAGGAACGCGAAAGAGCACGTTCACTGGTATTAAAGGACAGCCGACTCGTTGCGTACGGCAGCGACATTGACTCTCATTGTCTTGAAATTGCAGAAGCAAACGCCAAAAGAGCAGGTGTTGAAAAATTCATTAGCTTTGAAAAACGCGACATTAAAGACTTTGAGCAAAAAAGTGAAAAAGGCACTGTCCTTTGTAACCCTCCATATGGCGAAAGACTACTTGATCTCAAAGAAGCAGAAAGACTTTATGCGCTTATGGGCAAAAAATTCGTTCAAAAACGTGGCTGGGCATATTACATTATCAGTCCGTCAGAAGATTTTGAGCTTGCTTTTGGAAGAAAGGCAGATAAACGCAGAAAGCTCTACAACGGTATGATCAAGTGCCAATTGTTTATGTATTTCAAATAAGGGGTGGCTCGTTTTGGAAAACTCGCTTTGCTTTAAAAACGGAAAGTTCAAAATAATGCAGATTACCGATACTCAAGAAGTTTTTAAGGTGAATCCGGATACTGTTAAGCTTATATCACTTGCACTCGACAAAGAACAACCTGATTTTGTTGTTTTCACGGGAGACCAAATAAAGGGCTATTCAGCCTCTTTCAAGGGTGATACAAAAAGAAAAATAACAAGTACTCTCGGCGAAATATTTTCCCCGGTGATTGAAAGAGGTATTCCTTTCACCGCAACATTCGGCAATCATGATAATAACTGTTCAATAGAAAACAGTGAACAAATGGAAATTTATAAAACCTTTCCCGGTTTTATCTGCGGCAATCCGAGAAGCCCACATGACGCCGGAACGTTTTCTCTCCAAATCAAGGACAGTAACGGCAGCAACTATGTTTTCTGCCTTTACGTTATTGATTCAAATTCCAAGGAAAAGGACGGAACATACTCCCCTGTTTTTAAGGAACAGGTTGAGTGGTATAAAACAGAACGTGACCGACTCTTTGAAATAAACGGAAAGTTTCTTCCGGCTTTGGTTTTTCAGCATATCCCGGTTCCGGAAATTTTCAAAGCAATCAAGAGAGTGAAAAAGGGAACAAAGGGCGCCGTTGAGGCCTTTTATTCACACAGCAATGAATTTTATGTTTTGTTCGATGAGACCATAAAAAACGGCGGCTTTATGCATGAGTCCCCTGCTGCGCCGGATCGCAACTGCGGAGAGTTTGAGGCAATGAAAGAAAAAGGCGATGTTCTCGGGATTTTTTTCGGTCACGACCATATCAACAGCTTTGTTAAAAACGTTAAGGGAATCGATCTGGGTTATACCCAAGGCGCAGGTTTCAATGTTTACGGTCCGGGAAAAGAGCGCGGTGTACGTGTTTTTGAGCTGAATGAAAGCGATATAAAGCAATACAAGACACATACCGTCACAATGAATGAGCTATGCAATTACAAACCGTCAAAACCACTCACAGAGTTTTTCTTTACCCATACTCCTTCATCAATAAAACAGGTTGAAAAAGCAGCAAAAAAAGCGGCATATGCTGCCGCTGCAGGAGCATTGCTCCGGATTATGTATAAACTTGTAAAGAGAAAATAATAACGAAAAAGCGGACGCTAATGCGTCCGCTATATTCTTACCCTTTTTCTCAGAGGGGCTGAATTGTGTTGCCTTCGATAAAGTCTTTAATCATCTGGATAATATCCGATGCCTTAAACTCCTTAAGATAAGCAAGAAGCTCCTGAACAAACTCTAAAATCTGTGACATATGTATTTCCTCCTAAATTTTGTCAGTTTCCTTAACTGCAAGCAAATATTAACACATTATGAATATTATGTCAACACTTTTAACTGAAAAAATTAGTTTTTTATTATGCTTTGACCGTATTAATTTTGGCAAGCAACTTAAACAATGCTGTGAGGAAACGGAAAATGACAACAAAGAAATCATTTGTGAAAAGACCGTCAAACTTGCTGGGCTCAGTTACTTCAACGATTGAATCCGTTGACGCAGAATATGTCATATACTGTGAATAACCGTACTCTTCTTTGATATTGTCAATCGTAGGCTGTTCAACACTTCTTATAAGCTTTTCCTTAAACTGTTCAATGCCGTTCGGGAAAGAAGCATGGCTTGTATCTCTGATAAACCATGTGCTGTCCGGAAACAGGCAGGTTGAAGCATCGATTTTCTTATCGCCGGAGATATACTTGCTGTCATGTGAAGCAATGTACTCGTCTGAAAGAGTCTCAGTAATTTTTGAGCAATATGCGCCGAACGAAAGCGCCGATGTTTCAACTCGACCGTCGCCCTGTGCCATGCAGTCCTTCTCAACCGGGAAGAGATTTGCGCCGTATTTCGCAATAACAGAAATGTTTATGCCATTATCCTTAGCCTGCTTAACAATATCGTAAAGACGAGTCTGAACATTATAATGATAATAATCAATCTTTTTAATGTAACCGGCATATTCGTCTTTATCAACTGTATAATAGCCATCCGAATTCTCTTTAAAGAGTTGTTCCTTGGCAGTCTCGTAATAACGGTCATCAATCATAGCCCAATATGAAGGGAAGAAGAAAACATGAGTTGCAAGGCGAGGTACCATATAGTCTTTGACCTGCTCATAAATATACTTAATAACATCGGTACCGAAACCAAGCACATTAAGCTGATACATGAGCGAACAGAATGTTGCCATAAACACCTCAAGCTCATCACCGTAGGCAGTGTCGTTGAGGAAACGGTCGGGACCGTTCATATAATAAGTCACAAAATCGTCGATAGCCTTTGCATCAAACACAATTTGATTTGCAAAAAGTGCTCCGACAGTCTGCGAACCGCCTGCAGTAGGAACATAAAAGACAAGATTTGCAACATCGTCTTCCGGACTGAATTCACCGAGTTCACCAAGATGCAGATAACCGGCAACGATTACTGAACCAAGGCAACGCGAGTCAATATTAACCTTGTCATAACCTGTAACACGCTTGACCTCTTGAATGTATTTTCCGAGATTGCGCGATGAATCCATTGTATCAGTACGCCAATCCCAGTTAAACAGATAATCTCTCTTTGACTCAAGCGGAGTGCCGGGAATCCATTCGCCTCCGTTGGTGCCGTCCTTTGCATCGGCATTTTCATCAACCTGAATCATTTCAAACAGAGGAGTTATCTTGTCGCAGATAGTGCGACTGTAGCCTTCCCAATCCTGAGTGAGCATAGTTTTTGAAATTTCCTTTGCCATAATCGGAACAAGTGACTTTGCATAATCCACCTCGTTAAACGAAGGATCTGGATTAGTATAAATCTGCTTGCCGTCCTTGTCATAGACAAGTGCAGATCTACCTTGAATATGGATTGTCGGATAGTTATTCATCTCAAGTGCAGCAAAACCCGGTACACACAAAGAAAGCATCAGGAGCGAAACCAGAACAAGAGAAATAACCTTTTTTGCGGTCTTATTCATTAGATAATCCCCCTTATATTTTTTCCGTGTCATTGTATCACAAGTTCATCGTTTATTCAAGAATTCTTGGCAAAAATTATCATAATTTAATTTTTATTACTGACACGTTTTATGTATTTGCAAAAGCAAAAGCTCTCTGAAACCAAAAATAAATTTTTAGTTTTAAACTATTGACAACCGCTGTAAAATAGTGTATCATACATGAGTCATCTGCCAAAAGGCGGCTGACGTTTCATGGGGGTATAGCTCAGCTGGGAGAGCGCTTGAATGGCATTCAAGAGGTCAGCGGTTCGATCCCGCTTATCTCCACCATACTACGGTTAAGCATTTGCTCCGTCTCGGTCACCTCACCGTGTGAAAATTTGAGGTATTTTTTTTAGATTCATTTACATTCACAACTTAATACATTCGCGGAGGTGGCGGAATTGGCAGCATTGAACCCGAGCGCTTCCTGCGGAAGATGAAGCGAGGGTGAAATGGCGCAGCGGTCAAAATTCAAAGGCTTTTTCGAAGCCGCATGAATTTTGGGTACCGCAAGAGTCACGCGGCGCGTCTCCCCTTTAATTTCAGCAACTTGATTTATCCTACAACTTAATACATTCGCGGAGGTGGCGGAATTGGCAGACGCGCTGGATTCAGGTTCCAGTGGTAGCAATACTGTGTGGGTTCAAGTCCCATCCCCCGCACCAGAAAGCGGATGTGCAGATTTATGTTGCATCCGCTTTTGTTGTACTTATATTTTTTAGAACAAAAAGTCGGAGGGATAACTATGCATCAATTAGTTCAAGATTACCTAAACAAAAAAGAAAAAGAAAGCATAGAGCGTTCACGTAAAGAGAAGAATGATTTACTAATCAAATTAGGGCTTTACGAAAAAGTATATTCAGAAAAGAATCTGTATTCATCAGAATATCCCGAACGTGAATGGGATGCTAAATCAGATTCAAACAGATATTTTAAGAAAGTTCCTGTAGAGGTGTCTGACAGCGAATATGCAGAAATATTAAAGTATCAAAAAGATACTAGCGGTACAAATAATGACCAAACAGTCTCATATACCAACAGCCTCTCAACCGCCTTTAAAGCGTTGGCATGGATTATATTTATTGGCGGATTCATTTCAGGTATTGTTTTTGGTAGGGTTGAAGTTACAAAGGGTTACTATTACACATATAACGAAACCGAGTTTTCATTTACCCTTGCGTTGATTTACTGGGCTGCCAGCTTTATCGGCGGAATGTTCTTCTTAGGATTTAGTGAGATAATTCGATTGTTGACTGATATTAAACATAAACACTAACAAAATCCATGTGGATAAACAAAAAGCAATATGTAATTGCATCTTGTCAAAAGCACATTTCGGTGTGCTTTTTCTTTTTCGGCTGCTTTAAAGTGTTTAAAGCAGCTCTTTTTATCCACTCTTTGCCGTTGCTAAAGCCGTTGGATTTGAAAATTCAAAAATTTTTTCAACTTTTTTTGCAAAACATATTGACAATTGAATACATGTTCAACTATAATACAGACAACAGATGAACAACTGTTCAATCGTTCAACTGTTTTACAAAATTTTCCGAAAGGATCTGTTATTATGAAAAAGACCTACGCTATTGATGTTGACTGTGCAAACTGCGCTGCTAAAATGGAAGAAGCTGCTGCAAAAACCGCAGGCGTTTCCTCAGCCGTTGTTTCATTTATGACTCAGAAGATGAAAGTTGAATTTGAAAACAGTGCAGATATCGACGAGACAATGAAACATGTTTTGAAGAACTGCAAAAAAGTTGAAGATGATTGTGAAATTTATATCTGATAACAATTTTCTAAGATCGGATGTGTTGGTATGAGCAAAAAGCAAAAGAAAGTTTTGTGGCGTATTATTATCTCAACCATTCTTGTTGTTGCTTTAACCGTTGTTTTTAAGGTTGTTGAGACAAACATATGGATTCAAGCCGTCCTTTATATGATTCCCTATGCGGTTATCGGCTATGATATTTTAAAAAAAGCTGTCAAGGGTATTTTCAAAGGTCAGATTTTTGACGAGAATTTTCTTATGGCTGTTGCAACTGTGGGAGCAATCGGACTCGGCGATTTTCGCGAGGGCGTTGCGGTTATGCTCTTCTATCAGATCGGTGAGCTTTTTCAAAGCGTTGCCGTTGGCAAGAGCCGCAAAAACATTACCGAACTCATGGACATTCGTCCGGATTATGCGAACATTGAGGTTGACGGAAAACTCACTCAGGTAGATCCGGACGATGTTGAAATCGGCAGCGTTATAATAGTCAATCCCGGCGAAAAAATTCCCATTGACGGCGTGATACTTTCCGGTTCAACAACACTTGACACGAGCGCACTCACCGGTGAAAGCGTACCAAGAAGTGCAAAAGGAAACGATGAAGTTATAAGCGGTTGTATTAACCTTTCCGGTGAAATCAGGGTAAAAATCACCAAGAAATTCGGTGAATCCACGGTTTCTAAAATACTCGATCTTGTTGAAAATTCCAGCATGAAGAAGTCGAAATCCGAGAACTTTATCACAAAATTTGCAAAATATTACACTCCCGCTGTTTGCATCGGCGCTGTAGTTCTTGCGTTCGTTCCTCCTGTTGTCAATCTTATGATCGGTTCGGCTCCTGCGTGGGGTAACTGGATTACCAGAGCTCTCACTTTTCTTGTCATAAGTTGTCCGTGTGCACTTGTTATTTCTATCCCCCTCACCTTTTTTGCCGGTATCGGCTGTGCCTCAAGCAACGGCATACTCGTTAAAGGTTCTAACTATCTCGAAGCCCTCTCGGACGCAAGGTATATTGTTTTTGACAAAACAGGTACTCTCACCAAAGGCGTTTTTGAAGTTACGGGCATTTACCCTGCCGCCGGATTTGATGAAGACAGTCTCCTCTATTATGCGGCATATGCCGAGAGCGGTTCGAGCCATCCTATAAGTGTTAGTCTCAAAAAAGTATTCGGAAAAGATATCGACAGAGAAAAGGTCAAGAATATTCATGAGATTTCCGGTCACGGAGTTTCTGCTGACGTTGAAGGAAAACAAGTTTTTGCCGGAAATATCAAATTGATGAACAAAGAACACATTGCCGTTGAAAAAGAACACAACGAGGGAACGGTAGTTTATCTCTCCGTTGAAGGAAAGTACGCCGGCTGCATTGTTATTTCAGACGTTATAAAGCCAACCGCTCAAAAAGCAATTGCTGACCTCAAACGCAACGGAATCAAAAAGACCGTCATGTTGACCGGAGACTCTGAAGAAACTGCCGAACGCGTTGCAACCGAAATAGGTCTCGATGAATACCGCGCACAACTTCTTCCGGCAGACAAGGTTTCTGAGGTTGAAAGACTGCTTGAAGAAAAGGGTGAAAAAGAAAAACTTGCCTTTGTCGGCGACGGAATAAATGACGCTCCTGTTCTTTCAAGAGCGGATATAGGCATTGCTATGGGCGCGCTTGGCTCAGATGCTGCAATTGAGGCTGCCGACATTGTTCTCATGGACGACGACCCCGCCAAGATTCCTCTTGCCTCAAAAATATCTATCAGAACCCTGCGTATCGTGAAAGAAAACATTGTTTTTGCTCTCCTTGTCAAAGCAGTTTGCCTTGTTCTCGGTGCACTCGGTATTGCAAATATGTGGATTGCAATTTTTGCGGATGTCGGTGTAATGGTTATCGCCGTTCTGAACGCAACAAGAGCGCTAAAGCTCAAATAATAACAGAACTCTATATAAGAAAGACAGTGCAAAGTCATTTACGGCTTTGCACTGTCTTTCTTATTCACGGTTTTTAAGACATCTAAAATCCACACTTGAATCTTAATTACATGATACAGCATTGTTCCATTATACCGAAGTCTATGCGACGGTAAACAAATGCGTTATACCCATTTATTACAACAGTTTTTTCAGATATTGACCGGTATATGAATCAGGATTCATCGAAACCTGCTCCGGTGTGCCCTTTGCAACAACAGTTCCTCCGCCGTCGCCGCCCTCGGGACCGAGGTCGATAATATAATCTGCTGTTTTAATTACATCAAGATTGTGCTCAATAACCACAACGGTATTTCCGGCATCAACAAGCTTTTGGAGCACATCAACAAGTCTGTGCACATCAGCAGTATGAAGTCCGGTCGTCGGCTCATCAAGAACATAGACGGTTTTTCCGGTAGCCCTTTTTGAAAGCTCTGTTGAAAGTTTAACACGTTGAGCTTCACCGCCGGAAAGAGTTGTTGCCGGCTGACCGATTTTTATATACCCAAGACCGACATCATAAAGAGTTTTAAGCTTGGTGTATATTTTAGGTATGCTTGAAAAAAAGTTCATACCCTCTGCCACGGTCATTTCGAGCACATCATAGATTGACTTGCCCTTATACTTTACCGCAAGAGTCTCACTGTTATATCTTTTGCCTTTGCAAACATCGCACGGAACAAAAATATCGGCAAGAAAGTGCATCTCAATTTTTACAATTCCATCACCGCTGCAAGCTTCGCATCTTCCGCCCTTTACGTTAAAAGAGAACCGACTTGAAGTGTAGCCTTTCATTTTAGCGTCAACAGTATTTGCAAATAGCTCACGAATATCGTTAAAAACACCGGTATACGTTGCAGGATTTGAACGCGGAGTTCTTCCTATCGGCGACTGATCGATATTAATTATTTTATCAAGGTTTTCAATTCCCTCAATCCGGTCAAATTTTCCGGGATATTTTCGTGCATTGTTAAGCTCGGCGGCAAGGTGCTTATATAGTATTTCATTGACAAGCGAAGATTTTCCGGAACCGGAAACACCCGTAATACACACAAATTCACCGAGCGGTATAGACACATCGATATTTTTAAGATTGTTCTCTTTGGCGCCAAAAATTTTAAGGAACTTTCCGTTGCCCGTTCTGCGTATTTCCGGCACCGGGATTTTCTTTTTACCGGAAAGATACAATCCTGTCTGCGACCGCTCGCAATTCAGAACATCATCAATCGTGCCCTGGCAGACCACCTCGCCTCCGTTGACACCGGCAGCCGGGCCAAAGTCAACAATGTGGTCGGCGCTGCGAATTGTGTCGTCATCGTGTTCAACAACGATCAGCGTATTGCCGAGATCACGCAAATGTTTAAGGGTAGAAATGAGCTTTTCATTATCTCTCTGGTGCAGCCCTATGCTCGGTTCATCAAGGATATACAACACGCCTACAAGTGAGGTTCCGAGTTGAGTTGCAAGGCGTATGCGCTGACTTTCGCCGCCGGAAAGAGTTCCTGCCGAACGCGAAAGCGTAAGATACGAAAGACCTACGCTTGAAAGGAAACGCAGCCTGTCTGCAATTTCTTTGATTATAATTCTGCCTATCATAATGTCACGTTCGCTGAGCCTCGTTTTGAGTTGCTCAACAAAGTCAAGCGATTTATCAATAGGCAGAGAAGAAACCTCATCAATATTTTTTCCGTCAACCGTAACAGACAGTGCCTCTTTGCAAAGTCGTGCACCGCCGCATTCCGGACATTTTTTACTGACCATAAGCTGCTCGATTTCGGCACGGGAACTCTCGCTGTTTGACTCGTTATATCGGCGTTGCATATTGTTTATTACGCCCTCAAAATCGGTGTAATATACGCCGCCGCCAAACGAAGTCGGACGCTCCATTTTCATCTTTTCGCCTTTTGTGCCATAAAGAATTGCATTGACCGCCTCGTGAGACATTTTTTCAATCGGAGTGTCAAGTGTAAAACCAAACTTTTTGCCAAGCGCAGTATAATACATTCCGGCAATTGATCCGTCACCTACCGACGCCCAGCCGTGCGCTTTGATTGCACCTTGACGTATTGAAAGCGTTGTATCGGGTATGACGCTTTTTTCGGATATTCTCATGAACACACCGAGACCCGAGCATTTTTTGCATGCTCCGAACGGATTGTTAAAAGAGAACATTCTCGGAGTCAGTTCATCAAAACTAACCCCGTGCTCCGGGCATGCATAATTAAGCGAAAAGAGCTGCTCGTCAACACCTATCCGTTCAACGAGAAGCAGACCGCCGGAAAGCGCGGTTGCGGTTTCAACGGAATCAGCCAGTCTTGAACGAATTGACTCTTTCATAACAAGCCTGTCAACAACAACTTCAACGTTATGTTTTTTATTTTTCTCGAGCTTGATGCTTTCAGAAAGGTCATATATGATTCCGTCAATTCTCACGCGGACAAAGCCGCTTTTTCTGACTTGCTCAAGTTCCTTGACAAATTCACCCTTTTTTCCTCTCGCAATCGGCGCAAGCAATTGAAACTTTGTTCCGTCATCAAACGCCATAATGCGGTCAACTATCATATCAACAGTCTGCGGTTTGATCTCACATCCGCAGACTGTGCAGTGTGGAACACCGATTCTTGCGTAAAGCAAACGCAGATAGTCATATACTTCGGTAATCGTTCCGACGGTTGAACGCGGATTTTTTGAGGTGGTTTTCTGGTCAATGGAAATTGCCGGTGAAAGTCCGTCAATAAAATCAACATCCGGTTTTTCCATCTGACCGAGAAACTGCCGGGCATATGACGAAAGCGATTCAACATACCGACGTTGTCCCTCAGCATAAATTGTGTCAAATGCAAGCGATGATTTTCCCGATCCGGAAAGTCCGGTAAAAACAATCAGCTCATCGCGCGGAAGAACAAGGTCAATATTTTTAAGATTATGTTCTCTCGCGCCTTTTATGAATATTTTTTTCTCAGGCACTTTTTTAACCTCTCTTTGTTATCTGATTGACTTAAGCTTTTCGATTTTATCACGAAGATACGCCGCGTGCTCAAATTCAAGAATCTTGGCTGCCGCCTGCATTTCCGCGGTAAGGCTCTTTATCATTTTTTCACGCTCAAGTCGCGGCATACGTCTGAAATTCTTTTCAATATCGGTTCGTTTTGAAGAAATCTCAAGAACATCATGAACATCCTTGACAATCGTTTTCGGCACAATACCATGACTGTTGTTATACTCACTCTGAATCTTTCTTCTGCGCTCCGTTTCGGTAATCGCGCGTTCCATCGACGGCGTAACCGAATCGGCATACATAATAACTTCTCCGTTTGCGTTTCTCGCCGCACGACCTATCGTCTGAACAAGTGAAGTTTCTGAGCGCAAAAAGCCCTCTTTATCCGCATCAAGAATTGCAACAAGCGAAACTTCCGGAATATCAAGTCCCTCGCGCAGCAAGTTGATTCCAACCAAAACATCTGTTTCTCCGAGACGCAGGTCGCGGATTATCTCCATGCGTTCAATAGTATCAATGTCATAGTGCATATATCTGACCTTTATATCAAGATTTGAAAGATAATCGGTCAGAGACTCAGCCATCTTTTTTGTGAGTGTGGTAATAAGCACTCGCTCTTTACGCCCGGTACGCTCAAGTATTTCCCCAACAAGGTCATCAATCTGTCCGTCCGTAGGTCTGACAGAAATAAGCGGATCAAGAAGACCGGTCGGTCTGATAACCTGTTCAACAATTTGCGCGCTCTTTTCCCTCTCAAATTCGCCGGGCGTTGCACTGACAAAAATCTTCTGACCGACTATATTGTAAAACTCATCAAAACGCAGCGGACGGTTGTCGTATGCCGAAGGCAAACGAAAGCCGAACTCAATAAGGCTCTCTTTTCTTGCTCGGTCCCCCGCATACATAGCTCTTACCTGGGGCAGCGTAACATGAGATTCATCAACAAAGAGCAAAAAATCTTCAGGAAAATAATGAAGCAGTGTAAAGGGACTTGATCCGGCAGGACGTCCGGACATCACGCGCGAATAGTTTTCAATGCCCTTGCAAAAGCCGGTTTCACGCAGCATTTCAAGATCATAGGTCGTCCTTTGACGGATCCTTTCTGCCTCAAGGAGCTTTCCCGCCCGAGTAAACTCCTCGGCACGCTGTTCCATCTCAGCATGGATTTCACCGATAGCACGCTCCATCTTGTCATGACCGACAACGTAATGTGAGGCAGGATAAATTGCAACATGAGAAAGCGTGGATTTGATTTCTCCCGTTAAGGGATTTATTTCACAAAGGCGATCAATTTCGTCTCCAAAAAATTCTATTCTTATTGCGGTATCATTTGAATACACAGGATAAACCTCAACAACATCTCCGCGAACGCGAAATTTATTGCGGATAAAGTTAATGTCATTGCGTTCATACTGTATTTCTGTGAGCTTTTGAATCAGATCGTCACGACTTTTCTCCATTCCCGAACGCAGTGAAATAACCATGCTGCGGTAGTCTATCGGGTCGCCGAGAGTGTATATACATGATACACTGGCAACAATTATAACATCGCGGCGTTCAGAGAGCGCCGATGTTGCAGAGTGACGCAATTTATCTATCTCATCATTGACCGCCGAATCCTTTTCAATGTAGGTATCCGTTGTTGGTATATAAGCTTCCGGCTGGTAATAATCATAGTAAGAAACAAAATACTCAACCGCGTTTTCCGGAAAAAACTCCTTAAACTCGGAGCAAAGCTGTGCTGCGAGAGTTTTGTTATGAGCAAGGACAAGAGTAGGTCTGTTGAGTTTTGCTATAATATTTGCCATTGTGAATGTTTTGCCGGAACCGGTAACGCCCATGAGCGTCTGCTCCATATCCCCAGCTTTGACTCCCTGAACGAGCCTCTCAATAGCCTGCGGCTGATCGCCGGTCGGCTGATATTTTGAAACGAGCTTGAACTTATCCATCTGCTCACCTCCACGGCGTATATTTTACCACATATACATAAAAAAATGAAAACAAAACAGAAAAAAAGCAAGATTAGGTGAACAAAAGTTCGAATCTTGCTTTCGGTATTGAATTATTAAGCCCTTGCGGCTTCAATAATCGGTCTGTAATCGTCATTATCGGTAATAAGACGATCAAAAAGATTGTAGCCTACAGAGGTTTTGAGATTATTTTTTTCAAGCAACCAATTCTTGACGTCGTCAGATGAAAACTTTTCCGGAAAAAGTCTGCAATACTCAAAAAAAGTATAAACAGATTGAAGCAGATTGATGTCTCTCGCCGTCCTTGCATTTGAGTTGATCCCGTTATAATACCCGGTCCAGATATTATAATAGTACGTTAGGTTGCCCATACCGGGATATGTGCCCTTCAGGAACAGTTTTCTCAAAACTTCGTTCTGCGTTTTCAGCTCTTTTTTTGTCTCGCTGAGACTGGTCTCCCGATCTCCCAGTGCTGCCTCTGCCATATCATGAATAAGGAGCATATCAAGAATCTCCTTTTTGCTGTAGCCCTCCATGTCGCATTCCTCCGGCAGGAAAAACATAGCCATCATCCATGCGCCGAATGAGTGTTCCGAAACACTCTCCGGATCATCAATACTGTGTGATAACCATTGTGAACGTTTAATCTGCTTCAGACTACGATACTGGTTATACACAATGGTACCGATATCGAACGATTCCTTGGAAAGATACTTCTGAAAGTCCTCTTTAATGCTTTCAAAGTAAAATATGAGCTTATCTGACGCAACATTCTGCGGACGTGTTCGATATGTCTCAATATATCCGACAGCTTTTTTAACAAACGGTCTAATATCATAACGGATTTTGAGACCCGAACGCTCAGTTCTCGCCTGAAGAAGCGTCAACACGGTAACAAGATTTTTTTCAACAAACTCATTAGTATTCTTTGCAAGCGCAAGTTCAATTCTACTGTTCAGTATTTTTAAAGCTTGTTCTCCGGCGTTAAGGTCGGTATCAAGATAATATGCGTCGTGAGCAACCATCTGATAGTTGTCGCCGTAATACTCAATTGTTGCGCCCCTGTTAATGGCATTTGCTATATCATTGGTAACCAGTAAACATAAATAATCGTCCATAATATCTGCCCTGCCAAAAAAGAGCAGTCCCGTGCAAATCGCTCTGAAAAGGAACTGATTATCACAGTTTTCCTGAGTATTGCTGTTGTTATACTTTACAATGGGTTTATACCTTTTGAATTCATCAAAAAGAAGTTCGGCTGCCTCTCCGACAAGATTCTTGTAGGTTATTCTTCCAAGCCAGTACACAGCATTGCTTTTTTGCTTTATGTCAAACGAATTATAATTATCTTTGATAAAGTTTAAAAGGGTTTCCTGCAAAGCATAATTGTCTGCAAGAAAAGAAACCATAAACCTGTTTGACATAGCAGTGAGCATTGTTCCAAAGAACTCATGTTCGTCAAAATTTTTATAATCATTAATTCGACAGACGAAGTAATATGCAATCAAGAACTCCAGATATGTATTATGCTTATGAGGCAGAGACCACATTGCAGCATTGTATCCTTTTGAATCCAAAGAATAGTTGCGCTCAAAGATGTAACTATACAATTCTTCTGAAACCGCACGAAGCTTTTTTTCGTCTCCGAGCAATTCAGAAAGCGCAAGCTTTTCATAAATATCCGTAAGACGAATTTCTGAGTAATCATAAACAGACATCATTTCCTTAGCCACCAAGCGTACAAGAAAAATATCTGTTGTTGGGAACTGAAGGGACTTCAAGACGTCATAAACATCGTTTACCTCAAGTTCATAGCCATACATTGAAAAAACGCTTTCAATGAGGGCACAAACGGATCTTTTATCGTCAATAGGAATCTGATTTGACAAAAATGCATAACCCTTTGTATCGCCAAGAATCGGTATTACTCTTTTGAGTCTTGAACGATTCTTAATGAGACCAACGTCAACAGCACAAATTCTGTTGAATTTTCCATACTTTCTCCACAAGTCAAAAACAACGTTTTCAGGCGATATTGGTGCAACGTTATGTTCGCGTACCGCTTCAATAAAGAGAACAGGCTTGACATAGCTATGATTCTCAACAAATTCGAAATATTCTCTCTGTTCCTTGTAAAGGATATCTTTCATCTGCTCATAGACATTACACGGATTATACGGAATTTTCTCGTAATAGCTCACTGAAATATAAAATGGAAGAGCGTCGGATCTTCCGCATTTAAAGTTATCGAGAATCTGATAAAAAGCAAGCTGAAGAAGCATGTTCTTTGCACTGCCGGGGAGTCCGCGCACAGGAATTGATATTTCCTTTTTATCGGTAAGCTCATCAACGATAAGATCAACAACATTATCAATATCATCAACAAGTTTATTGTGTCTGTAAACTTTCAACGTTTCGCCGAACATCAAAAGCGCATCTTTCAAAAAAGCCTTGTGTTCATTCTCGGTTTTAATCTTTGAAAAAATATTGTACGGATATTTGAGGCTCTTTTGAATAATGATATCAACAATTTGCTCGCGTGTGAGCACAGCAGGTTGTTGACCTTCTGATTGATTAAGACTATCTTCATGATCCGTATTTTTGATAACAATCTGCGGCTTTTCCTCAATCGTGGCATTAAAGCCGGAAAACGACGGAGCAAGCTGAAGTATTGTCTCTCTGAGCTTTATCATCGCACTCCCGATATCTTCATATGCATCGATCCAGTGCTTTCTTCCAAGAAAGTACAGATACTCATCCGTGAAAACAAAATCCTGAAGTTTGAATGGTATAATTATTTTTTTGTTGTCAAAAGCAATACTCACTTCATTGCTGACGTGACCCGAGGCATTCGTATTCTCAGACGCGAGCAAAACCAAAACTTCACATCTTTTTATTGCACTGACAATCTGCGTCGGATAATTTGTTCCCGCTTCAACATTTCTGGGGGCAATCCAACACTTGATTCCGTTTTCTTCGAGAAACGTACAAACTTTCGTTGCCGTTTCAAGCTCCTTGGATGAATAACTTATAAAAACATGTCTTTCCTCTTGCATAGTTCCTCTTCGCTTTCAAAATTAATTCCATTTCTTTGTACAAATTAGGTGTCTACAGCTCAAAACAGCCCTGTAATATTGCCCTCATCATCTACGTCAATACCCTCTGCTGCCGGCTTTTTTGGCAGACCGGGCATTGTCATGATATTTCCGGTCAACGCAACAATAAAGCCTGCGCCGGCAGAAACTTTCAGCTCTCGAACGGTTACTTCAAAGTTCTCCGGTGCACCGAGCTTTGACGGGTCATCAGAAAAACTGTATTGCGTTTTTGCAACACAAACAGGTAAATTGCCAAATCCAAGCTTTTCAAGCCTCGTGAGTTGCTTTTTAGCATCCGGCGTAAGCAATACGCCGTTTCCTCCATAAACTTTTTTGACAAGCTTGTCAAGTTTTTCCTCTATATTGTCACCGTCATTATAACAGAACGAAAAACTGTTCTCTTTTTCGCAAAGCCGTACGATTTCTTCTGCAAGTTCTGTACCGCCCGCTCCTCCTTTTGCCCAAACATCAGAAAGAACTGTGTTCACACCGAGCGAACGGCATTTTTCAATTATAAAGTCAATTTCTCTGTCGGTATCCGTCGGAAAGCGATTGACGGCAACAACGCAAGGAAGATGATACACGTTGAGTATATTTGAAACATGACGCAAAAGGTTGGGTACTCCCCTTTCAAGTGCATCAAGGTTTTCATCGGCAAGCTCGCCTTTTGGCAATCCGCCATGCATTTTCAGAGCTCTGACCGTTGCGACCACAACTACTGCATTCGGAACAAGCGAAGCCATGCGGCACTTTATGTCAAAAAACTTTTCCGCACCGAGATCCGCACCAAAGCCCGCTTCTGTCACCGCGTAATCGCCCGCTTTTAACGCAAACCTTGTTGCAAGAACAGAATTGCAGCCATGGGCAATATTTGCAAAAGGTCCGCCGTGAACAAATGCCGGCGTACCCTCAAGGGTCTGAACAAGATTGGGCTTGAGTGCATCTTTAAGAAGTGCGGTCATTGCTCCCTGCGCGCCCAATTGACCGCAAGTAACAGGCTCGTCATTATAGTTATATGCGACAATAATTTTTGAAAGCCGCTCCTTAAGATCGGCAACTGAGGACGAAAGGCACAAAACAGCCATAATTTCGCTTGCAACAGTGATGTCAAATCCGTCCTGCCGCGGAACACCGTTGAGCCTTCCTCCGAGACCGTCAACTATTGAACGAAGCTGGCGATCGTTCATATCGACGCAGCGTTTCCACGTAATTTTGCGTGTATCTATCCCCAAAAGGTTTCCCTGATGAATATGATTATCAAGCATGGCGGCAAGAAGATTGTTCGCTGCCCCGATTGCATGAAAGTCTCCGGTAAAATGGAGATTTATGTCTTCCATCGGTATAACCTGAGCATATCCGCCGCCGGCAGCGCCACCCTTGATTCCAAAAACAGGACCCAAAGACGGCTCGCGCAGCGCAACGACAGCATTTTTGCCGATTCTTTGCAATGCATCGGCAAGCCCTATTGTTGTTGTTGTCTTTCCCTCACCCGCAGGGGTCGGAGTAATGGCAGTAACCAAAATAAGCTTTCCGTCTTTACTTTTACTTTCCTTGAGGTAGGAAAGGCTTACCTTTGCCTTGTTGTTTCCGTAGTTTTCAATGTACGAAGCATCTATTCCCGCTTTATGCGCAATTTCGACTATCGGTCTGCATAAAAATTGTCTTGCTATTTCAATGTCATTGAGGTGATTCATGTTTTTTCTCCCATTATAAAATTTTTTCGTTTGACGTGCGAAAAACAGTATAAAACGCCGTTTTTATTGTTGCACGATACAAAGTAATCACTTGACAATTTTACATTCGCTTGGGAACATTGTCAAGTAATTTTCTTCAGCTAAATTTATAATTTTTCCGTTGCAGCAGACTATTTCAGAAATAATTCAAGCTCTACGCAGACTTTAAGCATTTTTCTGCCGACAATGCGCTCAAAAGTGCCATCACATATAAAAACAGATTAATTGAACACATTGAGTTTGAATTCAGTCAGTCCGAGGATATTTCAAGCACTGAACGCCGAAACTTATTTTGAGGTGATTTAATGCTTCCAATCCTTATACGCGGAATAATTGTTTATGTAATTGTAATCGTCGGTGTAAGACTCATGGGAAAAAGGCAAATCGGAGAACTGCAGCCATCTGAGCTTGTAATAACTTTTTTGCTATCCGATATTGCTTCAATGCCATTGCAAAACAGCAGCACTCCGCTCATTCAGTCCGTTGCGGCGGTGTTCCTTTTAATCGCGCTCGAAGTTATGACTTCCTGCCTTGCACTTAAATTCAGACCGTTCAGAACGCTGATTCAAGGTCATTCGGTCATGATAATCAAAAACGGTGAGCTACAGCAGGAGAACATGAAAAGGATTCGCTACAGTGTTGATGATATCATCGAATCGCTCAGACTTAAAGATGTTTTTGACATCAGCGAAGTCAATTACGCCTATGTTGAAACCAACGGTTCGCTAAGCGTTCTTTTGAAAGAAGACGGAAACAATGATGATTCACTACCCTGCCTTGTTGTCAGTGACGGAAAGGTCATTGAACGCGAGTTTGCCATATGCGGCATGACAGAAAGCAAGCTGAAAAAGCTCTTAAAAAAGAGAGGGCTTGATCTCAAAAACATTTTGCTCATGACATATTCAAAAGGCGGAAAAATGAACATTGTTTTGAAAAAGGAGTCTGAGTGAATGAAACGCCTTGTTCTTTCCGCCGCACTGCTTTTACTTTGCTTTGCGGTTGCGGTTGTCGGGTACTTTAAGATTGAAAACGGCTGTGTATCAATGATAATTCTGCTTGAAAATGCCGGCACATCAATTAAAGCCAACGATATTGAAAAAGCAAAAGAAGATCTTGATGAGGTAGGAACGCTTTGGGAAAGAGATCGAAAGAGCTTTGGAATATATCTTGACCATAAAGAACTTGAAAGCCTTGAATACTCTTTTCCGACACTCATAAACCTCCTCGCAGCAGGAAACGCAGAAACCGCGTTTGAAGAAATACAAAAATGCATTTCTGTTTTAAAAAACATTTCTGAAGAACAGAAAATATGTGCGGACAATATATTGTAATTGTTAAAGAAAACTGATAATATACAAAACAGAGGGAGGTGTAAAAATGAACAATATGCTCATAATGTGGATAGCTCTTGCTGTTGTTTTCGCGATTATTGAAGCGGCGACGGCTCAAATCGTAACGCTTTGGTTTGCCGTCGGCTCGGTCGGTGCAATAATTGCAAACGTACTCGGTGCGTCATCGACGATTCAGCTCATTGTCTTTGTTGTTCTTTCTCTTTTGACGCTTGCTATTGCCCGCCCATATTTTAAAAAATTCATCAAAACAAAAATTCAACCGACTAATTCTGATATGTGCATCGGGCAGGAGGCAGTTGTGACCGAAGAAGTCAACAATCTGCTCGGTAAAGGTCAGGCAAAAATCAGAGGTGTTGTCTGGACGGCAAGAAGCGCCGATAACAGCATTATTCCCAAAGACTCGATTGTTATTGTAAAGGCAATCGAAGGTGTAAAGCTCATTGTTGAGAAAAAATAAACAACTGAGAATCCACAAAAATTTTAAAATCAGGAGGAAAAATCATGCAAGGCTTAGTTTATGTAATCATCGCACTCGTTCTCTTCATTCTGGCGGTAGTTGCCGCCAACATCAAAATTGTTCCGCAGTCAAAGGCATACGTCACTGAAAGACTCGGAACCTATCAGGCTACGTGGCAAACCGGTTTGCATATGAAAATTCCCGTTTTTGAGCGCGTTGCAAAGGTTGTGTCGCTCAAAGAGCAGATTGTTGATTTCAAGCCTCAGCCGGTTATCACAAAGGATAACGTAACCATGCAGATTGACACGGTTGTGTTTTTCCAGATCACCGACCCGAAGCTTTACACCTATGGCGTTGAGCACCCGCTCTCTGCAATTGAAAACCTCACTGCAACAACACTGCGTAACATAATCGGTGAGCTTGAGCTTGACCACACCCTCACCTCACGCGATACAATCAATGCAAAAATCAGAGGTATCCTTGATGAGGCAACCGATCCTTGGGGAATCAAGGTCAACCGTGTTGAACTGAAAAACATTCTTCCTCCGCGCGAAATTCAGGATGCGATGGAAAAACAGATGAAAGCCGAGCGCGAACGCCGCGAAGCAATTCTGCGTGCAGAAGGTGACAAGGAGAGTAAAATTCTTGTTGCACAGGGTCAGAAAGAAGCAAAAATCCTTGCCGCCCAAGCAGACAAGGAGGCTGCCATTCTCCACGCCGACGCTGTGCGCGAACAGAAGATCCGCGAAGCAGAGGGTGAAGCACAGGCTATCATTGCAATTCAAAAAGCCGAAGCACAGGGCATTGAGCTCATCAACGCCGCAAAACCCGGAAAAGAAGTTATTGCTCTGCGCTCGCTTGAATCTCTCCAAAAAGTTGCCGACGGTCAGGCTACAAAAATCATTATTCCGTCTGAGATTCAGTCAATTGCCGGACTTGCAGCAGGAGTTACCGAACTCATTAAGGAATAACAATATATTGAGTCACTGTAACGCCTGCAAATAGGTATTCATTCTAATATCATGTCTAAAAAAAGCCGACAGAAACTGCTTTTGCATAGTATCTGTCGGCTTTTGCCGTGAATATTTGTATTTTCGATAATCGCAGTCAAGATCTTGGATTATCAAGTTACCTTGATTTTTGCTCGTCATAATGGTATAATGCGAACACAAGGTTCCAAAGGCAATGCCACACAGTTGCAGCGCGCGCCTTACTTGAATCTATTCCCGTCATGCATACAAAAATTTTTTGGCTTGAGCCGGAAAGTCTGCATTTTCTTGTACAGCCTGACAAAAAATCTTACTACGCAGTTCGCACACCTCAATTGTGCGGCATTGCCATAAAACAGAGGTGCTCATTATGGTTAAAATATCTCCGTCTATTCTCTCATGTGATTATTCAAAAATGGGTGAAGAATTTGAAAGAATGAAGCAGTGCGGCGCTGACTGGCTCCACATTGACGTCATGGACGGTCACTTCGTTCCAAACATTACTCTCGGTGCTCCGATAGTCAAATGCATGAGAAAATGCAGCGATCTCGTTTTCGATGTACATCTCATGATCAGCGATCCAAAAAAGTATGTTCCGGACTTTGTGAACGCCGGCGCAGACATAATCACTTTTCACATTGAATCGGACTCCCCTGTTGAAGAAACAATTGACCTCATTCGCTCGCTCGGTTGCAAAGCGTCGCTCTCTGTAAAGCCCGCTACGCCGGTTGAGGAGGTTTTTCCGTATCTTAACAAGCTTTCAATGGTACTTGTTATGACCGTTGAACCCGGCTTCGGCGGTCAGAGCTTTATGGCAGACATGATGCCGAAAGTTACCGTGCTCAGAAAAGAAATAATCCGCCGAGGACTCGATGTTGACATTCAGGTTGACGGCGGAATCAGTGAAAAGAACGCCGAACTCGTCGGAAAAAGCGGCGCAAACGTTATTGTTGCCGGCAGTGCGGTTTTCGGCTCTGAAAATCCGAAAAAAACAATCAGCAACTTAAAGCTTCTTGCCGGAAAGCAGTGATAAAGCTCCGCTTTCGGCAAGGCAGACGGATTGCTCCAATACCGCCTCGCGTGCTGATCTTGAAAGTGAGCACCTTGAAAGGTACTCGCCAATAAACGATAATATGACAGACGGACACGCCGGAATAAAAAGATAATACACGGAACTGCTTTTATACAGTTTTCCATCCGGAACGCTGTCAAATGTTTTGTCTGCCGTTCTGGAGCAATCGATAAGATCGTTTATGTTCTCACAAACAAACAGCGCGTCTTCGCTTTCTTTGACCTCAGCATTATCTCCTTCTTTGAATATCATAAGACAGCCGCCGAATGAATCCGGCATAACCTCAACTTCAAGTGAACTGTATTCCGAAGAAAAAAGTCCGGTTTCGCTGCGTATTTTTTCAAGTATACTTCTGACAAGCTTTCTTGTTTGGGGGTTTGAATAATCAAGCTGATCATATGTTATCTCACTTTTTGAAAGATCGTCTTTTGAAAGCTCAACCATTATGCTTTTCCTGTCTGTTATGTCGATACGCATTTTCATTATCTCCTTTGTTGTATCGTCTTTCTCCATGTAAATGATACTACTGTTTTCTTAACTAATCAATGAACAAAATATGGCAACCGACACACTTCGTTTATCGTTATATCTGCGTCGGCAGTTTTTGGATTCGCATTTCCGTCCTAATGCCGCCCACAAGAGGTTTCCAAATGAAAATAAAAAATCCGTTCAAAAAAAAGAAGGAGCCGTTTCCACGCAATGCAAAACCACGCGTTAAAAACAGCTACTACACCTTTTCAAAGGAATATCCCGCCTCAAAAATCATCAAAACAAAGCACGTCAAGAGAAAAAAAGAACGTGTTTCTTCTGCACTGCACATTGTTCTTGCGATATTCTGCTTTTTATTGATAACCGCGATTTCTTTTTTTACAGTGAGCGTTGGTCTGAATATTTCAAACAAACCTACAGACGCCACCGCTTCTCTCTCCTCACAGCCTAAAACAGCGGTCGAGAGCATTCTTGAAACCGATGTTTTTCGTGCGCTGTACATGCCAGATGACATATTAAACAACAAGAAGGAGCTTTCTTCATTTATTCGCAAAATAAAACGTAGAGACTGCAACAGTGTTGTTATTGATTTTAAAACAGAAAGCGGAAAGACTCTTTATTCATCACAAAACGAAACGGCAATATTCGGCAGATGTGCAATATACGATAATGAAACCGTGAGAAATGCGCTTGAACAATTCAGAGACAACGACATAAATGTTGTTGCACGTTATTTCTGTTTCAAAGATTCAATTGCCGGCGTAACAGAACCCGACTTTGCAGTAAAATACAAGGATACAGATGTTCTTTGGCTCGATGAACTTTCTGAGGGCAAAGGCAAAACATGGCTAAATCCGTATTCAGACGGTGCCGTTAATTACCTGCTTGACCTTTTGAACGAAACAGTTTCTTTTGGAATTAACGGCGTTATTATTGAATCCGTCTCCTATCCCGATGCAGAGGACATTTCAACAGCTGGATTTCCGGGAGAAAAAAACGCAAACAAACGAAACGAAACCCTGCTCGGTTTTATAGAAAAAGTCAGAGCCACTGTTCCCTCAGGCTGCTTTGTACTTGTTGGAGAAACCTGTGCAGATGCGTTTGACGGCAACGAAACCCTCTATTCCGGAACGCTCAACAAAAGCGCCGCAAACGGGATTTGTGCTTATACAACCGTTCGCCCCGACTCCTATGTAATTGACAAAAAGAGTCACTATTCCTCACTTATGTCCCTGCTTTCCGGAATCGGTCAAAAACAGGGCTCCGGAGATTTTCTTGTCCCCGTGATCGGCTATGACGATTACACACGCAGATATGTTCGCACACTTGAGGAATCCGGCTTTAACAACTACATCATATTTGACGAAAGCGGTAAATATTGACGCTTTATTTTGAAAAATCTTGACTTTTACCGTACATTGTGCGTATAATAGTGTGGTGTTGCCGGTGTGGCGGAATTGGCAGACGCAAGGGACTTAAAATCCCTCGGTGGCAACACCGTACCGGTTCGAGCCCGGTCACCGGCACCAAAATGCCGCCGTAATTTTGACAGAATACGGCGGCATTTTTTCATACCCAAAAACCGCTTGATACAGGGCTTTTCGGGCATTTCGACACATAAGAACTCCGCTGCAGAGCAATTCTGCGGCGGGGTTTCGTGCGTTTTATGTGAATTGCAGCTTTCTGCTCTGCTGTAATCGTTGAACTAACCTATTGCATTTTCTGTACTCCTATGCTAAATAAAAATACAGCCGTAACGCTACGACTGTATTCAAAAAAGAAAAGGAGTACGGTTATTCCCCGAAGCTATATGTTTACAAAAGAACAGGTGCTTGATGCCGCAATCGAGCTGACACGAAAGAAAGGGTTTTCCGCTGTTTCGGCACGGTCACTCGGTGAACAGCTCGGCACGACTTCCCGCCCGATTTTCAGCCACTTTGAGAATATGACAGATGTGCAGAAAGGAATTATCAGTGCGGCGAACAAACTTTATCAGTCCTTTCGAGCAGAAGAAATAGCAAGCGGAAAGTATGTTCCGTATAAAGCAAACGGTATGGCATATATCCGTTTCGCAAAAGAAGAAAAAGAGCTATTCAATCTGCTCTTTATGCGTGACCGTTCGGTAGAGCAAATCAAAGAAAATCCCGAAGAAATGGAAACGCTGATTGGGCTGATTGCCAAACAGGTCAACATTGACAAGGAAGCAGCAAGATTTTTTTATCTTGAAATGTGGGCATACACACACGGCATCGCATCGATGATTGCAACGGGTTTCTATGAGTGGGATGAGCCGCTTGCAAGCCGAGCTTTGACTGATGTGTATGAGGGATTAAAGCATCGCTATAAAAATGGAGGTGTCCGCAATGATTGAAGCAAAGAGTGTTACTAAGTCTTACGGCTTTGGTGAAAGCAAAGCCGATATATTGAAAGGCATTGACCTGCAAATTTCGGATGGTGATTTTGCCGTGATTTTAGGGGCGTCGGGTTCGGGAAAATCGACGCTTCTGAATTGTCTGTCGGGGCTTGAACGGGTTGACGGCGGAAGCATTGAATACGACGGCTTGAATATTGCGGAGCTTTCCGATAAAGCGCTGACCAAATTCCGCAAGGATAATATCGGGTTTATCTTTCAGCAGTATTATCTTCTTCCCGATATGACCGTTGATAAAAATGTCCGTATGGGCGCAGACCTTGCAGGAAACTCAGATTACAGAGAAATCATAAAGGCGGTGGGTCTTGAAACGAAAGCCGCCAAATATCCGTCCGAGCTTTCGGGCGGCGAACAGCAGAGAGTTTCGGTCGCCCGTGCGCTTGCCAAAAAGCCGAAGGTTTTGTTTCTCCGAAGTTGCCCCACCTTTAAGGGTTTCTATCAAAATTACGGTTCTTTGCAAAAAAACATGGCGGTCTTGATGAATGGACATCAAGACCACCATGTTTTTGCATGTGCTCCCCACATAAGGAATACATCAGCATATCAATAAATTGAAAGAGTGAGCGTTTTGTATTCTTACAAGCCCATTAAGCCTGCTTTTGAAAAGCACCAAAACTTGAATTCTGACGACGTTCATGCTATAATACTATTGTAATGATAGGTTGATTCAGTTTCAAAGGAGGTCATGTCAATTAAAAAACTATATCGCAAACTTATGAATACCGCTATACCGGAAAAGGTTCGGGAATCCGCCGCCTCAGTTCTGCCGATTGTTTTGAGTGTTTGCTTGCTCTGCCTAAGCATTCTGCCTATGAAACCGGATTTGTTATTAAGCTTTCTTTTTGGTGCGCTCATGCTCGTTTTCGGCATGGGGCTTTTTTCACTCGGTGCAGAAATGTCAATGACAAGAATCGGCAGCAAAATCGGCAAAGCACTGACAAGGAGTAAAAATCTTCCCCTTATTCTTGTTGTCAGCTTTATTTTAGGCTTTGCAATAACCATCTCGGAACCGGATCTTCAAGTGCTTGCAACCACTGTGCCGCATATCAACAGCACGGTTTTGCTCATCACCGTCGGCTGTGGCGTAGGTCTTTTTATGTCGGTCTGTATGCTCAGAATGCTCACCGGCACAAATCTCAAAAAGCTGCTGTTGGTATGTTATATCGCCTTGTTTGCGCTTGCGGCATTTTCAGACAAGGACTTTTTGAGCATTGCCTTTGACTCCGGTGGAGTCACAACCGGTCCGATGACTGTTCCGTTCATTCTTTCATTCGGTCTCGGTGTTTCTTTTGTCCGCTCTGACAGCAAATCCGAGGCAGACAGCTTTGGTCTCGTGGCGCTTTGCTCTATCGGCCCTGTGCTTGCCGTTTTGATTCTCGGATTTTTTTATCCTTCCGGAGAGGGTGCCTCAAATATGGTCACCTCTTCGTTTTCAACAACAGCTCAAATAGGCGCAGCTTTTGCAAAATCCACCCCTTCATACATGAAAGAAACAGCACTGGCTCTTTTGCCTATCATGGTTATATTTGCTGTTTTTCAGCTGGTATCTCTTAAACTTGAAAAGCGCGGCCTTTTGAAAATAATCATAGGTATCGCCTATACATATGTAGGTCTGGTTTTGTTTCTGACAGGCGTCAACGTCGGATTCTCGCCTCTCGGGTCTGAGCTGGGCGCAGTGCTTGCGGAAAAAGGCAGTGCAATAGCTTTTATTGCGGTTTCCGCAGTTCTCGGCTGGTTCATCATTTCGGCTGAACCGGCTGTCGGTGTTCTTGAAGTACAGATTGAAGAAGTCAGCGCCGGAGCTATCTCCGGCAAAACAATCAAGCTGAGTCTTTCCGTTGCAGTAGCACTCGCAATGGGACTTTCCGCTTTGCGTGTAATTACGGGGATATCGCTGCTTTGGTTCCTCGTTCCGGGATACGTTGCGGCACTCGCACTTTCATTTTTCGTACCCGATATTTACACAGCAATTGCGTTTGACTCGGGCGGCGTCGCATCCGGACCGATGACTGCGGCATTTATGCTGCAATTTATGATGGGTGCCAGCTCCGCTCTCGGCGGAAATGTTCTGACTGACGCTTTCGGCTCGGTTGCTCTTGTTGCAATGATGCCGCTCATTTCAATCCAGACGGTTGGACTTATCAGCGAAAGAAAAGCATTGCGCGCAGAAAAAAGTGCTGAAAGCTACGGTGACTACGATATTATTGAGCTTTGGGAGGTTGAGGGCGTATGAATTTTGTAATATCTGTTGTGGCACCCGATGCGCTTGAAAGCTTGACAGATACACTGAACGAGCTCGGTCTGCCATTGACTGTTGCCATGCGCGCCAAAGGTACCGCTGTTAAGAGCATGCTTGAATTGCTTGGAATTGAGTCAAACGAAAGAAGAATGACTGTAGCAGTTGCAAGCGGCGAAAAAACTGCCGAGTTCATTTCCATGGCAAAGAAAAAGCTCCACATCGGTGTTCCGGGTCACGGAATAATTATTTCTATTCCAATTAAAAGTGTAGGAGGAGGTAAAACATTGGCTTATTTGAACGGAAACAATCAATTTTCAAAGCATGTGCCGGAAATCAGCGGTGAATACGAGCTTATAACTATAATCGCAAACGAAGGACATACCGATTCTGTTATGAATGCAGCAAGAGCCGCAGGTGCAAGAGGCGGAACGGTGCTCCACGGAAAAGGCACCGGTGCCAAGGGTACACCGAGATTCTACAATATTTCAATAGCAAACGAAAAGGAAGTTATTCTCATCGTTTCTTCAAAAGAGCAAAAAGCCGATATCATGCGTTCTGTTCTGGAAAATGCGGGTCCGGATTCAGACGCCGGAGCGATCGTATTTTCGCTGCCCGTTTCACAGGTTGCAGGGTTCGGATTTTTTGAAGAAAGCTAAAATCGGAATTAATCCGGCAAAACTTAAATTTACCGCCAACATCTTAACCTATAATGATCCGTGTTCTCAATGAGGTTGCCGTATTCAAAAGCGGGAAACGTATTTTCATGAGGTATAAGCTTTACCGCAAGCGAAAAGAGCTTATAATAACAAGAGTATTTTCTAAAGTACCGACAATAAAGACTATATTTCATATGAAGCCTCAATCTTATGAGCTTCATGAAATATAGTCTTTTACTTCTTGTTCCTCAATAAGCAAAAACAGCCAATTGCCGTATCTAAAAAAAACAAGCATAATATTAAATGCCGAGTTAAAACAATATAGTCTGTCAAACTCTTTGCTTTTAAAAACTACAAAACATTCAATTTACATATATATTCTTTTAATTACCTCGGGATAGATCTTTTTGAGTTCTTCACGAGATGAACTTTGGAGTGCAGTCTCAATTTCTTCAATAAGTTCGATATACTTTTTATGTTCCTCGCTATTTAGCTCGTCCTCTGTGCTTGGCTTGAGATAAATTTTAAGCCACATAAATGCATCCTCGTATTTTTCAAAGTCAAACGCCATATCTGCCCTGTCACGTGAAGACGGCGTATACGGAAAGTAATGTTGTGTCTTGTGAACGAAAACAACATAATCATAAAGAGAAAAGTCTTCTCTCCGCTCCTTGAAAAGCGGCAAAATAACTGACTTTTCAAAGGCATTTTTCAATTCTGTTATTATATGTTCTTCACTTTTTTCATCTCTATTTAACATTGTCAGCTTTTCTATTTTGTTCATTTCGCAAAGGGAGCAGTCTGCAAGCGATACGTCAGCCTCATTCTTTTTTATAAAACAATGTACATAAGATTCGCTGCTCGTTGCCCCATCTTGAAAGAATTTTAAAAAACCAACATGTATATCATAAAAAGGCAGACCTGTACTGACAAAACAATCATTATTCTTTATTCTCGCGCGTCCTTTGTCAAGATATGTATAATCCGGATCCTTAAAAACACAAGCGACAAGATAATACCCTTTTTCAAGCGGTCTAAGAAAACAATTGTTGATTTTTTCAAATCCGTTATTTGAAAAATATTTTTTGATCTCCGCCTTTATTCTGTCTCGCATAATGAATCTCCCTACAATATCGACAGTTTAATCAATACCCTATAATATCTTTTACAACCTCAGAAGCAATTATCAGTCCGGCTACCGACGGAACAAAAGCGAGGGAGCCCGGTGTCTGGCGCTTTCCGCTTTTTTCTTCGCTTTCTCGCGGCTTTTGCGCCTGTTCTTTTGAGTAAACAACTTTGAGCTTACTTATTCCCCTTTTACGCAGCTCGGTGCGCATTACACGCGCAAGCGGACAAACAGATGTCTTGAAGATATCTGAAACCTCAAACCTTGTGGGATCAAGCTTGTTGCCTGCACCCATGGAGCAGATTATCGGGGTCTTTTCACGCTCGGCTTTCATAACAAGCTCAATCTTCCCGCTGACGGTATCAATAGCGTCAATGACATAATCGAACTGCGAAAAATCAAAAGTGTCTGAATTTTCCGGCAGAAAAAACTCATCGCGAACGTCTATGTTTATATCCGGGTTGATGTCAAGAAGTCTCCTTTTGAGCACCTCAACTTTTTTTTGCCCTATAGTGCTGTCAAGCGCAATGAGCTGGCGATTGATATTAGTCAAACTCACCGTGTCGCTGTCAACAATCATGAGTGTACCTACGCCTGTTCTTGCAAGGGCTTCCGCGGCAAAACCGCCTACTCCACCCACACCGAAAACGGCAACCGCCGAATTTTTCAGCTTTTCAACGCCGTCATCACCAAGAAGCAGCCGTGTTCTTGAAAAACGATCGCTCACTTTTTGTCTGCCCCTTTCCCAAAACCGAAGAAGATGAAAAGAGTTGCCGGAACTATGCTCAGTGCAAACAGAGCAAGCATTAACGGATTTGCGGCAAAATAGCTGAACATCTTTGAAAAAGCGTCTTTTTGAAGCAGAACAAAAAGACCGACCGCAACCGCACCAAAAGCACAAACCAAAACGGCACCGGAAGCAGCGTCCTTTGCTTTTTTTGCGAATTCGTCATACCCTTTTGCAGCCAGGTCAACTGCGTTTTCAATCGCAGTGTTAAAAAGCTCGGCAGCAATAACAAGAACACTTGCAAACACAAGCGCAACCCAGTCAAGCTTTGTGAGAGTAAACCAATCGGTGAACGCAAGAATCGAAAACATATACACAACACAGGTCAGATGTATGCGCATATTACGCTCTGTTCTGATTGTTGAAAAAACGCCGCAAAAAGCATAAAAAAAGCTTTTAAAAAGTTTTTTGTAATTATCCATACCTAAAAACGCCGAAGAGGAACTCTCCTCCCCGGCTTTTCCCTTCAAAATTTATTCTTCCATTGTGTAATAGCTGCCGCTTCTTACAAGTCCGAGTTGGGTGAGAACAGACTCTTCCTTTTCTCTCATTCTAACAAGTTCAAGTCCGCCCGGCTCGTGGTCGTAGCCGAGGAGATGAAGCATTGAATGAACCGTGAGAAAAGCTATCTCACGGTCAAAAGTATGACCGTAAAGCTTCGCCTGTTTGATTGCATGTTCAATGGAAATGACGATATCGCCGAGCATCTGCGCACCGGTGTCATTATTCACATCATACACGCCGTCAACGCCAAGCGGAAAAGAAAGCACGTCCGTTGAGCGGTCAACACCGCGATATTTGAGATTAAGCTTATGTATTTCTTCATCGTCAACGATTGAAACGCTGATTTCCGCCGAGCCTTTGAATCCCTCGTTGACTAAAACGGCGTTGCAACAGCGCCTGATGAGCATACGCACGCCTGTTGGAATTTTTTCAACGTGCTGATTATTGCTGATTATTACCTTGATTTTATCTTTCATTTCTTCTTGTGCGCCTCCTCATATTTTTCATATGCCTTTATTATGTCCTGAACGAGCTTGTGACGAACGACGTCTTTTTCTGAAAAACGAACCGTCTGAATATCGTCAACGTTCCTAAGAATCTTGATTATATCGACAAGACCGGAACGCTTTCCGTCCGGAAGGTCGATTTGGGTGATATCGCCGGTAACGACAATCTTTGAGTTAAAACCCAAGCGTGTCAAAAACATCTTCATCTGCTCAACAGTTGTGTTCTGCGCCTCATCAAGTATTATAAAACTGTCGTCAAGAGTACGTCCGCGCATATACGCAAGCGGTGCGACCTCAATGTTGCCGCGTTCCTGATATCTCTGAAAGCTCTCCGCGCCGAGCATATCAAACAGTGCGTCATAAAGCGGACGAAGGTACGGGTCAACCTTTTGCTGAAGATCGCCGGGAAGAAAGCCAAGTTTTTCACCCGCCTCAACCGCAGGACGCGTTAAAATAATGCGATTGACCTGCTTTGCTCTGAACGCGCTGACCGCGAGAGCAACGGCAAGATATGTTTTGCCGGTTCCGGCCGGACCGACACCGATGGTTATTGTATTATTCCGAATAGCTTCTATATATTTTTTTTGACCGAAAGTTTTAGCTTTGACGGGTTTGCCTTTAGCTGTGATGCAAACACAGTCACCGCTTATTGAAGCGAGGCGGTCGTCGTTACCCTCCTTGACAAGCGAAACAGCATAGCGGACATTCTGCTCGCCAAGAGCCTCACCCTTGGCAACAAGCGAAAGCAGGGCATTCACTGCACGCTCGGCAAGGGCACAGTTTTCCTCATCTCCTTGGATCTTCAGTTCACTTCCACGGCTGATGACCGAGACGGAAAATTCATTTTCAATATACTTTATATTTTCGTCAAAGGAACCGAAAAGACTGACCGCGTGTTCCATTCTTTCTATGTTTACTATGCGCTCCAAACGGGCAACACTCCCTGATACAATAATCAAAGTTATTATACCACGTTTTCCGAATTTGTGAATAGTCAAACAAAATTTTTTGGCTTAATTTTCAAATTTAATTTTTTGCTTTATTCCCATAAAATCAATGCAACGACTTTTGCCGGAAATCATTAGCTTTTCCGCGTCATTGTCTACTTTAAGCTCGGTTTTTAAAACGTTTGTATTCTTATATTTTTCATATGCAGCACGCGTGTATTCATCAAAAATGTCTTCTTTTTCAAAACCGGTACTGCCGCTTTGAACGGTATAATATGCCCTCGTTCGTTTTTCAACAGAAAACGGCATACTGTGATTGCCGAGTTCAAGAACGCTTTCTGTTTTAAACTCATCATAATCTCCTCCGTTTTTAAAAAAGCCGAGCGGTATTTTCAGCCAAAAGAATCTTACCGAATATACGCTTCTTGTTGCAGTGAACACCTTATAGTCGCTTTGATGTTTTTTTTCAGCTGATACAGTGTCACTGTGAAGAGCCGTTATTTTTCCGCGGGCCTCGTGAAAAGATGAAGAAAAATCCCTGTTTTCAACAATGCCGCTGATGAGCAGGTCTCCCTTTTTTACGCCGTTACCCTCAAAATTCGCCTTTGTTCCGTTGTGCACCTCAAGAGAAAGCAGCAAACCGTCAAAATCGGCAACAATATTGCATGGATCGGAATAGGTTTTGCTCTCCGGTTTTTCAATGTAATCGCGCGCCTCAATAACTGCCCTGCTGCCGGAAACATTGACCGCGACCCAAAGCAATCTGCCGTTGAGCTTTGTTATCATCTTGTCCGCAACCTCATGAACATCAAGAGTCGGTCTGAAACAGCCGAGCCTGAGTCCGTATTCCTGTGCAACACTCAAAATTTCCGTACTGCTGATATTTTCACTGCCAACGGTTTCAATATTCCAGACAAAAAGCGACATTATGCTCATGAACAATACAAAAAAAGCCGCGCCTACAGCCAGACCGACGCGATTCCGGTTTTTGAACATAAAAAACGGAAGACCGTGCTTTGAAATGCAGCGAAGTTTCATTCCGCTTTGTTTTGCAACGGTCCGCAGCTTAATGTAATCGCGCGCTGTAACAAAGCCCTCAAGCCGTTCATCGTCAAAAGCGAGCGAGCGCACTCCCAAGCGCCTTTGCTCGCAAAGATTGACAAAGCGTTCACCGAAGCCGCCCTCAGCGCCGAACTTTACATATCCGTTAAATAGCCTGACAAGCTCAACAAGGTTCATACTTTTCTCCTCACATTCCAAATTCAACCGAAACAATAGTCCCGGTTACGCAAGCAAGCCCGTCATTCATATTGTTGATGCACAGGCAGTCTCCGCTGAATTTCACTGTTATACCGCGGCAGTTAAGCTTGATGAAGCTCTTGTCATACTTAATTATTCCGACGCAGCCATCAACGCTCGCCTCTCGATTTGAAAAAAGTTCAATATGCGGCAAGCACAGTTCATTGCCGCAGCCAAGCGATGATAATTCTTCCATTTTTTCCTTAAAACGTTTTTGCATAGACGTGCGTCCTTTCTTTATTTGTTTCATAATTATGCCGCGCAGATTTATAATATCACCCGACAAAGAATCATAGAGTTTAACGGTGATAGATTATGAAAAAAGCAGGCATTATTTTTAAGTTGGCATTTTTTGGCTTTTTGCTTTTTCTCTGTGCATTTTTCTTTTTGCTGTATCCAAAACAAACCGCAAAAAGTGTTGAAGAAGGTTTAGAACTCTGCCTAAAAACTGTTATTCCTTCTATGTTCCCTTTCATGGTGCTTTCCGGCATTTTCACTTCAAGCGTATTCTGCGAAAAGTTAAGCCGTCTGCTCGGAAAAGCAACCGAATTCATTTTCAAACTGAGTCCGTTCTGTTCTGCCGGAATTCTGCTTTCCGCAGTCGGCGGATATCCTCTCGGCGCTTTCACGGCACGCCGACTTTTTGAAAACGGTGAAATATCGCAGAACGATTTTAAAAAGCTGTTACTCTTTGCAGTTCTTCCGTCTCCGTCGTTTGCTGTCGGTGCGGTTGGCTCTGCCATGCTCGGATCAAAAAATGCAGGCTTTTTAATTTATGCCTCCGCTTTGCTTTCATCTTTTGTGCTCGGAGTTTTTTCAAGAATAACCGTTTTTAAAAGCACCGTTTCTGAACCATTTCAAAAACTACCGGAGCAAAAGACAAGCATTCTTTCTCTAATTTCGTCGTCTGTTGAAAAAAGCGGTCATTCAATGCTGTTTATCTGTTTTTCTATATTGTTTTTCTCTGCCGTGCTTTCGGTCACGGACTCGTTTTTTCCGTCCGAGCTTGAAAAAATGTTTTGCGCTGCACTGCTTGAAGTGACCTGCGGCTGCAAAAGACTTTGCGGAAAATTTTCACTGCCGGTAATTGCAGGCGTTGTAGGCTGGGGCGGCTTTTGCACACATTTTCAAATTATGAATGAGGTGACGTTATCGGGTCTTTCCCCGGCTGTTTTTCTTTCTTTCAGGCTGCTGCACGGTGCGCTTTCCTCTGTTTTTTGCCTTGCGCTTCTGAAAATCTTCCCAGTTGCATGCGAAACATTTGCTCCCGGCTCGGCGCAAAGCATCAGCTACTCAAGCGGTTCTTCACTCGCTTTTTCGCTCTGTCTTGTTGCAATGAGCGTGCTGTTGCTCCTTGGCAACAATTTTGCCCTTAACGGTCGAAAACACAAAGATAAAATAGCTTGAATTATACAAAATACTGTGCTATAATGCAATGAGTAATTTTGAGGAGGTGTCTCATGGGGCAGAAGCTTTTCAGCGGTAAAAACTATGAAAAACGTTGTGAATACTGCCTTAAAGGCAGACTTCCGCAAGACAGAAGCGTTGTCCTTTGCAGACGGTTCGGCGTGGTTCCACTCGACTTTTCCTGCAGAAAATTTGAGTATGACCCTCTGAAACGTGTTCCCAACAGAATCAAGTTCAACGCGTCATTTGATGAAAATGAATTCAAGCTATGAAAATCCGCCGTCTGAAAAAGACGGTTTTTTTATTTGAAAACAGATGAAAAATCATCTGTTTTGTGGTAAAATAAAAGATACAGACAACTGCAGAGTTTTTTCTCTGCCGCACGGAGGAAACAGCATGACCGACTTTGAAACAAAACAAAAGCGCGCAGAAGAACTGCGCGGTATAATTGAGTATCACAACAAAAAATACTATGAAAACGATGAGCCGGAAATTGAAGACTTTGAATATGACAAGTTACTGCATGAATTGATTGAAATTGAAGAACAATATCCGGAGCTTTCAACAGATGATTCGCCAACAAAGCATGTGGGCGGAAAAGCCAGTTCCCAGTTTTCACCGGTTGAACACAAAGTCAAAATGGAGAGCCTCCAGGACGCATTTTCAAAAGAGGAGCTTTCCGATTTTGACCGACGTGTACACGAAAGTGCAGGCTCTGCGAAGTATATTGTTGAGCCTAAAATTGACGGTCTTTCCGTCAGCCTTGAGTATGAAAACGGCGTTTTTGTCCGCGGTTCGACGCGTGGTGACGGAACAACCGGCGAAGACATTACGGCAAATCTTAAAACCATTTCTTCAATTCCTATGAGAATAAACGGCGCTCCGTCTTTTCTTGAAGTACGCGGCGAGGTCTATATGCCAAAGGCGGTTTTTGAAGAACTTGTCAAAAAGCAGGAGCTTGACGGTGAAAAACCGTTCAAAAATCCTCGGAATGCCGCGGCAGGCTCACTCAGACAAAAGAATCCGCAAATCACACGTCAGCGTAAGCTTGATATTTTTGTTTTTAATATTCAGCAAATCGACGGGGCAACACTCACAGGTCACCGTGAATCGCTTGAATTTCTGCGTTCACTCGGTTTTAATATCATTCCGTTTTTCAAAGAGTGCAAAAGTATTGACGAAGTATTTGAGGAAATCGATCGAATAGGAAATGAACGCGGAGAGCTGAGCTTTGACATAGACGGAGCAGTCATCAAGGTTGATGATTTTGAAAAACGCCGTGTGCTCGGCTCAACGGCAAAATTTCCAAAATGGGCTATTGCGTTTAAGTATCCTCCCGAGGAAAAGGAAACAACGCTCCTTGACATTGAAATCAATGTTGGCAGAACAGGTGTGCTGACGCCGACCGCTGTTTTTGAACCGACCTTTATTGCCGGATCGACAGTCAGCCGCGCAACGCTCCACAATCAGGATTTTATAAATGAAAAGGGAATTTGCCTTGGTGACCGAATCATTATCCGCAAAGCAGGCGATGTCATTCCGGAGGTTGTTGCAGTTGCCGCTCACAAAGAGAACTCTGAAGTATACACAATGCCATCTGTGTGTCCCTCCTGTGGCTCAAAAACGGTTCGTGAACTGGACGAAGCTGCTCTGCGCTGCCTCAATCCGGACTGTCCGAGTCAGCTTTTGAGAAATCTTATCCACTTTTGTTCACGCGACGCCATGGACATCGAGGGCATGGGTGACGCGGTGCTTGCCGTTTTGGTTGAGAAAGGTATGATCAAAACTGCGGCAGATATCTATTCGCTCAATTTTGATGAAGTTGCAGACATTGAACGTATGGGCAAAAAAAGCGCCGACAATCTGCGCTCGGCGATTGAAAAATCAAAACAAAATGAGCTTTATCGCCTTATTTTCGCACTTGGCATACATCATATAGGTCAAAAAGCGGCAAAGCTGCTTGAAAACAGATTTTCCGGAATGGAGGAGCTGATGAACGCCGGCTCCGATGAACTGTCTTCGATAGACGGATTCGGCGAAATAATGGCGCAAAGCGTTGTTGATTTCTTTTCACTTTCAAAGAGCCGCGAGCTTGTTGAAGCTCTAAAAAATGCCGGAGTGAACATGCAGAGCAAGGAAAAAAGTACGGATCACCGCTTTGAGGGACTGACATTTGTTCTCACTGGCACGCTTTCGACCTATACACGAAGCGAAGCCTCGGCGATAATTGAAGGTTTTGGCGGAAAAAGTTCGTCCTCTGTTTCCAAAAAAACTAACTTTGTTCTTGCAGGAGACGATGCCGGCAGCAAGCTGAGAAAAGCCAACGAGCTCGGAATACGCGTCATTACAGAAGAAGAATTTGCAGAAATGGTTAAATGAATAAATCGAGGAAAGTTGAACTCGCTTCTCCTTAACTCAAAAAGCAGCCGTTATCCGAAACAAACGCGGACAACGGCTGCTTATTCATTCAGCATACCTATTCAAGTGTGTACTCATTTGCCGAGGGTGAAAACTAACTGCCAAAACTTAATTACTTTAAAATATACACCTTTACGCCATGGCCCGGAACTTCTGCTGTGAAATCAGCTGACGCGGTAAATGAAGTCTTTTCCCATGCGTCAAAAACTTCATAACCGCCCTTAACAGGCAAATCAACAAAACCGAGATTCACGATTTTTCCGAGATCGACCTTAATACTCTTTAAATTCTTGCTCTTGTTGAAGACACAAACGGCAACCTTTGCCCCCTCAAGCGGTTTTACAAGAATATCAGAAATTCCGGTCTTAATGCGTCTGCACTGAACACCAAGCTTATCCTGATTTATGGCAATGAGATCTCTGTCTGTGAGAATCCTATAAACACGGTTCTCTGTGTCAACAGAGCCGTCAGCCTTAATAAACTTGCGCACATCATTGCCGAGAATGAGCGGTGCGCACATCATGCACCAAAGAGAAAAATGAGATTTGTTCTCTTCATAAGTAAGCTTTCCGTTGCCGACCTCAAGCATATCGGGGTCGTTCCAGCCGCCGCAGGAAGAATGCTTCCAAAGGCGGACATTGACTTCATATATCGCCATAACAGACGCCCAGAATGGCTTGATGTCCGGCGTTGTGCGCCAAAGGTTGCCTGCCTGTCTGCCCCATTTCCACGGACGGTTGAATCCCCACTCACAGAGAGAGAACACAATAGGCTTTACTTCAGTGCCGTTTTTTTCTGCATACTGTTTTGCCGCGCGTTTCAATTCCTTGCCCATGAGTTCATACTGCAAGGCGGCACTGTCTGCCCTTGAACCGACAGGATTGCAAAACTCAACCGTGTTTATGCCGGCACTCAGCTTAATATCGCACTGTGCGCGCTTTACACGGTCTGAGGTCAGAGTTTTTGGGCAATAAAGATAGTACCTATCCTTTTTGTTGACCGTCACAAGCAAAAAACGTTCTGAATCCGCAGATTTACGAATCGTTAGTGAAAGTGTTACGGTTTCAGCTTGTTCTGATTCTACATTAACATAAAAAGAACCGTTTCTTGAACAAAGGCCCTTGATATATTCATAGTTATCCTTATCATTGTCTTCTTCACGTACAATTCTTGCTCCACCCTCAAGGACGCAGTCGCGTGCAGAAAAACGAACAAAAGGAGTTTCTCCTTTTCTTGAAAACTCAACAAAAGCAACAGCCGGGGCTTTTTCTGAAATCGGCACATTATGGCAAAAATCATATTTAAAATATTCAATTCCCCACTCTGCAAGACTGTCTGCGTCAACAGCCTCATGGTATAGACTTGCCGGATAGTCCTCACAGGTGCGGATACCGTTGGATGAGTAAAGTCCGAGTTTCATTCCGCGCTCATTGACATAAGTGCTGAGAGCCTTGATTCCGTTAGGAAAAGTGGCTTTATCGCACTGAAGTCTACCCTGTGAGTCGCGCTCAGAGCTTTGCCAACAGTCATCGATGTTGACATATTTATAACCCGCGTCAAGAAGTCCGCTGTTTTTCATTGCATCAGCAATTTCCTTGATAAGATCTTCATTGATTTTTGATGCAAAAAGGTTCCAGCTTGACCAGCCCATCGGCGGAGTCATTGCAACGCCGTTGTTATATCCGGTTTCGGCACTTGCATTGACAAATGCCTTATGGAGCAGTCGCTTTGCCTCACAAACAGGACAAAACTTTTTGTTTTTCATATCAAGGGCAGTCTTGGTTCCCGCAGCGGCGGCGGCAGTACCTACAGCGGCGGCAACAACGGTTTTAATATTCTTTTTCATCTTGTATTCTCCTTACAGTATTGCAAAACTTTTGAGTATAAACACGGTTATGAAAACCGAAAAAAGCGAAATAACACTTGTCCAAACAACGAGCTGTGTGGCAAGCTGATCGTCTCCGCCTATCTCACCGACCATCACCGCACTTGAAACGGCAACTGGTGAACCAAAAACAGAAATATAACCCGGCAGCTCGTTTTTTGTCACCTCAAAAAGACCAAATCTTTTTGAAAGAAAAACAGCCAAGCCGATTCCGAGCGCAGGAGCAATAAAATTTCTCAGGATTACTCCGAGCGTAATGGGTTTTGCGAGATTTTTAATTGCAGAAAAATCAAATCTTGCGCCGAGTATGACAAGCGACAGCGGAGAAGCAATCGAAGCGGCACTTTTGACCGCTGTCCACAAAAACGGAATATCTTCTTTGACAGTGAACACGGGTGCCCCATCTGTACCGAGAGGCAAAAATGAACGCACAAGCAACGCTGCAGCTCCGCAAGCGACACCTAAAATCAACGGATTTTTGACAGTCTTCACCGCAGTTTGAAGAATGGTCGGCTTTTTCTTTGAGTCGGCATAATGAGAAAGACAAAATACCGCGAGCACATTAAAAAGAGGAATAGCAATCGCAGACAAAAGCGAAGCAAAGGCAAGTGCTTGGGCACCGCCGAGAGACTGCGCGAGCGGAATCCCGATTATGGCGTGGTTTGAACGAAAAGAGCATTGCAGCATAACGCCTTTTTGATTGTGCTCTTTTACAAAAAGTGCCGTGCAAATGGCACCGACGCCGAGAAAAAGAAAAACGGCAAAAACACTGTAAACGGCAGCTTTCCAATTAACCTCGTTAAGCGATTCAAGGCTATATACGTTTGTGAAAAGCAGAATCGGCAGAAAAACATTGAACACAAGGCTGTTGGCCTTTTTAAAAAACTCATCGCCGGCAAAATGCAGCTTTTTGAGCAAAAAACCAAGAAGCACAAGCAAAAGAATAGGCGCAACTGAATTAAATGCATAGCTGAAAACGTCAAACAAAATCTTATTCCTCCGTTCGGCGGTCGGTCTTTTCGGTCACTTTGAGCACCGTCAAAACCGTTCCGTCGGCGGTGAATTCAATCTCGTAATCGGAAAATAACATGTAATATACTCTCCCCGGCTCGTTCTGATAGCCGGGTCTCGGATCCTGCGAAAGTGCTTCAACTGCACCGCTTCTGAGCTTTTCCGGCAAAAGATTCAAAAGCTCGGGCGGAAAAACAACCTCCGTTAGGCATTTGAAACCCTCAAGAGCAAAACCGCTTTTAGCCTGCGGCTTTGAATCGGCATAGGGAATATATGGCTTTATATCATATATCGGCGTGCCGTCCATCAGGTCTGCTCCGCCAACAACAAGAACAACCTTCCCGTGCTCTCCCTTTTCGGTACGCAGCAATCTGACGCATGAAAGACCGAGTGAATTAGGTCTATATGGTGAACGTGAAGCGAAAACACCCATTCTTTTGTTTCCGCCGAGCTTTGGCGGACGGACAGTGGGAGAAAAGGAAGTGCTTTTCGCTTCGGTAAATTTCCATATTATCCAAAGATAAGAATAGCTTTCTATACCTCTGAAAGCCTCCAGCTCACCAAAAGGCTCGCAAAAAACAATCTTTGCCTCAACGCTTTCGGCAAGTCCGCTTTGGCGCGGAATCCCGAATTTTTCGCGAAAAGGCGAACGGATATGGGCTATCGGCTCAATAACATAGCTTTCATTTTTCAAGCGCTGCCGCCTCCCATATCCGTAAAACTCATCTTATTTATTGATTTTATGAATCAAATTTACAACGTTGCAAAATGCAAGAAAAACAGTCCTCAAAACAACTCCGCCGGTGTTTTTTCCCTGAGCATTCACAACAATCGTTTCTGCGCTCTCATAACCGGAATCTCTTAGTGTGTCGAGAATGACCTGCGCAATGACCTTGTTGCCCTGTGCGCTCGGATGAATCAGGTCAACGGCAACAAGATTGGGATCGGACGGAAAAGCCGCCGCAACATCGGCAATCACAAATGAACCTGGGTTTGTGTCAAGGCAATCTCTGTATGCGGCATTGAGATACTCAACGCCTCTCTGAAATGTCTCATGAACTGCACCCGGCATCGGGTTGTAAAGAGTTTGAACAATGATCAGCGCCGTTTCATTGTACGACTTGATCGTGGCAATAATAACGTTAAAGTCTGCTTTGAAATTATCAATAATTTTCTGTACACTGTCGGTCTTGTTGAAAACACCGAGTTCAAGAAATGTTTTCGGAAGATTTCCATGCAAAAAGTTGTTGCCGCCTATTGAAATGCTGATTATATCAGCGCTTTCAATATCCGCTATCACGTCAGGCTTAGAGATTTCTCTGAGCATATCACCTGTCTCATGTCCGGGAACAGCGTCGTTTATGTAGTTATAACCGTTTGAGTCGGCAACGATTCTGCCATAGCATGCTTCATCGGGATTTCTGAGTCCGGAGCCGTGACCGATCGAATCTCCGAGAACAAGGTAGGTAAGTCTGCCGTCTTCTGCAAATGCAACTACCGAAAAGCAACCGAGAATGAGAACAACGGCAAGTACGATGCTTGTAAAACGTGAGCATTTTTTCATTCAAATCAATTCCTCTCTCTAATCGTAACAACTGTTAGATTTTAACATTTGCTCAGAGTTTTGTCAATACAAGGCGCGTGGCGACCGGGAGATGAATTTTACGCTTTTTTTCAAAAAGATGTTTACTATTCACCTGTTTTGCAATATAATGTATGGATAAAGAAGCAGAATGTGTTTTGTGTGAAAGCACGCAAATTTGTATTGCTAATCTTGGCGGAAGACGTAAAGGTGCAAATACCTATCCGCAGTAAATTACTGTCACGCCTTGCCCGGCTACAGCAAGGCTTTAATGTGAAACTATATCTTTGTAGTCGGAAAGGCTATGATATTATGACATACGAAATAGATGAACTCCTCAAAAAAATCAAACATGTCCATTTTATCGGAATCGGCGGTTCGGGTATGTGTCCGCTTGCAGAAATTTTGCTCTCTCACGGTTACACGATTACAGGCTCTGACAACAATCCCGGCGACAACATTGACAAGCTGCGTTCGCTCGGCGTAAAAATCACAATGGGTCAGAAAGCCGAAAATATCAAGGGTGCGGAAATGATAGTTTATACCGCCGCGCTTCTTCCGGACAATCCGGAGCTTTGCGCCGCCAAGGAAAGTTCTATTCCGACATTCGAGCGTTCTAAACTTTTCGGTGCAATTACAAGGAAGTACTCTAACTGTATAGGGGTTTGCGGAACACACGGAAAGACTACCGTAACTTCAATGCTCACTCAGGTGCTCATCATGGCAGGCAAAGACCCTACTGCCGTAATCGGCGGCAAGCTGCCACTCATTGACAGCCATGGCAGAAGCGGAAAAAGTGAAACCATGGTTTGTGAGGCGTGTGAGTTTGTCGATACCTTTCTTGACCTCTCCCCCGACGTTGCGGTTATTCTGAATATCGATGAGGATCACCTTGACTACTTCAAAACACTTGACAACATTATAAAATCATTCCGCAAATTTTCTCTCCTCACGACCCATACTCTCATAATCAACGGCGATGATGAAAACACGCTCAAGGCCGTTGAGGGTATTGAGAAAAAGAAAATCACTTTCGGTTTTAATGAGGAAAACGACTACTACCCAGAAAGTATCACATATAACCGCGGTGCTTTTCCTGAATTTGATGTGATGAGCAAAAACAAAAAACTTGCCCACCTCAAGCTGAACATTCCGGGAAAGCATAATATTCTCAATGCTCTTGCCTGTTTTGCGGCAGCCGTCAATACCGGTGTTGACTATGCGGACTGCGAAAAAGGAATTGAAGCGTTCTCCGGTGCCGGCCGCAGATTTGAAATTCTCGGAGAATTTCACGGAATCACAATTGCGGACGACTATGCTCATCACCCTCACGAGCTTGAAGCAACGCTCAGCGCTGCAATGAAAATGGGCTATAAAAACGTTTGGGCTGTTTTTCAGCCGTTTACCTACTCAAGAACGGCTCTGCTCCTTGACGACTTTGCGCGTGTTTTGCGTATTCCCGACCGCTGCGTCATGACAGAAATCATGGGTTCAAGAGAGGTCAACACATATAATATATACACAAAAAATCTCGCCGAAAAGATTCCCGGCAGCGTGTGGTTCAACACTTTTGAGGAAGTTTCAAAGTATGTCACTGACAACGCGCAGCAGGGAGATCTCATTATAACCCTTGGCTGCGGAGACATCTACAAAGCCGCAAGAATAATGGAAAACATTTTGAAATCCAAAAGTTAAAAATATGGAAAAAATTGCCGTGCATTGCTTTTCTGTGCACGGCAATAATATTTTCAGCGGAAAGCTTTAAACCGCCGGAGAAAAAGCGGTTGAATAATGCGTTTGCGGCTTCCCGCTTATCTGAATCACGCGGGGAAGCCCGGCGTATTCGGAATATAGATTGTGAACCCTTCGGTTCACGTTGAAGCGTCTTATCGACACATCTTCTTTTCAACAGAAGAGGAAAATATGTGTTCATCGGGCGTTTCAAAAAACCGCCCGGTGGAATCACTGAGCGGTTTTTGCATGTATCAAAATCTTTTTAATCTGAACTTTTTTGCGATTGCGCTGTTTAAATCCATGTTCAAGCTCAAAAAAACATTGAATATTTACAATGGAAAAACTTTGCGCTAAAACACTCCGCTTACAGCGAAGCCTCAAGAATATCAAGTATATCCTTTTCAGAAAGCGGCGCCCAAGCCTTGTCGAGTCCCTCGTTTGCGGCGATATGATGAGCCATTTCTCCAAGGCGTTTTTCGTCAATTCCAACATCACGAAGGTGCATCGGTATTCCGAAGGATTCAAAAAGCTTATAGGTTTCATCAATTGTTCTGTCGGCAATCTCTTTCTGTGAAAGAGAAGAATCAATTCCGAAAATATGAGTACCGAAGCTGACAAAGCGTTCAAGCGTGTTTTCATTCAGAATTTTACGCATCCAGTGCGGAGTGATGATTGCAAGTCCCTCGCCGTGAGTGATGTCATAGTACGCGCTCAAAGCATGTTCAATTCCGTGGCAAGGCCAGCCTGACGGACTGTTGCCGATTGAAAGAATGTTATTGCAGGCAAGTGAGCAGTCAACCATAAACTCGCCTCTTGCCTCATAGTTTTCAGGCTCACGCAGACAGATTTCTGCGTTTTTAATCAGACTCTTGATTGCACTTTCGCACATTCCGTCTGTCAAAGAAGAATGCTCGGCGCAGAAATACTGCTCAATGATATGGTTGATTGCATCTGCTGCTCCGGCAGCCGTCTGCTTTTTCGGTACTGAAAAAGTATAGCACGGATCAAGAATAGAGGCTACTGGGAAAAGCAGTTCGTCAATATAGCCAACCTTGTCATTAGTCTCGGTTCTTGAAATTACGCAACCGCTGTCATACTCTGAACCGGTCGCGGCAAGCGTGAGTATGTCAACGAGCGGCAGAGCTTTTTTTGCTTTTGCTTTATAAGTTATGAGATCCCACGGTTCACCGTCATAGAGGGCACCGGCGCAAATTGCCTTTGAGCAATCAAGGACACTGCCACCGCCAACCGCAAGCACAACATCAACGCTATGCTCCTTGCAGAGTTTTACACCGCCGAGAACGCTTGTTGTGTACTTCGGATTCGGCTCAATACCGCCAAGCTCATAAACTTCAAATCCCTCAAGCAGGCGTTTTACCTCGTCATAAAGACCGATACTTTTAATGCTTTTTCCGCCGTATGTCAAAAGTACCTTTTTTCCGAGTGAGTCAAGAATCTCCGGCAGCTTTTCAATTGAACCTTTGCCGAATATCAGCTTTGTCGGAGTACAATATGTGAAGTTATGCATAGTAATTCACCTTTCTGAACGTAATAGTTTGATCAACCAAGTTTTTTTCCGTCGCTGAAAGCTGTGCCGACAACGGCGCCGAGTTCAACATAAGTGTTGTTAAACGGATCAAATGTTATCGGACGCACCTTTGAAACGTCAACGTTTCCGTTTTCATCAAGTGCACTCTCGTCAACGCTGACATTGACAATTTCGCCGACAAGGCGGCCTGTTGAAGCGTCATAGCTTTTAAGCCTGCACTCGGCGCACACAGCAAGTTCTTCAATAACCGGTGCGTCAACAAATTCTGACGGTACGGTGTGAAAGCCTGCTTTTTCAAGCTTACCTTTAACGGTATTGCCTGACGCAAGACCGACATAGTCACATTCCGCAACATGACGCGCGTCTGCCATGCTGACGGTGAAAGCCTTTTTTGCAAGTATATTTTTTGTGGTTTTATGACCTGCGCTGATGCACATTGAAATCTCCTTTGCATCGCTGATTCCGCCCCAAGCCGCATTCATTGCGTCACTCTCGCCATCTTCTCCGTAGGTTGCAATGATAAAAACAGGCTGCGGATAAGTATACGGTTTTGCACCAAAATTTTTTCTCATAATTACTACCTCCTTATATAAAGCCGAATAAGACTGTGTTATTCATCTCTTCAGCCTTGTAAGCAGATTATACAACTTGAAGTTAAGTTTAAGTCAAGAGATTTTTAAAAAGTTTTTTCAATTTTTTTCGGTTCTAATCTTTCTCTAATATTTTCCTGATATTCTTTAGCCACAACAGCAAAGGGAAACGCATGAACAGCCTCTGACTCTCTTGCAAAAAATACAATTTGGAAAGGAACTAACCACCATGAAAAAAATGAAGAAAGTAATCTCCGTCATTCTCGCCTGCCTGCTTTGTCTGAGTATCGGCGCAACCGGCGTTTTTGCCGCAAACTACATCGGTGAAGCGAAAGCAAAAGAAATTGCATTTTCAAAAGCCGGAATTACTGCCGAGCAGGCCCGCTTTGTAACCTGCGAATTTGATTACGACGACGGAATCGCTGTTTATGAAGTTGAATTTTTCTTTGACAACACCGAATACAGCTGTGATATCAACGCAAAAACAGGCAAGGTAATCAAATTTGAAATTGACACGGTTACAAATCCCCTCCCGGACGTCGATGCAAACTACATCGGCAAAGCAAAAGCAAAACAGATTGCCTTCAAACATGCCGGCGTTGACGAAGCCAAAGCTTCAAAAGTTAAGGTTGAGTTTGATTATGACGACGGCATTGCAAAATATGAGGTTGACTTCCATGCTGACAAAGTTGATTATGAATATGAAATCAATGCTCTCAACGGAAAAATTATCAAAGCAGAAAAAGAAAAGGATTTTGATTTTTCAGACTTTGCCCTTCTTCAGTGGCTCATGAGCATTATTGAAACAATTAGGAATCTTTTCAACAAATAAACTATGCAAAGAGGTACGCCTGCCCGGGCTTACCTCTTTAATTTTAAAGCGTGTTATGATATAATGACTTCAAATACAAGATAGGTTTTAGCTTTGAGAATATTATTTCATACCGACATCGGCACAGTGCGCTTTGGTAACAGCAGTACAATACTTCGCCGCCGAAAACGGCGGCAAAATCTTTTGAACGGAGCTTTTGACTATGAGACTTCTCGTTGTTGAAGATGAAAAAGATCTTAATAAAATCATTTCAAACAAGTTGAAAATTGACGGCTACAGCGTTGACCGTTGCTTTGACGGAGAGGAAGCCGAGGACTTTCTTGCCGCAGCAGAATATGACGGCATCATAATGGATATCATGATGCCTAAAAAGGACGGTTTGACCGTTTTGCATGAGCTGAGAGAAAAAGGCAACAACACTCCCGTTCTCCTTTTGACCGCCAAGGATTCGATCGGCGACAGGGTGACGGGTCTTGACACAGGTGCCAACGATTATCTGATAAAGCCGTTTTCTTTTGATGAACTTTCTGCAAGAATACGCGCAATGCTCCGGAAAGTGAGCGGCGCTTCTTCAAACGTTTTCACCGCCCTTGATCTCACGGTTGACACCGCCTCAAAAAAAGTTACGCGCGGCGGCAAAAACGTTGAGCTTTCCGCAAAGGAATATGCGCTTCTTGAATACCTAATCATGAACAAAGGCATCGTACTCTCGCGCGAAAAAATCGAAAACCATATCTGGAACTTTGACTACGAGGGCGGAACAAATGTTATTGACGTTTACATAAGTTATCTGCGCAGAAAAATTGACCACGGCTTTGAGCAAAAGCTGATACACACCGTCAGAGGCAACGGATATGTTCTTCGGGAGGAAAAATGAAAAAGGGTTCGTTAATTAGAAAGATCACGCTTTGGTTTTCGACCGCGATTATTATAATCTCGGTCGCAGCTGTTTTTGTTACACTTGCGGTCAGCAGTGCTGTCATTCGCCGCGGAATACGGGAGAATCTTGTTGCGACCGTTCATGACAACTATGATGAAATTGAGTTTTATACTGAGTATGACAAGCTTGAATTTGATGACCCATATGACATTTCCATCGAATACAAAGACGGCTACATTGAAATTGACGATGATTTTATTCGCTCTGTCAATGGTATTGACACCTCACTTTTTGATGACAGCGGTCTTATCTACGGCGACGGAACGCATTTTTCAAAAGAACAAACTCCCGAATTTAAAGACAAAACGGTCAGCATTGTCAAATCCAACGGAACGACCTATTATGTTTATGATACTTTGCTGAACTTTCCGTCGCTTAAGGACGAACAGCTTTGGCTGCGCGGCGTTGCCAGCGCGGATTACAGCATTTCTCAGGTCAGTACGATCACAAAAGCGGTTCTCATTCTTTTGCCGATCCTCATAATTTTTGCAATCGTTGGCGGATACATCATTTCAAAGCGTGCCGTTTCTCCGATGCTGGACATAAAAAAGGCCGCTGAGGACATCGAAAGCGGAAACGACCTTTCAAAGCGAATTGAAATTGAAAGCGGCAGCAGCGAAATATGTTCAATGGCTGACTCATTTAACGCCATGTTTGAGCGGCTCGAAGATTCTTTTAACAAAGAGCAGCAGCTCACGTCCGACATTTCTCACGAGCTGCGCACACCTGTTTCGGTAATAAATGCTCAATGCAGGTTCAGTCTTGAAAATGAAGATACAAAAGAAGAATATGCCGAGGCACTTGAACTGATTGAACGGCAGGCAAAAAAAATGAGCCGCGTTATCAACGATATGCTGACGTTTTCAAGAATTGAAAGAGGAGCGGGAGAAGTGCAAAAAGAAAAACTCAATCTCTCGGAATGCATTTCTTCGGTGTGTGAAGACATGGCTCTGATCAAAGAAAACGGGATTACTCTTGAGGCATATATTGAAAAGAACATCTATGTCTCCGGCAACTATGAGCTTTTGACCCGCCTTGCCGTTAATCTGATATCGAACGCCTACCGTTATGGAAAGGAAAACGGAAAAACAACAGTCACCTTAAAGCTCGATAGGAATAACGCCGTTCTTTCCGTTAAGGACAACGGCATTGGTATCAAAGAAAAAGACCTTGACAAAATTTGGGACAGATTTTTCCGTGCAGATTCTTCAAGAAGCAGCGGCGGAACAGGTCTCGGACTCGCATTTGTTAAGGAAATTGCAGAAATACACGGTGCAAAGATCGATGTGATGAGTGAAATAAATCACGGAAGTGAGTTTTTTGTAATTTTTCCTGTTCTCTAATGAGACTCTAACATTTTACGGGTACACTCAAGACACAATAAAACAAAGGAGGTAACCCCCCCATGAAAAAAGTAATCGTAGTTGCCAGCTCACTCATTCTCGGAACAGTGATCGCCGCAGGAACAGTATTCACTCTCGCTTCCCCGGCTCAGAATCAAGTAACCGATGTTTCAACCACAACGGCAGTAATAACAACCACTGAAAAAGAAACCACCGGTTATATTTCCGCAGGCACAGCCCAAGCAGTTGCACTCAACGATGCAAACCTATCAAAGGGTGATGTGATATTTAAAAAGACCAAGCTTGAGAACGATGACGGAATAGCCGAGTATGAAGTTGAGTTTTATGTTGGAAAAACAGAATATGAATACTCAATCGACGCCATAACCGGAGCTATCCTCGACAAAGAAATCGACACCGATGAAAAGAACGTAGAGGTCTCCACCACTTCAGCTTCTACAACCAAACCTTCAAAAACAACGGTTCCGGCTGCGACCGCTCCGACAAAAAGCGTTCCCAAAACCACTACCGCGCCTGCTACTGCCGCTACAAAAGCAACATCGGCAGAGTCAACAACAAAAAAGCAATCTTCTTACATTTCAACCTCTAAGGCAAAGGGTATTGCTCTCACTGATGCCGGAGTTAAAAGCTCACAGGCGGTTTTTACCAAAGTAAAACTTGACCGCGACGACGGAAGAGTTGAATATGAAATTGAGTTTTATGTCGGAAAAACAGAATATGAGTATTCAATTGACGCAAAAACCGGGAAAATTCTTGACAAAGACATTGAACACGATGATTCGCCGGCAGCACCTTCCGAACAGCTGACGACAACAACAAAGAAAGCCTCTCAAAACAGTTTTATCAGTGTCAGCCGAGCAAAATCAATTGCTCTCAAGCATGCAGGCGTAAGCGAAAAAAATGCCTCTTTTAAAAAAGTTAAGCTTGAAAAAGACGACGGCATTTATGAATACGAAGTTGAGTTTTATGTTGGAAATTGGGAGTATGAATATTCAATCGATGCAAAAACCGGTAAGATCCTTGACTTTGAAAAAGAAATCGACGACTAATACAAAAGCGTTTTGGTTTTGATCTTTTCCTCTTATACAAAACGGACCGTGACGAAAAAAAACGTCACGGTCCATACTGTTTTTGACTTTAAAATCCGAACACACCGGGGATTCCGTATGAAATGATCGACATAATTATTCCGGCACAAAGAACGCCGGCGGCAATTGTCGGAAAAGAATGACGGACTCTGATATCCAGAAGATCCGAAATCAAAGCACCTGTCCATGCGCCCGTTCCGGGAAGCGGAATTGCAACAAAAAGGAACAATCCTAAAAGACGGTATTTTTTAACTTTTCCTGCCTTGCGAATTGAACGAGCCTCAAGCTTGTCAATCATCACATTGACCTTTTTAAAACGCTTGAGCCAATTGAAAATCTTTCTGATAAAAAGCAGAATAAACGGAATCGGCAGCAAATTACCGATAAAACAAATCACAAACGCCTTGACAAAGTCAATTCCCAAAATTTTGGCTGCAATCAGACCTCCGCGCAGTTCAAGAACCGGAAGCATCGAAATGACGAATGCAATCAGCTCAGAAGAAAGCTTATCACCAAAATTATCAATAAAAAAACGAGTTATTGTCTCAGACATGGTCAGCCTCCGATGCGGGTCTCCGAAAGATACTGTCCCGCCTGTTCAAGAATACGCTTGTCATTATCATAGTTGAGCGTCTTCATCGCGTCTGCAAACGAGAACCAGCCGCACTCCTCGATTTCCTCAACCTGAATGGTATATTCAACGTCATCGGTCTGAGCAAGAAAAATCGAAACCGACTTTTCAATTCTTCCCTGAATCGTATACTCAGAACTCTTTTTAAAGCCGGGCAAAATATGAATATTGATTCCGGTTTCTTCAAGTACCTCGCGAATAGCGGTCTGTTCGTTGCTCTCGCCGGGTTCTATATGACCTTTCGGGAATCCCCAGTGAGCGCTTCGTTTGTTTCTGATCAACAAAAACTTTTTTTGTTCACCCTCACGGCGGAAAACAACCGCACCGCACGAGCTTTCATAAAGGCATTCAAGGGAAAAGCCGTTTCTACCCTCGGCAAAATCAATCGCGCGACGGATATCATTAATAATAAAACGTGTACTTTTTGGTGCAACAACAAGAACTACACCCTTTCCGCCGTTTCGGCGAACAATGGCAACAACCCGCCCGTCAAAATTCCTGACAGGATGATTGATACCCATAATATAAGCGCTGATGACAGAATTCTTCTGAGTTTTGCCACCCTCAACGATACCGTAATTCAGCTTATACTTAAAGCCGAAACGCTTATTATAAGAGTGCATCGGGGAAGTTACACGTACTCTGACGAATTTACCTAACATATGTGTCCCCTTTTTTCAAAATGCAGCCGAAACCAACGCCAAAGCGCCGACTGCACAGGATAATATGGATACATTATACTTGTGTTTTCAAGATATTTCAATAGATTTTTTATATTTTATAATTTATACATAAATTTTTAGGAGACCAAAAGTATAATTTTGTCGCAATTTAATTTTATAGACAGTTGTCTTTTTAATATTTGAATGCTATAATAGTTTACATATAATAACAGTTGTAGGTATTTATATATGAAAACACTTTATTTAACCGATCTTGACGGAACATTTTTAAACAGCCGTGCCCGAGTCAGCACTGAATCGGCAAAAATAATCAACGGTCTTGTTGAACAGGGTCTGCTGTTTTCGATTGCAACCGCACGAACCTACGCAACAGTTATTCCTATGTTTAAGGACGTACATTTGCGTCTTCCGTTAGTTCTTATGAACGGTGTCTGCATATATGATCCGGTGCAAAAAAAGACGCTGAAAATTCATGAAATGACCCCTGAAACCGGAAAGGAAGTTCAAAACCTCTTTTCCGCTTTCGGCAAGAACCCCTTATTTTACTTTGAGCAGAACAGTAAAATGTCTGTTCTCTACCTTACACTTGACAACGGTTATCTTGAGTCTTACGTCAATGAGCGGGAAGCTTTTTTCAATAAAGAGTTTTTGAAAGTACCGTACATTGACTTCAAAAACTCCGGCAGCTTTGTTTATATTGTGACCCTTGACGAAAAATCGCAGCTTGAAAAAATACATGAACGCATGCTTAAGATCAAAGGTCTTAACTGCAACTTTTATCGCGACAACTACACCGGCTGCTATTTTCTTGAGGCTATGAAAAACAACGTCAGCAAAGCCAGCGGTGCCGCCCGGTTAAAAGAAATGCTTGGTGTTGACCGTATAGTGGCTTTTGGTGACAACATAAATGATATTCCCCTCTTTCGGCTTGCCGATGAGTGTTATGCAGTTGAAAATGCCTGTGACGAACTTAAACTGATTGCAACCGGAGTGATCGGAAGCAATGACTCCGATGCCGTTGCTCATTTTATCGGTAAGCATTTTTCAGAAGAAAGGCGTAAAAGCAATGGGTAAATTATACAATGAGTATTGCAAAACATATAAGCTGACAACAAACAACAGCAATGGTTTTTTTGATGTTGTCGGCGATCTTTATTTCAGCAAAGAGGTTCAGTCTCTTGCAAAATATGAGCAGCATCTTGACATTGACAGACTTCAGCATATTACAGGAGTTGCATATCTGTCATATATGATCTGCCGTAAACTCGGCTGGAATTATACCTGCGCCGCGAGGGGCGCAACAATGCACGATCTTTTTTATTATGACTGGCGTGACGGAAAAACAGAAAAGGGCAAATGGCACAAATTTCACGGTTACAAGCACCCGAAATATGCTGCTCTGAATGCCAAAGAGCTTGCACCGGATTCAAACGACATAGTTATAAACTGCGTTAGACGCCACATGTGGCCGCTGACAGTCGTTCCGCCAAAATACCGCGAAGGCTATGTAGTCAGCTTTGCCGACAAGTATTGTGCTGCCCGCGAGCTGTTTTACTCGCTTTCAAAAAAATACAAACAACGATTTCTAAGTGATGTTGAAAGGATATCGCCATGAATAGAATTCCTATTTATATTCTGCTGTTCTTTTTTTACAGCGCTGCCGGTTGGTTTGTTGAAAGCCTTTACCGTTCAATAGGAGAAAAACGAATAATCAACAGCGGATTTCTCACAGGTCCCATGTGCCCTATCTACGGAACAGGCGCGCTGGTTATGACGGTCTTTCTTTATAACCCATTCAAGGACAATCTGCTTGCCGTTTTTCTTTTAGGCATGCTTTTGTGCGACTTGGTTGAATACATAACGAGTGTACTTATGGAGGTTCTGTTCCACGCCAGATGGTGGGATTATACCTACGAATTTTTGAATATAAGAGGAAGAATCTGCCTTAAACATACGCTTTACTGGGGAATTGCCTCAATTGCTTTTGTCAAGCTTATTCATCCAAAAATCGACGGCATCGTTCAAAACTTCGATTTAAAAACAGTCAGAATAATTTTAATTGCTATTTTTGCAGTATTTTTTGTTGATGTTGCAAATTCCGTCAGAAAAGCTCTTGACATCAGAAAGCTTCAAGATAAACTGAGTAAAATTCTTGAAACTGTCAGCGCCGCTTTCAGCAACGTTAAAACAACGCTTGAAGACAAAAAAACTTCGCTCCAGCTTTCAATCGAAAACAAGAGCGACAGATTTTATGACACAAGAATTGAAGCGTTTGAACAACTTCAAAGCGTTATTCAGGAATTTGAACTGAGATTTGCAAAGAACAAATCTGACAAATCAAATAAAGGAAAATATTCCAACCGATTTTTCCGCAATAATTTTTCAATTGAGATCAATATGAAAAAACAGCTTGAACGCATTCAAAAACTCAGAGACGATATAAAATCAAATCTTTTTGAAGACGGTGAAAAACAATAAGGGAGGCGAGTTTTTTTGAAAAAGACCGACGTCCGCGTCAAAAGGACATATGAACAACTGATTGAGGCCTTGATCCGGCTTCTTTCAAAAAAGAGCTTTGATGACCTGACCGTGCTTGAAATCTGCACGGAAGCAAATGTACACAGAGCAACGTTTTATAAGCATTTTATTGACAAGCATGACTTTCTTAACTGCTGCCTTAAGGTCAAGCTCGGAGAGCTCGATTTTGACAGTCACTCAAAGGAATTTTCCATCGACGCAATGAGAGAGAATTGCATGAAGATGGTTAAGATGGTCATCACGTTTATAGAATCCAACAAAGAGTTTGTTGAACACGTCAGCTCAGAGTATTATTCTGCCTCATTTACAAATGCTCTCTCAGACGCAATTGCCGCTTTCATAATTGAACAAATAGAGGCAAAAAGCGGACTGAGCGAAAAACTCGGATATAATCTTCCGCTAATGGCTAATTATTACGCCGGGGCCACAGTCAGCCTTGCAAGATGGTGGGCAACCAACAGCAATGCCTGCTCACGCCGTGAATTTCTTGATTTCGCCAAAATGAAAATTGACGATCTTTGCAATTATTTCAGCAAGTTTTTGGACACCGCATCCACGGAAGAAGTTGTGTTGTCATAATCATCAAGAAAATTGTATTTCTTGCCTTTCTTTCGGTACCCTATCACAGTTTCAAGATTGACATTGTGAACGCTGCGGAAAATATTCATTTCAATGTTGGAGTTGGTCTTTCTAAAATGGGAGATCAACTCTTTCATTTCTTTCCGTTTTGAAAGCGTTTCATTATCCTCCTTGCTGCAAGCCTCGGTGAAGCGACAGGCACACTGAAGGAATTCAAGGCTGTTATATCTTACCCATGCTTTTATGTCCGCCTCACGAACCATGTACAGCGGTCGAATAAGCTCCATACCCGGATAATTAGTACTGTGCAGCTTTGGCATCATCGTTTTGATTTCAGCAGAATAAAGCATACTCATAAGCGTTGTTTCAATAACATCATCAAAATGATGCCCGAGTGCGATTTTGTTACAGCCGAGATCCTGCGCATTCTTATAAAGATAGCCGCGTCTCATTCTTGCACAAAGGTAACACGGCGAATCATTAACGTCTACAACATAGTCAAAAATTTTCGCGTCAAAAATATGAATGGGTATCTGTAACAGCTCGGCATTATCAACAATTTTCTGTCTGTTAGCCTCCGTGTATCCCGGGTCAAGAACCATATATTCGGCTTCAAACGGAAAATCGCTGTGTTTTTGCAGATGCTGAATGCACTTGGCAAGGAGCATTGAATCCTTTCCTCCGGAAATACACACAGCTATTTTATCACCCGGCTTAATTATTTCATATTCATTTATTCCGGCAATAAACCGTTTCCAAATCTCTTTACGGTATTTTTTGATTATACTGCGTTCAACTTCAATATATTTCTCCAAAAAAACTCACCACCCAGAAATAAATCTGTGATTTTTACAATCATTAATATATGACAATTAACTTTGCCTTGTTTAGGTTAAATCATTAAACAGAAAATCCCGAGTCCTCGAAAACCAAGGACTCGGGATTTTTTGGTCCGAGTGACAGGACTTGAACCTGCGGCCTCTTGACCCCCAGTCAAGCGCGCTACCAAGCTGCGCTACACCCGGATGCGTTTCAAACCACTTGGATATTATAATGACACGTAAAGAAAAAGTCAAGTGTTTTCAAAACTTTTTTAAAAAACTTTGACAAAGCCGGGTTGCCTTTGCTGCTTGCAGATATCTTTAGCAAAGGCAACGCCGCCATACATTAAAACCAATCACAATTATACGCCGCTGCCAAATCGTCACTTTTTCACCACGGTTTTGAAATAGACATACTCGCCGCCCGTTGAAAACACAACGCCGTCAACACCCTTTGAAGTTGCAAAGCTACTATGGCTCTTATAGATAGGAACCATAACGGCGGCATCAAGGAGAAATTGCTCACACTCCCTGAGTAAATTCAACAGTTCTCTTTCGCCGTTTGCCGTTCCCAGTTTTTCAACAAGCGCATCATATTTCTTTGAACTGAATTTTGTAAGGTTCTTCTTTCCCGACGATGAGAACATTGAAAGTACATTAAGGGCGGTGTCCCCCGAAAAAGAGACATCTGAAAAAGCGAGTTGGTAATCCCCAGCCTCTATCCGGCTTTCTAAAGTGATCTCGTCAATAACTTCAACCGTAATGCTGCACTTTACACCGAAAACCTGCTGCCACTTTTGCATAACCTTTCTGACATTCAGTTCATTATCAGAGTCGCACAGAACCTTTAATTCAACCGTATCCATGCCGGAAGACTTTTGAAATGTTTCAAAATACTTTTTTGCGTAATTATCATTTTCTTCAATCTGACTTGGCAGCGCAACCCTCTTTCTGAATGCAGCACCACCGGCAATACAGGTATCCGGAACGATTCCGTCAGCAGACTTGTTGCCTGTACCTGTAATAAACTGATTCCTGTCAAGCGACGAGGCAAGAGCGAGGCGAAGATTCTTGTCTTTAAGCAGCTCGTCTGAACAATTGAATACAAAAGAGTAGCAAGAATTGTCAAAGCTATAAATATTTATACCTTTCTTTTGTGAAAGCTGTTTGACCTGAGTCCGGGTTACGGGAGAAACCTCATATGTTCCGTTTTCAACCTTGTCTCCTCTTGTCGCCTTTTCATTATTGAACGAAAAATAAATGGAAGACGGCATAACCGTTGAAGCCGAATGGTATTCATCGTTCTTTCTGGCAGTGATTGCTGTTCCGTCTGCCCAGTTGGAAATATAGAACGGACCGTTTGAAATAATATACGAGGTCGAAAGACAATACTTGCCTTTAGTCATCTCAAAAAAGGTCTTATTACAAGGCACGCATGCCGGATATGTCAGCACTGACGCGAAGTCTGAATCCGGTGTTTCAAGTTCAATCACAAGCGTGTAATCATCTTTTGCATATACGCCGAGACTTTCTGCAGAAAGCTGCTTTTGATTCACTTTTTTTGCGTTTTTTATATTCATTATCAATGCGGTGCATTGCGACCCGGTATCGCTGTCGGCAAGCCGTCTAAAGGTGAAAACGTAATCATCCGCTTTGACCGACGTATCAAACTTTTCAAATTCACCTTCTTTAAAAAGAGATTTAGCCGCACGCGGCACAAGCCACTTTGCATCCTTGCGCAATTTGAAGGTATAAACAAGTCTGTTGACAGAAACTTCATAGCTTTCGCAGCCTGCAGGAACTATTTTTCCTTTTGAATCATATGTCAGAAGTCCCTCAAAGCAATTTTGAATTATATTTGCCGCACCGTTGTCCGAAACGATCTGCGGGTCAAGATATTGTGGTTCGTTGTCTATCGGAAAAACAATCTGCTCGCCGGAGCCATCAGAAGAGCAGCCGTAAAAAATCGAAGCAATAAGCAAGGCGGCAAGCAAAACCGAAATGAAACGTTTGATCATTTTATTCAGTCCTCGTTATATTTTCTAAAATTTAAACATTACATTCAAACAGAATGATATAATCATCGTGCAAATGCACTCACAACAAGGCGAGCACTTTCAGAATTTCCGTGTGAGCGCACTCAACGGAGAACGCATGTGAGTTGACGCTCTTTTATACCGCCCGTAATCGTTCATAATCCCATCTTTACAGGCAAGACAGAGCGCACCCAGGTCAATAAATATCAAGATGCAAAGGAGATCTCAATGGAACAGCCTTTACTTTATGCATTAATTGCGATTGCTATTATTATAAACGTTGTCACTTTAATTTTAGTGATTACAAGGAACAATAAAAAAGATTATGAGGCGCTATCCGCAGAGAACACAAAAAACAGTGAGAAAATCGACCGCGCCCTCAAAGAAAACTCACAAAATATAAGCAAAGAGTTCAGCCAAAGCAGAATGGAAATTGCTCAAACTCAGGCTGCTCAACGCCATGAATTAAGAGGTGCAGTTTCTGCAATGACGGAAAAGCTTGAAAAAATGATTCATGACAACTATGAGTTTAATGCAAAGGTCACTGCGGCTATTTCGCAAAGCCTCACTCAAATCAGAACAGAAAACAGTGAAAAGCTTGAAACCATACGTCTCACTGTTGACGAAAAACTGAATGAAACTTTGACAAAACGACTTGATTCCTCTTTCCGAACTGTCAGCGAACAGCTTGAAAACGTATATAAATCACTTGGTGAAATGAAAGTTCTTTCTACAGGTGTAACCGAAAATGTGACCTCGCTCAACAGAATCCTCACTAATGTAAAAGCTCGCGGAACATGGGCGGAGGTTCAGCTTGAGGGGCTTTTGGAACAAACGATTCCCTCTATGTTTGTTAAAAACTATTCACCGAACAATTCACGTGAGATTGTAGAGTTTGCCGTAAAGATTCCGGCAAGCGACGACAAAGGCAGCTTTATCTATCTTCCGATTGATTCAAAATTCCCGGTAGAAGACTACATACGCCTTTGTTCAGCCGCCGACAGCGGTGATACGGCAGGTGTTGAAAGTGCAAGAAAATCGCTTGAAGCAAGGGTTATTAACCAAGCTAAAGACGTTAAAAAGTATATAAATGAGCCGTCAACGACCCCGTTTGCAATAATGTATCTTGCGACCGAAGGTCTCTACAGTGAAATTATAAGTTCCCGAAACGCTATTGCAGAAAGGTGCCAAAATGAATTTCATGTAATGATTGCCGGTCCGTCAACAATTACCGCTCTGCTCAACTCACTTTCCGTCGGATTCCGCGCAATGGCAATAAACGAAAAAGCAAAGGAAATCCGCACTCTCCTCGGCGCGGCAAAGACGCAGTATGAAAAATTCGGCGTTGTTCTTGAAAAGGCAAGGAAGAAAATTGACGAGGCAGGAAAAACGCTTGATGACGCCCAAAACAGAAACATACAGATTCAAAAGAAACTGCGTTCTGTTGAGGAACTTGATCAGTCAGAAGCCGAAAAACTGCTTGAAATTGAATGACATAAAAAGAGCATGAAAACCTCCTATCAGAAGATTTACATGCTCTTTTTGCTTGTTGAATTCTTGGATCACACTGTTCAATATGAACGATTATTTTCAAACAGCTTTCATTTTAAGGCGGAGCTTATCGCTGATCATTGCGATAAACTCAGAATTTGTCGGTTTTCCCCTTGAATTCTGAATAGTATAGCCAAAATATGAGCTAAGAACATCAACATCGCCTCTGTCCCAGGCAACCTCAATAGCATGGCGAATTGCCCTCTCAACGCGGGAAGATGTTGTTTTGTTCTGCTTAGCAACCGTCGGATATAGAATTTTTGTAACCGCATGCATAAGATCCGGATCCTTGACAGTGAGCATAATCGACTGTCTTAGATACTGATAGCCCTTAATATGAGCCGGAACACCTATTTGACGCATAATGTCGGATATAATTACCTCGAGGTCGCAATTATCGCTGACCGTTGACGGTAGTTCGTTCTTTTTTCCGTTTTTCCACTCTGTCATACGCTTGATCCTGTTTGCAACAAGCTGATAATCAAACGGTTTGAGGAAATAATAATCAGCGCCGGCAGCGAGAATTTCCTCCTCAAAACGCGAGTTATCAACAGATGAAGTTACAAAAAGAAGAACTCCTGCTTCTTTTAGTTGCTTTCCCGCCTCTTCAAGAACACCGAGTGCGTCGAGGTTTGACATAAATGCATCCATCACAATAGCATCCGGTTTTTCTTCAAGTGCAGTTCGTATGAGTTTTCTTCCGTCCTTTTCGACAAAGCTGACTTCACAGCCATTCGCGCGCAGACTTTCTGCACAGCGCTCGATGTTTTGTGCTCCCTCTCCCGAAAGGAGCACAGTTGTCTTACTTCGCATCTGAATCTCCCTTTTAATTAAAAATTTTCTTAGTGAATCGATTTCACGAACGCATAATAGCACAATGACTTTTATTTTGCAAGACGAACTTTGTCGAATTCTTAAAAATGTTTGAAAAAATATTTTTTCAGTGTAAAACCGATGGAGTATTTTACCGATTACGTATAAAAGACAATAATTAAAGGCTTTTATGACGCAAGCTGCTGCATTGAAAATGTAACATTTTCGCTTTCATTGAGCATCGTTTCGGCAAAAACAGCGTAGCCCCTCTCAGGCTCATTGACAAAAACATGAGTTACCGCGCCAACAAGCATTCCGTTTTGAATAATCGGGCTGCCGCTCATGCCTTGAACGATTCCTCCCGTTTTTTCAAGTAATCTCTTGTCTGTTATACGGATTATCATATTTCTGTTTTCTCTGTCGTTCGGTGATATTTGCTCAATTTCTATTTCATAATAGCACGGACCGCCCGCATCAATCGTCGATATAATTTCAGCCTTGCCCTGTCTCACTTCGCTTTTTACTGCCACAGGCAGCTGTGCTGCATCGCTGTCGGTATCGTTCAACTTTCCATAAACGCCAACTGCGCAGTTTTCTTCCAGCGTTCCTATTGCGTCACCGGTAAATGAGCCGCAAAGCTCACCGGCTTCTCCGCTCTTTCCCTTGCGGCAGCTGTTTATAACAGCGCCGACGATATCACCAGATGAAATTTCAAGTGATTTTCCTGTATCTGTGTCACAAATCGGGTGACCCAATCCACCAAAGTTTCCGTTAGACTTTTCATAAAATGTCATTGTTCCTATTCCCGCAGCACTGTCACGAATCCAGAGTCCTCCCATGTATTTATTCTGGGCACTTGAAAGAGCAGGAATAAAATTCGTTTCATAGCGAACATTTTCTCTCTCAAAAACAATTTTAAGAGTTCTTCCTCCGCTTTGCGCAATGAGCTCGGAAACCTGCGTATGGTCTGTTATCTCATACGAATCAATGAACAATATAACATCTCCCTTTTCAAGCCCTGCCTCGTTTGCCGGATATCGCGATCCCTCCGCAGTGTCCACTTTATCGGTTGACACGATTATAACTCCCTTTGTATAAAGCCGCAAGCCGAAAATTTTCCCGGACGGAACAACATATCTGCGTTTTTCAATTCTCAAAAGTGAGTTTTTAACGGGAATCGCATTAAAAAGCTCAACCTTAACGTTTATTGTCTTTTGTCCGTCTCTCTGCTCCCCGGTCACATTTTCTGAAACGGGGCTGATTGAATAAATCATGCCGGGAATTGATGTATTGCCGTCCGGAGCATATATTTCATCCGGTATTGCATAAAAGCTATAGATCAAAAGCGCGAGAGAAAACAAAACAAACGTAAAGGCGGCAATTCTTATTATTTTTATTGTTTTGACCAAATTTTCCACCTCCGTACGACTTTGTCGCAATAATAATTTGACCAAAATGCACAGATAATATAAACGGAAAATCAAGCCGAAAAAGGCAATATGGGACTATTCTGAAAACATTCAGAACAGTCCCATGTTCAAAATACATTATTTATAAACTCATATGTTTTTTTATAATTTCAATGACACGTTCGGTTGAATGACCGTCGCAGGCACCCATCTCTTTTTTGCAAAATTTCTCAACTGCTTCCTTGTTATTATCGTTTTCAAGAGATGAACGAATTGCACTCAACAATCCATCCTGTTTTTTCACAACAGCTCCCGGCAGTTCACTTTCATAGTCAAGATAGAATGAACGTTCGTAACTGTCATAGTCCGGGCAGTAAAAAACCATCGGCAGCCCCAAAAGAGAAGCGTCAAAAATGATTGAAGAATAATCCGTAACAACTACATCGGCGACCGTGAGCAGTTTGCTTGTCGGCTCGGCAGTTAAATCTCTGACACGTGAGAAATACTCTCCTGCAAAAAACTCATCTTTCATCACCGGGTGACGACTGATTATAAATACTTCGTCTTCGCCTAATTCATCGTTGAGCCTTACCCAGTCTATATCCGGGTCAAAACCGGTAACAACACCGTCGTCTTCTCGAAAAGTCGGAAGATAAAGGTATATTTTTTTATTTTTTAAAAACGGGTGTTTTGAATAAATCTCCTCTCTTGATTTACATTGCTTTTCGGTATCAAGCAACAAATCTGTACGAGGTGAACCCACCGCCTTTATAATGCCGATATCTACCCCGAAAGCCGCGGCATAAAAACGTCGGACATACTCCGAAGTAACGCAAACATCGGTATATTGAGAGTGAGTTGCAATTTCTTCTTCCTTTGAAAGTCTTGACGGAGCATCAAGCCCAAAGCGTTTGAACGCGCCGCCCGCGTGCCAAATCTGAATCACACTTTGTTTTTTTCTTAAACGTACAAAGCGCAAATATTTCAAATAATCATCTGTTACGACAACTTTGCTTGTGAGCAAAAGCCATTTAGCCTTTGCAATATATTTGATGGAATGCGGCAGCATTTTTGCAAAATATACCTTATTTCCGTCGTATGCGTCATAGACGCACTTGATATTTTCCGTGAGTGTCCCGTCACTTCTGATTGTATAAAAGAACACCCTGTTCTGCATTTTGGCGTGTGAACAAATGAAGTCATAAATCAGAGCGATAAACCTAAAAACTCCATGTTTGATTTTTTTGAGAAAAAGTATAAATCCATTCAAAATCTTTGAAAGATTAGTTGACAAAGACCCCACCCCTTGAATAGTTTCGGTTTTATTCAGCTTATGACAATCTGAGCTATAATATGAAACACGAAACTGCCGCATTCAGTCAAATAATCTTGCTCTAAATGCGACAGTCCTCAAAAATATTTTAAGTCAATACCGCACAATGAGGTGTGCGCCGCAATTGTGCGGCATTGCCTTAAAGTTACGGCTTTGAAACATAATTAGCCGGGTTCTGCTTTGCACCGTTATATCTAACTTCAAAGTGAAGGTGCGGACCGGTCGAATTGCCGGTTGAACCAACATTGCCTATCTGCTGACCCTTGCTGACGGTTTGCCCAGTGGTTACGCAAAGACTTGAACAGTGACCATAAACCGTTGAAAATCCGTCGCCATGGTCAATGACGGCATAAATACCGTAACCCGTGCTGCCCCACACGGCAGCTATAACCGTTCCCGCTCTTGAAGCATATATCGGTTTTCCATAAACGCCGGAAGCAGAAATATCCATTCCGCCGTGGAAGCTCCAACCGGAGACCGAAGCGCTGCGGTTTCCGTACGGGCTGCTTATATAGCACGAAATGCTGCCGAGCGGCCACGCCCAACTGTCATTGGACTTATAAACGCCACCGCCGGAGGTATTGCCACCGCTTTGACCTCCAACGGACGAAGCAGTCGTTGCGGCGGGATCGTTATTATCTGCATAAAGCGTTGTACCCTGCGTTGTGGGTACGGTAGTAGCCTGATAATTTTTGATAAGCTGTTCAATTTCCTTGTCGGCAGCTTCACGCTCGGCTTGAAGATTTTTGATGTATCCCTCATACACAGCACTGTTCTTATCAAGTTGTGCAATATAATCGGAGGCTTCCTTGTAATCATCTTCAAGTTCTTTTACGGTAGCCTCATATTCGTTCTTGGTAGCGTTAAGCTCCGCCTTGCGGGTAACAATTTCCTGTTTGTTACTTTCAACCTCAGCCTGCTTTTTATCAAGCTTGTCCTGCTTTTTTTGAAGCTCTGCTTTGGTTTCCTTAAGCGTTGCAGCCTCTTCCTTGAACTTGTCAATAACCTTTCTGTCGCTTTCGCTCATACGTTTCATCATTTCAAGTCTGGTAAGGAATGACGCGAGACTGTCTGCGCCCATAATGATTTTTATTGCAGAATCATTTCCGGTTACATAAGCAGCCTTGAGCTTTTGAGACAGCTGTGATTTTGAGGCTTGGATACTTGCGGTTGTTGCTTTCAGCTGTTCACCGGCGAGCTTAATCTCATCGTCAATGACATCGATATCGGTGTTGAGTTGCTTGAGCTGCTTTTCAAGCGTTTCAAGGTCTTTGTCAAGAGAGTCCACCTGTGTTTTCAGATTGGTTGCTTTTTTTTCATTTGCACCAATCTGTTCTTCAAGAGTATCAAGATACTCCTGCTGCGACTCTTTTTTATCTTTAAGCTCGGCAAGCTTATCCTTATTGTCTTTTATCTCGCTGTCGATTCTTTCAAGATCTTCTTCAAGTTCCTGTCTTGTTGCCGCATGAGCTATCGGTCTGTTTAACGAAACAAACGGCAAAGCCACGAGAAGAGCGGCGCACAAAAGCGCAGTAATTTTTCTCTTCATGATTAAAAAGACAAGCCTCCTTTAATTTGCAGAACAGATTTTATGGAATCGCCGAACAATTGAGAGTGCAAGTATTTGCGCGGAAATTTTACGTCAGACTGCATAAAACAGCGCAGAATCTACTGCCATAAAATTCAAGACAGAGCGTGTAATATGACGGAATGCACCGTGAAGATCGCGCTCCTCGGATAAGTAGCGGTTCCCTAACACCGTTTTGCACAAATCAAACTTTCCAAAATCAAATGTCGTTAGCTTCACTGCCCTCTTTTTTGAGGTATTTACGAATTGAAACAACACTGCCGAATGAACCGAGAATCATACCCGATACAAAATATCCGACAATGAGAAGATACCAATAGTCTGAAATTGCAACAACATGACTGCCGAACAGAGAGAACAGCGAGTTGAGCGCATTACCCTCTATCTTTTCGAAAGCATAAGTCAGAGTCATCGCAATAAGACCGGAAATCAAACCGATCGAAATACCCTCAACCATGAAAGGCCAGCAAATAAACATGTTGGTTGCACCGACCGATTTCATAACTTGGATATCGACCTTTCTGGATACCATAGTTATCTTAATTGTGTTTGCAATAATGAACAGCGAAACAATAATCAGCGCAACAACGATGATAACGCATATGAACGTCAGTGATTTTTGCAAGGTTGAAATCTGGTTGATGAGCTCCTGGCTCTCCCGAACAGAGTCAACATTTTCAACCGCCTCAATTGAAGAAAGCGTCTGCGAAAACTCGGCAATATTGCTGACCGTTATTCTGTACGAGTTGGGCAACGGGTTTTCAATAACCCCTTCAATCATATCCTTTTCAACACCGAACTCGTCAAGCTGCTCGCTGAAGCCTTCTTCTTTTGAAACATACTTGACCTCGGTAACATTCGGTATAGCCTCAAGGTCGGTTTTGACTTTTTCAATCGAGCTTTCATCAATTCCGTCTTTGACAAAGGCAACAACAACATTCTGCTTTTCGACATCGGAAACAAGGGTTCTCATATTGACAAGAAGAAGGAACGAAATACCGATGAGAAGCAAACACAGCGTAAGAACACTGATTGAAGCAAGTGACATGCTGCGGTTGGCAACAAGGTTGTGCAGACCCATTTTTGAAAGATACGATGTGTTAAGTCCGCCGGAAGAACGGGATTTTTTGCGTTTTTTTGCAGCAGCTTTTTTTGCTCTGACATTTTTATCAGCCATTGTTGTCACCGTCCTTCGCTTCGGAATATGTCTGAGGCTCTGCCTCTTCTACAGCAGACTCGCCCTGCTGAACGGTGCTTTCCGCAGCACCCGTATCTTCGTCAGACTGAGAGTTCTGCTGTTCAATCTCAGCTTTCTTTGCATCGCTGCGGTTTTTGAGTTCTTTGAGCTTTGCCCTTGAGGGAATGTCGGAAACGATCCGTCCATTCTCAATAGTAACGACTCTGTGATCAAATTGGTGAACAAGCTCAAGGTCATGGGTAACAACAACAACGGTTGCACCGAGGGCATTGATCTTGTCAAAAAGAGTCATTATATCGCCGGAAAGCACAGGGTCAAGGTTACCCGTCGGCTCATCTGCAATAATTACATCAGGGTTATTGACAAGTGCACGTGCAATTGCAACTCTTTGGCGTTCACCTGTTGAAAGCTGATTCGGATAGTTCTTTGCCTTTGAAGCAAGGTCAACAAGTCTCAGAACATAACGCACGCGCTTTGTTATTTTTCTTTCGCTCATACCGATAACTCGAAGAGCAAAAGCAACATTGTCATATACAGTCATTTTGGGTATAAGTCTGAAATCCTGAAAAACAATACCGAGCATTCTTCTGAGATACGGAAGCTCACGGCGCTTGATTTTTGCAAGATTATACTGTCCGACGATTACAGAGCCGGAATCAATCTTTTCCTGTCCCATTATAACGTTAAGAAAAGAGCTTTTTCCGGCACCCGAAGCACCGACAACAAAAACGAACTCACCGGCGTCGATTTTTACGCTGACATTATCGAGCGCAACCGCACCGTTCGTTTTGTACTTCATACTAACATTTTTAAATTCAATCATTTTAAACCACTTTCACAAAATTAATTAACCGATTGTTTTACGCTTAAAAATCGCCGAGTAATTGTAAGTGAAATTTCGGCGGCAAGCATAATCGCCAAAAACCTACACTTCACAATTATCACTCAGGGACTACCTCATCAATACTTGACAGGCTTTGCGTCAAGATACTTTTTAACCATAAGCGCAACCTTGAAAACAATTGCATCGTCAAACTCCCTTAAGTCAAGACCTGTGAGTTTTTTGATTTTTTCAAGGCGATAAACAAGAGTATTTCTGTGTACAAAGAGTTTTCTTGAAGTTTCGGAAACATTGAGATTGTTTTCGAAAAACTTTTGAATGGTGAAAAGTGTTTCATGGTCAAGACCTACAATTGAGCCTTTTTTAAAAATCTCTTTGAGGAACATTTCACAAAGCGTTGTGGGCAGCTGATAGATAAGGCGCGCAATGCCGAGATTTTCATAGGTGACAATTGTTTTCTCGGTGTCAAACACCTTTCCGACCTCAAGGGCAATCTGCGACTCCTTGAAAGAACGCGGAAGATCCTTGATTCCGACAACGATCGAGCCGATTCCGACTATAACATTGACGTAATACTCCGTATGGAGAGAGTCAACGATTGAGCGCGCAAGCTTTTCAAGATCCTTCACGTCATTTCCGGCTCTGACCTCTTTAACAAGAGCAATATCAGACTCGTTGATGTTGATTACAAGGTCCTTCGCTTTATCGGGGAAAAGCTTTTGAACAGCTTCGCTGACGGAAACATCGGTTCTCTCCGTGGTTCTTATGAGAAGAATGCAGCGTGAAACCTCGTTGTTGAGCCCGAGCTCACGCGTCTTGAGATAAATATCACCGGGAAGAATATTGTCAAGAATAACATTTTTAATAAAATTGCTTCTGTCGTACTTTTCATCATAGTACTGCTTGATGCTGTTGAGCGAAACGGCAATCAAGCGCGCATAATTCGCAGCGGCATCATCATCGCCGCCAACAAAAACAGCAGCGTCAGGGTGCAGCTGCATACCGATTGCGATAAATGTTCTGGCGCCTATAACCTTTGGCTCAAAAGAAGTAATCTCATCCTTGAAATTCGCAAAGCCTGTTTCGCCTATGCGACCGAGGTCACTGCAGCAGATAACAGTACCCGTGTTATCGATAACACCGATAGTTCTGTCGATAGCGTCTTTCATCTGATGAATAACTCCCTGGAACAACCTGTTAGACATAAATGTCCCTCCAACAATTCAGTGTGTGAAATTTATACATTTTGACTATCGTCACTTTTACCATTTTACACAAACCATCGGCAATTTGCAATATAAATGAGTAAAAATTTTAGATATTTTTTCAAAAATATTTTTTTGAGGGACAGTTTTTTGTAAGATTCGGCATTTTTTGTTAATATTACGCCGTTTTTTCGTCAATTTTTACATTGTATAAATTCACCATAGACAAGCCGGAAAAACCATTATTTTTTCCAATTAGCAAGATTGTTCAGTTCGAGATGTGCATTCTGCCGAATAGATATAGCATGGGACAAATAGCTCCTATCCGAGTATGTGGTAACATTTTTACCTAAAAATGACCTAAAAGCCGATACCGCATAAGATTTTTGCCGCATATTATAGTATTTGAAAACGGTTTGTGGTAAAATATGCTTGTTATTTGTGCATAAAAGCTGCACAATCCATTTTTGGGAGGTATCAATGTGAACATCACAAAAATATGCAGAGGCGTCAATCTGGCACATCACCGGACGAGCCGTTTTAAAACAACAACAGTGTCTTTGAATATCGCCGCGCCGCTTGACGACCATGCGGGTGAAAGAGCTCTTCTTATTTATCTGCTTTCAAAAACAAACAAAACTTATCCTACCATGTTCAAAATGAACCGTGCTCTTGCCGATCTTTACGGTGCAAGTGTCACGTCTTCCGTTTCAAAAGCCGGCGAATCACTCGTTCTGAGTCTCAATCTCAGCTGCCTTGATGATCGCTTTACACTAGATTCAAAAAGTATAACCGACGAATGCATCAAGCTGCTTTTCTCTTGCTTTTTTGAGCCGGATATAACACCCGACGGTTTTTCGGCAGAGAAGGTTGAACGCGAAAAAGCTCTCCTCTTGCAGCGAATTGACAGTGAAAACGACGAAAAGCGGATTTTTGCGCTCAACCGTATGCTTGAAGAAATGTGCAAAGATGAGGCTTATTCACTGAACAAGTTCGGAAAAAAAGAAGTAATTGAAAAAGCAAACGGAAAAATCCTGTTTGAAGAATGGAAAAAGCTTGTTTTCAACTGTCCTATACAAATCAACTATATCGGAAGCAGAAGCGAAGAGGAAGTTGCCTCGCTCATCAAGCCATACTTTGAAAAGCTCGAGCGAAAAGACATTACTTCGCTGCATACGGAGTTCATAACCGAAGCATATTTCAAGAAAACAGTTACCCAAAAGCAAAAAGTCAAGCAAGGAAAGCTCGTTATCGGTCTGCGCGCCGGAATGACCTATGAAATGGATAATTACGCCGCATTGAAAGTTATGACGGCCATTTTTGGCTCCGGCACATTTTCAAAGCTCTTTATGAATGTGCGCGAAAAGATGAGTCTTTGCTATTACTGCAGCGCATCGCTGATCAACTCAAAAGGAATCATTGCCGTCCAGAGCGGCGTAGAAACAGAAAATGCTCAAAAAGCTCTTGATGCCATACGTCACGAGCTTGATGAGGTCAGAGCCGGCAACTTTACAGATGAAATAATTGAGCAGGCAAAAATGAGCATTTGTGACAGGCTCTGTTCCGTCGCGGACAGTGCGGCAGATACCAACGCCTGGCTCAAAACATTTTTCACGTGCGGCGAATTTTATACGCCGGAGCAGATTGCCGGAATGATTGAAACCGTCAGCCGCGAGGAAATTATCGTTGCCGCAGCAGGCGTAACCGAAGACACGGTGTTCATTCTTGAAAGTGAAAAGGAGGACACGAAAGATGAATAAAAAATACATCAAAAACGAACTTCTTGCAGACGGATACTACGAAATCGACCATGACAGCGGTCTCAAAATTTTTGTAATGGAAAAGCCCGAATATACCGGCGCCTTTGCAATGTTCGGAACAAGGTACGGTTCTGTTGATACCTGCTTTAAACTCAAAGGTGAAAAAGAATTCACAAAAGTTCCGGAGGGCATTGCTCACTTTCTTGAACACAAGCTTTTTGAAAGCGAAGAACTTGACGCTTTTGAGCTTTTTGCAAAAACAGGTGCCGACGCCAACGCCTTTACTTCATTTGACCGAACCTGCTACATTTTCAGCTGCAGCAAAAATTTTGAAAAATCGCTTGAAATTTTGCTTGATTTTGTTAAGAAACCGTATTTCACCGAGCAGACCGTTCAAAAAGAACAGGGCATCATCGGTCAGGAAATCAGAATGTATCAGGATGACCCGGATTGGCAGACGCTCTTTAATCTTCTGCGCGGACTTTACAGCAAAAATCCGGTCAGAATCGACATTGCGGGAACGATCGAATCAATTGCAGAAATCAACGCAAAGCTTCTTTACAGCTGCTACAACACTTTTTACAATCTTTCAAACATGGCGCTCGCCGTTGCCGGCAACGTAAAAGTTGATGAAGTCATTGCAATAGCCGACAGAGTTCTGCCCAAGGAAGAAAAAGTTGAGTTTGAGCAGATTATTCCCAAGGAGGACGATGAGGTCGTGACCGCCTATACCGAGGAAGCGCTCGGCGTTGACATGACAAAGTTTGCACTCGGATTCAAGGATATCGGCTCAGCGCCTCTGCGCACCCCGAAAGAGCTTGTATGCGTAAATCTTGCGCTCGGCATAATAGTCGGAAAGGTCTCTCCTCTCTACTGCGAAATGATTGAAGAAGGTCTCATCAACCAGACATTCGGAACCGAGTATTTCACCGGAAGAGGCTTTGCTGCCCCTATCTTCACCGGAGAGAGCAAAGACCCCAAATCGGTTCGTGACAAAATATTTGCAGAAATTGCACGCTTAAAAAGAGACGGAATTGCAGACGAAGACTTTGAGATTGCAAAAAAGCGCTACTACGGTCTTGAGGTGCTTGGTTTCAACGAAACCGAAAATCTTGCAAATGCTCTCGTTGATTCATATTTCAACGGTTTTGGACTTTTTGACACGCTCGAAGAATGCAGACGCATTAAAAAGCAGGATGTTGAAAATGCACTCAAAACTCACTTTGACGAAAGCCGCAGCTGTCTTTCCGTTGTAAAATAAAAAGGAGAAAACAAAGTATGGCAAAAGCACTTGTTCTTGCCGAAAAGCCGTCAGTCGCACGCGACATTGCCCGCGTGCTCGGTGCAAAAAAGAGCGCAGACGGCTTTATCGAAGGTGATAAATACGTCATCACATGGGCATTGGGTCACCTCGTTACACTAGCGGATCCGGACGCCTATGACGATAAATACAAATCATGGCGGCTTGAGGATCTCCCAATGCTGCCGGAAAAAATGAAGCTTGTTGTAATCAAGCAAACCTCAAAGCAATACCGCACCGTTTCAAAGCTCATGGGCAGAACGGATATCGACAGGCTCATCATTGCAACCGACGCAGGTCGCGAGGGCGAATTGGTCGCACGGTGGATAATGATGAAAGCACACTTCAAAAAGCCGGCATTCCGTCTTTGGATCTCATCGCAGACGGACAAAGCAATTAAAGAGGGCTTTGCAAAGCTCAAGCCTGCAAAGGAATATGACAATCTCTACTATTCGGCACAGGCAAGAGCCGAGGCTGATTGGCTGGTGGGGCTTAACGTAACAAGAGCGCTCACCTGCCGTTTCAACGCCCAGCTTTCCGCAGGGCGCGTTCAAACTCCTACCCTTGCGCTGATCGTTCAAAGAGAAGAAGAAATTCTTTCGTTCAAACCCAAGGATTACTTCACTCTTCAAGCAGTTTTTAATGGATTTTCCGCAACATTCAGAGATGCTAAGAACAACACCCGCTTTTCAGATAGAGCCTTTGTTGAAAGTATTCAAAAGAGTATTTCAGGAAAATCGGCAACAGTTGCAAAGCTTGAACGTTCGGCAAAAAAGCAGGCACCGCCCTCAGCATACGATTTGACAGAACTTCAAAGAGATGCAAACAAAAAATACGGATATTCCGCCAAACAGACGCTCTCATATATGCAAAGCCTTTATGAACGGCATAAGGTTCTCACCTATCCCAGAACCGATTCACGATATATCACAGACGATATTGTTGCAACCATTCCGGAAAGGCTGCGTTCAATCGCTCAGGGTCCGTATCAAAAGGCAGCCATGACGCTTTACAGAAAACCGCTTTCAACAAAATACATTGTCAACAATTCAAAGGTCACCGACCACCATGCAATTATTCCGACAGAGCAGCCGGCAAATTTTTCAAAGCTTACATACGAGGAAAGAAACATTTATGACCTCGTTGTAAAGCGGTTCATTGCCGTTCTTTCAGAGGAATGCGAATATGACGAAGTGAAAGCAACCCTTGATATCGGCGGAAAAAACTTTTATGCAAAGGGAAAGGTTATCAAAAAGAACGGCTGGAAGGATATTTACGGAACGGTAACCGATGATGAGGACGACGACGTTGAAATCAAAAATCAACAACTTCCTGAAATGCGCCAAGGAATGACAATGCCTGTTCAGAATATGAAGATCATAACCGGCAAAACACGTCCTCCGGCAAGATACACAGAGGCAACGCTCCTTTCCGCAATGGAGAATCCCTCAAAACAGATTGCGGACAAAAAGCTCAAGGCTATCATTGAAACCACAAGCGGACTCGGAACTCCGGCAACAAGAGCCGACATAATTGAAAAACTGTTCGACAACTTTTCAATCGAGCGTGTCGGAAAAGAGATTCACCCGACTGCAAAGGGTAAACAGCTGATAAAAATTGTTCCTCCGGATCTCAAAAGCGCTGAACTCACGGCACAATGGGAGCAGCAGCTTCAAAATATCAGCCGCGGAACAGCAAGCATGAAAAAGTTCATCGGAGAAATGCGTGAATACGCAACAAAGCTTGTCTCAATGGTAATTGCAAGCGACGCGCAGTACACGCATGACAACGCGACAAAAGAAAAATGTCCCGTCTGCGGCAAGTATCTGCTTGAAGTCAACGGCAAGAAGGGAAAGATGCTCGTTTGCCAAGACAGGGAGTGCGGATACCGCAAAGGTCTGACGCAGGTTACGAACGCCCGCTGCCCCGAATGCCATAAAAAGCTTGAGTTACGCGGAGAGGGAGACAAAAGAATTTTTGCCTGCGTATGCGGATACCGGGAAAAACTGTCGGATTTTCAAAAACGTAGAAGCTCTGACGGCGCAGGTAAGCATGACGTGCTCTCTTACATGAGAAAACAGGAAAAAGAAAAGGAAAAGGAGCCTCAGAACAACGCCATGGCAGAGCTCCTCAAAGGCTGGTTTGACTAAAGTTCAATTTTGCACAAAATATATCGGCGGCGTTTGTATATTTTTTCCGCTTTAGGGCTTGAAAAAATCTGCCGCTTGTTATAAAATGTCTGTTGATTGGAAACAATTACTGATATTATAAGTAAAATCCATCTATAAAACGAAAGGAAAGAACCAAATGAACGTATTGAACAAAAAGTCAGTTGAAGACATCGACGTCAAGGGCAAAAAAGTCCTCGTCCGCTGCGACTTCAACGTCAAAATGGAAAACGGCGTAATTACAAGCGACAAGAGAATCGTTGCTTCTCTTCCCACAATCAAATATCTCATCGAGCACGGTGCCAAGGTTATCCTTTGCTCACATCTCGGCAGACCTAAGGGACAGTTTAACCCCGAATTTTCTCTCGTCCCTGTTGCAAAAAGACTCGGCGAGCTTCTCGGTCAGGACGTAAAAATGGCTAAGGACGTTATCGGTGACAGCGCAAAAGAGCTTGCCGCTTCTCTCAATGACGGCGAGGTAATGCTCCTTGAAAACGTTCGTTTCCACGCTGAAGAAACCAAGAACGATCCCGATTTTTCAAAGGCTCTCGCCTCTCTTGCCGAAATTTATGTAAATGACGCTTTCGGTTCGGCTCACAGAGCACACAGCTCAACCACAGGTGTTGCCGACTATCTTCCGGCAGTATGCGGTTTCCTCATTCAGAAAGAGCTTAAATACATCGGAGGCGCACTTGAGGATCCGAAGAGACCCCTCGTTGCAATCCTCGGCGGCGCAAAAGTCTCCGATAAAATCGGCGTAATCACCAATCTGCTCAACAAGGTTGACACCCTCATCGTTGGCGGCGGCATGGCATATACCTTCTTTGCCGCTCTCGGTCACTCAGTAGGTACTTCAATCTGCGAAACCGATAAGATTGACCTTGCAAAGCAGATGATTGCTGACGCAAAGGCAAATGGCGTTAAGTTCCTTATTCCGGTTGACAATGTTGTAGGCAAGGAATACAAGGAAGATACCGAATATATGACGGTTAATTCAGATGACATTCCCGACGGTTGGATGGGTCTTGACATTGGTCCCAAGACCACCGCTATGTTTGCCGATGCAGTTAAGGATGCAGGCACCGTCATTTGGAACGGACCGATGGGTGTTTCGGAGTGGGAACACTTTGCAGCCGGCACAATCGGCGTTGCAACCGCAATTGCAGACAGCAACGCAATTTCAATCATCGGCGGCGGCGACAGCGCAGCGGCAATTGAAAAGCTCGGCTTTGCAGACAAGATGAGCCACATTTCAACCGGCGGCGGCGCTTCCCTTGAATTTCTTGAAGGCAAGGAGCTTCCCGGTGTTGCAGCACTCAATGATAAATAATTTCTTAAAATAAAGGAGTCTTTCAAAATGAAAAAAGAACTTCGCAAGGCAGTTATTGCCGGCAACTGGAAAATGAACAACACCCCCTCTCAGACAACGGCTCTCATCAATGAGATGAAGCCTCTTGTTGCAGACGCAGACTGTGACGTTGTTCTCTGTGTTCCCTATATTGACATTCCCGCAGCCGTTGAGGCAGCCAAGGGTTCAAACATCAAAATCGGTGCCGAGAACGTTCACTTCAAAGCCTCCGGCGCATATACCGGTGAAGTTTCAACCGATATGCTCAAAGAAGCAGGCGTTGAATACGTTGTAATCGGCCACAGTGAAAGAAGAACTTACTTTGGCGAGACCGACCAGACCGTCAACCTCCGCTCACTTGCAGCTCTCAATGCAGGACTCAAGGCTATCATCTGTGTTGGCGAAACTCTTGAACAGAGAGAACTCGGCTATACCGAGACTCTCCTCAAATTCCAGACAAAAATGGCTCTTACAAACGTAAAGCCCGAACAGCTCAAAAATGTTATCATTGCTTATGAACCGGTATGGGCAATCGGTACCGGCGTCACCGCAACCGCTGACCAGGCGGACGAAGGCAACGGCTTTGTACGCGCAGCCATCGCCGAAGCATACGGTGAAGAGCTTGCAGAAACCGTTACCGTTCAGTACGGCGGCTCAATGAACGCAAAGAATGCCGACGAGCTCGTTTCAAAGGTCAACGTTGACGGCGGTCTCATCGGCGGCGCATCGCTCAAAGCTCAGGACTTCTCAGTCATTGTTAAGGCTGCGAGCAAATAAAAATTGAACACTGAAAAGGGTTGCTTTGCAGCCCTTTTTTAGAAGATTGAAAGGTAGATCTTTACTATGAAAAAAACTGTTTTACTTTGCATCATGGACGGTTTTGGAAAGAACCCATCCGACTACGGCAATGCAATTGCCGCAGCAAACAAACCTAATCTCGATCGACTTATGAGTGAAAATCCGATGACATATATCGGAGCCTCGGGCATGGATGTCGGACTTCCCGACGGACAAATGGGAAACAGCGAAGTCGGTCATACCAATATCGGCGCGGGCAGAGTTGTTTATCAGGAGCTCACAAGAATAACAAAATCCATTCAGGACGGCGACTTCTTCCAAAACGAAGCCCTTGTTGGAGCAATGGAGAATTGCAAGAAAAACGGCTCTGCACTCCACCTCATGGGACTCATGAGCGATGGCGGTGTTCACAGCCACAATACCCACATGTATGCGATTGTTGAGCTTGCCAAGAGAATGGGGCTTAAAAAAGTTTTTGTTCACTGCTTCCTTGACGGTCGTGACGTCCCCCCTGTCTCCGGTGCCGATTATGTTGCAGAAACGATCTCCAAACTCGATGAGATAGGAGTCGGCAAAGTTGCCACTGTTATGGGTCGTTACTATGCAATGGATCGCGACAATCGTTGGGAAAGAGTAGGAAAAGCATATGCCGCAATGGTATACGGCGAGGGAATTAAAGCTTCTGACCCCGTTGAGGCTATTAAAAAGTCCTATGAAACCATAGACGAAGACGGAAAGCATCTGACCGACGAATTTGTTCTTCCCACTGTCTGCCTTGAAAATGCAACCGTCAAGCCAAACGATTCTGTTGTTTTCTTCAATTTCCGTCCGGACAGAGCAAGAGAAATTACCCGCACTTTTGTTGACGAGGCTTTCAGCGGATTTGAAAGAAAGAACGGATTTTTCCCGCTTTACTATGTATGCATGACTCAGTATGATGCAACAATGCCGAATGTTCACGTTGCTTTCAAACCTCAATCGCTCAAAAACACCTTTGGCGAATATATTTCAGATCTCGGTCTTACTCAGCTGCGTATTGCAGAAACCGAGAAGTATGCACATGTAACGTTCTTCTTTAACGGCGGTGTTGAAAAGCAGTTCAACGGCGAAGACAGAATTCTTGTTGCTTCGCCCAAGGTAGCAACCTATGACATGCAGCCCGAAATGAGCGCATATGAAGTGACTGACAAGGTTGTTGAAGCCGTCAAATCAAACAAATATGACGCAATTATTCTCAACTTTGCAAACTGCGATATGGTTGGTCATACCGGCGTTTTTGAGGCTGCAAAAGCCGCTGTTGAAGCTGTTGACAAATGCGTAGGCAGAGTTGCGGATGCAATTAAGGAAATGGGCGGTGTAATGCTCATCACCGCAGACCACGGCAATGCCGACAAGATGATTGCCGAAGACGGCACACCGTTCACCGCGCACACAACAAATCCCGTTCCGTTCGTTGTTGTCAACCACAATTGTGAAGTACGCGACAAAGGCAAGCTTTGCGACATTGCCCCGACAATGCTCAAAATAATGGGAATTCCTCAGCCGGAAGAAATGACCGGAGAAAGCATTGTTAAATAAAAGTCATTGATATATAAATATCATAACCACCCGACATGCAGTGAATGACTGTATATCGGGTGGTCGTTTTTGTTTTGGTGAATTTAACCGCTATTTAAATGCAATACGTTTATCAGATAGTTATTCCTGACCGATTACTTTTTAAGATTTTCAAAAAGCTTTAAATTATCAAACGAATAGGTTCTTTTTCCGTCCTCAATTTCATGAATTATGCGGCAAACCATGTCATTATAAGGTGTGGGAACGCCATATTTTTTTCCATATGCACAAACAACACCGTTGATTGCATCAATCTCACACTTTTTTCCTTTTTCAAGATCCTGAAGCATACTCGCCTTTAAAAGCGCGTGTTTCTTGATGCAGATCGGAATAAGTATAAAAGCAATTTTCTTTTTTATCGCATTGTTGTAATCAAGTAGTTTTACAATATCCTTACCTTGAACCGGAGCAATTTTTATTCCAGCCGCAGCTGCAACATCAATACATTCCTTGATAAGGTTCTGACAGCAAACGCGCGAATCTTTTCTGTTGGCAGCATCTCCGAATGTTCCGCCTGTCACTGCGGACATTCCGCTGAAGGTTGCATTTATAAGAAGCTTTGACCAACGAACCCCCATAAAGTTATCTTCAATGTCAACCGGACACATTTTTTCGAGCAGAGACTTAACATACATAAGCTTTTCATCTTTTTTTCCATTCATGCGTCCGAGACCAAAGCTAAGACTGTCAGGTTCACTGGTAAGCTCCGAAACACCCTTTCCATGAAGAGTTGCTCCCCATGCAACCGTGCAGCCCATAGTTCTGTCTTCGCCGACCACTTCAGAAACAGAGAGCTCCGGCAGACCGTTCTGCATTGTGCACACAATGCAATCATCGGTCATGTTATTCCTAAGATTTTCGAGTATTTTTTTATTTTCAAGCTGCTTTGTCAAAAGGATTATAAGCTCATATTTTTCTGTCATCTCATCCGGAGTGAGGGCATGAACCGGAACAGTCATGTTCACTGTGCCGATAATTTTTGCACCGTCTTTGTTGAGTGCGTCAACATGCTCCTTGTTACGCGTAATGAGATCAACATCAACCCCTGCTTTTGAAAGGTATGCACCAAGTACGGTTCCGAGTGAACCTGCTCCGTATATTGCTGTTTTCATTTTTATCTCCTTCAAAAAATCCCTCCCACTTTGAAAAGCGAGAGGGACAAGTTTCAAAAATTATTTGCCGCCAACCATGCTTGCGATTTCATCAGCAAAGTTTTCGGTCTTCTTTTCAATGCCTTCGCCCTTTTCAAAGCGAACAAAACCGGTAACCTTGATTTCTGCGCCAAGTGCCTTTGCAACAGAATCAACATAACCCTTTACATTGCCCTCAAAGAGGTCGGAACGGACAAATTCCTGGCAAAGGAGGCAGTTTTCTTTATAATACTTGCCGATCTTGCCTTCAACGATCTTGTGAAGAACAGCTTCCGGCTTGTTTGCCATCTTCGGATCCTCTTTCATCTGAGCAACAAGGATCGTCTTTTCTTTTTCAAGAACCTCATCGGGAACAGAAACTTCGTCAAGGTATGACGGATTCATTGCAGCAACCTGCATTGCAACATTTTTGCCCATTGAGTCAAACTCAGGCTTTGCAGCTGTTGCATCGTCAACGTCAAATGAAACCATAACGCCAACAGTGCCGCCTGCATGAATATAAGTTGCAACATGACCGATTGTGCGCTTAAAGCGACGAATCTTCATGTTTTCACGCAGAGCAAGGAAAACCTCCTGGACTGCTTCTTCAACAGTGCCTTCACCGTCTGAAATCTCTGTTTTGAGAAGGGCGTCAACGTCTGCCGGATCCTTTTCAACAACAGTCTTAACAACCTTTTTAGCAAGAGTTGTGAACGGCTCACCCTTGGCAACAAAGTCGGTTTCGCAGTTGATTTCAACAAGAGCACCGCTCTTACCGTCGTTGTATGCAGCAACAACGCCTTCGGCTGCAACTCTTGAGGACTTCTTTGCTGCTGAAGCAAGTCCCTTTTCTCTGAGAATATCAACGGCCTTGTCCATATCGCCTTCAGCTTCAACAAGAGCCTTTTTGCAATCCATCATTCCTACGCCGGTCTTTTCGCGAAGAGCCTGAACGTCTTTAGCGGTAAATGCCATAATAAATTCCTCCTAAATTTATAAAATCTTGAAAAAAGCCCGTAGATGTAAATTTACGGGCTGAAAGTTTTTCTGTTACTGAGCGTCTGCTTCCTCAGCCGCAGCTTCTTCTGCGGGAGAATTAGCTTCGCCCTGTCTGCCTTCGATAATAGCGTCAGCCATAGCGCCGGCAATAAGTCTTACAGCGCGGATAGCGTCGTCGTTACCGGGAATTACATAGTCAACTTCATCGGGATCGCAGTTGGTGTCAACGATAGCAACGATGGGAATACCGAGCTTGTGAGCTTCTGCAACGGCAATTCTTTCCTTGCGCGGGTCAACAATGAAGATTGCAGCGGGCTGCTTCTTCATGCCGGTGATACCGCCCATGAACTTTTCAAGCTTTTCAATCTCAAGGTTGAGCTTGATGACTTCTTTTTTGGGAAGAAGAGCGAATGTTCCGTTTTGCTCCATATCCTTGAGCTGAGCGAGTCTCTTAATTCTCTTTTGAATGGTATTGAAATTGGTGAGCATACCGCCGAGCCAACGTGCATTGACGTAAGGCATGCCGCAACGGATTGCTTCCTCACGAATAGAATCCATAGCCTGCTTCTTGGTTCCTACGAAAAGAACTTCGCCGCCGTTTTCGGATACTTCGCGAACAAAGGAATAAGCTTCCTCAAGCTTTTTGACCGTCTTCTGAAGGTCGATGATGTAAATTCCGTTTCTTTCTGTGAAAATGTACTCGGACATTTTCGGGTTCCATCTTCTTGTCTGATGTCCGAAATGAACACCGGCTTCAAGAAGCTGTTTCATTGATACTACTGCCATTTGAGTTTCCTCCTGAAAATTAGTTTTAACCACCGCAGGTTCCGAAAGTATGCCGCACTTACGTGAACAGGGCATACCAATCCCCTGCGTGCGTTATCTTGCGTATTATATCACAGTCCAAAAGTAAAAGCAATAGATTTTTTGCCGATTTTTAGCTTTTTGAGAGATATTTTTTACGGACGGCATCCAGTTTCTGCCGTCCGTAAAAATCTTCCCCCCTTTCAGCCTGAAATATGATTATCCCACTTTTTCAAGCTCTTTCCGCAGTCTTTCGATTATCCGCTTTTCAAGACGCGAAATATAACTTTGAGAGATTCCCAGCATATCTGCCACCTGCTTTTGCGTATACTCCTTTGAGCCGAAAAGACCGAATCGCATCGTCATTATTGTACGTTCGCGGTCATCAAGTTTTTTTACCACCTCAAGAAGCTGATTTCTCTCGTCCCGCATTTCAAGATCCCTCCCCACCGTGTCGCTGTCGCTCCCGAGAACATCGGAAAGCAGGAGCTCATTGCCGTCCCAGTCAACATTAAGAGGTTCTTCAATTGATACCTCGTTTTTTTTGTTAGCTGTTTTCCGCAGATACATAAGAATTTCATTTTCAATGCAGCGCGAAGCATAGGTTGCGAGTTTTATTTTTTTGGACGGGCAGAAAGTATTGACTGCTTTAATCAGCCCTACGGTTCCTATTGAAACGAGATCTTCAATACCTATGCCGGTATTTTCAAATTTTCTCGCAATATACACCACAAGGCGAAGATTATGCACAACAAGCTTGTCTCTGTTTTCAAAATTTCCGTTTTCAATTTGTTCAAGAATTTCACTCTCCTGCTTTTTACTCAGCGGAGCAGGCAAAGTTTGAGAACCGTTGACGTAAAAGAACTCGCTTTCGGCTCCCATTGCTATTAAAAAACGTCTTTTGAGCCAGAATATTTTTAATTTAAGCTTTGAAAACATTTGTATTCTCCCTTTCCTTGAAATTCTCCAGCACCTGTGGGTTTAGGAGAACTTTAAAATCTGAATTCTTGATTCTTTCATCGGTTATTGCCACATAAACAGCATTCGTTTCGAGCCTGCCTTTCGGTGAGCTCACCGTCAGTTTTTCCGGGCGAAACGCGCTCAACACGCTTTGACCGGTTACACATGAGCACGGAATCAGCCGCAGCTTTTCTTCCGGCACATCAAAATCCGAGCCGAAAAGTCCCCTTTCAGCCACAATCACGGGCAGAGAAGAAAACGGCTCAAAAAGTGAATTTCCGGTGTCAAGCAATGCCCGGCAGGAAAAACTTTGACCTGTGTACTCTATCGTAACGTCAAAGACGGTGCCATCGGGAGCTTTTGCTCTGAGCAAAAGATTCACAACGCTCAGCACACAATAGCAAACAGCGGTAAGAACAACCAAAGTGAGTGCGTCAATATCAAAATATACGATTCCGACAGAAAGAAACATTGATTGCGGTGAAACAACAATTTCCAGTGCGAGCATCAATCCGGCAAAAACAAAATTTACAAGAAAAAAAGCGCCGAAAAGACGAAACAACTTTTTCTTATCAAACGGATAAAACGCTGCAAACAAAATCAGCAGCGAAAACACCGGACGGAAAAGAGCCAAAAGCAAATTTGTCACTCCGTCAATAAGAATCACAAGCGAAAACGCACCGCCAAGCAGCGAAGAAAGCACGGCGCGCAAACGTGAAACAGGAACGCGCGACACCAACGCGCACGAGCGCAAAAGAGCATAGGTCACATATGTGTTGATTACAAAAAGAATATCGGCATACATAACCTGCATAAAACCACCCTTTTAGTAACCGATGATGATTAAGATTAAAATTTCGGCAAGTATATTCTGCGTCAGCATGTATAAGTGGGCAAGTTGACGTTACAGACAAGATAAAATGCATAGCAGCATTCCGTCAAAAAATCTCCTCATCAGCTATCGGCAGTTACTTTTGCTTTCATCTGAATTATAAAAAAATCCGACGGCGAAAGCCGTCGGAACGTGCGGAAAACAAAAAACTTTAATTTTCCTTGATTATCCAAAAAAGGCGTGATATAATCAAGGCGGACACAACAATTATGAAAGGAGACACGGTAATGGAAAATTTTGACCTCAAAAGATTTCTTCATGACCTCAAAACATTTTTGGAAGAAATGTATGCTGCAATAAAAAACATTTTTACAAAATAACACGCACAAAAATTTAAAGTGCCGTCCCTGGTTCTTGTGCGCAGATCGTGCCGCCGTTTTGTCAAGCAAAGTTCAAAAGAAACTGCTTGTTGCTTTTTGAAATTTATTTGATAGATATGCCGTGCAACTCGATGCGTGCTATGAATTATGCGGCGTTGACTTAATGCGCAGTATCGGTGAAAATTTGCCTTAAAAAACCGCATTGAGTTCGACTCTCTTCAGCTTAACTCCCGGTCTCACCGAAACGGTGAGACCGGGAGTTTTGGTTATGTTCTGTGATTAAGTTCGCTTTCATCAAGCAAAACGGCGTGGGCGGTTTTTAATCCGTCAACCGCAGCAGAAACAATTCCGCCGGCATAACCGGCGCCCTCTCCGCAAGGGTATAATCCACGGATATTCGCCTGAAAGATATCGTCGCGCAGGATTCTCACCGGTGAAGAGCTGCGGCTCTCCGGTGCAGTTAAGACAGCCTCCGGCAAAGCAAAGCCGGAAAGCTTTTTGTCCATTTGAACAATTGCAGAAGCCATTGTGTCAGTCACCTTTTTAGGCAGGACAAGCCTGATGTCTGACGGCGTTACGCCGGTCGTAAAGCTCGGATTGACAAACGAAAGCTTTTTTGACGGCGTGCCGCTCAAAAAGTCACCAACAAGTTGACACGGAGCGGTATAATCTCTTCCGCCAAGGTCAAAAGCCCTATGTTCCATTGACTTTTGAAGTTCAAAGCCCGCAAGCGGATGTTCCGACGGAAAATCCTCGGGATATACGTTGACAAGAATTGCAGAATTTGAGTTTTCTTTGTCACGTGCAAATTCGCTCATACCGTTGGTGACTACGCCTTGCGGTTCACTCGTTGCATTTATCACCGTTCCGCCGGGACACATGCAAAATGTATATGCTCCCCTTTCGTGTTCGCCGTGACAGGCAAGCTTATACACAGCAGCGGAAAGTGCCGGGTGCCCGGCAAAAGAGCCGTACTGCGACCTGTCTATCATCTCTCGCGGGTGCTCAATTCTTGCGCCGACGGAAAACGGCTTTTGAATCATGCCGACACCTTTATTGTGGAGCATTTTTACTGTGTCGCGGGCAGAGTGACCGATTGCAAGAATAACGGTATCGGTTTCAAAATCAAAGCTTTCGCCGCTCTTTTCATATGTCACACCTTGAACCGAAGCATTATACACTATCAAATCCGTGAGCCTTGCTCCAAAAATCACTTCACCGCCGAGAGATATTATCTCCTCGCGCATTTTTTTTATGACCGAAGCAAGTTTATCAGTACCTATATGCGGGGTTCCGGACCAAAGGATTTCTTCCGGTGCTCCATGGTTATAAAATTCAAGAAAAACTTTTCGGCAAAGAGCGCTTTTAATTCCGGTAGTCAGCTTTCCGTCGGAGAACGTACCGGCTCCACCCTCGCCGAACTGAACGTTTGAGTTTTCGTCAAGAATACGCGTTTTGAAAAAACGGTTGATATCTTTTGTTCTTGTTTCAACGTCTGCACCGCGCTCAAGGACAAGCGGTTGCAGTCCTGCACGCGCAAGGGTCAAAGCCGCAAAAATTCCGGCAGGTCCAAATCCGACTATAACGGGACGAAACGACGAAACACGCCGGTTTTCCGGCATCTCATAAAAATACGGTTCACTGATTGTAACAGTCTTTGACGAAACATGCCCGATTATTTTTTCCTCATCACCGTCAACGGAAACATCGGCAGTATAGACAAAGTGAACGTCATTTTTTCTTCTGCTGTCAACAGAGCGACGGACAACAGTCACGTCTTTAAGCCGATCTTTTTTTATTTTCAAAGCCTTTGCACAAGCGCGGTAAAGGTCGTCTTTGTCTGCGTCAAGGTTCTGCTTAATTTCGCTAATTCTAATCATTTTTCACTCTCCCGAATGATGCTTTCACTGCAAAGTCTGGCGCTTGAAAACGCCCATTGAAGATTGTATCCGCCGCATTTTCCGTCAACGTCAAGCATCTCTCCGCAGCAATACAATCCCCTGCATTTTTTTGACTCAAGCGTTTTTTTGCTGAATCCATTCCTTTCAATGCCTCCGACAGTAACCTGAGACTGAGCAAATGAACCGACGCCGGTAATTTTCAAGCTGAACTTTTTGCATGATGCCGTAATTTCACGAAGCTGCTTTTGAGAAAGTCCGTTCATAGGTTCTTCGGGTGAAATACCGTTTCTTTTCAGAAGACAGATACCGATCTTTTTATGCATAAAGCCGGAAAGCAAATTTTCACTTTTCAGCCCGTCACGCTTTGAAAGCCGAGACAAAACGGTGAAAAGCTCATCAAAGGAAAGCGACGGAACAAGATCAATGTCAACCGAAAAATCATTTTCACCGTTGAGCATATGTCGGGAAACAACAGATGAAAGCTCCATCGAAACGATGCCGGAAAGAGAAAAATCCGAAAACTGGAGCTCACCCTCGGCAAAAGCAATCTTTTTTCCCTTTGCACGCAGCGTCATTGAAACTGCCGCACGGATCCCCTTGAGCTGATTTGCCGCTTTGTCATCGGTAATGAGTCTGACAAGAGCGGGAGCCGTTTTTGTTGCCGTATGCCCAAAAGCTTTAAGTAACGAATATGAGTCAAAATCTCTGACCGCTGATGCCGAGCCACAGGCAAAGACAACCTTTGCAAACCTTTCCTTGCCGTTGATGACATACGTTCCGCTGTTTTTTTCAACCCTTTCAACCTTTGAGGAACAGATGAAATGCACGCCAAGCCGCTCACATTCAAAGCGCAGTGCGTCAAGAACGCTCGACGCCTGGTTACTCAAGGGATAAACTCGCCCCTCCGAATCAGCTCTTGAAAAAAGACCGAGCGATTCAAAAAAGGCAATGTTGCTTTCCGGAGGGTACTTCTCAAACGCAGGTGAAACAAAATCGGCAGCCTCAAAATAATCTTTTGGCAAAGCTGAAAGATTCGTCATATTGCATCTGCCGTTTCCGGTTGAAAGCAGTTTTTTTCCGACGCGCTCGTTTTTTTCAAAAACGGTCACGTCAATTTTTGAGCTTTTTGCAAGAACGCAGGCGCAGACAAGCCCGGAAGCACCGCCGCCGATTATTGCAACACGCAACAAAAGCACCTTCTTTCACTCATGATACAATTTTGAATTGTATCACAAAAACATCTGTTAGACAAGAGTTCACCGCTAAAACGTTCCGGCAAGCGCAAAAAACAGAGACTGTTTTTTCGTCTCTGTTTTTTGTGTTTTACTATTTAATTTTTAAGCGTGCTTATATTACAGGTTTTATCTTTCGAACCCTTCGTACTGCCAGTCTTCAATAAGTTTATAACCGTCTTTTTCGCTGCCGATCAGAACACCGGCGTATACTGTCATCCCGCCGAGATTAATTTGGCCATATTCTGTCGGCGCTTCAACCGGTATACGCGTTCCGTCGTCTTTTACCACGAATAATTCTGACGCCAGTTCGACATTGTCGCCGGAATCGAAGTCGGCACCGTTAAAATCATCTTTATAATAAGCCAACGTCGCCACCTCGACGCCGCTTTCAAAGCCTTCGGAATCGCCGACTGATTTTTCTGCAGAACACGTCTTGTCGGATTCAGTATCATTCAAAGTGCATTTAACATCAATACGATAAACCGCGTCTTCTGTGCCAACCGTCATTGAATAATCAAGAAGGCTTTCTTCAATATCCGAACAGTAGGTTTTGATAAAGTCAAAATTTTCTTTTGCGGCGGTCAACGCACTCGCAGCATCGCCGAAAATCGCATTTTCGGTTTCGTTCAGGTACACTTTACCCTTACTATCATATGTCATCGGACATACGGATTCTTCGTCCCGAACGTATTGAAGATAAAACACATCCATTGCACTTTTGGAAGCTGCCGTTTTGCTCTTTGCAATTTTCAAATAGCTTTCAAAAGCCCCTAATCCGTAGCCGTCTGTGACATCATAGGCAGAGCTTGCATAAAGTTTTCCGTTAAGGAACTTTTCGGTGTTATGCTCGGCAATTATTCTGTCAATGCCAACAAGGCTGAGCACTGTTATTGCAACGCACACCGCTGCTGTGATGACGCGCATATACGGAAACTCTTTTTTGAAAATTCTGGCGGCTATGCACAAAAAGGCAATTATCATCAGAATATCAATAATCAAAACATAGATACGCTTATGCGTCAGTCCCATTTTGTTCATATAAAGGACGATCTTTGAAATTGAAACGACCGAAAGAAGAATATTAAACGCGCAGAGGAAAAGGTCAAAGATCTTGATTATAAGCTTGAAGTTGCCGCCCTCATCCCTGCGGCCGAAAAGCACAGTCACCGCAATGAGGACAAGGTTGACCGCCGCAACGCCCGCCAGTTCAAAAAAACCGCGCCTTGCGTATTCCGAAACGCTGAGCTCAACTCCTTCCGGAAGTTTTCCGCCGAAAGCACCGAAAATGTAAACCGCCTGAGAAAGAATGTAAATCACATAAACAAGGCAGATCACACCGAGAAAACCGGCAAAAAGCGCGGGTGAACCGACACGGAGCTTTGCATAGCTTTTGCTTGTATCTTTATTAGCCTCGTTTGAAACGCCGTGACGGAAAGAGAACATGACCGAAAAAATATAAGGCGCAATAAATACCGTTGGTATAAAGGCAAAAATATTGTCATCAATGAACTCATTAAATGAGCGGTTATTTGAGATCTTTGCAAGAATTTTTTCTATTGAGGCCGAAAAAGTTCCTGCTATGCTTTCAAAAGCCGCGTCACTCTTGACGAGAAGCGGAATGACGATCAAAAGAACAGGCACGGCGCAAACAATACCGATTATTGCCGCGATATACTTTTTGTCAAGCTTTTTCTTTTCCGCAGCATTCCTTTTGTCAAGCCTTGTGTTGTGCATACACATATATGGCAAAAAGAAATACCTGAGCGGCAGCAGAAACTCTGTTTTTACAAAGTCAAGCAAAAAGAAGTAGCTTCCCCTTCCGTGTCGGTTTGCCCCTGTGAGTGCAAGGCAGTATGAACCGGAAAGGTACATCAGCATGAGTATTGCCCAAAAATTGATTTCGCTCGGATTATCCCGCAAAGCAAACGAGAAAGAAAGAGCTACGCAAAGAGTTCCGGAAAGTGCTGCCTGAATGTTAAAACGTTTTTGCTTGACAACGATATATGCCGTCGCAAGAACAAAAATGCCGAGATAATAGACAAATATTTTCCAATCCGCGCCGTAAGTCGCATTCTTAATGAAGCCGAGCGTCAAAAAGAAATTGATAACCATAGCAAGCTTATCAAAGGCATCTGTCTTTACTCTATGGCTGAATGATGCGGCTACACTTAACGCCGGGGCAGCGGAACCGGAAGCATTCGGCGAACTGCTCGGCACAGCATTCAAAGCGCCGACCGTACCCGTTGGAGCGACCTTTGGCACGTCAGCGGATAAAGGCTGATTCAATTTTTCGTTTTCTCCCCCGACGGGACTATTGAAACTATTGTTATCCATACTTACACCTCATCTTCTTTAAATTCAAGTATATCCCCCGGTTGGCAGTCAAGTGCGCGGCAAATACTTTCAAGCGTTGAAAAACGAACCGCTTTTGCCTTTCCGGTTTTAAGGATTGAAAGGTTTGCCTGGGTTATGCCGATTCTTTCGGCAAGCTCACCGGAGGAAATTTTTCTCTTCGCCATCATAACGTCGAGATTAACAACAATCGCCATAAAAATTCCTCCTCATATCGTCAGCTCATTTTCGTTTTTCAGCTCCGTTGCCGTTGCTAAAACGTTTTTAAGTACACGCAAAATGAGCATCATGAATGCGGCGCCGAGTGAAAAAATGAAGAAAGGCACATACAAAAAACCCGAAACAAAGCAGGCAAGCGCAACAAAAGCGCAGCACCACGAAAGAATACGCAGATATGAAACCGTTTTCGGAACAAACACTGCCTCGTTAATGATATTCTTCAGCAGTCTGTCAATGCAGTAAAGCGCGCACCACGCCGCCGGACAGCAGATATAAAACGTGACAAGAATGATAACAATTGTTCTTTCGCGTGCAAAACCGAAAAACCAATGTAAAATCATGTCAGCGAATACCATAAGAACCAAAAGCAAAACACAAAAAAACCATGTTATTGCTCTTGTGAGCTTTGCAGAAGTCTGAGTTGTGTACATCAAGAAAACCTCCCATGTATTTTTACAGGCATACAATACCACATAATATATCGTTTGTCAATAAAATTTTTATGTTTTTTATTATATTTTTTTCGTTTATCTTTTAATTTATTCTTTTCAACTGTAACGTCCGAAAAAGGTTTTACATAGTATGTCAATGCAAAGAGCTTCGGCTCAAAATGCAAAACACCGGCTCAGACAGAAGAAACATAACCACGGGGTTTGATTTCTTCTTTCCAAACCGGCAAAGGAGTGATACCATTGAGTAACTACAGAACTTATGGTTATCAGCGACAACCAATATATGAACGGCAGCGTGCCTGCACAAGCGATTGCCGCAGAACCGGACTTTCCGCACTTCCGGAAAATGTATCGGTTGCAATGGCATACGTACCGTTTCAAGAATGCAATGACGTGTATCCGTGCGACAAAGCGCTTTGCGCAGGAACCGTTTTTCCTGTTCTTGACAAGCCGTTCCTTGCGGGGTGCTGCAGATGACCGCAGACAAAAACAACCTCAAATTCAGACTTAAAGCAATCAGATTTTCAATGTGGGATCTTCATCTTTATCTTGACACCCACCCCTGTGACGAAACTGCTGCCGAGCTGCTCGAAAACTACAGACAGAAGTATTGCTGCATCAGAGAGGAATACGAAAAGACATACGGACCGCTCACTCCGGAAAGCGGATTTGGCGAGCGCTGGCTCAAAGGTCCGTGGCCCTGGGAAAGAGAGTGTGATTGTTAATGTGGCAATATGAAAAAACGCTTCAGTATCCGATAAACATCAAGAACCCCAATCCGACCTATGCAAAAATTATAATGGCGCAATATGGAGGTCCTGACGGTGAGCTCGGGGCTTCGCTTCGATATCTCAGTCAGAGGTTTTCTATGCCTTACCCTGAACTTAAGGGCCTTTTGACGGATATAGGTAGAGAAGCCTCTGAAATGTTCCATTCAGAGGCTACGGCTTTTTTTGATGCTTTTGCAACCGTATAGCTCCACTT
>CAKTDF010000007.1 GCA_934541115.1 uncultured Eubacteriales bacterium
ATAAAATATGGTCCAGAAGCAGGCAAGACCGAGTGCAACCGCAAAAACAGACGCAATAAGCATCGGAGTATTATTGATTCCGATAAGCTTTATTATAAGAAGAGCCACAAGCATTATTGAAACAAAAATTATTCCTGCTTTTCTTCTGTCTGTTTTTTCAGCTATTTTGGTTACAATCGGAATCATAAGACCCATAGACGCAACAAGAGTGAGTATAACAATAACCATTCCGTCATCGGTCATGCCAAGCTTGGTTTTGACAAGGTAAACAAAGTTTGTCTGAATCATTGAAGAAGCGATGAGGAAGAAGAAAACAAACATCACAAACCAACGGAAAGGCTTGATTTTGAGAATCTGAAGATACTCCGAAACCTTGACTTTTTCCTTTCCGGCAACTTCCCCCGCTTTTTTCAGCTCAATTCCGCGCAGACTGAGCGAAGCCACAACAGCGGAAATTACCGCCAACACGGCAAGCATGGCAGCCGTCAAAAGCCAACCGAGAGACGCGCTCACACCCATTCCGATGATAAGACCGGGAACAAGAGCGGGAACGGCATTGCCTAGGAGAATGGCAACTGTGTTGAACAAGGAGCTTTTTCCGCGGATATCAGTTCTTTCATCATAATCCTCGGTGATTTCGGCAACAACGGCATAATACGGAATTGTGTAAACTGTATAGGCAAGCCAAAACAGCATTGTCATTGCCGTGTAAAAGATAAATTTAAACACATCTCCGGTTTCTCCGAGCGGTATGAAAGCTCCGATGAATGTGATTCCTACCGGAAAAGCGGCACGGAACATGAACTTGCGCTTGTCTGCGCCCTTTTTGTCTGCAAAGTGACCGATTATCGGGTCTGTCACAGCGTCCCAGATAATAGAAATGAGGCTGACTGTTCCGGCAAGAGACGGAGACATATGCGCAACATCGGTAAGAAAAGAAAGATAATATGTGTAGTACATATTATAGAGAATTGATTCTGCAGAAATTCCGCTGCAATAGCCGAGCTTTTTGGCTTTTGTCAGTTGACTTTTATGCATTTGCTGTCACACTCCAAAAAAGATTTTTGCCTTTAAGACAAAGTATAACTACTTATTTGTTGTGTCAATTACCGGCCATGTGGAATCAAAGCTGTATACACGCGGCGCGGTGAGCGCGGAAGCCGAGATGTTCGCAGAATTTTCAACAGTACCGGAAAGAGAGACCGAACCGTAAGCCTCGTTATACGCGTAATCGACTATGTAAAGATTGACCTGTTCAAGAGAAGAAAGCTCGCGGCGCGACACCTTGCTGACATTGACCGTATAGGTATAAACGCCGTTTGAATCCGGCTCAATTCCTTTAAAGGAAACCTTGCCGAGCGATTCATCGCTGTTATTAAACAATTCAAAGCCCATAACAAAGCGGTTATCTCTGATTTTCACGGTGAGAACGGCTTCTGAATTTTCTATTTTATACTCTGCGCTTTCGAGTACGGGTTTTTGGTTATCAACAACAAACGGCATTGAAATCGTGGTGCGCTTACCCCTGTAATTTGCCGGTGTGGTGGAAACCTTGTAGACATAGCTGTGACCGTCGATAAGGTCAGTCATTCCCCAAAGCACTCCCACCTGAGAATTGGCATAGGGATTACTCGTCTTGCGCGCATATTCAAACAAAGATGAGCCGCAGAATCTGAAAACACCGCTTTCCGTGAATAGGTTGTAATCCATTCTTTTTCCGTTGCGCACAAGTCCGATGTTCGCAGTGACATACGGTTTTTTCATTTGGCTTTCAAGCGCATGAGACGAATAGGCGCAGTATTTTGTGTCGATTCCGTACTCACTGCCTTTTTCAAAAATGTTCGCGCCGAGCGGATAATAGTCTTCTCCGTCAGTGACTGCAAGACCCCATTCTCCGTTCATATACGGCTTTTCGCTGTCATAAATCGTGTTGTCAAAAAGCCATGCCTTTGACCAGTCACCGTTGAAAGAAACAAACGGAAGAGAAAGGTCGGGAACCAACGCGTCGTCGCTTTCAAGGAAAACAAAGCCGTCAACAAAAAATCCGTTTTTGAACACCGACTGCTGAGCTTTGATAAACCTGTCTGAAACGGTGATTCTGACTTTAATCGTTTTGCTTTCACCGGGAGCAAGCGTAATAAAACCGTTTTGAACGCCCTCTGTGTACTCGGCGGTATACTGTCCCAAACCAAGCCTTTTCGCGCTTAAAGTATTTACATACTGCGAGCCCTGCTTTGTGTAGCTATCTGAAAGCACAGCCTCGTGCAGTTTATATGAGAGAGTTTTTTCAGAAAGATTATGCGCTTTGAAAGAAAATTCAAGAACTCCGTTGGTGTTTTCGCCAAGTTCAATTTTCGGGCGCGAAACACCGTCTGACTGCGTGAGATATGCCGGAGTTGAAAGTGCGCTCTGAACTGCAACAAGACCTGCGCCCTGCTGCCTCGGCGAATAATACGCCGCTTTTCCGTAAGCACGGAAAGGAACGGCTGTGCTCATGAGCAGGCTGCTGACAAATTCTGCGCTGTTTTTATTGTTATTGGACGGATATTTTTCATTTACATACTGCTTGACAAGGGCATAACAGCCGGAAAAATACGGAGCAGCCATTGACGTTCCGCTCATTGAACCGTAAGCGCTGCCGGGGACTGAGGAATAAATTCTGCTGCCCGGTGCAGTAATTTCCGGCTTTAATCTGAGATCGGCGGTGACGCCCCAAGAGGAGAAAGAAGACATTTTTGCCGAGCCTGCACCCTCACGGTTGACTGCCTCAGAGGAAGAAGATATCCTTGAATCAATATCCGAAGACGCAATCGCCATCGGCCAGTCGTAGCTTGCCGGGGAGCCTACCGTTCCGTAATCAAACAAGTCTACGTTCATTCTTTCGCTGCCGGGTACGCTGTCGTACTCTCCGAGACTTGCCTCATTGCCGGCAGAAGCAGAAACGGTGATTCCGCTGCGTTCAAGCTTTTTATAAACAGCGGCGCTTATCGGGTTATCATGATTCTGACCGCAGGGAGAGCCGAGACTCATATTGACAACATCCGCTCCGAGTTTTACGGAGTCATCAAGTGCGGCAAGGTTGACCTCCTCTTTGGCAACGGAATTTTCTTCATCGCCAAAAACCTTCATCAAAAGCAGTTGAGCGTCCGGAGCAACGCCTATAGCCTCGCCGGCGTTTGCGCCCGCAATTCCGGCAACGTGAGTTCCGTGATCGGAGTTGTTGTTTTCAACCGTCTTGTCAATTTCGGCATAATCCCATTTATAAGGTATTTTCTGAGAATAATAGTTCACGCCCCAACGCGGAACAATCGTGTTGAGCACTTTGAATGTGGTAATCACATTGATATCTTTTTTTGAAAGTACCGGACTTTCAACGCTGCCGGAAAAAGCCTCATGGTCACACTGAAAGCCGGTGTCAAGAATCGCAATAACCGTGCCCTTTCCTGTGTAACCGGCATTCTGCGCTTCGGGTACTCCCGTGAAAAGATTATATTTGAAGCTGCCCTCTGTTGAAGACGCTGCGTCTGCCTCGTCCGTCTGCGGCTGGTTATAGCGTTCGGCAACGCTGACAGCCTTGACGCCCGGCAGTTTTTCAAGTTCATCTATATATTTATACGGAACAGAAACTGAAAAGCCGTTGAGAACAAAGGAATAAGAATAGGAGTTCTTGAGACTTACACCGGAAATATTCTTTTTGACAAGCTTTTTGACGCTCTCACGCGCGGCAACAATCTTTTCATATTTTTCACTTCCGAGATAATTTTCAAGAAGATTTTTTCTCTCCTTTGCGCTGTTGACGCCGTCAAGAAGACTTTTTTCTTCAAGCTCAACAATAACACTGACGTTTTCATTGCCGTTTATGAGTTCAGTTATCTTTTCGTTAAGCGCGTCATTCGTAATTCCAAGGAATGACGTTACGGCGAGAATAAAGCTCAAAATGGCAGCAAGAATGGATTTCAAAACGATTCCCCCTTATCCGGTCAAACACCGAATATAATCTGATAGTATATAATACCATAGTTTTTATGGCATATCAATAAAACATGAAAAAATTACCGCCGCACTTTGCAAAAATATGCAAATGCGGCGGTAACTCTTCCTCAAAAAGAGTTTTAATCTCAGTATTTTGATAAATTATGCAATATGCTCTTTTTCAACGCGCTTAATAAGCGTAGGAATGAGCACAAGGCTGACAATGCCGAGCATTACGCCCTTGATTGCGTTGAGCGCGGTTGCCGACCAAATTGCAGCCCACAGCGCGCTGCTTTCAAGCTCAATGCCGAGAAAGTATTTGAAAAACGGAGGGTCAATGAAGTAATTTGCTCCGATTCCGACAAGAACAATTGAAGCAATGCCAAACAGAAAAGCAAGGAGAATTCCGATTTTTCGGCTGTTCTTTTTATAGACGAGACAGAACGGAACAATATACGCTGAACCCACAATAAAGTTCATAAGATTGCCAAAGCCCATCTGTGAGCCGATACCTTTGACGCAAAGCTCAATTATGTTTTTAACAAGTTCAATGAGCACACCCCAAACGGGACCGTAAAGCATTGCGCCCACAAGAGCAGGAATATCACTCAAATCAAGCTTCAGATGGGTTGCACCGGGAAACAGCGGAAATTCAAGCAGATAAAGCACAAAGCTGACGGCGCAGAGCATTGCGGTAACAACGTAACGGGTGAGTTTTTTGTTCTTTTTTGTGTTCATGACAAACCAACCTTTCTTTTCTTTGATTTGACAAACAAAAACGCCCGCAAAAATTGCGGGCGCAGAAAAGCAAAAGCTGTCATTTGTTTTTCTTCTTCCGTCCGGACTATGACCGTCGGCTTCGGAATCACACCGAATCGGCTTTGCAAAAGCAAAGTTCGCAGGCTATACTGCCGGTGAGGAATTACACCTCGCCCCGAAGATTTATTTGTCACCGATATTATATTCCTTCAAAAAAGCTTTGTCAATAGCTTTTTTGAAGGAACAATCAGAAGATCTAAAACCTGGTCTTTCCTGTCTTTTTTGCAATGCCGAGGTATTATAAAACAGATGTGTAGTACAACGCAGAATAAACCGCAAAGATTTGTGTCTATATCCAACGTCAGCCCAAGTCATATTCTTGTTTCGAGAGCGGTCACATTGCCGAGAATTTCAACCTCGCCGAGCCCTGCCGGAAGAAAGATGCTCTCACCCTTATAAAAAGTCAAAACACTGTCTTTGTGGCAGAGAACGCCGTTACCCTCGAGTGCAACGAGCGAAACAAAAGAGCTTTCGTCCGCAGTAACTTTCATGCTTTCTTCAACGTCAAGTCTTGAAACTGTGAAAATGTCGCAGGAAGAAAGCAGGGTTCTTCCGTTCTCTCCTTTTTCGGGCGCATAGCTTTTTTTCGGCTCGGTCTTGCTGAGATTCAAAACATCAAGAGCTTTTTTAACGTGCAGCTCCCGAGGCTTTCCGTTTTGCAGTCTGCCGTAATCGTACACACGGTAGGTAACGTTTGAGCTTTGCTGAACCTCTGCCAGCAAAATACCTTTTCCTATAGCGTGGAGAGTTCCGGCTGTGATATAAAACACATCGCCTTTTTTCACTTCAATTTCATTGCAGAGAGAAAGAACGGTGTTTTCTTCAATCGCCTTTTCAAAATCTTCACGCGTAACATTTTCTTTGAGTCCATAAATGAGCTTTGCGCCCTTTTCACAGTCAATCACATACCACATTTCGGTTTTTCCGCTCTGATTTTCGTGTTCTCTTGCATAAGCATCGTCAGGGTGAACTTGAAGCGAAAGATTGTCATGCGCATCAATCAGCTTTATAAGAACCGGAAAAGACGAAAACCTTTCCGCATGAGTTCCGAGGTATGCCCTGCCCTCATTTTGAAGCACATCCGAGAGTGTTCCGGAGGCAAAATCACCGTTTTTAATTATATTTTCTCCGTCCGGATGGCAGGAGAGCACCCACGCCTCCGCTTGACGGTCAAGAAAAGAAACCATGTCAAATTCTTTTGAAAGGCGCGTACCGCCCCAAATATAATCTTTTATTGCCGGTTCAAGCTTCAGCGGCTTCATAAAATCACTCTCCAGTAATACTTGTCTCATCAGACGAATAAATTGTATTGAAAGGTGGGAAAAATATGCAAATCAAGTCAACGGTAATAATCGCGCTGCTGGCGATATCCGGAATAATAATACTCGCGGTCATGCTCAAAAGCAAGCATTTTTTCAAAGCACTTGTTTTTTCCGCTGTGCAGGGTCTTGCCGCACTTTTCGCGGTCAATCTGCTTTCAGCGGCAACGGGCGTTTCTCTCGCTGTCAATGCGGCGACGCTCGGCATTTCCGCTTTGGGCGGTATCGCCGGGGTTGCAGCGCTCCTTTTTTCGCGGCTCATGCTCACATAAAACAGCCGCTATCTTGCAATATACTCCTCAACGCCGCCGGCAACAGCCGCGGCGATTTTTTCGCGGTTTGCAGAATCAAGAAGAATTCTGCATTCCTCCTCATTTGTAATAAAGCCGGTTTCAATAAGCACGCTTGGGCACTCCTCAAGCCGCGTTACGCTGAACGGATGAAAAATCATTCCTATGCCTATCTCCCGCGCCAAGGTCGTACCGGCATAAAAGTCGTTTTGAAAAAGCGACTTCATGCGCTGATATATTGAGCTTGCAAGCGGTTCTGAAAACGGACGGAAGTAATAAACAGCCGTTCCTCTTTTTGAGGTATTGACTGAGGCGTTGCAGTGAACGCTGAGAAAAATGTCGGCATCGTTGACTCTTGAAAAAGCCTTGCGTTCTTCAAGAGTTATGTCGGTATCCCCCGTTCTCGTCAAATATACGGTTGCACCGCGACGTTCAAGCTCATTTTTGATTGCAACGGCGAGAGCAAAATTGAGCTGCGATTCATTGACCGCACCTGAAAGTCCCTGAGCACCGCCGTCCGAACCACCGTGACCCGGATCAAGAACTATTCTTGTTCCGGAAAGTGTGAGCGGTCTGCCGCTAAAGCGCAGGACGAGCTGTCCGGAACTATTGCGTTCAACATGATAGCCGTAATATCTGCCGCTGTTTTTGAGCCATAGAGTCAAGGTTGCCGTTTTGTTTGAAGAATCAACGCTCCACGAAGCAGAAGAAAAGACCTCGCTTTGAGAAGTATCCACCATACCGTCGGCAGATGTCGTATAGTAAAAAGTAAACTGAATGTAGTTTGCAGTAAAATCGTTGACATTGAACTTTTTTCCATAGGCAGTGTAATACTCCTGCGGACCAAAGCTGAAAGAATACGGAACCTCCCACGTTGTTGAAAGATTCACAGTCAGATCTCCGCCGCTAAACGAAGATGAAGCGACTTTGATTTTGTTCGTGCCCTTGTTCGTCTGCGGAATGAGCATAACGTCTTTGGTTTGAACCCGCCTGCCCGAGGCAAGGTCAAAAAAGTCACGCGTAGTCTCCTCTTCGCTGTCATAAAGCTGACTTTGACCGGTGACATAATCAACCGTTCCGCGCACAAGCGGCGTATAATACGGAACAAAGCTGTCATCTTCTGTAAGAGTAGGCCACGTATCGGCAAAAGCAGAGGTAACAACGCACATCTGACTGCCTGTGTATTGCTGCGGCTGTGTGTTCTGTGCAGGGTCGGTTTTGTTGTGTATTACCGTTGTCGGAGCATCTGTCGAAGGAGAGCTGACATTGTTCTGAATCGTTACGTTTTTATCCGGCGCCGCTGCCGTTTCTGCCGAAAGACTTTGGGCATAGACCACAACCGGTCCTTCCTTTGAGTAATTTTCGCCTTTATATGCCGCTATTACGGTTAGCTTTCCGATTGAATCGATTTCAACCTTGCTTTTCGGCGCCGTAAATTCTGCACGATAATTTCGGCATCCGTCCTTTTCTTTGGTAACAGGCTTTGCCTCATAGCGTACGGCGCCGGCTTTGACCGTCACCTGCGCACCAACGGCGGCTCTGACAACAATCTTGACTTTCTTGCCGGGTGAAGCATAAACTGCCGAAACGGGAGAGATCTCCTGTATGACCTCGCCCTCAAAATCAACCTTTACCTTATAAACAAACGTCTTGCCGCACTGAGTAAGCTTGAACTTGTTTTCTCCTGTTTTAAGCGACAATTCAAGCTCTGCCGAGCCGTCACTTGAAAGGTCGATCTCCTCACCGTCAAAAATAACAGGAAAAAGATATGAACCGTGAACGGTTATTTTGATTTTATAATCCGTTGCCTTGGCGGTTGAGTTTTCTTCATAACCGTCAACTGAAAGAGACTTGAATGCTTTTTCTTTTTCAATTCCGTTTTTGATGTACTCATCAATGGCTGAAAAACAGTTTTGTGAGTCTGAACGAACATCGGAAAGATTGCAGAAAAGCCGCATGGAAACAAGACTGCTTTCATCACAGGCAATAACCGTTCTGAGCGTGGTATCGGCAGAGGAGTTTCCCTTGGTGCATTCGTCGAGCCGCAGACCGACGCAAACGGAAACGTCTTTTTGGTCGAGTGCTTTTTCAATTGACGAGAGTGCTTTTTTATTTTCATCTGCGGTTTTGCCGTCAAATGTTACAAGAACAAAATCACATTCCGACTTTTCAACATTGAGCTTTTGAATTTCTTTAAAATCATAAGGTATTTTAATCGCAAGTTGCTTTTTTCCGCATAGCTTTGAGAGAGCGGAAAGTTTTTTATTGATATCTGCGGCGCTTTTCTTTTCCGTGCCGGTAAGTACAACACCGGAAACATACTTGTTTTCAAAAATCTTTTTGAGTGTTGAATTTTCGGCAGAATAATCAACCTCAAGCAAGACCTCTTTTTTTATTTTTGAAAGTTCCTTTGAAAATGAAAAAATCTTTTTAAGAGTCTTATCGCTTTTATTTTTACTTTGTGAAGTCAAAAGCTTTGTTTTGATAAAAGCACTTTCAAACTCAGACGTTTCAAGATATCTGAGAATATCCTGAGAGCTTTCAGCGCTTTCGGCAGAACCGCCGGAAAGTGAGAAATCGCTGTCCTCGCACAAGCGAACGGCATTTTTAAGCGCTTTCGCTTTTGTAATCTCAGTTTCGGGTATATTCACAGACAAATCGGCGCTGTTCTTTGAGCCGAGGTAGAACACGGCAAGAACAACGCTGAGAATAAGAATAACAAGACACATTACAACAAAAACAAGATTGCCTTTTTTCAACTTTATCTTCTCCATCTTCAAAAGCTTTTCCTTAATTTTAATTTCTTCAAATTGCTTACATTTCGTGAGGTTATTTTATCATGTCACCGAGGCGCAGCGCGTGCCGATGGGCGCATGATTTAATGTTCTCCGAAATACACCAAAAAATTGCTTTGGATTACATTTCGTGAGGTTATTTTATCATGTCACCGAGGCGCAGCGCGTGCCGATGGGCGGCATGATTTAATGTTCTCCGAAATACACCAAAAAATTGCTTTGGATTACATTTCGTGAGGTTATTTTATCATGTCACCGAGGCGCAGCGCGTGCCGATGGCGGCATGATTTAATGTTCTCCGAAATACACCAAAAAATTGCTTTGGATTGTATTTCGTGAGGTTATTTTATCATGTCACCGAGGCGCAGCGCGTGCCGATGGCGGCATGATTTAATGTTCTCCTAAATACACCAAAGCTCTGCTTTGGATTGTATTTCGTGAGGTTATTATAACATATCTCAAACGCAATTTTAACCACTCGGGTATAATTTTTCATTAAAATTTACAAATTGGAGTGAGTAAAGGCAAAAGCCGTCAAATCCCCGAGCTCTCAAAGTCTCAATCTGCCGGGGAATCAGTTTTTCTTCTTTCCACTCGTTTTTTCCGCTTTCACCTGCAAATTTATCATCTTTGCCCCTCTTATAAAGTGCAAGTCCGGCACAAAGGCGAACATTATCGTTTTTAACTATATTTCTCCACCCAATGGCACATTTTTCAAACGGTTTGCTCTCATTTTTAAATCCGTAGTATATCTGTGGTATCAAAATATCACAAAATCCGTCCTCTTTTCCCCACCTTTCAACATCTGCATAATAAACTGAAAAGTTTTTTTCAATGTCTCCGCCGGGACTTATACTGAAAATTTTATTCTTTCCACTCTCTTTCACGGCTGAATATATTCCGCTGACAAGAGCATTGACATTTTCGCGCCGCCATGAATCAAGCGCAAGCGTTCCCCCGCCTTTAAGATATTCTTTATAGAATGATGAATCCACCTTTTCTTTTTGTGACGGATAAAAATAATCGTCAATATGTATTCCGTCAACTTCATATTTTCCAAGTATTTCCCGAACACCGGAAATAATAAGGCGGCGCGCCTTTTCCGACGCCGGTGAAAAAAACATTCCCTCTTCAATTTCAACAACATCCGGAAATGAAAGTGTTTTTCCGGGACTTTTTTCACAGAGCTTGCTCCTGCTTTCATCTCTTGGCAGAATGCGATACGGATTTATCCAGGCGTGAACGGAAAGTCCGCATTCCCTGCCCTTTTCGCATATTACACGCAAAAAGTCAAACGGCAGACTGTCGCCCTGTTTTTTTACAACACAGGACGAGGACGGAAAAATTTCACTTTCATAGATCGCGTCGGCAAAAGGACGCACCTGAACAAAAACACAGTTGACAGAAAGCTTTTGAAGCTTTTTGAACTGACTCAAAATATAGGCTGAAAACTGTTTTTCGCTTTCTTTCGGCGCAGCTTTAAGCTCAAGATATGAAAACCAGACGCCGCGAATTTCCTTGGAAATGTCAAGAAATCTGTCATCATCTTCTGCCTCATCGGCAAGGCCGTCGTCCTCCAAAAGATAATCTCCCCCATCGTCATCGTTCAAAAGTCCGCTTCCGCAGCCGCAAAGCACCGCGGGCAGAAAGATCAAAAGAAGCAGAGCGGCAAAAATTTTTCTTTTCATTTTATGGTTTGCTCCTTTCGGCTTGACAAGAGGTGAGAAAAAATATAAGATAGATTCAAGCAGGGCGTGCGCCGCAATTGCACAGTATTGCATTAAAATTATACTTTTTCGGAGGGCATTAAAATGGCAATTAAGACGGGCGAAAAATTAATCACAAAAAAGCATGGCAAATCAAATCTTGTGGTCTGCCCGAACTGTAAAAATGAGGTCAACTTTGCTCTTTTTGAAAACGTTGACATTTCTGCCGTTGCGCTGTTTTTAAAAAAGAAAAGCGGCTGTTTTGCCGTTTGTCCGCAGTGTGCAAAAATCTTTTCCGTCAATGAAAACTATATTCGCGAAAAAGAACGCGGGACAGCCTGCGCCATGACTCAAAGCGATCTTGAAGAGTTGAAAAGATCATGAGTACAAAGCAAAAGCTTATAATTTTCGGAGCGTATCTTTTTATCGTTTCTTTTGCGGCGTTCATTTTGACCGTAACCGACAAGCACAATGCGAAAAAAGGACGCCGGCGTGTCAGTGAAAAGGCTCTTTTTGCTGCCGCATTCCTCGGCGGCAGCCTTTGTGAATATCTTACGATGAAGGCTATACGCCACAAAACTCTGCACAAAAGGTTTATGCTCGGTCTGCCGGCGATTATGTTTTTTCAGCTTGCCGCAGCGGCAGCTCTTTACTACCTTTTTTACATTCGACTTAAATAATCAATTCAATACGCCCGGGACTGCCGAAAAAAACGGCAGTCCCCTTTTAATTCTGACGGTCACGCTGTTTACAGACAGCATGTTACAACCCTCAAAGGCAACATCAGGTCATACGCAGGGAATCATCAACATTCTTTCGTCTTCAGTTTCGTCACCTTTAAGGTCGTTTTCCTCTCGGACTGCCTCGAGCGTTGTTGAATACCTTTTTGCAATATTCCACAGTCTTTCACCTTTTTGACAGTAACAAACGATCAGTGCGGCATCGTCCTTTTCTCCGGGTGTTTCGTCCTCGCAAACAGAGGTGCAAATGCGCTTTTCCTCGGCAGAATAGACATTGAAATACGCGCCGAAAACAACCCGCAAATCAATTTTGCTGTCTGTTCGCGCAACGCCCTCAATTTCTTCAACAGAAACACATGGCGTGCAAATGATTTTTTTGCATTCCTCTCCTGCAACAGTGCGGCAGGTATAGTCAACGGTTTTTTCCGTATATTGGATTTTTCCCTCCTCGTCAATGAACAAAAGCCCGATAAGCAGATTCATGCCAAGTTCAATCTTTTTTCCGTCCGCAGTGACATTCGGTGTGATTTTTACGCATCTTGCGTCAACAACGCTTTTCGCGTTCTGACCGGAAAGCTCAACGGTTTTTCTGAATGTTTCGCGACTGTCAAAGGTATGAACCTTTTTGAGAAAGCTGACTTGCCCAAATTCGGCGTTCATTTTGCAGCGTGTTGAGTAACAATCGTCAATAAATTCAACCGTTTTTGTTTCATACCCTTCAACAAAAGCACAAACCTTTGCCGCAATTTCAAGCAGGCGGTTGCTGCCCGAGGAATCCGCTCTTGGCTGAAGACTCAGCGAACGAACGTATAAGCGGACAAAGCACTGAGTATCCTCCGTTACATCGGGAACTTCAATTATCTGACTTATAGGCATTGAGTGATGCAGACACTGAAGCTCTCCCTGCGCAGAATCGCCGCAATAAAGCACATCTGTTAAAAGCTCGCCCTTGAGCAAAAGCTTTCCGCTGACAGCCTTGACGGAATCAAGCTGCGCGCGTGAATCCGAACGGATGATTTTGCCTATCGGCTGCATCTTCTGATCAATTGAAGCGGTTTCAGACATATCAAAACACTTTTCCCGGCAGGCAACGGCACTCACACAGTCGGTTTCTTCGCGAAGCGTCTGTGCCCCATCGTTTTCAATCTGAGAAAGCACCTGTGTTTTTTCCTGCGTATATGCCCTGAACGTTACCGAGACATTTCCGTTCACCGAGCAGCGCCGTTGACTCGCCGCCCGGCAGTTGACATACTCTGTGTCTGCATTGCAAACCACAACAGCGTCCTGCGGTACATCTTTAATCTCCGCGCTTTTTGAAAGTTCGATTTTATGCTCAAAACAATCGGTTTTTTCCTCGTTATTCACATATACAAGGCGAATAACAATTTCACCCTCGGCGGTTGCCCTTTCTCCCGATCTGCCAAGCGTTGCAACAGACGGACTGACAGAGCATTTCAAAATACGTTTGATATCCGAGCAATAATCCGGCAGACTGAGTTCAAGATCGATGTTCTGCTCGGCGCAGACGGTGCAGGTGCATTTCAAAACGGACAATTCTTCTTTTTTCAATTCAAAACTCATGTTGACATCTCCTTTTGGCTGCGTTCAGACTGAATATACCCAAGCTTCCTCACTATTGTAATATCTTCAGCCTGCAACTGCCTGACTTCATAAAAAATATATTCGTCCGCTTTGTTCAATATGAAAAGTGAAGCGAATAATCCGATAACCTGTCCTAAAAAACGCAAAAACAGCCGTAACCACGTTACGAAAAATTTCCGTTCGTGAATTACGACTGTTATTTATATCGTCAGCTCAATTTTTGAGGGAGTGCATCGGCGCCGGGATTCTTCCGCCGCGTGAAATGAATTCGCAGGAAGAAAACGGTTTAACTGCCATTACCGGAGCAGTGCCGAGAAGTCCGCCGAACTCAACCATGTCCCCAACCTTTTTGCCCGGGGCGGGAATGACTCTGACCGCCGTTGTTTTGCAGTTGACAACACCGATTGCAGCCTCGTCGGCGATTATTGCTCCTATAGTCTCGGCGCTCGTGTCACCCGGAACGGCTATCATATCAAGACCGACTGAGCAAACGCAGGTCATAGCCTCAAGCTTTTCAAGCGAAAGCGAACCGCTTTGAGCCGCAGCTATCATGCCCTCATCTTCGCTGACCGGAATAAAGGCTCCCGAAAGTCCGCCGACATGGTTGCTTGCCATCACGCCGCCCTTTTTGACAGCATCATTAAGCAAAGCAAGGGCAGCTGTAGTTCCGTGCGTTCCGCAGGATTCAAGTCCCATTTCTTCAAGAATACGTGCAACGGAATCTCCCCTTTCGGGCGTTGGAGCAAGCGAAAGGTCAACGATTCCAAAAGGAACACCGAGCCTTTGTGACGCCTCATGAGCCACAAGCTGACCCATACGGGTGATTTTGAAAGCGGTCTTTTTTATGGTTTCTGCAACAACGTCAAACGGCTCCCCCTTGCAGCCTTTGAGCGCATGGTGAACCACTCCCGGACCGCTGACGCCGACATTTATCACACACTCCGGCTCACCAACACCGTGGAATGCACCCGCCATGAACGGGTTATCCTCAACGGCATTGGCAAAAACAACCAGCTTTGCGCAGCCAAAGCCGGCGGTGTCTGCCGTCTTTTGAGCCGTCTGCTTTATGATTTTTCCCATCAAAGCAACAGCGTCCATATTGATTCCGGATTTTGTTGAAGCAACGCACACGCTTGAGCAGACTCTTTCGGTCACGGCAAGAGCCTCGGGAATCGAGGCAATAAGACGGCGATCGCTTTCTGTAAAGCCTTTGTTGACCAAAGCCGAAAAGCCGCCTATAAAGTTGACGCCGCAGCTCTTAGCCGCCTCATCAAGTGCACGGGCAAGAGGAACAAAATTTCCTTCGCGGCACGCCGCGCCAACAAGCGAAACAGGCGTTACGGAAATGCGCTTGTTGACGATCGGTATACCGAACTCGCGCTCAATCTGTTCACCGGTTTCAACAAGGTGCTGCGCCATGCGGCAGATTTTGTCATATATCTTTTTTGCACAATTTTCAATGCTTTCATCAGCGCAGTCAAGCAGTGAGATTCCCATTGTTATCGTTCTCACGTCAAGGTGCTGATTATCTATCATGTCAAGTGTGCTGATAATATCCTTTGCATCAAACATCATAAGACATCACCCCGTCAGACTCTGTGCATGAGCGTGAAAATATCCTCACGCTGAGTATGTATGGCAAGACCCATCTTTTTTCCAAGCTCGTCAAGCTCTGCAGCGAGTTCTGCAACGCCTTTTTTGCTGTTTTCAGTTTCAACGAGCATAGACATTGTGAAAAATTCCTGCATAACGGTTTGGCTGATATCTAAAATATTGACGTTGTTTTCACTCAAAAGAGTGCAGACTCCCGCAATGATACCTGTTGTATCCTTGCCGGTCACGGTAACGATAGCTCTCATAAAATCATCCTTTCGCGGTGAAAATAGACGTAAAGTAAACATTGATAAACCCGCTTTCAAAAATCGACGGATAATTCACGATTATTCCCGGAATTTTCTCTGTACACAAAACCTGCGTACCTGCAAAAGCGCGTAATAACCGAAAAAACCTCCACGTCAATCCTTGAACCTTGGGCAATCATTGTTTACTATTATACTTTAAATCAGTAAAATGTCAAGGCAGGACCGCTTTCAAACTGCCGTCCTGCCCAAAAGAAATTCCGTTTTTTCTCGGTATCATTCTTCCATTTGCTTTCCGAGAAAGGCTGCCGCAACCTGAGCGAGCTTGACAACGGTCTGAGTCGGTGCCTTTCCCTTTTCCTCGCTCAACAGAACCACCGCACCCATAACATCTCCGGCTCCGATTATCGGGAACATTACGGAAACTTCTTTTTCATTTCCGTCGCAAAGCTCAATGTGCTCTCTTTCGTTTTCAAAAACAAAGCTGCTGCGCTTTTCCATATAGCTTTCAAGCAGCGGCGAAATACGCTTTTCAAGGACCTCTTTTTTCGGTATTCCTGAGGCTGCAATGATATGGTCTCTGTCGCAGATTACGGCGGGGTGACCCGTGGTTCTGCTGAGAACGTCAACATACTGCTTGGTATAAGGGCTAAGCTCCCCTATAGGCGAATACTTTTTAAAAATGACCTCACCGTTTGAATCTGTATAAATTTCCAGCGGGTCGCCCTCACGTATACGCATTGTGCGTCTGATCTCTTTCGGAATTACAACGCGCCCGAGGTCGTCGATTCTCCGAACGATTCCTGTTGCTTTCATATATCTTTCTCCCTTTGTTTGAAATGTTTGCTTTTTTAGTTTTCGCATGTAGCTATGTTTTATACAGACGGAAAACTTTGGTGAAAAAATATAAAAGCAATAATTATTTTTTTGAGAACCTCTTATCCAATCAATACTGCTAAAACTCTGCATCGGTGTTTTTACGCAAATGCGGCATATTGCGCGGCAAAACAAAAAGCAAAAGACTGTATTTCACGAGTCTCATCAAAATAAGACTTCATGTGAAATACAGTCTTTGCTTATTAATATATAAAATATTGTTGCAAATTTAAGCGTTTTTCGTTTACGTTCGGTATCTATTGCGACAAAGATAACAATTTCTGAACATAGATGCGGCGATATGTCGCTTTACGACTCACTCAATTATTCCATACTCGCGAAGTTTTGAAAGAAATTCTTCAACGTCCGCTTCTGCCTGTTCCTTTGTAACATCGTATTCTGAAAGCAGCTTAATTAAAATATCGGACTCGTCTTTTGCTGCCGGCAAAATTTTCCAGATGAACGCAGCGGTCTCTGTCAGCATAAACAGTCCGTTGTTTTCAAACACAGTCTCTCCGCCGGGAACAAGAACATTTTCTCCCATAAGCTCGCGAAGAACAAATTCTTTTTTAACAGTCATACATATCCCCCTCAAAATCAAACGTGTTCTCCTCTGACGATGTATGCAGTGCACCGACAGGAGATTTTTCCGCACTCAGTCGGCAAAGGCTTTCAAAAAATTCACAAACATATCCTGGTTTTTTTGAAAACTCCCCTGTTTCACAATAACACATTGCCGCACAAACAGGACAGGATTTTCTCCTATTGCAGAGAGAGCATTCCTCAGGCAGACGTATTGCCGCCGTTTTTTCTGCAAGCTCTTTCCACGCAGCATCAAAGCCAAAACGCAGCGGTTCCGTTTCCGGTTTTGGGAGCATTGCACAGGAACGCATTTTTCCGTCCCATGTCAGCCAAAAAGATGATCTGCCTGCACGGCAGCGTACTTTTCTGAAGTCCTCGCTGTCCGTCCCGTCCGTATCCTCAAGCAAAAGCCGCTTTGCTTTTTCGGCATATGCAAGTTCTCCGAACTTTTGAATATCGGTCATAACTTCGCATTCCGCCGCCTCAAAAGGAGAAAGACGGGCACAGTTTTCTCCGCAGGGCACACCGAGTCTGATCTGCGGATAGGTATATGCAGTCGATTTTAAATGAAGCTTATGCTCTTTTGAAAAGCGAACAATTTTCGCTGCCTGTGAAAGGTTCTTTTTTGTGAAAACACTGTTGAGACGAACAGAGATATTGTTCTTTTTAAGCGTTTCTATTGCGCTGACAACGGAATCAAACTTATCGACACCGCAAAATTCCCTATATTTTTCCCTATCAGCCGCATAAAGTGAAATGTTCATGCGAAACGGCGGGTATTTTTTGAAAAGCGGCAAATAACTTTCCGCAAGAGAACCGTTGGTGTTGACGGAAATCAAAAAGCCCAGCTTTGAAAAAGCAGTGTACAGTTCTTCAAAATCGCTGCGCAAAAGCGGTTCGCCTCCTGTGAGCAGCAAAAAAAGCATTCCGGCGTTTTTTGCCTGTTCGGCAAGCGAGAGCCACGTTTTTGTGTCAAGCTCCTCTTTTCTGCAGCTCTCGTGAACATAGCACATGGGGCAAGAAAAATTACAGTTCTGAGTCAGTTCAAAATGACCTGAAAGCGGAACTTTGTTTTTTGTTGCACGGGAATGAAGATACCGCGACATTTGGGGTTCGGCATTCAAAGCTTTTCACGCCCTTTCAAGTAGTTATCAAGGACCTCTGCCGCCCTTTCGTCCGGAGTGCAGAAAAGGGAACAAACAAGAGCCCTTTCCGCAATTTTGGCAAGCGTACTGCTGACGCTGTCACCGTAATTCAGAGGAACATATGACGATTTGAGAAGACAGAGGAAAGCGTCTCGCGGCGAAAATAACTCGATGCGGTTTTCTTTGCTCTTTTCAAGATGTACTATTGCGACAAGCTCCATGCCGAGATTTTTCGATATGCCGGACGAGCCCGAAAAAGGCAGCCCCGAGGCAAAAATCTTTCCGTTTTCAAGGTATATAAGCGTTTTGTCGCCGTTGATTATCTGAACGCCGCAATACCTTTTCCAGATTTCAGCCTGTGTTGATTTTCCTGCTCCGCAAGGACCTGTGAAAAGAACAGCTCTTTTATTTCTTTCAATAAAAGATGAATGAAAAACCACGCCGCTTTTTCTTGCGGCAAGTTCTTCAATGCCGAGAGTGTTCAAAACGAGGCGTGCCCAAAGTTTTCCCTTTGCTTCTGAGGTAAGTGTTATTTTGATTTTCTTTTCTCCGTCACAGCATTCTCTGACGGCATAGAATTCGCCCGGAGCGGCAGCCTTGTAATAAACGAGATGGGTTTTGCCGTCAAAGCAAAAGACACGGTTGCCGCGTTCGGTTACCGAAACAAGCTGCGGCAAAGATATTCTCTCTTTGCAAAAGGAATAGCAAATTTCAAAATCACTTGGTTTTTCATCACAGAAAAACGGCATATACCCCTCTGTTTCAAGCATAGGTTCCGGTAATTCAAGTTTAAGACAAAGATTTCCGAAAGAAAGATACTTAACTTCCATATTCTATATACATCACCCTGCTGTTTTTTCCGATATTTTTTGAAAACAGCTGTTTTGTTTCTCCACTGCTTATCTTTCCGAGTTTCATTCTGTATGATACACTTCCGCTCAATTCTCCGGAAATAACGGTTTTATAACAAACATAAATCACTCTGTCGATATCGGCGTTTGTTATATTTTTGATTATCAGAGCGCCATCGGTGCATTGCGTTTCAAAGACATCTTCCATCGTGCTGAGCGGTTCGCCGAAAAGCACCTCATTCTCTGCGCTCCACACCGCGTTTGAAAAAGCTTTTGAATACTTCTTTTCATTTTTTTCAGAAACAACGGCAGTCTCACCCTTAGGGAGTACCGAAAGAACAAATTCGGCCGTTTTTTTGCCGGAAACTGCTTTCAAAAGGCAATATTCAATATCCGAGTCAGAAATATTTTTCACTTTTGCGCACATTACGCCGCCCGAGCTGCCGAGATCCAAAAGTCTGAGCTTTGAGCCGATTGCGGCATTGGCTGTTTCGGCTTTTGCTGCCTTATAATCTGTCGGCTCAAGGGGTTTTGAAACGGAATCGTCCTCAACCTTTTCGGTCCCGCTGTTTTCAGCTGACGTTTCGGCTTTAGTCTCCGGTTTTTCTGTGGTTTCTTTTTGAGTTTTTTCCGCAGAGTCAGTTTGCTGTTCTCCTGTCGTTGCAGACGAAAGAACCGACTGAGAGGTTGTTGAGTCTGTTGCAGCCTCCGGCGTTTTAACTTTGCTGCATGCCGAAAGAAAAAGCAGACTGATTAACACCGAAAATACCAAAAATAATAAGTTTTTCTTTTTCATACACTCACCAAATTGAATTGATTTGCCAAAAGGACTGCCGCATCAAGTGCAGAGAAAAGGAAAAAGCAACAACTAATCAAAAGTTATAATCCGGCAAAAAGTGCGGATTATAACTTTTATTTAAAACAGATGTTATAAATAACTTTTGTCCTTATGAGCGTTTTTACCTAAAGCACATGATTGCAATCAGAGATAAAAACGCTTTCTGCATCTGAATGAGACAGTCCCTTTTCATTCGTCATCGTTACGATTCAAACACGCTTGTGCTTGCAAGAGGAACGTCATAACAAATCTGGTCATGGTCTCCGGGCGGAATAAAATCGCAAACACTGTTTGATGCAAAAATCGTGAATCCGAGTTCCGGGTCGGTGACCGGACAAACATACGCCGCACTCGGGCTTGAAAGCAGTGAACAGCCGGCGGCAATATTTGACGAAAGCTCAAACGATTCAAAAACTATCTGTGGTTTTATATAACGTTTTTTCATGTAAATGTCACCCTCCCGAATCACTTCATGAGCCCAAAGAGCTTTTTAAAGAAGTTGATGATTTTTTCAAAGAGTCCCTGAAGCTTTTTGAAAAAGCCGATTTGCTCTTCATCCGATTCTTCGCTTTGAACCGCAGTAACGGTGAAAGATGTGCTCTCCTTGCTTTCAAGGCCGTATTCGTTCACGCCGGTTACGGTGTAAACATAAGTTCCCGCCTCACTGAATGAAAGAGTAACACGCCACGTAACCTCATCATTTTCAAGCTCGGAGGCAATTCTTTCAATGCTTTCCGGTTCAACAAGATTACCGTTTTCGTCTCTGATAAGGAGAGTTTTAACATCATCAGAGGTTTTAATGGTTACAACTGCGCTCTCGCCTGCTTTCGGGCTTTCTTCGGGCAAGGTTATGCCTTCAGCCGGAATTGAAGTATCCGTATAAAGCGAAGAAACAACAGTGCATGCCTTATCATACGTTGACTTTGACGATATAAGCAGAACCTGCTCAGACGTTGTCTCTGTGGGAATTCTGAAGAAACCGTAGGCCCCGTGGCTGTCAAACGTCCACTTGAGCTTTCCGAGAGAAAGAATGGTGTCCTGAGCCGATGAGTTGGCAAGAACAAACGTCTTGGTTGTGTAATATGATTTTCCGTCAACAGTAACCTGCGTCCACTTGAGCTTTTTGGTAACAGGGAGAAGCGAGTTGAACGAATATGTCATCTGAGTTGCGCTCGAAATTGTTTTTTCAACGTCAACACCGTCATAAGAAAGCTTAAGCGTCGGCGAGCCCTTTGCAGATTTTGCAAAGATCTGAAGGTCGGTGGGTACCGCCGTTGCCCAAACTTCAAACGCAACAGCCTGTCCGGAGCAAAGATAAAGCTCATTGTTAGGACCTGCAAGCTTATACTTTTCAATGTCATTGTCAAGAGCCGGTATACCGTCGATGAAAATGACGCCGTGCCTGCTTTCGGCATCGCCGAACTTATCGGCACCTATAAGCATGTTGCGAAGCTCAATATAGTTCGGATAGGCTTCGCCATCTTTCTTGTATGCATCTAAAATTGCTTTATCAGCAATATTGTCACCGACTCCAGCCGGATCATAAATGCGTACTCCGTCAATATAAAGGTCATAGCTCTTGACCTTTGTTCCGTCCGCAAGAGTGTCCTCTCTGTAGTGATTATATGCAGCGGAGAACTGAGCGGTTATGACTGCGGTATACTGACCGTAGGAAAGATTTTCAATTCCTATTACGGGAATCTGATAGAGCGATTCGCCCTCACCTTCCGTTTCAAGCACCCAGCCGTAAGCGTAAGCGTAAGCATAAGCCGGATCATCTGTAACGTCGGTTGTAAGAGCACCGTTTGCATCATAATATGTCGGTTCGACTGTGTAGCCCTCGCCCGAGACATCATAATACATCACATCGTTTGTAATCACGCCGTCTTCACCGTAATAGGTCGGATTAGCGGTGCAGTTATTATTCTTTGTCCAATAAAGCGGAGTATCCGTAACCGTACCCGTGGGGTTGCCGTCCGCGTCGGCATAAAGCCTTGCATAAGACGAGCCGTAGTAGGTATCGACTATATTGCGGCGGACACGCTCGCCTGTGGTATCGGCTCCCTTATAGACCTCAACGGTGAACAAACCTGTTTTGTTATTGGTCAGGCTGAGCAAATCAAAGCCGGTTCCGGTAAAGGTGAACTGCATCTTGGGCCACGTTGCTCCGCTGCCGCCGCTGAACTTTGAGTTGGGATTGTTCTTTGTGCTGACGGTAACTTTCCTTGCAGAACCGGAGGAAAATGCAGTGCTTGAATCATAAGCAGGATCATATCCGTACACATTTGCGTTTGAATCACCCGCAAGATCGGCTGCCTGATTTGCCGCTTTTTCACCGTCAAGAACGGTTGTCCATTTTCCGTATCCGGCAGACGAATTGTCAAAGCCATTCGGAGTAGTACCGTCGGTATATGACATTCCGCCCTGATATTCCTCAAAGAAATCCTCTTCGTAGTAGATATTCGTTGCAGGAACAACAGTCGTTTTTTCAAACGCATAATAAACCGTTCCGTTTGAATATGTCGGGTCATCGCTGATCTCTGCGCACAGATAGAACGAATCGCCGCCCGAAAACTCGCTTGAAGTCGGCTCATACGTAACAATACCGTCGGGAGCCACACTGTAATTTCCGAAATTGCCGGACCATTTCACGTGGTCTGACTTTGTGAACATCTGCAAATCACCGGGCTTTGTGAATGACACCGCTTTTTCAATTTCGTCGGTAATTCCGATATAATCGATCTTTGCTCCGTTTTCAATCGCAGTTTCAGATATAGTATTGTTCTTTGTTACGTCATATACGATCGGAAGACCGTAGTCTGCAACAAGAGTTTGGTCATTAAGGTTAATGTGCTCTGAAATTTGCTGAAGGTTGAATGTAATCTTGCAGTTAGATTCTGTCGAACCGCGTTCAAGATAATAGAACGAGAATGTGTGTCTCTGTCCGTCATTCTTGATCTTGTTCAGATATTCAATAGCGGTCTGATTGACGTCGCTGATGTCGTCATAGGTCTCTCCGTACTTGTAATAAACATCGTTTTCCGTGCTGCTGATAAGGTTTTTATCCGCAACGTTCATTGCGTACTGATACGAGACAGAAGCCTCGGTAAAGTTGATTTCGCAGCTTCTTGAGCCGTGGATACCGCCGTTGTCAAGAACAAGGGTATCGTCAACATAAACCAAAACGTCGTCGTCGCCCATGAAAGAGAAGATAAAATCTTCGCTTGTCTTTGAATACTTGCCGCCCTTGGGAATATAGAAGTCCATTTCAAACGTCATTCCGAAATGGTAGATTCCGTTTTCACCGGTGTAGTTACCTCCGGCATTTTCTGTTTCATCTTTCTGATAGTTGAACGGGAAAAAGCCCTTGCCTGCGCCGGAATACGGTCTGTTGACGTTCCAGTTATTCTCTTCTTCAAGGTCAACAACGGCCGTCTGAGTGCTGTCGTCATAGCTTGCACGAATCAAATGATTGCCGTCGGAAGAATCGTAAACGTAGTGGTTGACGCCTTCGCTGTCCGTTGTTGTAAGGAACGGGAAATCAGTGTTCCAATAGAACTTTGTATATTCGTTATCTGTACCTGTAACATTGTTCTCCGAGAAGAAATCAGGAACATAAACGCTGATGTTGTTGAGCGGAGTCAGCTCAACCGATTTTGTTGCGGAAGAATCGGTGCTCAGAGTAATGGTTATATTTGACTGCAAACCGGTTCCTGAGTGTCCGCTGAGATATGTGAGTCCACCGTCAAGAGTATACGGCGTATGCGAAACCGGAACTCCCGCCGTACCGAGGTATTTACTGTAAATACCCTGGAGCGAAACACCCTCGTCCTTACTTTCAGATGCGCCCTGAGTATTATTCTTCTGCCAATGGTTCCATGCGGTCGTCTCAAAATTCTTGACTTGAGTTCCGTTGGTAACAGTCATATCGCGGAAAGAAAGGCTGTATATTCTTGCATATTTCGCAACCGCTTCTTCAAGCGCAGTGTCTGCATATCCGTCCGCCCAAACGGTGCCGTCGGTTCCGTCATAATCTATGACTTCCCTAATCTGCGCCATAAGGTCGTCATTTGCCTTTATTGCGGATACCATTGCCGCATATGTCTGCTCGTTATATTCAATGCTGCCGCCGTCATACGGACTGCTCGAAGACGGATTGTAACCATACTTGATAAGGCGCGCCGGAAATTTTTTGACAAATTCCTTAAGTCCGGCAATTGCGGCCTCAATGTTGGCGATTGCAGTCTCCCTCTGCTCGACTGTTGCAGATTCGTTTTCATAAACATCAATGCCCTCATTGATCGCATTGAAAAGCTCAAGATACGCGTTTTTGTCATACGCACCGGGCTCATAAGTCAAAGCATTCTCAATAGCCTCATAAAGTCGGGCAATCGTTGTATCCGTAACGACCTCGTCGGTCGTTTTTTTGTAAAGGGTCATCTTTCTGTTGTCAGAAATACTGTCAGTTGTACCCGACCAGCAGGAGAACATTTTTTCCGCTTTGAAAAGGTCAAGGAACTGGTTGTCTTCGCTGTAAAACGAAACACGTCCATCGCCTATTACATGAGCTGTAAATGCCTGCGGCGTATCCGAAAGCGAAAGGGTTGCGCTTGACGTACCCATATTCAGATACTTTCCGGCGGCAGTCTTGATGTAAAACTGCGTGCCGTTTTCGCCTCCGGCCTTTTCAATAACAAAGTAGTGATCCGCATCCATAGAAAGGATGTTGTCCGTTACTGTTCCCGGAACACTCACAGCCTGATTATTTGACTGAACCTCATCTGTCATTACAAGACTCAGATTGCTGGCGTTGCAGTAAATTGCATATTTTCCATCTTCAATTCCGACATAACTGGTGTTCACGTCAACGGCGGTAACCGTGGTTCCGTCTGTTGTATAAAGGCTGAGAACGGTTCCCGTGGACCACGTTGAAACAAGGTTTTTCGGGCTTGTTGAGCCATAATAGTTCACATACTGAGAGCCGTTGCCGATTACTACTCCGTTACCCGAAACCGTAACCGTCAATTCATACGGCGACTGAGAAACGGTGAGTGAACCGCTCGTTGTTCCGAGATTGATATAATGATTGACTGAGGACGAATCGGTGTAATAAATATAATACTTTCCGTTTTCAAGGCACTCAAAGTGCCACGTAGGATCGGTGGCGGACGGAGTACCCTGAACGCCGGTGCAGTAAACGCCCTTTGCAGAACCGCTGTATGCATTGTGCGTCATCGCGCCGGTTGCGGCAACAACATTGGGGTTGTTACTGAGACCGGTTATGATGTAATCGCCCGACGGAAGTTCAAGTTCAGTAGTGACATTGGAAACGGGATAATACTCATATTTCACCTTGGCGCTGTCCGGAGATTTGAGCCCCGCAAATTCTTCCTTGAGCATTTCATATTCATCATAAATTCCGGGTTCATAGGAAATGATGCTCTGAAGAACATAGTTTTCAAAATACTGCTGTTTTTCTTCAATCGTCTGCTCTCTTGATGTGAACGTTGTTCCGTCAACGGTGAGTCCGTCCGAATTGGTTGCCGTGACTTGAATGTTGTTCGGAATATCTGTTGTTCTGACGATTGCAAGAGCGCGTCCGCTGAACATTTCAATTGTTGCAGAGGTGTCGGATTTAATAACAGAGCTTTGGCGGAACTTTTTTGTTGTGCCTTGGAAGCCGTTGTCAACGCCGGCAATCACGCCGTTGTTATTAACGCTGATATCAAGCGTTCCGTAATAGTCATTGACAAAGTTGCCGTCTTCATCAACTGCTTCAAATTCAACATATGCATAGCTGTCCGAATCGGCAACAAAATTATCGTCGCCCCAAATTTTTGCAACAATTTTTGCAGCTGATTTTCCGCTTGTTACGCTGTTTGTTCCGACTGTGTCGGAAATTTCGTTGTCCTCGGCGTCATACGCCTTGACGCTGAGAGTTCCCTCGGTGTATTTTACACCGAACTGAGCATAGAAATCATGACCGGTTGAAGAGTAGATCTCATTGGTGTTGCAGTTAGACGTGTCAACAGCCGTCTCGGTCCATGTCTTATAGGTATAGCCGTTTGCCGTGGTAACATCGGTTGACTGTGCCGTTCCTATAACGTTTCCGTTGAGGAGAAGTTCTATATGGTCAGCGTTTGAATAGACGTTTACATAAGCATAACCGTTATTCAGATAGAGGTTATCCTTGTTCCACGTTCCCGGAAGAAGGTGGAGGGTCGTATCATTGTTCTGCCACCAGCTTCTGTAAAGATAATACTGATCCTTCGGGAATCCTGCGGTGTCAACAATGCCGAAATATGAACTGTTGGGAACGGTTGAAGAACCGGTGCCGCTGCCGTTCCAAGGCGTAGGCTCACCGATATAGTCAAAGCCTGTCCAAACAAACTCACCGGAGAACCAGTCGTTCGCCGCAACGTAATACCAACCGTAAGCCGCCGTGCTGCCCCAGTTGACCCTTGAGTTATCGTAAGAATAAAGCGCGTAGTTCTTTTGGCTGACCTGACCGCCCTGCCTTGTTGAAGAATATGAGTATATTCCTCTGCTTGTGATTGCCGAAATGCTTTCCGTTGCAACAAAAGGCTTTGTCAGCGTGCCGTTATTTTTGATTGTATTCCATGCCTCGGGGTGATAGTTCGCGCCGATGACGTCCATGTAATCGTCAACGTTCAGAAGTCTGCTTTGGTCGTTGCCCTCTGTGAGCGGACGTGTTGTGTCATATGTTCTGACAGTTTCGCGCATCATAGCCGCGATAGTTGCATAATTTGTGCTTGAAGACGCTTGATAAAGCTCATTTGCGCAGTCCCAGATGACGATGCTCGGGTCATTTCTGTCTCTCAGCATAGTTTCCTTGACAACAAATTGAGCCCATGTCATATCGCTTTCTGCTCCAACAAGGTCATTGTCGGCAGAAAGAGTTTTGCTGAAATATTTGCTGAAATCGTTGCTGTTGCCGTTTTTCGGCGAATCCCAATCATCAAAGAACTCCTCCATAACGAGGAAACCAAGCTTGTTGCAAAGCTCAATAAGAATTCTTGAGGCGGAATTATGACTTGTTCTTATTGCGTTGCAGCCCATATCCTTGAGAATTTTGAGCTGACGATATATGGCGTCATATTCCTGAACGGCACCAAGAGCGCCCTGATCGTGGTGCATGCAGACGCCTTTGAGTTTTACGTTTTTTCCGTTAAGATAAAAGCCCGTGTCCGTTTCCCAAGAAATTGTACGGATTCCGAAATCTGTTTTATAAATATCAATTGTGCCGCTGTCTGCATCATTGATGACTGTCTCAACGGTATAAAGATTGGGTGTATCAATATCCCACAGCATCGGAGAGGCGACCGTGTGGTCAAAGGAGAGAACGGACGAACTTTTGGCGGCAATCGTCACGTCTTTTTCCGATGAAGAAACTGCTTTATTACTCGGATTATAAACGGTAGTCTGCACTGTGACCGAGCGACTTTCAGAAGAATCGTTATCAACGGTCACTGCGGCGTTGACAGAGGCACTTTCGGAGGTAACAGTAGGAGTCGTAACATAGGTACCGTGCCTTGCAACGTGAACGGGATTGGTTATTGTCATCGTTACATCACGATAGATACCCGAACCGGAGTACCAACGGCTTGACGCCATCTCGCTTTCAACCTTGACGGCAACAAGATTCCACGTACTGCCGTTGCAGGTGATATAATTACCGATATTAACGGAAAACGAGTTGTAACCGTAATGGTTTTCTGCAACGAGCTTCCCGTTGACATAAATATATGCATTATTATAAACACCGTCAAAGTTCAAAAAGACTTCCTTGGAGGCATAGTCCGCCGGCATCGTGAACATTTTTCTGTACCAGCCGGTTCCTGTCGGGAGATTGCCGGATTCAACCTCGGTGCCGCTGTTTGTAAAGTCCTGCGTGATGCTGAAATCATGAGGGAGACTGACGCTTTCCCATGAAGAGTCATCATACGCCTTTGCCATGGCGCCTATTGGATCACTCAGGCTGAATTTCCAGCCGTTGTTAAAGTTCAGCTCAGCACGGCGAACATCTTCGCCATTGACGGCAGTCGTCTGCACACCGCCATCCGAAACTGCACTCACACTGAACATTGAAGAATCAAAAACAAGGGAGCCTGCAAGCATAAGCATACACATAAAAATGCTGAATACGCTTTTCAGAACTCTTTTTGCCGCCTTTGTTTTTTTCATTTCAAAAGTCCTCCTTTTTGGGTAGCAATAATCCGAGTTTACATACAAGAGTATTTTACCAAAGCTATTACATATTGTCAATAATTGAGGCGAAATAATCATACGTCAATATGCTGATTTTTGTTGAATTTAAAGGGTTTTTGCATGTTTTTTGGCAAAAGAAACCACTAATGTGAGTTTCCGCTCGCTCAAAAAACATTTTTTCACAGGTAAAAATACAATTCATCGCAAAATTTTATATATTTTCAAAAATGCCTGTTTTTATTTTTGCAAAGAGCCAAAAAGAATAAAACGCCAAAGAAAACATCTTTTATGCACAAAAAACGAACCGTTTTTCTTTTTGAAAGCACACAACCCTTGCGTTTTTTTTCACTCCATGGTACTATGAAACGGACGCAAAAATATCGGTTTTGATATGACGAAACATCTGTTGTTGCTGAGCAGACTCTGTTTTCGCTTTTCGACCGCAAAATCAAACAAAACGGGTGATTTTTTATGTATAAAGAATTTGGCAAACGTATCCTTGACACCGCTATTTCCGTTCCGGCGCTTGTTCTGCTGTCGCCTCTTATGGCTGCAACGGCAGTTTCGGTCAAGCTGTCCTCGCCCGGTCCGGTGCTGTTCAGACAGCAGAGACTCGGACTCGGCGGAAAGGAATTTACAATGTATAAGTTCCGTTCCATGTCAGTAGGCGCGGAGCATACGGGCAGCGGCGTTTACAGCGAAAGCGGCGATCCCCGTGTTACCAAGGTTGGAAAAATTATTCGTGCAACAAGCATTGACGAGCTGCCGCAGCTTTTTAACATAATCAAAGGCGACATGGCAATAGTCGGTCCGAGACCGCCGCTCACCTATCACCCATGGCCGATTGAACAGTATACAAAAGAACAGCGCCACATGTTTGACGTTCGCCCCGGAATCACCGGGTGGGCGCAGGTCAACGGCAGAAAGACGGTTGAATGGAACCGCAGAATTGAACTTAATAACTACTACGTTGACCACTGTTCGCTGCTTTTTGACATAAAAATTCTCTTTATGACTGCGGCAAAGGTTATCCGCAACGAAGACAATGAAAATGTCGGCACAACCGCGTGAGGTGACAATATGCTGAAGCTTATGTACATCACAAACGACCCCGAGGTGGCAGAAATTGCCGCCGAAAGCGGCGTTGATATCATTTTTATTGACATGGAGGAGCTTGGCAAAGCCGAGCGGCAGGGCGGAATGGATACCGTTCAGTCTCATCACACGGTGCAGGACATTGCAAATATAAAAAAAGCAATCGGCAAAAAAGCGCAGGTCATGGCGCGGATAAACCCGCTGAACCAAAGCTCTCAAAACGAAATTGATCTTGCGATCCGCAACGGTGCGGACATTATTATGCTGCCCATGTGGCGTTTTGCCGAAGACCTTGAAAAATTTGTCTCCATGGTTGACAAAAGAGCAAAAACGATGCCTTTGCTTGAAACCGACAGTGCAGCCGAAAATCTTTCTGAAGCATTAAAGGTTCCGGGAATTAACAGCATGCACATCGGGCTCAACGACCTTCATCTATGCTACAAAATGAAGTTCATGTTCCGTCTCCTCTCAGACGGAACCGTTGAACGGCTTTTAAAAACCGTTCAAAACGCCGGGGTTCCATGCGGCTTTGGCGGAGTGGGACGTCCGGGTTCCGGTATGCTGCCGGCAGAGTATATTATTGCCGAGCATGTAAGGCTCGGCTCACAGTATGTCATCTTGTCGCGCAGCTTTTGCAACACTGCGATTATCACGGACAAGACCGAGATCCGCCGCATTTTCAAAGATGGTGTAGCCGATATCCGCCGAGTTGAAAATGAATGCGCAAAATGGAACGACGCCATGTTTGAAGAAAACAGACGAAAAATTGCCGACTGCGTGCAAATAATTGAGGAGACTGCAAAAAGATGAACATTCTCTTTACCGGTGCATTTGAGCCGCTGCCTGAAGAAAAAGAACTGCTTATACAAATCGGACATACCGTGTTTTTTCACAAAAACGAACGCGAGATGCCGAAAAGTCCGGAAAAATATGATGCGGTTGTTTGCAACAGCCTGTTTTTTTTCAACCCCATTGAGCCGTTTGCGAATCTTTGCAAAATTCAACTGACGAGCGCCGGACTTGACCGCGTGCCGACCGAATACATATCAGAGCACAAAATCAAGCTGTTCACAGCCTCCGGTGTATACAGCAAACCCATGGCTGAGTTTGCTGTGAGTGCTGTTTTATACTTCTGCAAGCAAACCCGTTTTTTTGAAGAAAATCAGAAAAAACATCAATGGCAAAAACACCGTTCTCTGACCGAGCTCAACGGAAAAAACGTGTGCATTCTCGGTTGCGGAGACGTCGGGCAGGAAACTGCGAGACTTTTTAAAGCTTTCGGCTGCCATATTACGGGAGTCAACCGCACCGAGCGAAAAACAGATGTGTTTGACGAGATTCTTCCGCTTGAAAAGCTACAGTCCGCCGCAATGAAAAGCGATGTTTTTATCTCATGCATAGCGCTGACGGAACAAACACGCGGAATAATCGGAAAAGATTTTTTTGCTTTTCTCAAACCGGACGCGATTTTTGTGAACATCTCAAGAGGAGCAATTGCAGATGAAACAGCGCTCACCGAATGGCTGAAAAGCGGAGGAAAAGCAGCGCTTGATGTTTTTTTTGAGGAACCGCTTTTTGAAAACAGTCCGCTCTGGGATATGCCGAACGTTTTGCTCACACCGCACAACAGCTTTGTCGGCGACGGCAACCGCGAAAGATTATGGAAAAAAATAAAAGAAAACCTGCTTTAATGCAGATGATTTAAAAATTTATAGGAGACGTTATGAAAGTACTTCTTGTTGCCACGGTTCAATCACACATATGCCAATTTCACCGTCCGCTTGCCGCGGTTTTGCACGCCCATGACTGCGAATTGCACGCCGCCGCAAGGGACAACCTTGCGGAAAAGAACGGGCTGAAGCTCGACTTTGCAGAAAAAGTTTTTGACATTCCGTTCTGCCGCTCGCCTTTTTCTTTTAAGAATATCAAAGCGTACAAAAAGCTCAAAACTGTTGTTGACGCCGGTGGCTACGATGTTGTTCACTGCAACACTCCTGTGGGAGGAGTTCTTGGCAGACTTGCCTCGCGCAGAGCACGAAAGCACGCCACAAAGGTGTTTTACACCGCTCACGGCTTTCATTTTTACAAAGGTGCGCCAAAAAAGAACTGGCTCATCTGGTATCCGGTTGAAAAATTTATGAGCAGATTCACAGACACACTCATAACAATTGCAGACGAGGACTATGAACTTGCCAAAGAGAAGTTCCCCACAAACGTTGTTCACATTCACGGAGTCGGTGCAAACTCTGAAAAATACAAAAAGCTCACAGAAGAAGAATGCTCGGCTTTGAAAAAAGAGCTCGGCTATGGCAAGGACGAACAGCTTTTGCTTTGCACCGGTGAGCTTTTGCCGAACAAGAACCAACTGACCGCTATAAGAGCAATGAAAAAATTGGCTGAACGTTTTCCGAAAGCCAGGCTGCTGCTGGCAGGCAACGGTCCGGAACTGCTACGGCTCAAAGAGGAGGTCAAAGCTCTCCGGCTTGAAAAGCATGTTGATTTTCTCGGCTACCGCACGGATCTCGAACGCTTTGCAAATATTGCGGACATCATCGTTTCATGCAGCTTTCGCGAGGGAATGGCGCTGAACATAATTGAGGGAATGCTGCTTGAAAAGGCGGTTGTTGCCTCATCAAACCGCAGCCACAGAGAGCTTGTTGTTCCCGATAAAACAGGATTTATCATCGACTCCCCTGCCGATTCAGACGCTTTTGCAGAAAAAATTGCACTGCTTCTTGACGACGTGGCGCTTGCCAAAGCATTTGGCAAGGCGGGAGCGGAAAAAGCAAAAGCTTACACCGACAATGCAATAAAAACCGAACTTGAAAGAATATACTTTGGAGAATGAACGGTGTAACCGACATATAAAAGTACCTTTCAAAATTCCGAGGCTGAAGCCATACTCCGCGGCGAAAAAACAAGCTGCCTGCACAACAATCAAGCTTACTCAAAAAGAGTCTCCGAAACCATGATTTACGGTTCCGGAGACTCTTTTATAATTGTTTGTTCAACGTTATTTCATAACGCCGAATAGGTTTTATTTGAGTTCGAGGAGTCCGTCCTTGACGTAGTAGACACTGTTGCGCTCATCAACTGTTATTGTTGCTCCGGAGCTGTTGATACCCATGTTGCGAACCTGCTTATATATATCGGTGAGCGTTGAGGGGATAGAAATTTCGGTAACTCTGCCCTTGAGCGCGGACACCATTGTTGCGTCACTATCCACGTTACTGCCGCCGATTGCGCCTTTGACCGCACGCGTAACACCCTCGGGTATAACGAGCTTGCCCTCGTAACGCGGAGGAACGCAGACGAGTGTAGTCATATCCTTTGAATAGAGAACGCCGTCAACGCAGGTGAAGTTCGGGTTCGAATCCTTGACGCGAAGCTCCTTAACGCCTGTGTAGTAGAGCGATGCAGAAAGTGTGTTATAAGAAATAAGTGAATATGATACGCAGTTTTTGTGACCGAGGTTATCTGCGACCGTAAACGTATCGGGAAGTACAAGAATGGAGAGATTTCCGCCGCCGATGCCTGCACGGCTGAAGCACATGTCGTCGAATTCAACAACTCCTTCGGGAACCTCATACACGCCGTTTTCAACTTCTTTTGCGCAGGGGAAACCAACAAGACGTTTGCCGTCCTTTGAGAACAGAACGCCGTCAACCGATTTATAGTTCGGGTTGTTTTCGTCAACGATATACTCTTTGAATGTCTGCGATGCAAAGTTATAGAACATATGCGTTGAGTTACGCGCTCTCTCCTGTATTGTTCCCGAGCTTGACGGGCGCCACAGGTCGCCGCCGATAGACAAAAGCGTTGCGGGAATATAAAGCGAGGTATTTTCAAATTTCAGATCGTGGTCGAACGCCTTGTCTCCGAGGTATTCAAGCTTTGACGGAAGTGTAAGTATTCCCGTCATATTTGTGTTGCGTGAAAATGCCTCTGCACCAATGAAGGTAATGCCGTCATGGAGGGTCAGCGATGTGAAATTGCATCTGTGGAATGCGTATCTCTCAATAGCGGTAACCTTTTGGGGAATCACAAGATCGCCCGTGAGCTTATAGCAACCATAAAATACGGCGTCACCGATCTTTTCAATTGAGGACGGAAGTTCAAATGTCTTTGTGCTGTTCTTTGTTGTGAAAACCGAGAGGGAAGAGCAGCTGTTAAATGCGCTTGAGCCTATTTCGCGGAGGTGCTCCGGGAAAATTACCTTGGTTATTGCTGTTCTCGCAAAGAGGTACATGGGTATTTTTTCAATGCTTTCATTAAATATTATTTCTGTGCTCAGTTTCGTTGAGCTTGTAAATACACTTTCACCGAACGATGTGCATTTTGTGAGGCTGACAATATCAGTAAGCTTTTGACAATAGAAAAAAGCTTCTTCTCCCAGGGAGACACATTCCGAAAGATCAATTTTTTGGATTGCTGTTCCGTAAAATGCACGGTATTCTACTTTCTGCGGTTTCATGCTACCGACGTCCGCGAGTTTTTCACATTCATAAAATGCATATTCACTTATTGTCTTACAGCTCGGAAAATCAATTGACTCCAGGACTGCTGTATTATATGGGAAAATCCATGCTCCAATATCGGTAACACCTGCACCGGAAATCTTCTTGATTGTTGTGTTCGGGAAGAAAGCCCGGTCGGCGATATATGTTGCCGTTTCCGGGAGAACGATTTCTGTTATACCGTCAAAATTGCCGTAATTCTTGCCATCGCCGATTCCGACAACGGTGTGTCCGTCAATTTCCGATGGAATAACGAGCTTTGTCACGGGAGCGTCTGTCTGAATATATTCGCAGACAACAGCATTGCCGTTTTCATCAACGTCATACTGTATGCCGGAATTTGAATTTCTGTAGTATACATAAGCGTCGGGAACACCCCATTTTGCGTCGGCTATTGTTCCTCTGTCGGCGTTCGGGAGTTTTATGTATTTCAAATTTGAGTATATAAATGCGTTCGGCGCTATAGTTTTAATCGAGGGCAGTATTATAGCACCGCTCACGCTGCTGCGCTTGAACGCCCATTCTGCAATTTCCGTGGCAGCGGGGAGTGTTATGTCAGACTTGATTACAGAAGACTCAAAGGCGGACTCGCCAACCTTTTCAACTGCATTAAGCTGTAATTCGCCTATTGAACTGCCGGTCACTGCTTCTTTGCCGAGTTCTTTCAAATTATTGGCGATGAGCTTGTTGACATGCATTCCTGCAAGTCCTTTCTCATTGACATGCTCAATAGTGCCGAGATCGACAGTGTTTACCGTAAAGTTTGAAAATGCTCCGCTGCAGATAACGGATATGTTTTCCAAAACAGTGAGGTTACGCGCATTCCTTTGATAAAATGCATACGCACCTATTGTCGTAATGCTGACATTACCCACTTTTTCGGGGATAGTAACATCCTTGTTTTCGGTGCCGTTGTACCTGATGACTGCCCCACCGTTAGGAGTGTCTATGGCTGTGAACAAACCATCGCCGCTTTCAACGGTGTTTTTGTAATGCAAACGGTTTGCAATTAAAACCGGCAAATCGTAATTATCAACGTCCAAGCTGCAATCACGGTTTAACCATGCTGCGTCAAACGGATTTTTGAAAGTGTTTGCAAATTTTTCATAGCCGTTGCCGCTAAAATATACGTTTTTGTATTCCGGATAATCGGAACGCAGTTGATTCAAATCATAGGAAATGGATTCACCTTTATCGTTTTCATCCGGGAGCATGAGAGTTTCGCCATCGCCGTCAGTGATTCCGGTTATGGTTCTTCCGTCCTCGGCGTAGCTGAATGTTGTGCGCTTATTTGCAACAACAAAGAAAGGAAGTGTCTTTGTTGTCAAAGTGCCGTCAGCCTCAGGATATGAAACATCAACTGAGAACTTGCCCTTTTCGGTGCAATTGAATTCATCAGAAACAATGTTGCTGAAATCGCTTGCATTGAAAGTTGTGTAATAATTGTCTTTTGCGTAAAGCTTTGCCGAAACCTCTATAGCTTCGCTGTTGATAACATCGCCGACAGCATGACCGAAGTCACAAAGATCAACTTCGACTTCAAGCGGGCAATCTTTCTCTGCAACAAGGTAACTTAGAGTTTTCTCATACAATTCGCCGTTGTGTTTGAAACTGACGCGGCATGCTCCTTTTCCCGGTGTAGTGTTTGGACTCGTTGAAAATACAACTCGGTCAGTGATATCTCTTTCTACTCCGTCGCTCCATTCGGTTTTTATGCTCAACATATCTTTCGTGATTTCGTCTCCGACGTGAATGATAATTGTATTCATTTTAACGTCAAAGGCTGTCAAATCATATGCATAGAAACACTTTGCGCTGACGAAAGTGCCAAAGTACTTGCCACAGTCAGTGAAAGAAACAAGCGTTTGACGCGTTTTTCCCGCATCGTCGTCAGTGAATGTGAACTCCCGGACCTCTATGTTCGTAACCTCAACGCCTTCTGTATCGTTAGCACGGTAAGCCTTGCAGATTACATCATCTTTTGTGAAAGTGTAACCGGGAACATAGCTCTCTTTTCTCGGTTCTGCCTTGATTGATACAAATTCCGTGCCGGAAACAATTTCAATTTTACCGGTCACGAACTTGCGTAAACCTGCCTCACCGTATATTAAGTCTAAGTAGCCTGTGCCGAGATAATCAACAGTCTTTGTTGCGGATTCTTCAAAGCTTCTTCCGGTTCTCACACTTCCGTCCTCATAGGTGACGGTAGCGGTGAAGTCGGACGAGCTTATCTTTGCGGTGTTTTCTTTGCCGATGGTTATAACGCCCTTGGCAACTGCTTTGACGTCGGTGAATTTTATATATTCAAGAAAAACATCTGTTGAAAGCTTTTTTCCGTCTACTGTTGCAGAAACGGTATATGTGCGGCCGGTCAACGGAGAATAGCCGGGTTCAATGGTGAAGTCCTTGTTTTCTTTCTTTGTGTTGTCGGAATAATTAACGAACACCTTGAAATTGCTGTTGGAGACTGCACTGTCGGCATAGACCTTGCCCGTTGATTGCGCCGTTATTGAAACGGGGGTCACAGGCACATCGGTCTGATCCGTTGTTGTAACCTTGCCATTGTGCGAATAGAGAGTGATTTTTTCTTCGGCTGTTATTTTCTTGCCGGAGTATTTCAGCGTTGCTGTTGCTTTGCCCTCTCCCGCGGCAGTGAATGTGAACACGTCATATCCGCCAATGCCTATGACCGCGCACGGAGACGAGCTGTCGGAAACATATTCAGACGTAACGTTGACAATACCGTTTTTATCGAGCGAAACAGACCATGTTGTTCCGGCTTCGCGGCAGCAAGCCGCATAAGCGACAACGGCATTCTCCTGTGACTCAACTCTGACCTGAGGTTTCTGAAGACTGGGAAACAATGTGATCAGAATTACTGCCAGAGGAATAAGGATTTTTTTGAAAACTGACATAATATTCTCTCCTTTAATTTTTTTAGCGAACACGCTATGCATAATATTAACACATTGCGAATATTATGTCAACGATTTATGAACAAACTTTCTTTAAGCGCGATAAAAAGTATATTTTGTTCCTTTTTGGCAAAGATTGTCGCAGTACACTGCTCAAATTTCAAAAACGCATCTTACACATGCTTTATTGCCACTCTCCCTCTTAAAACAACCGAGCAGCCGCCTGGCGGCGACTGCTCGTGAATTTCCTTATTAACTTTTTACTTCGACGTTGACAAGGAGCCTATATTCTTTGCCCTTTTATCAATACAAAAAAACAGACCGTGTATGCAGTTACTTCAAGGTAACTATCGTTACTCCGTTTTCGCCCTCTCCGAACGTGCCGAGTCTGAAAGACTTGACATATTTGCACTTTCTGAGATAATCCTGAATGCCTCTGCGCAAAACTCCGGTACCCTTGCCGTGAATTACGCTGATTTCACCCAGTCCGAGACGCATACAGCGGTCAAGATGCCTTTCAAGCTCCATAATGCCTTCTTCAACGTTCATTCCGCGAAGGTCGCATTCTGCTTTTTCTGAACCTGCCGGTCTGAACTCGTGAGTGGATTTTTTGGGAGTCGGCTTTGCGGCGCTTTTTGCGCTTTTGAGGCTTTTTCCGACTCTGAGATTGCTTTTCGGCGTTCTCATTTTTATTATTCCGGCAAGCACCTCAACCTCACCCTTTTTGTCCTCAAGCGCGGTAACTGTAGCCGTTTTGCCGATATCCGCAAGAAGTACCTCATCGCCGATTTTCAGCGTTTTCGGAACAACATAGCTTTCTTCATCGGCAAGAGCTGCGGTAACAGGATTGGTTATATCGTCAAACTCGCCCATGCTCTTTTTCATCAATTGCTTTGCCCGTCTTGCCGCCTCGGCTTTATCCCGGGACTTTGCGCTTTCGCGTTTCAGCTCCTCAAGCTCATTCACAAGGGCATATGCGCTGCGTTTTGCCTGTTCAATAATTTTTGTTGCCTGCTGCTGAGCCTTGTCAAGCTCCTTTTTGCGCAGATCCTCAATGCTGTCTTTATATTTTTGCGCCTCAGACTTTGCTTTTGTTGCTTCAAGGCGAATCTGCTCGGCTTCATCGCGCTTTTCCTCAAAGTCCTGGCGGCTCTTTTCAAGCGACTCAATAACGCCCTCAAAGCTCGCATTGTCATTTGAAACAAGCGACTGCGCACGTTCAATGACTCCGTTTTCCATGCCGAGGCGCTTTGAAATTGCAAAAGCGTTTGATCTGCCGGGTACGCCTATAAGCAAGCGGTATGTAGGTCTGAGAGACGCAACGTCAAACTCACAGCAGCCGTTTTCAACGCCCGGGGTTTCAAGTGCATAGACTTTAAGCTCTGCATAATGCGTTGTTGCGGCGATTTTTGCGCCCTTTTCATGTATGCGCTCAAGAATAGCCGTGGCAAGCGCGGCACCCTCAACGGGGTCGGTTCCGGCACCAAGCTCATCAATGAGCACAAGCGAACGCTCGTTGACAAAGTTCATGATACGTATGATGTTTGTAATGTGCGACGAAAAAGTTGAAAGCGACTGCTCAATGCTCTGCTCGTCTCCTATGTCGGCAAAAACGTGGTCAAACACCGAGACCTCGCTCCTGTCTCCGGCGGGAATCATCAAGCCGCACATTGCCATGAGTGAAAAGAGCCCGACGGTTTTGATTGAAACGGTTTTGCCGCCCGTGTTGGGTCCCGTTATGATGAGCGTGTCAAAATCGGTGCCGAGGCGAATATCGGTTGCAACAACCTTTTTGGGGTCAATAAGAGGATGACGCGCGCGGTTAAGAAGTATTTTTCCGTTATCATTTAGAACAGGCGTCATGGCTTTCATCTCATACGCAAGCTTGGCTTTTGCAAAAATCACGTCAAGCTCAACCGCACATTCATAGCTCGACTTTATTCCCTCAAAAAAGCTGCCTGCCTCAACCGAAAGCTCATAAAGAATCTTGTCAATTTCTTCCTGTTCCTTGCCGCGCAGCACCTTTATTTCATTATTTGCCTCAACAACGCCGGCAGGCTCTATGAAAACAGTGGCTCCGCTTGAAGATGTATCGTGAACAAGTCCGCTGACCTCTGAGCGGTGCTCAACCTTTACTGGCACAACATAGCGCCCGTTGCGCATGGTTACAATAGCCTCACGCAGAGCTTTCTGATACTGCGAGGAGCGAATCATTTTGTCAAGCCTATCGCGTACCTTTGAAGACGCAGCGCGGATTTTTCGGCGAATATCATAGAGCGCCGGAGAAGCATTATCGCTCATTTCATCCTCGCTGATGATTGCCGTTGTAATTTTGTCTTCAAGGTATTTATTCGGCGTAAGCGCATCAAAATACACATCAACCGAGCAACGCACGCCCTCATTTTTGCTGCGCCACTGAACGATTCCGCGGATCGAACGCAGAACCTCCGCAACGTCCAGCAGCTCGCGCATTGAAAGCACACTGCCTGCGTTTGCGCGTGCAAGGGCGTTATTGACGTTTTTGAGTCCGCCGAAAGACGGAGCGCCAAAGCGCGCCATAAGCATATGCGCGTCAGTTGTTTGGTTAAGAAGCGCCTGAACCGTGTCAAAATCGCTCTGCGGCTCAAGGCGCGAGATCTCGTCTTTTCCGTCTGCACTGCAAACAAAAGACGAAAGCTTTTCAAGAACCTTATCAAGGTCGAGCGCAAGATAATCCTTTTTCATTTTCTCCCTCCTATTCGTCCGAACAGACCGAATACAAATAACCCATATCATTCGGTTCATTTTGTTATATGGCAATATCGCACAGTTGAGATGTACACTGCAAATTGTGCAATTAGGTCTTATCGGGTCATTGTTTTATAAAAATCAAGTGTTTTGTAATTTCTCATAGTAACGTTTTTGAGATATTTTTCGCTGATCTGCGCAAGAAGCTCAAGCGAAGATTTTGAAAGAGTGAAAGAAAACAGCTTTTGCGTTTCTGAAAGACAGATGTGCCGCATCGCGGTAACAACGCTGAGCGGCAGCTCATAGGTCTTTTCCGCCGGCAAACATTCATCGCAGTAAAGACGACCGGAAGAGACGGAAAAACGCATTGTTTCACTCTCATATTTTCCGCAGCTGCAACAGGCAACAACTGATGGCATATATCCGGCGATTGAAAGAAATCGAAGCTCAGTTGAGGCTTTGATAAGCTCCGGCTCGCGTTTTTTTTGAGATACAAAATAAACTGCATTGAGCAATACGCGCAAAAACTCGTCGGACTCCTCCTCACGCGGTGCAAGCTCGGCAGCAAGCTCGGCAAAATATTGAGCAAGTGAAAGCGAAACAAGATCGTCACGTAAAGAGAAAAAGACTTCCTTCGGTGCCGCTTCTGTAACTATGTAAACGCCGTTTTTTCGTTTTTCTATCACTAAATCGGAATAGCACAAAAGCCCCGTTGAAGCAACATTTTTGCTTTTGGGGCTCCTTCCGCCGTTGACGAAAGCCCTGACCACACCGTTTGAACGTGTGAGCAGGGTTACAAGCCTGTCTCTTTCGCCTGTTGTCTGTTCGCGGATCACAATTCCGTCCGTTTTAATAATCATAATCGTCAATATCCTCGTATTCCTCAGACGAAGAAAGTTCACCGTGACTTTGCATCTCCGGAAAATCTCCGTCAAAGTTATTGACAAATTCCTCGGCAAATTCTTCTGAAAACACGTCATGTTCAAGAGGCTGTTCCTCGTCTCTTGCATTCTTATAATTGAGATAATCCGAGACTCTGCCGGTTTTCATAAAAATGCGCCAAAGTTCCTTTTTGTTCATGACTGTCCCTCCGCAAAGTTAATTACTCTATTACTTTGCGCAAAAAGCAGCAGCTTTAAACAGGAAATTTTTGTCATCGCAGGTTGATTCGGTGTGTAAAAAACATCAGAGATTACATATCAAAGCCCCCGCACCGAACCGTACGTCACTCATTCAGTCAAGACCGAAGTTATGAATAAGACCCTCTCTGTTGCGCCAGCCCTCTTTGACCTTGACCCAGCACTTGAGATTTATCCTGCAGTCAAAAAAGCGCTCCATATCCTGTCTTGCATAGGTTGAAATGCGTTTGAGCATTGCTCCGCCTTTGCCGATAATTATACCTTTATGGCTTTCTTTTTCGCAGTATATGACAGCTTCAACGTCCATGATGTCCTTATCCGGACGTTCGCGCATTTTTTCGATTGAAACAGCAACGCCATGCGGTATTTCGCGGTCAAGCAGGCGCAGCATTTTTTCGCGGATTATTTCGCCCGCTATGACCCTCTCGGGCTGATCCGTGAGGGTATCGTCGGGGAAGAAGTGTTCCGACGGAAATGCAAGCGCGGTAAGTTCGTCTGTCAGTGCGTCCATTCCGTCATTTCTGAGTGCAGAGACCGGAACAACAGCCTCAAAATCATACTGAGAGGAAAGATAAGCGATACGCTTCATGAGATCCGTTTTCTGAGCTACGGTATCAATCTTGTTGATAACAAGTACCACCGGCATTTTCTGCGCGCGACACTTTGAAAGCAGTTCCTTTTCCTCCTCGCGCAGTTCTCCCTCCGGCTCGGTCACGAACATGCAGGCGTCCACGCCGCCGATACTTTCCGTAACGGCTTTGATCATTTTTTCGCCAAGTTTGTTGTGCGGACGGTGAAAACCCGGAGTATCGGTAAAGACAAGCTGGGTTTCGTCCTTAGTCAAAACGCCCATTATCCTTGTGCGCGTTGTCTGGGGTTTATCGGAAACAATTGCAACCTTTGCTGAAAGCAGACGGTTGAGTATTGATGACTTTCCGACGTTGGGACGTCCTACAATAGCAATAAAAGCGGTTTTTGTTTCTGTCATTTTCTTTCCCTCTTAAAGTTGATTTCACTGATTAACGTTGAGCCAAGAATCATTACGGCTCCGACAATATCAAAAAGACCGAGTTTTTCTTTCAAAAAAAGTGCCGAGAGCAAAATTGCAACAACCGGATCAATATAACTGAACAGCGCCGTTGTCTGAGCCGGCAATCTGCCGACAGAACCAAAGTAAAGCGTATATGAAAAGCCTGTATGAATCACGCCGACAACCAAAAGCAGCAAAACGGCTTTTGCATTGTAATCAAAGGACGCGACATTTTCCGTCAAAAAGACATACGGTGTAACAGTGAGCGAAGCAAAAAGCAGCTGCATGATCGTCCGGTCTGTGTCGGTGATATCACGGAGCTTTTTATTGATAAGAGTTACCGTGGCATAAAACGCCGCTGCGCCGATTCCGAGAAGTATCCCTCTGAATTCACCGGTCTTGATTCCACCGCTTTCAAATACGCCGGAGACAAAAACCATACCGAAAAGTGCACACAGTACACAGCAGAATTTTTTGACCGTGAGCCTCTCTTTGAGCAAAAACGGCGATGCAACTGTGACAAAAATCGGAGCAAGGTAATAGCAAAGCGTTGCAGTTGCAACAGAGGTATAGTTGTATGACTCAAAGAGAAGTATCCAATTGATTCCGATTGCCGCACCGGATGCCAAAAGAAGTAAAATATTCTCTTTCACGGCGGAAAACGAAATCTTTTTACGCCTGATCAGCTTAAAAACAAGCAGGAAAAAAACGCCCAGAAAGCCGCGGCTCATCGCAACAAAACTTGACGGAAAAGCAATTGAACGGACAAAAATTCCAATGGTTCCGAAAACAGCCATTGAAAAGGCAAGCGATGCCTTTGAAAGCAGCGTTGTGTCCTTTTTATCGCTTTTCTTAATATTTAGTTCTTCGCGGATTTGCATAGCTACCCCTGGATTACTTCATCTGAGATTTGAGTTTTTTTGCCACGGGACCGAGAGCGGCTCCGCAAGCAGTGCAGGCAGCAGCCTCAACAAGTGCATTGACTCCGGCGAACAAAACGGCAAACATGAACACATTCGCTGCGCCGAGCTGCTCGGAAATGCCCTGCATATACTCCGTTTTGGCAAAGAACAGCATGAGCAATCCGACAAAACCAATCGTATTTAGTACAGCAGCAAGGAAGAATGAGATGAGACCGCTGACGGCGGAATTAAGCTTTTTTGATATTTTTTCAAACGATAGAGCAGAAACAAAGCCTGCAACCATACGCGGAATAAGACAAACAATGAACGTCAAAACCGGGTTGATCGAAAGCAGCGTTACACCAAAAGCGCTGAAACCAAAACACTGAATAAAGCTTGAAATTCCGAAAGCCGAGCCGAGCAAAAGTCCGCCCCATTTTCCGAGAAGTGCACCGCCGAAAGCAACGGGAATAGAAATAAGAGTAATTTCAATAATTCCGAATTTAAGATATCCTATTTGGGTAAAGCACATTACCGCAATTATGGCAACAAATACTGCCGAAATAGTGAGAAAGAATAAACTGTTTTTGTTTTTCATAGTAATCATTCCTTTTGCAAAAATTGTTTTTTCTGACTTCTCTTCTTTCTTTTTCTTTTCAACCGATGATCAGCCGAGAGTAATATACAACATCAAACTTTGTGCTTATCAGCCAAACATCGGACTTTAAAAAACATGGGGGCTGACGCAGCGCGACACCCCCCTTTTGTTCAATTGTTATCTGCGGTCTCTTCTGTCGCCGCCTCTGCGCGGACCGTGACCGCCTCTTGCAGGTCTTCTTTCGCTCTCGCTGTCATCATTTTCGGGTGTAAGTCCCTCAATTTCAATGAGAGCATCACGTCTTGAAAGGTTAATCCTGCCCTGATCGTCAATTTCAATAACCTTGACAATTACCTCGTCGCCGACCGCAACGCAGTCTTCAACCTTTTCAACACGCTTGACATCAAGCTTACTGATATGAACAAGACCCTCCTTGCCCGGAGCAATTTCAACAAAAGCGCCAAAGCTCATAAGCCTTGTTACAACGCCGCGGAAAATTGAGCCGACTTCGGGATCGTTGGCAATGGTTTCAACAATCGTGATTGCACGCTTTGCGTTTTCAAGGTCAAGAGCTGAAACAAAAATCGTTCCGTCTTCTTCAACATCAACCTTGCATTCGCATTCTGCACAAATTTTCTGAATAACCTTGCCCTGCTTGCCGATAACATCGCCGATCTTTTCCGGATCGATTTTGGTTGTGAGCATCTTCGGGGCATATTTTGAAAGCTCTTTTCTTGGCTCGGCAATGCAGGGAAGCATTACCTCGTCAAGAATCTTGCAGCGTGCGTCGTAGGTTTTTGAAAGGGCTTCCTTAATGATCTCGGGGGTGAGACCGTGAACCTTGAGGTCCATCTGAATTGCGGTAATACCCTTTTTGGTTCCGGCAACCTTGAAGTCCATGTCGCCAAAGAAGTCTTCAAGACCCTGAATGTCAACCATAGTCATAAAGCGCTCGCCCTCTGTGATGAGACCGCAGGAAATACCGGCAACGGGAGCCTTGATGGGTACGCCGGCAGCCATGAGCGAAAGCGTTGAACCGCAGACGGAAGCCTGCGAGGTTGAGCCGTTTGAGGAAAGAACCTCTGAAACAAGGCGAATCGTATACGGGAATTCTTCAACCGAGGGGATAACGGGAAGAAGAGCTCTCTCCGCAAGAGCACCGTGACCGATCTCACGTCTGCCGGGACCTCTTGAGGGTCTGGTTTCGCCAACGGAATATGACGGGAAGTTATAGTGGTGCATATATCTCTTGCTTGTCTCGTTGTCAAGACCGTCAAGCAGCTGAGCGTCAGCCATAGTGCCGAGGGTCGTTACGGTGAGCACCTGAGTCTGACCGCGGGTGAACATACCCGAGCCGTGAACGCGTGAGAGAAGATCAACCTCTGCATTAAGCGGGCGCATATCGTTGATTCCGCGTCCGTCAACGCGCTTGCCTTCATCAAGGAGCCAGCGGCGAACAACGAACTTCTGGAGCTTATAAAGACATTCGTCAATCTTTGCCTCCTGCTCCGGATACTCACTGTCAAATTTTTCATGAACCTTTTCATAAACGGGCTTAAGTCTCTCATCGCGAACGCGCTTGTCATCGGTATCGAGAGCAGCCTTAACATCGTCAATAGCAAAAGCTTTGACGCTTTCAAACATATCTGCCGGAACTTCTTGAGATTCAAACGGAATCTTTTCCTTTCCGACTTCTTTCTGAATCATCTTGATGAATTCAACAACCTCCTGGTTGACCTTGTGAGCATACATAATGCCGTCAAACATGGTTTCGTTGTCAACTTCTTTTGCGCCGGCTTCAATCATCGCAACGAGATCTGCGGTTGAAGCAACGGTGACCGCCATTTCCGACTTGGCTCTTTCAGCCTCCGTCGGGTTGATGACAAACTTTCCGTCAACAAGACCGACAGAAACGCCGCTGATGGGGCCGTCCCAAGGAATCTCCGAGATTGAAATAGCAATCGAAACGCCGATCATTGCGGTAATTTCGGGCAGGCAATCCGGATCAACCGACATAACGGTTGCAACAACGCCAACGTCATTTCTCATATCCTTCGGGAAAAGCGGACGAATAGGACGGTCGATAACTCTTGAGCAAAGAGTAGCCTTTTCGCTTGCTCTGCCCTCTCTTCTCTGGAAAGAGCCGGGAATTCTGCCTACTGAATAGAGCTTTTCTTCAAAATCAACGGAGAGCGGGAAAAAGTCTACGCCCTCTCTGGGCTTTGCAGACATTGTTGCGGTGCAAAGAATTTCTGTTTCTCCGTAGCGAACAAGACATGAGCCGCCTGCGAGACCCGCCATCTTTCCGGTTTCAACAACAAGCGGTCTTCCGGCAAGGGTAGTTTCAAATTTTCTGAAATTCGGGAACATAAATTTACCTCACTTTATTTTATTTTGTCCGTGAGGCACGGCTTTAGCAATAAATTCAGCGTTCCCCGATTTTGGAAACGTTCAATTTAGTGCTAATCCGAAAACACTCACGAAATTTTTTTGAAAATGTTCCGCCGCAAAAGGCGGCACACTCATTAAACGGCAGGCTCGGCTTTCGCCGTGCCTGCCGAAAAACGCAATTATTTACGAAGTCCGAGTCTTGCAACGATTGAACGGTATCTTTCGATATCCTTCTTCTGGAGATATGCAAGAAGGTTTCTTCTGTGACCTACCATCTTAAGAAGACCGCGGCGTGAATGATGGTCCTTCTTGTTGGTCTTGAGATGCTCGGTGAGGGTGTTGATTCTGCTGGTGAGAACAGCGATCTGAACCTCCGGTGAACCGGTGTCGCCCTCATGAGTAGCGTACTCGTTGATGATTTTGGTCTTTTCTTCCTTTGAAATCATGGTTTTTCACCTCATAAAAATATTTCTATTGCGCCCCGTGCCCTCAGCAAACGGTCGGTGAAACGCTCTTTGAGCTTAGTCCGAAAACCGAGAAACAGGCATAACGCTGAACGATTATATCATGACGCGGCAAAAAAGTAAAGGGTTTACATAAATATTTTTCAGGCTTTGCCGCATAATTTCTGTGAGCGGCTGCACCGTCGGTTTTATCTCGTAAAAACAAAAGCCGCGTAGATTCCCGATGGCTCCTCGGAGTTTTCAAGATCAAATGAACAAAACGCGTACTGTGAATCGTACGGTGAAGCCTTTGTATTCTCAGAGAGTTATTCCAAACAGCTTTTCGGCGTTTTGATAAAGTATCTTTCTGTTTTCCTCGTCTGACAGACCGAGACTCAGCAGATATTCAACCTGTTCACCCGGATCCCACATCGGATAGTCTGCACCGAAAAGAACCTTGTCGGCTGTATACCTCCTTATAATACGCTTTGAGGTCTCTTTGTCAAGCCACGGAAAAGAAGATGAACAGTCAACCATAAGATTTTTATATCCGCACAGCTCCCGGCTCGCCTCCTCCCAGATTGACCAGCCGCCGAAGTGAGCCGCTATGACCTGAAGACCCGTAAAAATTTCAAGAATCGGTTTCAAACGGTTGGGATTTGAATAATCATAGCGCTTGTCTCCGGCATGAATAAGCACCGGAAGCTCACCCTCGCAAAGCTCATAAATTTTGAGACAACGATAGTCGTCAAGCTTAAAACGCTGAATATCCGGGTGAAGTTTTACTCCTTTGAGACCAAGCTCTTTCAAGTGGCGTATATCACCGGGAATATCCTCGCTGTCCGGGTGGAGCGTTCCGAGTCCGGTCATTTTTCCGCCGCTGTCTGCAACAACAGTGGCAATGTATTCATTGATCGATTTGACCTGCTTTGGCGTTGTTGCAACAGAAAAAACAACGGAGTGCGTAACATGCGCCGCTTTGTCGATCTGCTCAAGGGTCGAAAGCTTTCCGTCATAATTCATCTCCATATCATAGAAAGTACCGGTGCTTTTTGCCGCTTTGACGGCAATCTTGTCCGGATAGATATGACAGTGACAGTCAATTATCGGATACATTTTCTTCGCCTCCGTTACGCAGTTTCTATGGAGTCTGCTTTTTTGAGATTGTATTTTTCAATCGCGTCCTCACGCATTTTGTATTTGAGTATCTTTCCGGCAACATTCATCGGGAAAGAGTCAACAAAGTCAATGTACTTCGGCACCTTGTGCTTTGCCATGTGATCGCGGATATACTTTTTCATTTCATCGGCAGTCATGGTCTCCCCGTCTTTGAGAATGATGCACGCCATGATCTCTTCTCCGAGACTTTCGTCCGGAACTCCGATGACCTGAACATCCTTGACCTTTTCATGGGTATAAATGAATTCCTCAATTTCCTTGGGATAGATGTTTTCGCCGCCTCGTATTATCATATCCTTGAGTCTGCCGGTTATGCGATAGTTGCCCTCCGGCGTCTTGCAGGCAAGGTCGCCTGTATGGAGCCAGCCGTCCTTATCAATCGCCGACGCGGTTGCTTTCGGCATTTTATAATAACCCTTCATAATATTGTATCCGCGGGCAACGAACTCTCCGGTTTCTCCCACGGGCATTTCTTCGCCGGTTTCGGGATCAACAATTTTGCACTCAATTTCCGGCAGAGCGCGTCCGACGGTCGAAACGCGCACCTCGAGCGGGTCATCGGTACTGCTCATTGTGCAGCCTGGCGATGATTCGGTTTGTCCGTAAACAATCGTTATCTCGCTCATATGCATTTTTTCAACAACATCGCGCATAACGGAAATCGGGCAAGGCGAACCCGCCATGATTCCGGTGCGCATATAAGAAAAATCGGTTTTTGAAAAATCAGGGTGTTCAAGCATTGCAATGAACATTGTGGGCACACCGTGGAAACAGGTGATTTTTTCACTGTTGATGCAGGCAAGCGACGGCTTAGGCGTGAAGTAAGGCATAGGATAAAGCGACGCGCCGTGAGTCATTGAGGCGGTCATAGCCAGAACCATTCCAAAGCAGTGGAACATCGGAACGTGGATCATCATTCTGTCTGCGGTTGAAAGATCCATTCTGTCGCCGATGCACTTTCCGTTGTTGACAACGTTATAGTGAGTGAGCATTACACCCTTTGGAAAACCTGTGGTTCCGGACGTATACTGCATATTGCATACGTCATTCGGGTCAACCGTTGCGGCAATTCTTCTGACCTCTGAAAGCGGAACATTCTCTGCCCTTTCCATAGCCTCATTCCACGTCAGACAGCCTTTTTGCCTGAATCCGACTGTGATAACATTGCGCAAAAACGGCAGTCGTTTTGAATGCAGCTGCGCTCCCCTTTCTGTCTTTTGCAGCTCGGGGCAAAGCTCATTGATAATCGCGGCATAATCGGAATCGCGGTAGCCGTCGATCATAACAAGCGTATGGGTATCCGACTGACGCAGAAGATACTCGGCTTCATGAATCTTATAGGCGGTATTCATTGTGACAAGCACAGCGCCGATTTTTGTTGTTGCCCAAAATGTAATGTACCACTGAGGAATGTTGGTCGCCCACAAAGCAACGTGACTGCCTTTTTTTACGCCGAGAGAAAGCAGTGCACGGCAGCACTCGTCAACGTCGTCTCTGAACTGCGAATAGGTTCTCGTGTAATCAAGGGTCGTGTATTTAAAAGCGTACTGATCCGGAAATTCCTCAACCATTTTGTCAAGCACCTGAGGGAACGTTTTTTCAATGAGGAAATCTTTTTTCCAGACATACTTTCCCGTACCCGCCTTGTTTGAATAAAGAAAAGCCTTTTTTCTTGACGGAGTTTGAAAACGCTCCATGAACGAAGCAAAGTGAGCAAAAACAACCTCCATGTCCGTCATTTCAAGCATCCACGCAGGATTCCAGTCAAGCGAAATGAAACCGTCATAATTCACGCAGGAAAGTGCGTTCATAACGTCCTCGATCGGCAGGTCTCCCTCACCGATAAGGCAGAAGCGGCGTTCGTTGTCTTTTATGCAGCTGTCCTTCATGTGCACGTGCTTTACATAGGCGCCGAGATTTTTAATAGTCTCCTCGGTGTCCTCACGGTTCAGCACAAATGGCGAATAAACGTCCCAAAGAGCCGCAAGGTGATCGTCTGCATATTCCATAAGGGTGCCGAGCAGCTTTTTTGTGTCGCTGTACATTCCGGAGGTTTCAATGAGCAGGGTTATGCCTTTTTTTGCCGCTACCGGAACAACGGATGAGAGAACCGCACGCACATTTTCATCGCTTTTTGCGCTGCTGCCCGTTCCGAAAAGGCGAAGATATGAAATTTTGAGCGAAGACGCAAGGAAGATGTATTCCTCAATTTCCGCAATTGTTTCGTCAACCTCATCGCGCGAAATATCCGCACCGGTGTCTGCACAAACAAGAGAAATGCCTTTGTCAAAAAGCTTTCTCATGGTTGAAGCAGAGTTATACTTATGAAACGGTCCGTTTTTCTCCGTAAATTCACCGCCGGCAAAATTTCCGAGCTCTATGCCGCCAAAGCCAAGCTCCTCCGCGGCAGAAACAAAGCTTTGCCATTCATAGCCGTTCCAGCCCCTTGTTGAAAAAGAAAGTTTCATTCCTCTGCCTCCTCATAAACAATTTTGTTCAGCGCATTTACATAAGCTCTTATGCTGGCGCCGACAACGTCGGTTGAAATGCCGTTACCAGCGTATACCTTTCCGTTTGAGCGCAGGCGAACAAGCGCGCTGCCCATTGCCTCTCTGCCTTCGGTAACCGCCTGAATCTGAAAATCGTCAAGTTCGTAGTGGTGACCGGTGATTTTTTCAATGGCAAGAAAAGACGCGTCAACCGGACCGTCGCCGGCACAAAGACCGCTGACGCTTTTTCCGTCCCTTGAAAGGGTGATATGTGCCGTCGGAGTTATGATGTTGCCTATATTGACAACATAGCTTTCAAGAAAATATGTTGACGGAACCTGAAGCGCGGCTGTTGCAACAATGACGTCAAGCTCTTTTGCCGTTACGCTCTTTTTATCGCTGATTCTTGAAAATGCCTCATAAACATTTGCGTTTTCTTCATCCGAAAGGTCATAGCCGAGGCTCTGAACCGCAGCGGCAACCTGTTCCGGTGTGTCATATTCGCTTAAAACAAAGCTCTGGTTTGAAACGGAAACGCCGGTTTCAAACGGAGTGGTTTTGCTTTTTTCGGCGTTGACAATTCTTGCGATCTGACCGGCAATTCGTTCCAGCATCGTGGTCTTAATTGAAGTTCTCATCGAAAATTCGCTGCCTCTTGCGGAAAGGAAGCGAGAAAAAGCCTCGATTGAAACCGCATTTTCTCTGCATACCGCGGTCTTGATTTCCGTTGCGCCGGCGCGCGCCGCGGAAAAGGCACAAGCAGAACCAAAGTAATATTCATCGCTGCACTCGACGCCGAGACTGACTTTTTTGAGCTCCGGAACGTTTTCATACACGTCTGCGATAAACGCCGAAAATTCCTCGCTGGTCATGATTCCCGCGTCATCGCAGAGCGTAACGGTTGTTGCTCCGCAGGAAACGGCAGTTCCTATTGCTTCATAAAGAAAACTTCGTTCACTTCTTGTTGCGTCGCGGGCAACAAATTCAACGTCCGGGCAATACTTTTTTGCCTCGGGAACAAGAACACCTATCATTGAAAGAACAAGCGGCGGCTTTTTTTTGCAGACAAACTCCATCTGAACCGTTGAGGTTGGAACCACCAGACGGAGACGAGGCTTTTTTGCCTTTGAAATTGCGTCCCATGCGGTTTTGATTCCGTTTTCAGAAAGCTCACACGAAAGAGCAACAACCGAGTTTTCAACAGAAGAACAAACCGACTTTGTGAGAATTATATCGGTTTTTGCGTCCTCAACGGGTGCAAGCTCAATGACATCGACAAAAAGCTTGTCAAGCAGCTTTGCAATTTCAATTTTTTCTTTAAAGCTCAGCGAATGGGTGCGGCTTTTTGTAACCTGTCTGAGTGTTGTGTCGGCAATAATCAGCTTTTTCATTTTGAAAACCTCCGAAATAAAAAAATAAGCCTTGAAACGGATTTTTCCGTTTCAAGGACGAAATAACTTCGCGGTACCACCTTGATTGCCGCCGAAAAGCGACCTCTCAAGACTCAATCAAGTCTTCAGCCATGGTAACGGGGCAACCGGAGCCGCTTACTCAGCACGGGGGCGTTGGGCGGTTCTGCTCGGGAACGAGACTGCTTTTTCGTCTGACTTCCGGCTCACACCGAACCGCCGAATCTCTGAAAGCTCAAAGCGAAAAACATAATTCCTTCGTCGCATTTAAGTGATATATTTACGCTACGCATACGATTTTAACAGACCAAAGCGCGAAAGTCAACCGAAAAAGGCGAAAATCGGCATTTTCGCCTCACAAAATCACTCCCGCAATAGAAATAAAATTTAGATAAGTTGAAACAAGGGACTGTCGCTCCTTGTCTTCACAATTTGCGGCAGTCCCGTTATTATTAATTGCTTAATAGAGCATTCCTCTGAACTCTTCAAGATTATCCGGCGTGATTTTGCGTTCGCCTCGCTCAATTTCATGAATCATTGCGGTGAGTTTTGTGTTGACAGGTGTTTCAACACCGTAGTCCCTGCCAAGCTTTGCTATATAACCGTTAAAAATCTCAATTTCGGTAATTTCGCCCTTTTCAAGCGACTGGAGGGTTGAGGGCTTGACCGAAGCGTATTTAAGCTTTGAAACGAGCCACACTACATAACGGCAGCAGGCGTTGTACGGTGCATTATCTGCAAGCATGAGCATTTTATAGTTAAGCATTTTTCCGTATTTCGGAACGTCAAGACCCATCTTTTTGGCAACATGCATTGCCTCTCGTGCAATGGCAAGATACAGAATTCTTGCGCGCTTGTCATCAACCATTTTTCCGAGTGTGAGACCTGTGATTGCTGCCGTGGCGTTGATGCAGGAATTGATGATGAGTTTTGAATACTGCTGACGCAGAATATTATCCGAAATCTCCGTCGGAAGAACGGCACAGTACATTTCCTTGAGATAATCAAGGTTGCCCGGGTGATAGCCGTTCTGCATTCCTATGTACATTTCTCCGAGGGAGGTCATGGTAACGTCATTATCGGTATTTCTTGTTGCGCCAAAACCGATCATTACACCGACAGCCCGCTTTTCGCCGACAATTTCAGAAAGCTTGTCGGTGAGGATACCGTTCTGCATTCCGACAACAAGAGAGTCCTCTTTGAGATTGCCGAGAATTTTTTCTGCAAGGGCAGAAACCGCCTGGAACTTCGTTGCAATAATAACGATGTCAAACTTTTCATCCTTAAAATCGTCAAAGGAAGCGTATGTATTCAGTCTGACATGGTACTCACCCTTTGCACCGTGAAGATAAAAGCCGTTTTCGTCAATGAGCTTTTTAATTTCATCGGTGTAGCAGAGAACAGAAACGTCATATCCCGCATCTTTCATAAGGACGGCAAGCGTTCCGCCGATAGCGCCGGCGCCGATGAGCAATGTCTTTTTCATTATGTTATACCTCCGTTTAATATTTCATGCGTACTCTTTCTGCAAAGCACATGAGATCTTTGATTTCGAGCACGGTTCCGTCGTCGAGCACAGCCTTTCCGCTGAGTTTTCCGAAAACCTGATGCTGATCCGTTTCAATGACCTTTACGCTGATTTTTGCGTTGCGGTCGATAACGGGAACAAAGTCCATTTCAAAACGTCCGTCACTCGAGGTAAATGTCCACGGATCGGTATATCCCGAAGCAGGAATATTGAAAGAAACATCGTCAAGCTTGTGTGCAACACCGTCATAAAAAATAACGTTTTCCGAAGCTGCCGTAGTATCTCCGAATCCGTAGCCGATGTTAAATCCGAAAGGCTTTCCGTTTACTATGCCATTGCCGCTGCCCCAGTTCCACGTGTTGTCATATGTCCACACTCCGCGACCCCAATCAAGAGTGCCGAAGTCCGTTTCGGGATTAAAGTCATAGCGCACACCGTCAAACTCGGCATAGCCGGAGGCTCTCATGCAGTTGATTTTCTGGTTGTAATAAAATGCTTTTTTATTCTCTTTCCACGGAGTTGCAATAACAAGGGTGTCCATCGGCGGCTGATCAAGAGTTATGTCAACCTTGAGAGTCTTTCCGTCCTTAAAATTGCGATATTCGCCGACGATGTGACGCGTTCTGCCGTTTTTGACAAAGTCCATGTCAAGGGTCTTGTCATGGTAATGCAAGTCCCCCTTTTCGGAAGTTCTCGGAAGATTGTACTTGCCCATGGGAAAAACGTTGAGGACGGAATTTGTGATTTCCCAAGGATTTTTCTCGTCAAAAACGAGCAATGAAACCGACTGCATTCCTATGTATCCGTCGTCTGAAAGCGTGAGTGCAACGGCGTGTTTATCGGAAAGGATAAGGTAATAGTCCCATTCCTTGATTCTGAATTTCGGCGCTTTTATATCCTCACGGTTATAAATCTGAACAAGACTTCTTGACCAGCCGGGTTCAGCCAGAGTTCCGTCTTTGTTCAGAAGATTATGCCTTTCGGTGACTTCATGGTTTCTTGCCATTATAAATACCTCCAATGCTTTCTTCACATATACCGCAGTAAAAGCGGCAAAAATTTACTCCGTATCAGTATACATTATCTCAGTAAAATAATAAAGTATATTTAATAAAATTCAGTGCTTCGCACAAAAAATCCGGTTGTTTTTTGTCAACTTTTTCACTTCAAATATTAAACAAACGTCGAACCCACGCGAGCCTGAGAGATTGATCATTCGTATATAAAGCAATACCGCACAATCAAGGCGTGTGAATTGCGCAGTAAGTTTTTTGCACAGCATGACAGAACAGATTCAGAAAGGCGGATACCACAGCTTATACGGTATCATCTTAAATTTTTCTGACACTTTTGTAATTTGATAAAAACACCTTGCGGTTTTGCTTAATATATTGTAAAATGACGTGTATAAGTTGAGGAGATTCGAACTCAATTCGGTTTTAAGCGTGGGGCAGACTCTTCTCACATTTTAATTATGACTGATTTTTTTAGGCAACACTGCCGATATATGCAAGGAGAAACAAAAGAATGGACGATATTTATTTTACCGATAATCACAAAAACAACCGCGGCGACAAACCGCACTCCGGCTCAAAAGACCGTTTTTCAAATGAAACACCTGTTACGCCGCAAAACAGCCGACTGAGAGACGACGACCTTTCAGATGACAAATTTGTGGTTCACATTCCGGAAGAGGCTGACAGTTTTTTCGCTCCTCAGAGCCGCACGCCCAAGGGAAGACCGGTTGCAAAGCAGAACGTTCAGAGCTACGGTGTTCCCGGATATGAGCCGCAAAACGGCAGCGATGTTTATTCATCGGTACCTGTCGGCAGAACCCCCGCCGGAAAAAGAGCGGGCTCCCCTGCCGCCGATTCTGCAAATGCTCAAAGCAGAACGCCTACCGGTCAGAGACTCGGCGGCGCTCAGAATGAACCGACGGCTCAAAAGAACCGCCCCGTCGCACCTGTTCCGGGTAAAGTTCAAAAAACTAAAAGTCAGCCTGTTTCCGCAGGCTCGGGGAACGAACCAAAACCTATGCGCCAAAAGCCCCGCAAAAAGAAAGGCAAGGGGCTGAAAATTTTTGTTGCCGTAATTTTGGTCATAGCGATTCTTTTCGGCGGAGTTTTTGCATACGGCTATTATCTGCTCGGAAAAATCAGTTATGACGCAAAGTCGCTTGACGGAAACGAATATATAAGCGACAGCAAGCTCTCAAAAAGCAGTGATGTCAAAAATATCCTTTTCATGGGCAGCGACGCGCGTGGAGATGTCAGCGGTCAAAGGTCAGACACAATGATTCTCTGCTCCATCGACCAAAAGTACAAAAAGCTCAAGCTGACCTCATTTTTGCGCGATTCCTATGTTTTTCTGCCATCGGGAAAATATTACAACAAGCTCAACGCAACATTCAGCTACGGCGGTGTTCAGTATACGGTTGACACGCTCGAATACAACTTCAAGGTAAAAATTGACGACTATATCATCGTTGACTTTGAGGCATTTGCAAAGCTCATTGACATGATGGGCGGTCTCACCGTTGAGGGCGTTACCGCAAGCGAAGCTAAGTATCTGCGTGAAAAGGTTAAAATTCTCTATGCAAAAGAAGGCACCAACAAATTTTCCGGCAAGGCAACACTGTGGTACTGCCGTATACGCTATCTTGACAATGACTTTAAACGCACCGAAAGACAGCGCAAGGTTATTTCAGCAATGATCTCTCAGCTGACAAAAACGAGTCCCACAAAGCTCTTTCAGATGATGGAAACCATTTTGCCGATGATCCAGACCAACATCTCGCGCAATGAACTGATTTCGCTCGGAGCAGGCGCGCTGTTTAAGTATCTGCACTATGACATCATTCAGCACCAGATTCCGGCTGACGGAACGTGGAGCAACCTAAAAGTGGCAGGAATCGGAGATGTTCTTGAAATGGACATTGACAAAAACGCAGAGCTGCTGAAAAAATTCATCTATAAATCGGATAAAGCGGTCAAAGCAAAGTAAACTATTACCGAACAATAACACGGAAGGCGGTGATGAGCTCTGAACGAAAAAAACATTGAAACGCTGCGCGATATGCTGTATTCAAACGCAGTGCACTACGGATTGCGCCCGGCTGTTACGCTTGAAGACGGCACAACCGTCTCGCACAAGGAGCTTCTTCGCCGCGTGAACTATCTCGGCACAGCACTTTGCAGCGAACTTTCTCTCGGCGGCAAAGTGATTGCCGTCTGCGGAAAAAACTGCCTTGAATGGTGCGTTTCATACCTTGCGGTTTCCTGTGGAGTGGGCACGGTTGTTCCCCTTGACCGGGAAATGGACGCAAAACAGCTTTGGAACGCTGTCTCTTTTGTGGGTTGCAAAGCGGTTATTGCGGATGAAAAAGTCTGCTGCAAACTGCTTGAAGCAAAAAAAAGACTCCCCCACGGTTTCAAACTCATCTGCTTTTCCGGGGAAAAGCCGGACTGCGCATTGAGCTTTTCTCAGCTGCTCGAAAAAGGAAAAGAGCTTTTAAGCTCGGGCGCCGCCGATTACACCGCGCGCGAACCGGACAAAAAAGCAGCCTCATTTTTCCTTTTTACCTCGGGAACAACAGGCAATGCAAAGGTTGTTATGCTCTCGCATGAGAACATTGTTTCAGACCTCAAGGGCGTTATGAAAAAAATTGAGCTCACCTGCAACGATTCAACACTGTGTATCCTTCCGCTGCATCACACATACCAAGCCATTGTAATGCTTTCAATCCTCTATGTCGGCGGTTCGGCTGCGTTCTGCGAATCATTGAGGAGAATAGGAAAAGATCTTGCGTTTTTCAAACCGACGGTCTTTGTTACGGTTCCGCTTATGCTTGAAAAAATGCACAAAAAAATTCTTCGTCGCTTTTCAGAGCAAAGCGGTCTCAAGCGTGTTTTCACCGTAGGCAGGCTCTCTCAGCTTTTAACAAGGACCCCGGAGATGAAAAAGCGTGTTTACGGCGATATTCACTCGGCGCTCGGCGGCAGAGTGCGCATGATCATCTGCGGAGCCGCCGCACTCAACCCCAATGTTGCAGAGGATTTTTATTCTTTCGGTCTGCCTGTCATTATCGGATACGGACTGACGGAATGCTCACCGATCGTAATCTGCAACAGTCTTTCCTCTCCCCTGCCGGACAGCATCGGCACGCCGCTTGACAATTGCACCGTTACGGTTGAAAACCCCGACGACAGCGGAGTCGGCGAGCTCTGCGTTGACGGACCTATGGTTATGCTCGGATATTACAAAAACAAAAAGGCAACGGCATTGGTCAAAAACGGCGGCGTTTTTCACACGGGCGACCTCGGCTACTGCGACAAAGACGGAAACTATCACATCACGGGCAGAAGCAAAAACGTCATCGTCACAAAGGGTGGGAAGAATATCTATCCCGAGGAGATAGAGTACTATCTCAACAGCGACCCGATCGTTCTTGAATCGCTGATATTCGGGGAGGACTCAAAGGGCGATGAATCGGTAGTCGCCCAGGTTGTGCCGGACGAGGACGCCATAAAAGAAAAGCTCCAAAAGGACGAACTGACCCATGACGATATCAGCAACGCCGTTTCCGACGCTGTGAAGATTGTGAACAAAAAGCTGCCGTCATACAAAAGTATCCGCCGTTTCAGCATAAGACGCAAGGAGTTTGAAAAAACCTCAACGCAAAAAGTTAAAAGAAAAACAGCTGCCGAAAGTCAAGCGGACGAAGAAGACGATAAAAGCAAAAAAGAATAACCGCCGAAACGGAATGTCTTTCGGCGGTTATTATGTTGTTATGCAGACTCTGACCGAATCCAAATATCACAATCGATTATCAAAGCTTTTTGGCAAGCTCCTTGATATACTCTTTAAAATCTTCGCCTATTTCATCGTGATTCAGCGCGAACTCGCAGTTAGCCTTCATAATTCCGAGCTTGTTGCCCATATCATAGCGCGTACCCTCAAAATCAAGAGCGAGCAAACCGAGCTTTTTTGCAAGCAGTACCATTGAGTCGGTAAAGTAAACCTCGTTTGCTTTCGGATTGACGGGCGTGCTGTCAATAATATCAAAAATATCCGGCGGCATTACAACGCGTCCGAGAATAGAGTAGCATGAAATGATCTGATCTTCCGTAGGCTTTTCAATAATGTCAAAGCACTCCATCAGCCTGCCGTCAAGCGGTTTTACGTCAAGTGAGCAATACTTGCTGACATCTTTGCGCGGAACCTCTTTTACGCCGACAACGCCTTTTCCGTATTTTTCAAAAGCGTCGCAGAGCTGCCCGATAACCGGCTGACCGCCCGGGTTAGTTATAACATCATCGCCGTAAAGGATCGCAAACGGTTCGTTGCCGATGAAATGACGGGTTTTTGCAATCGCGTCCGCAAGTCCGTTTGTCTCTTTTTGGCGCAGAAAGTAAATGTTTGCCATATGTACCGGTTTGAGGATATCTTCATAAATCCTTTGCTTTGAGGGATTGTTTTTCAAGTTTGCCTCAAGCTCAAAGGAATGGTCAAAGTGATCCTCTATCGCGCCTTTTCCGCGATTTGTAATAATGAGTATTTCTTCAATTCCGGCTTCAACCGCCTCTTCAACAATATACTGAATCGCAGGCTTGTCAACAATGTTGAGCATTTCTTTAGGAATGGATTTCGACGCCGGGAGAACTCTTGTTCCGAGTCCTGCGGCGGGTATTATCGCTTTTCTTATCTTCATCGTTCTTTTCCTCTCACAAGTTAAGCATTTGCGCTATCATAGTCGGCAGCATATATCCGATAAAAATTGCAAGTGACGTAATAAAAACATTGACCGAGCCGAACTTCAAAAGATACTGGGAAAACATGATCGGCTCTGTTATGGTTTCCGCATAGCCGAGCTTCTCGGTCACATACTTTTTATAAAGCTTATCGCCTATAAGCGCCGACACAACCGAAATCAGCAGAAGTATTCCCATAAAGACATACATCGGCAATTCGCTTTTTACAAGGCTCTGCATGGCTGACTGCAGCTGCGCCTGGGTCATATCGGGATTGTTTTGCAGCATTGACGAAAAACTCTGCATAGCCTCTGCAACCTTTGCGGCAAACGGAGTCATGATGACCGAAATTGCAACACGCAGAGAAAGAAAAACAAGTCCCGCCTTGTTAAGCTTTCTGTAAAAGAACCAATACGGAGTGAAAAAGAACGCTGCCCAGTTCCACGTTTTTCCGCCTGCTTCAATTTTTCTGAACTTATTGACGTATTTGAGTGAATTTGACGAAACAAAAACCAGCACTCGTTTTATCGGCTGAGAGCAAAGCCTTTCCTGCTCCTGCGCCTTGGTAATTCCCGGAGCGATGATCCTTGCTCTTGAATTTATCATTCTGTCTATATCGGTTTCCGGCATTTCCTCACGGTTTTCATCGCTTTCAAAAGAGCAGTCCTGTTCGCCCCCGTGTCCGCCTTGTGCCTGTTCTTCCTCTTTAGCTCTTTCCTCGTCTTTTTTTGCAAGCTCCATCTCTTTTTCAAGAATGTTCACGCCGAAGAAAGTGAACTTTTGTCCGCAGGCTTCGCAATATGGCGCCTGCGGCGGATTCACGTGACCGCAGGTGGGACAGACAAGATTCTCAGAGTTATTTTTGCTCTCATTCTTTTCCCTTTTCACCGGTGGGTTCGCATTACCTTTCCACATAAAGCCGGCTTCATGCAGCTGAGCGTTGACGCACTCGTTGTTTTTTTCATAGCAAGCACGATGTTGAGGAGTTCCGCACTCGGGACAGACGACTATATCGTCGTTCTTAAGGAATTTTTTTCCGCAGCCTGCGCAAACTTCGTTATTGTATCTCATTTTTCACCTATCCTTGAAACTATATAATATTATGCCGAAAATTATGCCGAACAAAACTGTCAATTACTTTAAAATCGGTCAATTTTAATCATTTTAACCGATTTTGAAAAAAATTCAATTGCTTTGAGCATATTTTCGCAAAAATTTGAAAAAATTCCTCAATTTTTCAAAATGCTGTTGCTCTTTGTGAATAATCGTGTATAATATATGGGTTATATTGTGTTTTGAGAGGACATATGTTATGATTTAAACAGACGTACATGCCGTTTTACACAACTTTTTTGTACTACGAAAGGAATGTATTTTCGATGATTCAATTTGAAGAACTCAGACTCCGACTTCTCGAAAGCGAAAAGCCGCTTTCTGAGCTTGCCGACGCTCTCGGACTCAAAAAAATGAGCGATGAAATTGCAGAGCTTGAAAAGCAGACCGCCGCCGAGGATTTTTGGGGCGACCTTGCAAATTCGCAAAAAGTTCTCCAACGCATTGCCGCGTTGAAAAACAAAATCAAGGCGTATGACGACTTAAAGACTGCCTATGACGATGCAATGATGATGATTGAGCTTTCTGACGAGGAAGGCGATCTCGGTCTTGTTGACGACTGCCGCGCAAGCGTTGAAGCGGTTGAAAAGGAGCTTGAAAAGCAGATGCTTTCAACCCTCCTTTCCGGCGAATATGACGGAAAAAATGCCATTCTCACTTTCCACGCCGGTGCGGGCGGAACAGAAGCCCAGGACTGGTGCCAGATGCTTTTCAGAATGTACGGTCAATGGGCAACAAAGCACGGCTACAAGTTCACGACCCTTGACTTCCTTGACGGCGATGAGGCAGGCCTCAAATCCGCGGTTGTTCTTGTTGAAGGAGAAAACGCCTACGGATATCTGAAAAGCGAAATGGGCGTTCACCGCCTTGTTCGCGTTTCTCCGTTCGACTCCTCCGGAAGACGCCACACCTCCTTTGCTTCTCTTGAAGTTATGCCGGAAATTGATGACACCATTGAGGTTGAAATCAACCCAGAGGATATCAAGATGGAGGTTTACCGCGCGTCGGGAGCAGGCGGACAGAAAGTCAACAAAACCTCCTCAGCCGTCCGTCTTATCCATATTCCGACAGGAATCGTTGTCAGCTGTCAGGTTGAGCGCAGCCAACACCAGAACCGCGAGGTATGCATGCGTATGCTCAAATCAAAGCTCATTGAAATCAAAGAGCGCGAACACCTTGACAAAATTGAAGACATCAAGGGAGACCAAAAAGAGATCGGCTGGGGCAGCCAGATCCGCTCCTATGTTTTCATGCCGTATACGCTTGCCAAGGATCACAGAACCGGCTATGAAATGGGCAACATCAATGCCGTTATGGACGGCGATATAGACGGTTTTATCAATGCTTATCTCAAAAAGCAGTCGCTTGACGCGCTTTCGGCTGCGGAATAAAAATAACGATGTTTTTTAAGAGCTGTGCAAAAAGTACGGCTCTTTTTTGTTTATGTAATTCGTGTTGCGGCTCTTGACCGTCTGCTTAGTTCGTGATAGAATTACCTTGAATAAATCTCAAAAAGGAGAAATTTCAATGGAACTTAAAGATATCCTTTCAAAAGTTGACCACACCGTGCTCGGACAGGCTTCAACCTGGAGTGACATCAAGGCGCTTTGCGATGACGGAATCAAATACGGCTGCGCAAGCGTATGTCTCCCTCCGGCATATGTCAAAAGAGCAAAGGAATATGTGGGCGACAAACTCAAAATCTGCACGGTCATAGGATTCCCGAACGGCTACAACACCACCGCTGTCAAATGCTTTGAGGCACAGGAAGCAGTCAAAGAGGGTGCCGACGAAATAGACATGGTAATCAACATCGGCGCTCTTAAAGACAAAATGTATGACTATGTTCTCGATGAGATCAAGGCTGTTAAAAAAAGCTGCAACGGAAAGCTCCTCAAAGTCATAATTGAAACCTGCCTGCTCACCGAAGAAGAAAAAATCAAAATGTGTGAAATTGTTTCAAATTCCGGCGCAGACTACATTAAAACATCAACCGGCTTTTCAACCGGCGGCGCAACAAGAGAAGACATTTTACTTTTTGCCGCCCACGTCAGTCCGCACCTCAAAATAAAAGCCGCCGGCGGCATTGCAAGTCTCAAAGACGCAGAAGACATGCTCGCCCTCGGCGCTTCAAGACTCGGAACAAGCAGAATCGTTAAAATTGTCAAGAACGAAGAATGTCAGGGATATTAAGACAATACCGCTTGCGGCATATGCCTTGCCTGAACACGTTTCCGCCGTTCCGCACAAAAAATCCTGCTGCGCAATCCGCATACCTCAATTGTGAGGCATTGCCTTAAATACATTAATGTACAAGGAGATTTTACCATGATTAACACACCGCACATCAACCCGAAAGACGAAATCGGTTTTGCAAAAACAGTTCTTATGCCCGGAGATCCGCTCAGAGCCAAAATGATTGCAGAAACTTTTCTTGAAAATGCTGTTCTCGTCAACAATGTCAGAGGAATTCACGGCTATACGGGATTTTATAAAGGTCACAAGGTTTCCGTAATGGCAAGCGGAATGGGCATTCCGTCGATCGGCATCTATTCCTATGAGCTTTTTAAATTTTACGGCGTTGAAGACATTATTCGCATCGGTTCTGCCGGCGGTATCGGCGAAGACGTAAAGCTTCGCGATGTTGTTGCAGGTATCGGTGCAAACACAAATTCAAACTTCGGCAAGCAGTATGGCGTTACCGGCACAATTGCTCCCACCTGCTCTTTTGAGCTGCTCTGTGCGGCGGTCGATTCTGCAAAGGATATAGGAGTTGCACTCAAAGTCGGCAATCTCTATTCCTCCGATACATTCTATGATGCAGACGAAAACAATCTCAAAAAGTGGGCAAAAGTCGGCTCTCTTGCCGTTGAAATGGAGGCTGCCGGACTTTATCTGACCGCTATGCACCTCAAAAAACGCGCGCTTGCAATCTGCACGATTTCAGACCTTCCGTTCACCGGCGAGGGCTGCACTGCCGAGGAAAGGCAAAACACATTTACAGACATGATGAAAATTGCACTTGAAACGGCAGTAAAAATGGACTGAGTTTATCTGACCGACTTTATTCGTGTTCGGATAAAGCCGGTCTTTTATGAAAGGACAGCATACTATGAGCATCAAAAGAGTTTTTCTTATAGTTCTTGACAGCGTAGGAATCGGCGAACTTCCGGACGCGGCAGACTACGGCGATGAGGGCAGCAACACTATCAAAGCCTGCTCAATTCAGCCCGGTTTTTCCGTACCCAACCTCAAAAAAGCAGGTCTTTTCAATATCGACGGCGTTGACTTTGCCGAGGGTACAGACAGCCCTGTCGGCGCATACGGAAAATGCACCGAACGTTCAAAAGGCAAGGACACCACAACAGGTCACTGGGAAATCTGCGGTCTTATCTCCGAGAAAGCTATGCCGACTTTTCCGAATGGTTTTCCGAAAGAGCTGCTTGACGAATTTTCAAAGCGTACAGGACGCGGCGTGCTTTGCAACAAGCCGTATTCCGGCACCAAGGTTATTTCCGACTACGGAAAAGAGCACATGGAAACCGGCTCTCTGATAGTTTACACCTCCGCGGACAGCGTTTTTCAGATTGCGGCGCACGAAAGCATTGTTCCGGTTGAACAGCTTTATGAGTATTGCCGAATTGCACGTGAGCTTCTCACGGGAGAGTACGCCGTAGGCAGAGTTATTGCAAGACCGTTTGAGGGTGAATACCCGTTCAAGCGCACTGCAAGGCGCCATGATTTTTCACTCGTTTCGCCAAAGGATACGCTTATAGACTATCTGACAAAAAGCGGACTTGACGTTATTCCCGTTGGAAAAATATATGACATTTTTGCAGGAAAAGGGCTTGAAAAAGCCAACCCGACCGTTTCAAATACGGACGGAATGAAAAAAACGCTTGAATTTTCAAAAACAGATTTCCGCGGTCTCTGCTTCACCAACCTCGTTGACTTTGACATGGTTTTCGGTCACAGGAACAATGCCCCCGGCTATGCGAATGCCCTCATGGAATTTGACAGTTGGCTCGGCGATTTTTTGCCTACCCTGAACGACGACGACCTTTTGATCATCACCGCAGACCACGGCTGCGACCCGATCACTCCGAGCACCGACCATTCAAGAGAGTACATTCCCCTGCTCGTACTCGGAAAGCAGGTCACGCCTGTCAATCTCGGCATTCGTTCAACCTATGCGGACATCGGCAAAACCGTAGCAGACATTTTCTCCATCCCTGCGGATATAGCCGGAACCAGCTTCAAAAATGATATTTTATAAGGAGCGCGTGATGACTGAACTCGAACTTGTTTCTCTTGCAAAAGAGGCGGCAAAAAACGCATATGTGCCATATTCTCACCACACGGTGGGAGCCGCGCTGCTTTCAAAAAGCGGCAAGGTCTATCTTGGCTGCAACATTGAAAATGCTGCGTATTCCCCCACGAACTGCGCCGAACGCACGGCTTTTTTCAAAGCGGTCAGCGAGGGTGAGCGTGAATTTGAAGCAATCGCTGTTGTTGGCGGATATGAGCTTGACTTTGCAGACTATTTTGCCCCGTGCGGCGTATGCCGCCAGGTCATGGCGGAGTTCTGCGATATGGAAACATTCAAAGTAATATTCGGCAAAAACGGCGACGAATACCGATCCTTTACTCTCGGAGAAATACTGCCGTTCGGTTTTTCCCCGCGCGACCTCAGGGAACCGCAATTGTAAAAAATCGGTAACAAAACTGTATATTTGATAAAAAAAGCTTTTCCCGGTGTTGAAATTTTTGGATAATATGGTATAATGTTACCGGTCACAGGACGGACGGCAAGATTCCGTTCAAAAATTCAGACCCAATATTAAGGAGGAAATCCAATATGAAAAAACTTCTTGCAGTTTTACTCGCAGCTCTCATGGTTTTTGCTCTCGTTGCTTGCAGCGGACAGGGCGGAACCGACGCAACAACGACTGCTGCACCGGACAATTCCGAAAGCACACCCGCAGCCGACACCTCGGCTTACAAGGTTGCAATGGTAACTGACTACGGCGACATCACCGACGAGTCTTTCAACCAGACCACCTATGAAGCCTGCAAGGCTTTCTGCGACGAGAACAAGGTTGATTTCAACTATTTCAAACCCGCAGGTGACTCAACTCAGGAACGTGGCAAGACCATTGAAAAGGCTATTGACGAAGGCTACAACGTCATCGTTATGCCCGGCTACGCTTTCGGTGGTGCGATCTTTGAAGTTGCTCCGAAGCATAAGGACGTTAAGTTCATCGCTCTCGACGTTGGCAAGGGCGACATCCTTGAAACAGCTGTTAAAGCTAAGGGTGAAGAATACAACTACGATCCCGACAGCTACAAGTTTGAAGATTATGCAGACATCTCCAACGTATACTGCGCAGTATACCAGGAAGAGCTCTGCGGCTACATGGCAGGTTATGCTGCTGTTAAGCTCGGCTATGAGAAGCTCGGCTTCCTCGGCGGCATGGCAGTTCCCGCTGTTGTTCGCTACGGTTACGGTTTCGTTCAGGGCGCTGACGCTGCTGCAAAGGAACTTGACAAGAAAGTTGAACTCAACTACATCTATGGCGGTGCATTCAACGGCGACGCTGACATCACTGCTGTTATGGATACTTGGTATGGCAAGGGCACAGAAGTTGTCTTCGCTTGCGGCGGCGGCATCTACACCTCAGCTGCAGAAGCTGCCAAGAAGGCAGGCGGCAAGGTTATCGGCGTTGACGTTGACCAGGCTGCTATCATCGACGGAAAATACGGCAAAGGCATCACCGTTACTTCCGCTATGAAGGGTCTCTATCCCGCAACATATGACACCCTTAAGGCTGTTATCATCGACGGCAAGTGGGCTGACTACGCAGGCAAGATCGTAACTCTCGGTCTTGTAACCGGCGACGACGCAACCAAGAACTATGTTCAGATCCCGATGGACAGCACTCAGTTCGCTGACGGCAAGTTCACCAAGGACGATTATGCAAAGCTTGTTAAGGATATGTTCGACGGCAAGATCACCGTTTCAAACGACATCACAAAGATGCCGGAAGTTACCAACGTTACCGTTGACGATCAGGGCAAGATCAAAGGCTAAAGCTCGATTAATGAATTATCGTGGGGCTGCTGCGTTGAGCAGCAGCCCCTTTTTTACTTGACTATCTATTATTTATTATCTGTTATCCGAAGTGTTACGGTTTTCTGTGGTTCAGATGACAGATAGGAGATAATAAATAACAGATAATTAATATTATCTCAAGGAGATGAAGCAATGGAAGAAAAATACGCAATTGAAATGTTGGGGATTACAAAGCGCTTTCCCGGAATCATTGCAAACGACAACATAACTTTGAGACTGAAAAAAGGTGAGATTCATGCCCTGCTCGGAGAAAACGGAGCAGGAAAATCCACTCTTATGTCGGTCCTTTTCGGTCTTTATCAGCCGGAAGAGGGAGAGATCCACAAGGACGGTAAAAAAGTTCAGATCAATGACCCGAATGACGCCACGGCGCTTGGAATCGGAATGGTTCATCAGCATTTTAAACTTGTTGAATGCTTTTCTGTTCTTGACAACATTATTCTCGGAATTGAGCCGAACAGGTTTGGCTTTTTGAAAAAGAACGAAGCACGCAGAAAGGTTCTTGAGCTTTCCAAGAAGTACGGACTTGAGGTTGACCTTGACGCGCTCATTGAGGATATCAGCGTAGGTATGCAGCAGCGCACGGAAATTCTCAAAATGCTTTACCGCGAAAACGAGATCCTTATTTTTGACGAGCCCACGGCGGTTCTCACTCCGCAGGAAATTGAGGAGCTTATGCAAATTATGAAAAATCTTGCCAAAGAGGGCAAGAGCATCCTTTTCATTTCTCACAAGCTCAATGAAATAATGGAGGTTGCAGACCGCTGTACGGTTCTGCGCAAAGGCAAATATATAGGAACTGTTGACATCAAGGACACAACAAAAGAGGAACTTTCAAAAATGATGGTCGGCAGGGACGTTGACTTTACAGTTCACAAAGAGGAGAAAAAGCCGGGCGAGGTTATTCTTGAAGTCAGTAATGTCAGCGTTGCAAGCAAGCTGCATAAAAACGACGCCGTAAAAAACGTCTCCTTTAACGTCCGCGCAGGAGAAATTGTCTGCATCGCCGGTATTGACGGAAACGGTCAAACGGAGTTCGTCTACGGGCTGACAGGTCTTGAGCCCGTCAAAAGCGGAAAAATCACTCTCCTTGGCAAAGATATTACCAAGGCTCCGATCAGAAAAAGGAACATTGCCGGCATGAGCCATATTCCCGAGGACAGACACAAGCACGGACTTGTGCTTGACTATTCGCTTGAAAACAATATGGTGCTTGAACGTTACTTTGAACCGCAGTTCACAAACAAACTCGGATTTTTGAAAAAGAAAAACATTCGTGACTATTCGGATAAGCTGATTGAACAGTATGACGTCCGCTCCGGTCAGGGCTCGGTAACGGTTGCAAGAAGTATGTCGGGAGGCAACCAGCAAAAGGCTATCGTTGCGCGTGAAATTGATAAAAAGCCCGAACTGCTTGTTGCAGTTCAGCCGACAAGAGGTCTTGACGTCGGTGCAATTGAGTATATTCACAAACAGCTTGTAGCCTGCCGCGACGCAGGCAAGGGCGTTCTGCTCGTTTCGCTTGAGCTTGATGAAGTGCTCTCTGTTCCTGACAGGATTCTTGTTATGTACGAGGGCGAAATAGTCGGCGAGCTTGACCCGAAGACCACGAACGCTCAGGAGCTTGGTCTCTACATGGCAGGCGCAAAGAGAAAGGAGGCAAAGAAAGATGAAGAAAAATAAACTTCGCTCATTTTTCAAGAACAGCAGCGTTCAAGCTGTTCTCTCCTCCATTGTCTGCATTCTGCTCGGTCTCTTGATCGGCTACATAGTTCTGCTCTTTATCAACCCGGACGGTGCGGCAAAAGCAATCGGGGACCTTGTGAGAAACTTCATGAACTATTCAAAACCCGAAGCCAGATTCAAATACTTCGGCGATACACTCGTTAAAACGGCACCGCTCATTATGTGCTCGCTTTCAATTCTGTTCTGCTACAAAGTCGGTCTTTTCAACATCGGCGCAGCCGGACAGTATGCGCTCGGCATAGGTCTTTCGCTTTATGCAGCGCTTGCGTGGAATCTTCCGTGGTGGGTATGCATTCTCCTTGCTGCTGTCGGCGGAGCTCTTTCCGGTGCAATAGGCGGTCTGCTCAAGGCATATTGCAACGTCAACGAAGTTATAAGCGGAATCATGCTCAACTGGATCTCGCTCTACTCGATAAATATGCTCCTAACCAAGGTCAAGGAGGAAACCAGTCCGTATACGGTTGTTCTCAAATATAAGAATCCGTCTGCACTTATCCCCTCCCTCGGTCTTGACAAGCTATTTCTTGACAACGAATATATGACGATTGCCGTTCCGCTTGCAATCATCATTTCGGTGATCATTTGGGTACTGCTTGAAAAAACAAAGTTCGGCTATGAACTGAAAGCTACCGGTTTCAACAAAAATGCGGCAAAATACTGCGGTATGAATGAAAAGCGCAACATAATCGTTACACTCGCAATCGGCGGTGCACTTGCCGCAACGGGAGCAGCGTTCTTCTATCTGACAAGCTATGAGCAATGGAACTGCAGCACCTCATCCGTTCCGGCAATGGGCTTCAACGGAATTGCGGCGGCATTCCTCGGCGGACTCAATCCGATAGGCTCGATTCTTTCTTCATTCTTTATTCAGCATATCACCGAGGGCGGAGCTCATATTGACAAAATGGTTTATCCCTCTCAGATATCCGACCTCATCTCGTCAATCATCATTTATCTTTGCGGCTTTGTATTCTTCATGAAGTATGCACTGAATAAATACCTCGCCAGAAGGGACGAAAAAGATGCCGCAAAACAACCGGCTGAAACAAAAAAGGAAGGAGGCAATAAATAATGTCACTGCTCATTCAATATACATTACTTTACGCTTCCGTTCTGATTCTTGTTGCACTCGGCGGCTGTTTTTCAGAGCACTCCGGCGTTATCAACCTCGGTCTTGAGGGAATCATGGTCATGGGCGCTCTCGGCGGAACGCTGACAATGCGCTATCTTGCCTCGGCTTTTCCGGGAGCTCCGGCAATCGTTATTATTCTGCTTGTCATTCTTGTTGCGGCAGCTATAGGCGTTATTTATTCTGTCCTGCTCGGTGTTGCCTGCATCAGCTTTAAGGCCGATCAAACGATAGTCGGCACCGCGCTCAACATTCTCGGCACTGCTGCCGCCACCGTTATTGTCAAAGCAATCAACACCAAAGCGAACCCCGATAATGTTTCGTCGGTCGTTGAATATATCAAACCAAAGCAGGCGTTCATAGTCAACATCAAGGGCTTTGAATTCAACTGGTTCATGCTTGTTGCCTTTTTGCTCCTTGTTGTTTCATACATCACGCTTTACAAAACAAAGTTCGGTCTCAGACTCATGGCGTGCGGCGAACATCCGCAGGCTGCTGCCAGCGTTGGAGTCAACGTCTATAAAATGCGTTATGCCGGCGTACTCATTTCAGGCGCACTCGGCGGTCTCGGCGGAATAATCTATGTCACCAGCGGCGTCAGTGAATGGAAATTTGAATACGGCGTTGCAGGCTTTGGTTTCCTTGCACTTGCGGTTATGATCTTCGGTCAGTGGAAACCGACAAAAATAGCTCTCGCCGGTTTGCTGTTCGGCATGTTCAGAGCACTTTCAAACGTTTATTCCGGTATTGATTTCCTTGCATCGCTCAATATTCCCAGCGCGGTTTACAACATGATGCCTTACATCATCTCTCTCATTGTTCTTGCACTCACCTCAAAGAAATCAAGAGCTCCCAAGGCAGAGGGTATTCCGTATGACAAGGGCAGCAGATAAACGTTCAGTCAATATTTAAAAGAAAAGAGAGAAAAGAGGGGTTTTCGCAAGCGAAAAATTCACGCTTTTCTCTCTTTCTGCTTTCTTTAAGGAGATGTTTCAGTTATGCGTATATATGACATTATTGCTCACAAAAGAGACGGACTTGAACTCACAGATGAAGAAATTGCTTTCTTTGTCAAAGGCTACACTGCGGGCGAAATCAAGGATTACCATGCCGCCGCACTTTTGATGGCGATTTATCTGCGCGGCATGACTGACCGCGAAACGGTCACTCTCACCAATGAGATGGCGCACTCCGGAGATATGCTTGACCTTTCCCGCTGCCAGGGAGTCACCGTTGACAAGCACAGTACCGGTGGAGTTGGAGACAAAACGACTTTGGTCGTAGCCCCCGTTGTTGCTTCGCTCGGAGCAAAGGTTGCAAAAATGAGCGGCAGAGGTCTCGGTCACACCGGCGGAACAGTTGACAAGCTGGAATCAATAAAGGGTTTCAGAACCGAGCTTACACCGGAGGAATTTATTGAACAGGTAAAAGATATAGGCATCTGCGTTGTCGGTCAGAGCGGTAATCTCGCCCCTGCGGATAAGCTGCTTTATTCTTTGCGCGACGCAACGGCAACAGTGGGTTCAATTCCGCTCATCGCCTCTTCAATAATGAGCAAGAAGCTCGCCGCCGGAGCACACTGCATTGTGCTCGATGTAAAAACCGGAAGCGGCGCCTTTATGAAAACAATTGAACAAGCCGAACAGCTTTCAAGAAAAATGGTTGATATAGGCGACGCCTGCGGAAGAAAGGTTGCGGCTCTGATAACAGACATGAACACTCCGCTCGGAAAAAATATCGGCAACACTCTTGAAGTTGCCGAGGCTGTTGAAGTTCTGAACGGCGGTGGTCCGGAGGATCTCAAAGAAGTCTGTGTTGCGCTCGCGTCGAACATCATCAGTCTCTCTGAAAACCTGCCGCTTGATGAGGCCGAAAAAGAAGTCCGCCGCGTTCTTTCAGACGGAACTGCTCTTTTAAAGCTTTGCGAAATGGTCAAAATGCAGGGCGGATCAGTGGCTCAGATTGCTGACACCGAGCTTTTGCCCAAAGCTGAATTTTGTCATGAGGTACTCTCCCAAAGGGATGGCTATATCAGCTTTATGGACGCAGAAAAAATTGGTTCTTCAAGCGTGATCCTTGGCGCCGGCAGAGTCAACAAGGGCGACCCGATCGATTGCACAGCCGGAATTATCCTCCACAAAAAGACCGGCGAATTTGTAAAGAAAGGCGACATACTCGCCGAGCTGTTTTCAAACGATGAAACAAAATTTGCCGACAGCGAGAAACTCTTTCTTTCTGCGCTTGAATTTTCCGAGGAAAAGCCTGTGCCTGTGCCTCTTATTTACAAAACAGTGAGATAAATTTTCAAAAAGCAAGGCGTACAGACTTGAATGCACCTTGCTTTTGTGGTAAAATATGCTTGCAATTATGGGTACTACTATGAAGCAGACCTCTGAAAAGGAGAAAAGAAAAAATGAACATTCAGCTATTGGTCAAAAAACTGACTGCAGCCTTTGTTGCGCTGCTCATCTCGTGGGGCATTGTTGCCGCTCCCGAACTTCCGCAGGAAGGCGTTAAAGCAGACGCCTCGCTCGTTTTTGCAGACAGCGATGCAGGCTGTGCCGAGGGTACGCTCACAGTTACCGCAAATTTTGACGGTAAATATAACGTATTTTGGGGAGACGCAAACGGTGAAAAGCTCTCATCAAGCTCAAAAAACGGCAAAGAGATCACATATTCCTACTTCGCCGAAGTTGACGTTGAAAACGGCACGGGCGTTTTGAAATTGAACAGCTTTCTTGCCATTCCTCAGGGAGCTGAAAGCACCCTGCTTTATTACGGCGATGAGTTGCTTGACACAGACGCTCTTCCGGCAGAAAAAATTGCCGATTACGGCGAAAAGGTTTATTCCTTCGGTGCGCTCAGCGATGTTCACTATAACCGCTATTCAAAAGAGTCCAAAGACGATGCCGCCGTTGCATTTCCCAATGCCATGAACTTCCTTGAAGATATGGGCGTTTCACTCGTCGGCATGTGCGGAGACCTTTCATTTGCCGGTGAGAGCAGTGCATTCAAAAATGTCGGCGAGGTTGCTTCAAGATATTCTTTCCCGACTTTCACCTGCCGCGGAAACCACGACTGCGGAAACAAGTTTAACCTCAAAGCATGGCAGAAATATCTGAACAAAGGCGTTTATTCAGAAGAAAAGCTCCCGGGCGTTCTTGATGTTGCAGACAACGGCTATGACTTTGTTTACTCCGGAGAGGAAACTCACGGTGATGTTTTCATCTTCTTCTCTCAGATTTCCGGCGTCTATGCCCCCGGTGTAAAGCTTGTTACAGACAAGCAGCTCGACTGGCTTTCAAATCAGTTTGAAACCTATAAGGACAAGCGCGTTTATCTCTTCTTCCACACATTCTTCAACGCTCCCACAGGCAAAGGTGCCATGGGCGAGGGCAACCTCATCAATGACTACGGTATTTCATATTCCCTCCCCTATTTCAAGGGAAACAAAGATGAAAAGCGCTTCAGAAGTCTCCTTGAGGAATACAAGAATGTAACATTCTTCAACGGTCACTCACACTTCACTTATGCTATGCAGAGCTACAATCCGCAGCTTAACATTTCAGATTACAACGGAACAACAGCAACGATGGTTCATGTCTCCAGTGTTACCGCTCCGAGAACAACGGGCATCCTTCAACCTAAACTCACCTCAAATCCCGGAAAGATGAGCGAGGGTCTTTACATCACCGTTTACCCGACATACATAATTGTTACGGCATGCGACTTCTTCTCAGGTCAGTTCCTTGCCTATGCAAATTACAGAATTGATATGAAATAACCGCATTCAGCACAAAATAAAAATCAAAAGACTATATTTCGTTAGGCTCATAAGATAAAGCCTAATCTGAAATATAGTCTTTTTGGTTGCTAAAGCAAAAATCAGTTGAATTTGATGCGGTTTTTGAGACAAATCCCGTCGATGCCGTGCGCAAAACCATGGCAATTTGTACGGTAACTTTATGCAAAAACAATTGAATATAGTTTTGAAATTACCGTTCTCACAGCACGGCGTGTACGCTCCGGAAACGTCAGCGGTTTATTGGTATAGCTGACTGAATTGCCTTGAACATTTATATTCAAAATATTCTTCAGTCGAGGGACAAGGCGCACCGCATTAAAGGTGAAAACGTTTTCTTTATCCGCCTTGCTCAAACCGGAAACGCTTTCAAGTCCGCCTGTTTGGGCAATGCAGGCTATGTCGGGTGTATACGGCGCGTCTGAACCGTAAAGCAAATTTTCAACGCTCACGTCAAGCAAAAGATCGCGGAGCTGCTTGTTGAGCGGAAAGCCCGCAATATCAAAGTACACTCGCTTCATATCGGATTTATAATCGATCGGTGCCGGAACGGAAAGCCCCGCTCTGAACTGCATTGCAAAACCGTTGATTCTGTCTGAAAGAATCGGCAAAAATGCGCCCGCATGAGGAAAAATCCACTTTATGTTGGGGAATCTTGAAAAAATATTGTTCATTACCATGTTGGTAAATGTTCTTGTTGTGTCCATGAAAAACTCCATAGCAGGAATCGGAAGCTCCGAATTTACACCGTTAGGCAATCCGGCAGGCTTTACCGGATGAACAGCAATTACAACTCCGACCGAGTCAAGGTATGCCATAAGTCTGTCATAACGCTTGTCTCCGAGATAAACGCCGGCATAATGTGTTGAAAGACCAAAGCCGTCAGCCTTGAGCGTTTCAAGTGCATAGCGCGCCTCCTTTATAGCTGCATCCTCATGCGGCAGCGGCAGAGAGGCAAACAGCCCAAAACGGTCGGTGTGCCCGCTCACTATTTGAGCGCCCTCATCATTGACTTTATGCACAAGACTGATCTCTTTTTCCTTTTCTGCTTTTGAGAGATTAGGAGAAGATACCGAAAGAAAAGCAAAAGCAATGCCAAGCTTATCCATAAGTTTTATATGTCCCTCGGCGCTCCATTTTGGCGTTGGAAAATCGTCCGGCTTGCTGCCCTCATATTCGGCAAGGTATTCATAGTATGTTTTTGAAAGAAAATGTGAATGAAAATCTACCTTTTGATTGTAAATCAAAGATATTCCTCCTTTAAGCTCGAACAGCTGTTGAACTTTGTCAACAGTTTTATTATAATAGCTGCAACAACACACTTCAAAATATAAATCGCTTTGAAAATGTTCAAAAACGTTCAAAATGCAAAGGAGTTGTCTGATTTTGTCAAACAAAGGAAAAGCCGAGTACCGCAGTTCTCTACGTTCAAAGGAACTTATAAGAAAAGCATTTTCAGAAATGCTTCAAAAAAAGCCTGCCGATAAAATTACGGTAACAGACATCGTTTCCGCCGCAAACATAAACCGCGGAACCTTTTATGCTCATTACTCCAACATAAACGAACTGGTTCTTTCAATCGAAAACGAGTTTTCTTCAAAGCTTTGCGGCGCGCTTGAAAAGCTTGACGTTTTCAATCAAGAGCTCTCGGTACATGAAGTCATTGCCGAACTGACAGGATACCTTGAAGAAAACAAAAAACTTTGCAAAGAGCTTTTGATTTTAGGCAATGCGAATTCCTTTACATTAGAGCTGCAAAAGGTTTTCACAAAGTACATGGAGCAAAACACAAAAATTGATGAAAGCGTTCGACGTTCCGCGCAATTCGCGGTCAGGTCGCGCTTTTTTTCAGCCGGAATTGCGGGCACCTATGCGGCATATCTGAACGATGAAATTGAAATGCCTGCCGAAGAACTGAATGCACTTCTGAGCAGCATGATTCTGCGCAATTCTCTTTTTGTCTGAGATTTTACAACGGTTCTTTTAAGCTGAGGAGAACCGTGGAGAGTAGAACGCAGCTTATGCATTTAAAACCTGCCGAAAAATAAAAGCCATACGGCTTTTGTTTTGTATCTTGTCAACAAAGTTCAAGAATTTGTCTCGCTCTTGCTTGACATTTTTCGGCTGAAAGCATATAACATTGTCGTTGAATTCAAATTTTAATATTTAAGGATAGACGTTATGGAAAAAGTAAAAAAGAAAAAGGATCTTGATATGCTGAACGGCACGCTTTGGAACAAGCTCGTTCTCTTTGCGCTGCCCGTTGCTGCCACCGCTCTGCTTGAACAGCTTTTCAATGCCTCAGATATTGCAGTAGTAGGCAACTTTACCGGCGAACTAAAAACGGTTGCCGTAGCCGCCGTTGGCGCGAACACCTCGCTTATCGGTCTGCTGGTGAACCTTTTTGTCGGAATCGCACTCGGCGCAAACGTTGTTATTGCCAATGCTATCGGCAGAGATGACAAACCTACCGTTCAAAAAGCGGTTCACACTTCAATAATAATAGCGGTTGTCGGCGGCATTCTGATTGCAGGCATCGGAGAGCTTTTGGCAGAGCCGGTGTTGAGTCTTCTCGGCGTTCCGTCAGATGTTTTTCCGTATGCGCTGATGTATCTCAGAATATATCTGCTCGGTATGCCTGTAATTTTGCTTTATAACTTTGAGGCAGCAATCTTCCGCAGTGTCGGCGACACAAAAATCCCGCTTGCCGCCCTCGCCTGCTCAGGCGTTCTCAATGTCCTTTTGAATCTCTTTTTTGTCATCGTTTTGAAAATGACGGTCAACGGCGTTGCAATTGCAACGGTTATTTCAAATGCTGTCAGCTCTGCAATTCTCTTGCTGATTCTGCTCAGAACAGATAAATGCATACGCTTTGAATTTAAAAAGCTCCGTTTTGATTTTTACTGCTTCAAGCGAATTATGAAAATCGGTTTGCCGTCAGGCATTCAAAGCTCTATGTTTTCCGTTTCAAACATAATAATTCAAGGGGCAATTAACTCACTCGGCACAGTTGTGATGGCGGCATCAAGCGCAGCCTGCAATGTTGAGCTTTTTGCATATTTTGTTCTCAATGCATTCAGCCAGGCGTGCACGACCTTTGTCGGTCAGAATTACGGAGCCGGAAAGATTGACCGATGCAAAAAAACGCTTGCCCTCTCGCTCATTGAGGACGCGGTTGCAACGGCAACGGCAATTGCACTTGTTCTGCTTTCGGGCAGATTCATGCTTTCAATTTTCAACAGCGATCCCGAGGTCGTTGAAATCGGCTATACACGGCTGAAAATACTCTTTTTTGCATACGCTTTCACCATGACATACGAGGTCATTTCCGGATATCTGCGCGGTTTTGGTATATCTCTCACACCGGCTGTTATAGTAATGGTTGGAATATGCGTTGTGAGAATAATATGGATAAAAACCGTTTTTCCGGTATACCACACGTTCAACACAATCATGATAGCCTACCCGGTCAGTCTTTGCATAACCGCAATCATGATGTCTGTTGCTTTACTGATTTATCGTCCGGCAAAAAATCACAGTAAGGTCAACGCAAAATACACAAATTTGTAAAAAATATTGACATTTAATTGTCACATTGTGTATAATCTTTTCGATAGAGGCGCGGGGCTTATCAGTATTTTTCGCCAGTCACCCGGAGACGCTAAACGAAAAAGAAAGGAATCCCTGCCGAAGCTGTAATCACTTTCGGGAGTGGTTTTGGGTTCTGCAAAACAGTTCTCATTAGGTTTGAATATCGGTTCCGGTATTTTTAGCCTACTCAGCTGGGCATTAGGATAATATCCTGATGACTGTCGCTTTGAGCGGAGAGCTGTCGCAAAGATATTTTTCTCTTTGTTTTTGTGAGGTCGCTCTTTTTGCGGCCTCTGTTTTTTTGAACGAAAGAGAAAGGAAAAACATTTTCAGGAGGACAAAATGAAAAAGCAAAAGAAATCAAGAGCAAGACTGCTGCTTCTCATCATGATACTTGCAGTTCTGCTTGTTTCTGCTTCGCTTTTTGCGGGTGCAGAGAATTCATCAGACACACAAACGCCGGACGCAACCGTTGCCGCACAGGTCGAAAAAAACGCTGTGTTTTCAATCGGAGAAGGTGACGACGCCGTTAAATATGACCTTTCAGACGGCAAGTCCGCTCATGACTACGTTGACGCATATGCCGACAACCTTGACGGCGACCCCGATTTCAGTTCTCACTTTGAAACGGCACTCGCCAAAGTGCGCGAATCGGTCAAGAGCTATGCGACCATTCTTTCGCTGCTGCCTCCGATCATTGCGATAGTTTTGGCTCTTATTACAAAAGAGGTTTATTCTTCTCTTATTATCGGAATTATTGTAGGCGGCGTGATCTATGCCGGCAGCAACTTTGAGGGCATTATCACCCACGTTATTTCCGACGGCTTTGTAAATAGTCTTGCGGATACTTACAACATGGGTATTCTCATCTTCCTTGTTCTCCTCGGAGCATTGGTTTCAATGATGAACAAGGCAGGCGGCTCGGCGGCTTTCGGTCGTTGGGCGTCAAAGCACATCAAGTCAAGAGTCGGCGCTCAACTGGCAACAATGGCTCTCGGTGTTCTCATCTTTATTGACGACTACTTCAACTGCCTCACCGTCGGCTCAGTTATGCGCCCGGTTACAGACAGAAACAATGTTTCGCGCGCAAAGCTTTCATACCTCATTGACGCAACCGCAGCGCCTGTTTGCATCATTGCTCCGATTTCTTCATGGGCGGCGGCTGTTGCCGGTTTTGCAAGAGGTGCAGGCGCAGAAAACGGAATCAGCCTTTTTGTCAGTGCAATTCCTTATAACTTTTATGCCCTGCTGACAATCGTCATGATGATCGTTATTTCGGTTTCAAAGTTTGACTACGGTCCGATGAAGCTGCACGAAATCAACGCAGTTGAAAATGGCGACCTCTTCACCAGCGGAGCAAGAGTTGACAGCGGCGATGAAGAAGTGAATGAAAAGGGACGCGTCTGCGACCTTGTTATTCCGGTTGTAATTCTCATCATCTGCTGCGTAATCGGCATGATCTACTCCGGTGGATTCTTCAGCGGCAAGGGCTTTATTTCTGCATTTTCAGACAGCGACGCTTCTGTTGGTCTTGCTTTCGGCGCAAGCGTTTCGATGATAATTACAGTTATCTATTTTCTCATCAGAAGAGTTATCTCGTTCAAATCAATCATGGATTCTCTCCCCGAGGGATTCAAAGCCATGGTTCCGGCTATCCTCATTCTCACCTGCGCATGGACGCTCAAGAGCATGACGGACAGCCTCGGCGCAAAAATCTTCATCTCAGAGCTTATTCACGGCACAGCAGGCACCTTCCAGTCGTTCCTGCCGGCAATCATCTTCCTCATTGCCGTTGGTCTTTCGTTCGCAACGGGAACATCATGGGGTACTTTCGGCATCCTCATTCCCATTGTTCTGAGCGTTTTCACCTCCGGCGAACCGATTACGATTGTTGCAATTTCAGCCTGTATGGCAGGCGCCGTTTGCGGCGATCACTGCTCACCCATTTCCGATACCACCATCATGGCGTCTGCCGGTGCACAGTGTGACCACATCAACCACGTTTCAACTCAGCTTCCGTATGCGCTCACGGTTGCCGGCGTTTCGGCAGTGAGCTACATTATTGCAGGCTTTGTTCCCAACTGGCTCATCGTTCTCCCGATAGCCATTGTACTCATGGTAGGCACCCTGCTCGTTATCAGGCTTATTACAGGAAAGAAAGCACCGACTGAAAAGGTGAAAAAAGCCAAATAAAAAGCTAAACTAAAAAGCACAGAGCACATTTGCATTTTGCTGCAAATGTGCTCTGCTTTTTTAGTCTTGAAACATATGGTTTTTAATTCACATTGAGTTCAATCAAAAAACTATTTGTCAAGCTTTTTGAATGATGATATGAGATTTCCGGAGCATTCAAGCGAAACCGTGTCGCCCTCTTTTAAAAGGAGCATTTCTTCGTGATTTGACGCCTTGGCTTTATATAGCTTTCCGTCTTTTGTTATGAGATAAATATATGTGTTTCCGTCTATATCAATATAGCGGATCGTCTCAATGGTCACGGTTACCTTTTCGCTTTCGGCAGACGGCGCAACAGGCTCGCTGAGACCGAGCATCGTCTTGTATTTTTCAATGCATTCTTTTTGCGTTGAGGCGGTGGTAACTATATTATACTGTTCAACGTTGACGGCGGCATATAGCTTGACAAGACCGCCCGAGTCCTTGAGAACCATGATATATGTCGGCTTTGAAGCAACGCTTATGAGCGACGGAAAAGAAGCCTGATAGCCTTTTTCCTGTACCTCGCCCTCTGCCGCTGCCATTGCAGATTTTTCGTCAGCGCCGGCAATATCAAAATAGTGAGCCTCACCTGTTCTCTCGTTGGCAAACAAAAATCCGATGTTTGAACTGTCTCCGTTGAGTGAGGTCACTCCTGTATAGATCCATATATCGCCGTCCTTTGAAACATAGCCGTAGTCGCTTGCAGGCACACTGTCATCTGCGTCCGCCGTTTCATCTTCGCCGAGGTACGTTGTGACCTGTTTGCAGCCTTTTTTGCCTATGAGCCTGTTCAAAAAACCGTTTCGCAGCATTCCGTACCAGTTATACTGCTCGCAAATCAGGTCTCCGTCAAAAACAATATCTATCCATTGCGGAACCTCGCCTACCGCATACTTTTGCGTCTCACCGGTCACCGGATCAAGCACAACGCAGCCGCTCACAGTGGTACCGCCAAAAAGAAAGATCGTCTTTTTGTATATCGGCGCAATATAGTACGGCTTTCCGCTTTCATCAATTTCAAAATGAACGCTGCCAAGCAAAAGAGTGGGATATTTAAGCCACAGGTGGCGCTCGGCGTTTTCAAAAAAGTATGCCGAGGGAACATATTTCATTGAGCCATACTCCGTAAACTCAGCCGACATCGAAACCGGGTCAACCGTAACATAGCCGACAACTCCGCTTTCCCTATTATTTATCCATTTAAAAAATCCGGCGTAATCAAGCGCCGCAACCTTAACAGGCTTTCCCCGATAGTCTATCTGATTGTAATTATATGAGACATCGAACTGGCTGACGACATTTGAAAGCGAACCGATTTCTCTGTCTCCGAGCATTCTTGCAGACGCGGTATCCATAAGAGCAATTGAATCCGTACCCACAGACTCCGAAATATCCTTTGAAAAATCTGCGTCTTGAACAGACAAAACAGAAGCATACCTTGAAGCGTTGAACACTGTGCTGCCCGCAATATTAAGGAATATAAAAATACCGACAATGACAATGAGCAAAATATACGGTTTGAAATTGACGTTGAATTTGCTGATTTCAATTTTTCTGCCCTTTTTTGTCCTTTTTGTGAATCTTACACGCCCGAAGTCCCTAAACCCGAGCGCAAGCCTGTGCACCGCAATATAAGCGGCAAAAGCAATGATAATGAGCAGCCAAAAGCCGCGCGACTGAAAGTTGAGCGGAATCAAAAAACCGAGCGTACCTATAAGCACCACGGCGGTCGCCGCAAGCAATCCGGCAACAACTGACCGGATTCTGAATTTCTTCATTATTCTTCCTTTCCTTCATAAACCATGTAATAATTGTGTATTCCGACATTCTTAAAGTATTTATACTCAAGCGTTTTGAAACCGAGTTTTTCATAAAACGGAACGTTATCCGGATTCTGAGTTTCAAGTCCGAGCTTATAGCCCAACGGAACAAGATCCTCAATTCCCTGCTTTATGAGCTTTGTTGCAATCCCTTTGCCCTGATGATTCTTGTCAACAAAAACGGGAGAAATGAGCAGCGTGCCCTTTTCAAAAACATTGTTATTGAGATTTGCAAACACTTTAAGCGTTTTTATGAGCGAGATATTATAAACGCAAAGAAAAACCCAGTTTGGGCACAGCAAAAAATCGAACATTGTGTAGTCGTTATGCGCATCACGCCAAATGCAAATTCCGCGTTGTTCTTCGTCCTCATAAATAAAGTCCTCACCGTTTGAAGTGTTCAGACGTTCAAGCATAAAATGATATAAAAACTTTTTTCTCAAGCTTTCATTTTTGGTTGCGTAAACATGAACGGGATCGTCAACATAGCTTTCAGCCGCCATTCTTGCATAATACTTCAGAGTTTTTCGTGAGAGCTTTTTCTTTTCCATAAATACCTCCGGAAACTTTGTTTTTCTTTAAATCATATAACAGCACGCTCCTTTCGGGAATTGCTGTTATTATTAACGGCGCCGGGTTCTGTTTTTCGCACAGGCAGCAACAGAACTCCGAAAAAACTTTTTGAAGTCATTATAGCATAGCAAATCAAAAAAAGCTATAACAAAAAAGTCCGCATGGTTCAAAACAATTCGCTAAAAAAACAAAAAACGACCTCTCTGCCCCGACAAGAATCGGGTTGCTGAGAGGTCAAATACATTTTTGAAAAACGGGTCTGTTCTTTTATGCCCATTTTCTGAGCACTTCCGGCTCTTCAAAAATTGAGTCAAGCTTTTTCATGAACGGCACAACATCGCCCATATCAAGAGCACGATGATCAAAAGCGATCGTTATAGGGATTACCTTTCCGGCGCGAACGGTTTCATCTTTTTCCACAACCGCCTTGCTTTGCAAAGCTCCGATTCCGATTGCAACGATCTGCGGAGTAATAATCTCCAAAATTGCGCATTCACCGTGCCAGCTGCGATAAATTGAGCCGAGATTTGAAACAGTAATGGTACCCTGCTCAATATCATGCTTGGTGAGTCTAAAACGCTCCGGAATACGATAATACTCCTTTTTTCGTCGCCGCTTAACGCATGTATCTTATACTTTCCGGTTTTTGAACCGATGATACGATAAAATATGAGAGACAATTTTTCTCGCAAGGTCAAAATGCTGCGTTTTTATAATTTCCATTTGAAGCATTCCTTTCTTATACCGACCGCACAGGTCGGAATTGACAACCTTAATATTTTTTACACTTCTCTTCACTTATATTGTATCTCCCACAGTTTTGTTTTATCTGTACCGCATAGCCAAATTTTTCTTGACGGAGCAGCCCGGTTTGTGTTACAGTTTTAATTAACAAACAACTTTCTTGCTTGTTGGTGAACGAAATAAACATTTGTCATTAGAGCTACTCGTTTTCGACTGATGTAATCTTTTGATTTGAACGTGAAAACATCGAATCACTAAATTGATTTTACGATCCGACCTCTAAAAACACAAGGGAGATAAATAGAAAATGGGTAAAAAAAAGGAAGCTGAAAGGAAAAAAATTCAAAGCATTAATGACCGGATTTAAGCGCTTGAAAATGAAATATCGGGTCTTAATTCAAGACTTGTCAATCTTGAAAATTCAGAGAAACAAGTCAAAGACAACCATAAGTGGTTTGAGTTTAAGCAAAAAGCCAACGATAAAGATGACATTAAATCACAGATTTATGAAGTTAAAGACCTTATTATTAGCGCAGAAGCGAAAATAAAAGACCTTGAAAAGCAAAAGAAATCACTCAATAAAAAAAGCCGCAAGATTGCACTCGGCTCAATATGCGGAATAATAATTATTCTTTCAATAATTGTCGGAATTGTATTCCGCGGAAATTTGACAAATAATGATTCTGACTTTGAAACGACCACACTTTCACAATTTGATGAACGAATAACCGGTGATTTAAGTCAAACAACAGCTGAACCGAAAATATCTGTATATAACGACACAGAAATTGCATATACATCAAAGTATAATTCCAATAACGCAATTCTTGCGTATGGCGGAACCGCAATAAAGAGCCTTAACAGCAACAGTTTACCGAAATACAGCGGCAAGGCATATTCCATTGTAAACAACAACAGTCCCTCTTTCCCTGCCGATGATACCAAAAGTCTCTCTCCGTTTGAGAAATACAGCGATCTCGACAGTCTCGGAAGATGTGGAACTGCCTATGCAAATATATGTAAAGAAACAATGCCTACCAAACCGAGAGAAGAAATTGAAACGATCGAGCCCAGCGGTTGGCAGACGGTGAAATACGGCACTGTTGACGGCGAGCAATTATACAATCGCTGTCTTCTGATCGGGTATCGGCTTTCGGCGGAAAATTCAAACGATAAAGATATCATAACCGGAACCCGATACCTGACGGTTAATGGTATACTGCCCTTTGAAAACATGGTTGCGGACTATGTAAAAAGAACGGGTAATCACGTTCTTTACAGGGTAACACCCATATTTGTCGGAAAAGAGCTTGTTGCACGCGGTGTTCAAATTGAAGCATATTCGGTTGAAGACAGCGGCACAGGTATTTGTTTTAGTGTTTACTGTTACAATATCCAACCGGATATAACGATTAACTATGCAGACGGCTCAAGCGCTCCCGAGGATAATCGAACCGACAAAGCAACATCCACAGTTACAACCAAATCAACCGTTAAAACTGCTGCTAAAGCCACAACCCAAAGAACCGCTAAAGCAGCAACAAGAGTGGATAACAATGATTCGCAAACAGTATATATCACAGACACCGGTTCAAAGTATCATCGTGCAGGATGCAGACATTTGAAAAGTTCACATCTAATTTCAAAAGCAGACGCAATTAATGCAGGTTATACCCCTTGCGGTACGTGCTGTCCGGGATAAGTAGTCTTGCTTATTCTTTTTAAGCAGAAAACAATTTATCAAACAGCTTTTTGAAGCGTGAGGTAAAATGTATGATTGAAAAAAGGAAGAAAAAACTTATTAACGGCGGCGTTATTTTGCTCGTCGTGATAGTTGCATATACTTTTCGTCTCATCGGAAACGGCAACTATTATTTTGTTCTGTTCCCCTATCTGCGCAGCTTTATTTATATCGGTCTTTTTATCGCGTGGGGTATTTCCATACGCCGCCGTATTGTTCAAAAACAGGTTGCGCAATATTTGACGGGCATATCCGTACTTCTTATTTTGTGGTTCACTTTCCGCTGCGCAAAATATTTTATTTTTTGGCAGCCGACCGCTATAAGATACCTATGGTATCTTTACTATTTACCAATGCTTTTTATTCCGATACTTGCTCTGCTCGTTGCACTGTCTCTCGGAAAGCCTGATGATTACCGTCTGCCGAAAGCGGCTTGCGCACTGTGGATAATTTCCGGAGTATTGCTTCTCCTGGTGCTAACGAACGACCTGCATCAGCTTGTTTTCACTTTTCCCGAGGATGCGGAAGTGTGGTCCGACAAATCCAACGGATACGGCATCGGCAGCTTTATTGTGATCGGCTGGCAGATCTTTTGCATGATATCGGCACTCGTTGTTATGATTATAAAATGCAGACTGAAAAACGGCAGACGTCAACTGTGGACGGTAATACCTATGGCTGTGTCACTTGTCTATCTTGGCCTTAACTATATGGATGTGCAATGGTTTAAATTGTTTTTCGGTGATGTAACCGCCTTTCAAAGCCTTATGTATATGCTCTGTTTTGAAGGCTGCATCACCTGCGGCTTTATCCACTCAAACAGCCGTTATTTTGACTTGTTCTCGTCCTCGATCAGCACATCTGCGGTGATAACCGATAAGGATTTCAATGTTCGGTATGCCGCACTGAACGCACGTCGGATTCCGAGAATAGATATGATAAAGGCGGAGTACAGTCCCCTGACGGTTGAAAACGGCTTGACGGTTCATTCCATTCCCGTGAACGGAGGATATGCCGTTTGGACAGAGGATATGTCTGCCCTGCTCAAAATCAAAGAGCAATCCGAAAGCCTTGCCGAGGAATTGAACGAACGCAACAATCTGCTGCGTTATGAATATAAACGTGAGGCAAAAAGACAAAAGATCGAGGAACAAAACCGATTGTATGATTTGCTTCGCAGTGCAACTCAAACTCAAATAAACAAGATCTCGGTGCTTACAAAGGAATATCAAAAAATAAACAAAACAGATCCGAAAAGGGCAAAAGATTTACTTGCCGAAATTGCCGTTCTTTGCAGCTATATCAAGCGTCGTAAACATTTAACGTTGTTGACCGACCGTGACTATAAGGTTGCTATAACCGAACTGGTAAGAGCCTTCACCGAGTCGCTTCAAACGCTGAAGCTGCTAAACGTGCGCAGCACATTCTTTGCCGACAGCGAGCTTTCGATGCTCCCGGGAAAATCGGCTGCGGCGATATTTGATTTTTACGAGCAGGTGATTGAATCGGACCTCGAAAACATATCCGGCATACAAGTAAGCCTTTCTGATTTTGAAGGGCTGCGTTTATCAATAAATATATGCTGTAAAGCCGACCTGTCCTCACTTGCGTGCAAGGGTAACGTACGGTATGAAACGGACGGTGACGAAGGATATCAGCATCTTGTATTCCTTCTCGAAGGAGGTGTCGCCGTATGAGCGCCTTTTCTTCTCTTCCGGACTTTTTGCAGACCTTAATACCGCTTCTGCTTTTCTTGGAAGCCGTGCTTGAATTGGGACTTTATATTTATCAATTCTCTCACCGCTCCAAATCGCTCGGCAATTTACCGAGTCTCGTTATTTTTGCATTTTTGCTTACGCTTTTGCTCTCGGTAACTCAGGGAGATCCGTTTAAAGGCAAAGATGCGTTCTTATTAGATGCTCCTTGGCAGATTTTCATTGCGGTAATTTTACTTGTTATTGTTCATTTCGCCTTTGCCCTGCCGAGAGAGTACCGACGCCGAAAAAATATGCTCTCTTCGTTTTCCGTTAAAGATGCCACCGACAAGCTGCCCATGGGTTTATGCTATGCCGACCCGAACGGACGTATTATTCTTTGCAATGACCGTATGCGCCGTCTGTCGTTTGCGCTGAGCGGCCATGAGCTTCAAATCACCGAAGATCTTGAAAAAGCGCTGGAACAACCCGATAAAAGCATTACCGTTGACGGCGACTGTTACATTCTGCCCGATAAAACAGTTTGGCAATTCCGAAAACAGCACATTACCGTTGACAATGACGGCAACTGGCTTCAAATGACAGCACATAATGTCACGGAGCTTTATAACGGCAACGTTCGTCAAGCCGTTATCAACGACGAGCTTAAGGAGGTCAACCGTAAGCTTCAAAAAATGTATGAACGAATGGCCGACGATATAAAAGAAAAAGAAAGTCTTGACCTGAAAATACATATACATGACACAATCGGAAGAAGTTTGCTGACGATTCGTGACATAATCGAAAGCGATGAAAACACCGATAAAAAACTTGAAGCTTTACAGGAAGCCACCGCAGTGCTGACAAGCGACCGTGTAACAGCCGGCGGAACAATGGACGAGGTTATTCAGACGTCGAAGATCCTCGGCGTAACGGTAACGGTGAACGGATACCTTCCCGCCGATTCGCTTGCCGAAGAGCTTACCGTTGCCGCGGCGAAAGAATGTGTAACAAACTGTATCAGGCATGCCGGCGGCAATGAAGTATATATCTGCATATTTGAGCGAAACGACTTATTTGATATTACGATAACAAACAACGGCATTGCTCCGTCGGAGCCCATTAAGGAGGGCAGCGGACTTTCTTCGCTTCGCCGCAGCATAGAATCCTCCGGCGGCGAAATGCACACGGCATACAAGCCACGCTTCGCATTGCTGCTTACTCTTCCGGAAAAGGAGACCAACATATGATAAATACAATACTGGTTGAAGATGATTTATATATTCATAAGCATTTTGCCGAGCGGCTGAAATCAAACGAAGTATTTCGCCTTGTCGGCGTATATCGTGACGCTTTTGAGGCGGAGAAAAACTGCAACGGATCGGTACAGCTTATTCTTATGGATGTACAAACTCAGCACAAGCACTCCGGCCTCGCCGCCGCAGAGCGAATTAAAAAGGTTTTTCCTGATATAAAAATAGTAGCAGTCACATCATTGGTCGATCCGGAAGTCCTTTCCAAAGCGAAAAGCGGTGCCGCCGACAGCCTGTGGTATAAGGACCACGGAACGGAGGAGCTTTTGGATGTAATAAAAAGAACCCTTGACGGAGAAAAAGTTTTCCCATCCTCATCTCCGTCGGTCGAAATGGAAAAAGCCATGTCCGAAGACTTCTCGCCACGTCAGCTTGACATTTTGCGTTTGTATATTCGCGGACTGACATATCAGGAAATCGCCGATAAAATCGGAATATCGAAAAACGGTGTGCGATGGAATCTGGACGACATGGTGGAAAAAGGTGAATTTGAAAGCCGTGAAGCGCTGGTTGCTACTGCAATTGAAAACAAGCTGATGGTCACAACATTAAAAGATGAATAATATAAAAACATGTATCCTCGGTTTCAAAAGCCGAGGATTTTTTTGTGCTGTTTGACAGATATCCTTTGAAAAACAATTATTTTCTGTGTGTTTACTGGCACAAATGCCAGTGACAAACGGAAAAAAATAAGTACAATTATAAGTGAAAAAGGAAATGAGTAATAAGGCGGTGGTGGGAATGAGAAAAATTGTATTGGATATTCAAAGTGCTATTCATGCACACAATATGGAAAGAATGCTTATGCAGGAATTGGAAGATTGCCAAGTCATTGTTTCCGAATCTCCCGATTCAACTGCCGAATGGTGCAAGCTGCATAATGCCGATGTGCTTTTAATGGAGGTTAAAGCTTACTCACCCTGGATGTTCCCGGAACGAATGAAAATAACAAAAAAAGTCAGGAAAGGCACTCCGGAATGTCGCATTATTTTTTTCGTAAACGACGAGAACGACATAGAGCTTTCGGAAAATGTTCGGCAGGCAAAGCGTAACGGCTTTATCGACGCTTTTCTGTTCGGTTCGGTTTCCGAAAACTATTTTGCTTCGGTTATCGACAGTATATAAACGAAACGATAAAAACTGCAGGCTTAAAGAAAGGCGGATGACATAATGAAATTGAATAAATATATTATAACCTTACTTATTGCTTTAATTATGCTTGCCTCGGCTTCCGGATGCAGGGCAAAACCGACCGATAATCCTGATTTGACCGAAAATCAAACAACCGATATATCCTTTGCAACGACCGAGCAAAACGACACCGATTTATCCCTTGCAACGACCGAGCCAAACAACACCGATTTATCCCTTGCAACGACCGAGCCAAACAACACCGATTTATCAAAGCTTCAAAAAACAATTCTTGATAACAAAGAAGCAGTCGGAATTGCATATATAGGTTATGTCGGCCATGAGGCGAATGAAAAAGAAGTTCTCAATTTTGTAAAGAACAGTCAGTATGCGGATAAATATGATTTTCTCTGTGATTCTCCGCTTGTCAATGCGGGCGGCGCTGAGCTTTATGCGGTAGTTATTGCCGATATTAAATACAGTGCAGCTGTTTATAGGGCGGAAATAACAGATAACGGTGAATATTCGGTAAAGACCGACAAGGCGCTCTATAATTACGGCGGAAACGGAATTGATTATTTTTTACTGCGCTGCAATGAAAGTGAAATACACTCAAATGTATCGCTGTATTTTAAAAAAGGAAACGACTCTTTTTCGGTATTCCCGATGCTGTCCGGAATGGACGGACATCTTGTCGCTGAAAAATTCTATGATTTTTCCGTATACACAGATTACGTCAACAACAGCGAACCCGAGGATAGAAACGTTGAAATTGCTCTTGAGATTCTTTCGGAGTCTCAAGAGGTTCAATACTATATAAATAAAGGTATGAGTGTGCAATATACAGGACAGATCCGTGAAATTGACGGCCGTCCGTGCTGGATTTTTGCACTCGGCACAGACAGAGATGACCAATTCGTCAGAGAACGTTATTACGGAGTTTGTGACAACCTTATATATTTTTATGATACGTTGAATGACAAATGGGAAGTTCTCAGAAGAAGATAATTCTTTCGAACCTCTCTATAATGTGACTTACCGAGTCATACGCGGCAGCATTCGGAGGAGCTTTTAAAAAGCTCTGTTCACCGAGTGCGATTATCCGTTGATGATAAATACAAACAAAAATAAAAGGTGATTTGTTATGAAAAAACTAAAAATAATATCGGCAATTCTTGCTGTGATTATGACATTCGGGCTTTGTGCCTGCGGCAAAGACGGAGGAAATTCCCCTTCCGATGCCCCGACAACTTCGGCAACAACCGTTGCTCCTTCCGATACGGCTACAACAACAGCGGCGGCAGCCGACGAGTTTATCACTACCGGCAAGAGCGTAAAAATTACAATTCCCAAACTTGAAAATACCGTCAAAATTGATAAAGCAAAAATTGAAAGCTCCGTTGTTCCTGACGGAAAATACGATTCCTTCAACTCAACAATTACCGTCGAAGGAAATGACAGAAAATTCAATATCGTCATTAAAGACGGTTCACTCATGGGCAAAACAAGCCATGAGGTTGCCGAAAAATTGAATAAAGGTGAAGAAAATGATGATAAAAAGTATAAGGCTTGCGAAATTGCCGGTTTTAAGGGTGTTTTAAAGGTCAACACATATTCCGGAAATTCAAAAACTCAGCATATATATTACCTTGATGTTCCTTGCGGCGATGAAACATATGTCGTTAATTTCAGACTTGAAGAATTATATGACGATGATGTTTCCGAGATGAAAAGCATCGAAGAGGCTTTCTTAAAGAGCATTAAGGTGGAAATAAATAATTAAGCGCATTTAAAGGGAGGAACATTTTTATGGGATTGTTTGATAAAAAATTCTGCGACATTTGCGGTGAAAAAGTTAACATGCTTACTCAAAAAAAGCTTTCCGACGGTCAGCTTTGCTCCGACTGCAAGCACAAGTTAGGCTCGTTCACAAGCGGCTGGAAGCAGAGAACCGTTCAGGATGTTAAAAATCACTTTGAACAAAGAGAGCAGAACAAGCAGAAGTATCAGCAGTTTAACTGCACTGCAACGGCGGGCGGAAGAAACAGTTCTCTTCAAGTTGATTTCAATCACCGCTGGTTTATCTTTGCTATTGATAACAGAGATTTTAAAAGCGGCAATCCTCAGGTGTTTGAGTTTTCTCAGCTTCAGGATTTCTGGATCGAACCGGAATACAGAACGCTTGACGACTCTGACAACGACGGTATTCCCGACAACAGGGATGATTTTGACAACAGACAGCTTAACAATTATAACAGCTTCGGCGGAAATATGAACAGAGTGAACAACATGATGAATTCATCAATGCTCAATATTCCGCTTGCCGCTCAGCCGTTTGTACGCAACTCAAGCTCATACTCTTCGCCAAACGAAATACGTGAGGTATACAACGTTAGAGTTTGCTTCCGTGTCACAGATCAGTTTATAACGAACCCGATCGGTTTTAATGTAACGTCGGGAATTTCCTCAGGAAATCAAATGGAGCTTATGAATGCTTATGATGCTGCCGTCCAGGTCATGCAGCTTTGCCAGCAAATCAAGCAAGGCGGATCTCCCGTAAACCAAGGCTTCAATCAAATGAATCAGGGCTACGGTCAGCCGCAGCAAAACATGGGCGGATTTACAGGCAGCCCGGTTCAAAATGCCACCTACGCCGCTGCATCCGCTCAGGTTCAAAGCAACGCCTATAATAATGCTGCACCCGTTACACCGCAAACAGTTGACGCTTCCTGGATTTGCTCATCCTGCGGCACAC
>CAKTDF010000008.1 GCA_934541115.1 uncultured Eubacteriales bacterium
CTTTGATATTTGCTATTTTAAGTGCAGTCGCTATTCCGCCGAGAAGCTTTACGTTTTCGTTAAAGAGCGAAAGGCTGTTAAAGCCGGTCACTGCCTCAATTCTGCGCACACCCGCAGCAACAGAGGATTCGGAAAGAATCTTGAACAGACCGAGATTGCCGGTATTCTCCGCGTGAGTACCGCCGCACAGTTCAATTGAGTAATCGCCGATCTTTACAACGCGGACGGTACTGCCGTATTTTTCTGAAAACAGCGCCATTGCACCGAGCTTTTTTGCCTCCTCAATCGGCATCTCGCTCGTTTCAACCGGTAAAGCGGAAAGAATAATTTCATTGACTGCCTTTTCAACGGTTTTGATTTCCTCACCCGTCATTGCGGAGAAATGAACAAAATCAAAGCGAACAATGTTTTCGTCAACATACTGACCCGCCTGTTCAACGTGAGTTCCGAGCGTTTTTCTCAGTGCAGCCTGAAGAATATGAGCGGCAGTATGATTTCGTTTGATTGCGGCGCGTCTCTCTTTGTTAACCGAAAGGACGGCTTTTTCTCCGACGGCAATGTCTTCGCCTTCAATGATTCTGCCATGGTGAAGAATCACACCGTCTGCCGTTTTTGTTGTGTTTGCGACCTCAAAAACGGCGTTATCGGTCTTGATGAGACCCTTGTCTCCAACTTGACCTCCGCCCTCTCCATAGAACGGGCTGATGTCAAACACAAGGATTCCTTCGTCCTCACCGGTAAGAAAATCTTTTTTTTCACCGCCGGATATTACAGCAATGACCTTGCCCTCATCTTCAAGCGAGCAATAACCGGTGAAGTCTGTTTTTGAAAGTCCTTTTGCGGCGGAACCGGTACCCTTCCATGCTTCTGTGCCGGCGTCCTTGCGTGCTGCGCGAGTACGGATTCTGTTCTCTTCAACAAGTTTTCTGAAAGCCTCCTCGTCAACGGTAAAGCCTTTTTCCGCGAGCAGCTCTTTCGTTAAATCTATCGGGAAACCGAAAGTATCCTGGAGCTTAAAGGTATCTGCACCGGAAAGAACCCTTGTCTCGCTTTTCTCAATAATAGAATTAAGGAGCAACAAGCCGTTGTCAACGGTCTTGGCAAAATTCTCTTCTTCTGCTTTTATGACCTTAACAATAAGATCATGCTTTTCTTCAAGATTGGGATAAGCGTTTTTGTTTTCCTTAATCACAGTCTCACAGACCTCATAAAGGAACGGACGGTTGATTCCGAGCAGCTTTCCGTGACGTGCCGCACGGCGGAGCAAACGACGCAGAACATAGCCTCTGCTCTCGTTCGACGGCATTACACCGTCACTTATCATAAACGTGGTGCTTCTGATGTGATCGGTAATAACACGAAGAGATATGTCGCTCTTTTCATTGGAATGATACTGAACGCCGGAAATGTCAATAACGTGCTTCATAATATTGCGCACAGTGTCAACCTCAAAGAGATTATCTACTCCCTGCATAATGCAGGCAAGCCTCTCAAGTCCCATGCCGGTGTCGATATTGCAGCTTTTAAGGTGAGTGTAATTGCCTTTTCCGTCATTGTCAAACTGAGTGAAAACAAGATTCCAAAATTCCGTATATCTGTCGCAATCGCAGCCCGGAGCGCAATCCGGAGAACCGCAGCCGTACTTTTCGCCACGGTCAAAATAGATTTCAGAGCAGGGACCGCAAGGACCGGCACCATGCTCCCAAAAATTATCCTCCTTGCCGAGTCTGACGATTCTTGACTCATCAACGCCGACTTCTTTTGTCCAAATATCAAAAGCCTCGTCATCGTCTTGATAAATGGTTACCCAAAGCTTGTCAACCGGCATTTTCATGACTTGCGTGCAAAACTCCCATGCCCATGCGGTTGCCTCATGCTTGAAGTAATCGCCAAAAGAAAAGTTGCCCAGCATTTCAAAGTATGTGCCGTGTCTTGCTGTGATTCCGACACGCTCAATGTCAGGCGTTCTTATACACTTTTGGCAGGTTGTCATACGTTTTGACGGCGGCGTGATCTCGCCGGTAAAATACTTTTTGAGCGGAGCCATGCCTGCATTGATGAGCAGCAAGCTCTTGTCATTCTGCGGAACAAGAGAAAAACTCGGCGCTCTCAAATGTCCCTTGCTTTCAAAAAACGAGAGAAATTTTTCTCGAATTTCGTTGAGACCCATCCATTCCATACTTATCAAATCCTTTCAATAAAAAAAGATGCTTTTACACATTCTTCCGGGGTGAGCAACAGCCCACGGTACCACCCGGTTTGCGCAAAAAGCACCACTTATGCGGCAAAACACCGCTGCCCTTAACGCAGGCATACGTCCGTCCTTTCGGCGGAGGCTCAAAAGCAGCACACGATTTTCCGACACTTTGCAAGGTCTTTCAGCCACGAACCCTGCTCTCTGAAAAGAGGAAAAAGGTGTTTCTTTCTCATAGCTTTTAAAAAATATAACACGGAAATTTTACTATCATTGACCCGATTTGTCAAGCCCTGAAAATGATTTTAGCGTTTCCTTTCAATAAGCAAACGGCAAACAGAAGCAACCGCCGCATACATAACGCCGGAAACAGCCCAAATTATCCACGTTTTGTTCCAGTCATCGGTCAAAAAGCTTGCAACAAGATATATCGCCGTGATCAAAAGCCAATACACGGTTGAAACGGTTCCCACAATTTTTACGCTTTTCTTTTTGCTGTCAGAAAACTCGTCTTCCTTCAGCAGTCTTTTCATTGCAGCTTCATACACACCGGCGTTGATAAAAAACGCCGCTCCGATTCCGGCAATCAAAAGAGTTATGCAGAGCATTACAACCACCAGCACGTCTTTTTTGCCGAACGCACCGAAAAACAGAGAGACAGGAGATAGTACACAAAGCACGGCGCCGATAACGTTGCACCTTGTGTATTCATTCCTGTATTTCTCGCGCCGTTCCCTAACCATACCTTTGACACCGTACTCAACGTCAAAATCCTCTTTTTCAAGAAAGGTAAACGGAGCGTTTTGAGCGCCGGTTGTAATAAATACGGCAACAGCAGAAGCAACAAGAACCAAAAGAACGGCAAGTCCGGTTACAACGGCAGCATCTTCTGAAAGCGTGATCGTTTTGCTGTCCGAAAGAACAATAAGAATCAGCAAAGCTATCGGAGAAATAATGCATAAAAATGTCGCCGATGCAATTTTGACAGAGGCTCTTTTTCTTTCTTCAAGATACTTGCCTGCCTGTTCAAGAGTTACCTTTTTGACAGTCTTTTCCGAATCATCGCCGGTATACTCCTCATCTTCAAGCTCATCCTTGAGAAGATAATCCGTTGTTACACCAAAAAGAGACGCGAGCTTAAGAATTTTTCCAATATCCGGAATGGTCTGAGCAGCCTCCCATTTTGAAACAGCCTGGCGTGAAACCTCCATCTTATTCGCAAGTTCCTCCTGCGACCAGCCGTTCCTTTTTCTGAGTCTGATGATTTTGTCCGCAAATATCATTACTTTCGCCCCTTATTTTTTCAGCCGTTAAGCAAACTGATTAATTGAGAAAATTTTAACCCAAAAATGCGGAAAAATCTACCAAACGACAGCTGTCAATTTGTAAACCGGCGGTTGCAAAGATGTCAAAAGTGTTCTTTCAAGGGAAAATTTTATCAAATTCGACATAAAATCAAAGCATATATGTTCTATCACCGATTTGCGTCACAGTAAAGCGCACTCATCTTTTAAACGCAAACGACGTCAAAAAAGCAGCTGTCCTGCGCTTTGGGCACGCAATGGCAACTGCATAAAGCCAAATCTGCAACTTATATATCCGCCTTATCGGGAACAAAAGTCGGGAACATGCTGAGCTTGAAAAGATTATTTTTGTGCATCGTGTCAATGCGCTCTTTTGTCTTTTCGTCCTCGCATATGCCTGTTCTGATATACTTGTCAAGCACGGCATAGGTAAAGCCAAGGTTATCTTCGTCGGTTTTTCCGCAAAGGCCGTCAATCGGAACCTTGTGAACAAGATTTTCCGGCAGACCGAGAACTGTTCCTACTGCTCTGACTTCCGCAACCGTAAGGTGCGAAACCGGACCGAAATCGCCGGCACCGTCGCCATAACGGGTTGCGTAACCCACCCAATCCTCAGAAAGATTACAGGTATTTGCAACACGTCCGTTATTTGACTGACCGATTGCGTAAAGAGTAGCCATTCTGATTCTCGCGGGTAGATTATTCTTTGTCTGAGAGGTCAATTCAAGACTTTCGGGAAGGCTTGAAAGAAGTCCGTCAACCGCGTCCTTGATATTTATAATGTAATGCCTAATTCCAAGATGGGCAACCAGCTGCTTGGCACAATCTATGTCACTTTGGACGCCGTTCGGCATAAGTACGCCTATTACGCGGTCTTTTCCGAGCGCCTCAACGCAAAGCGCAGCAACAACCGAACTGTCCTTGCCGCCGGAGATTCCGACAACGGCAGAACAATCCTTGCCGTTCTTTTCAAAAAAATCTCTGATCCAAAGAACACATTCATCTTTCACTTTTTGAGCATTAAACACAAAAACACACCACCTTAAAACAACGGAGCAACTCCGTAAAATAAATGAGCAAACTTTGCAACTGACACCATGGAACAATGACCGGTTCTGGCAATGATTATGTGATCCATCAAATTAACTTTCATCATGTTCAAAAGAGAAAACGCGCTTTCCGTCTGTTTCACATCGTTTTGAGACGGGAGTGGAATCCCGTTCGGATGATTATGAACAAGAATCACGCCGACTGCCTTTGTCTCGAGCACCGCCGCAGCGAGCTTTCTCATGTCAAAAGCAGTGCTGTTGACATCGCCGTCCGAAAGCTTTCTTGCAGCTATAAGACGATGACTGCCGTCAAAGCAGAGTGCATACGCCCGCTCGTTATTTGTGTCAAGAAACTTTGGTCGCATAAAATCAACAACCTCTTCCACAGACATAAGCATCGGTTTTTCAGCCGTAAGGTCAGCGTAGTACCGCGAATAAACCGGAAGAATCATGTTGAGCAAACAAGCGGCATTTTCCGTCATGCCCTTTACACCTTTCAATTCCTCAACGCTTGCGTGAAGCACGCCGGAAAAAGAACCGAATGTGTTCATCAATTCATGCGCAATCGTGTTTGTGTCTTTATAGGGTATTCCGAAAAACAAAAGCAGTTCAAGAATATTATGATCCGCCATTCCGTCAAAGCCTGTTTGCATGTAGCGCATTTTAACCTTTTGTCGGTGACCTTTGTGAACATTATTTTCCTGTTCGGTCATATTAAATCCTACTTTACAAAAAAATCAGATTGAAATTTCCATAGCCATCTTGTACATATCAAGATCGATCGAATTTTCCATCGAAAGGGCTTCAACGATATCGTAATCAACAATATCCTCTTTTTTGATTGCAACAACTCTGTTGCCTATTCCGTCCTTGAGCAGCTGAACGGCGTGATATCCCATACGACTGGCAAGGATTCTGTCGCGTGCTGTCGGCGAACCGCCGCGCTGAACGTGACCGAGTACGGTTGCACGGCTTTCAACGCCGGTTTCTGTCTGAATACGCTTTGCCATTTCGGCAACGCCGCCGATAGCCTCCGAAACCATGATGACAAAGTGAACCTTGCCGCTTCTCTGAGTGCGCATCATTCTTTGAATTACGTCGCGCTCAAAGTCATACGGAACCTCCGGAATAAGGATCGAGGTTGCACCGCAGGCAATTCCGGCATTGAGAGCAAGATATCCTGCGCCTCTGCCCATAACCTCAACAACCGCGCAGCGATCGTGGGATTCCGTTGTATCCCTGATTCTGTCTACCATTTCCATGATAGTCTGCATTGCCGTATCATAGCCTATTGTGCTGTCGCAGCATCCGATATCGTTATCAATAGTGCCCGGAAGAGCGACGCAGGGAATACCTTTGAGTGAAAGATCGCGCGCACCTCTGAACGAGCCGTCGCCGCCGATAACAACAAGACCGTCAATTCCTCTCTCGCGGCAAACTCTGATTGCAGCCTGCATACCCTCATCTGTTTTGAATCGATCGCTTCTTGCCGAATATAGAATTGTTCCTCCTCGGTTGATAATATCAGAAACCGAACGAAGATTCATCTCATACATATCATTTTCCATAAGACCGTTATAACCGCGTCTGATTCCGAAGACCGTCATTCCAAGCTCGCAGCCTGCTCTGACCACAGCTCTGATTGCGGCGTTCATGCCGGGAGCGTCACCGCCGCTGGTTAATACACCGATGGTTTTCATCATGTCAAAGACTCCTTTTTTATAAGCGGAATTGCACTCCGCCCTATCTTAAAAATATTTAAAGCTATTATACACTATTGTCAAAAATTGTCAACCAAATAGTTCCAAAAATCAACGTCTGAGAGCAACATTTTCTTTTCCGAAAATGTTCTCCAGCTCGCCAAGCACCGGCTCACTCATTTCAAGCGATCCGAAATGCTCATACTTTCCGCTGCTTTCATAATAGCAATAGATCGGAAAGCTGCCGGCAAAAATTTTTTTGAGCGTCACAAGCTTTTCAAGCCGAATATCCTCTTTGCTTTTTGCACGGATAAAAACGCCGGTTCTCTTTTTTGACGCAGTTTTTTCTTCTCTCTGCGCTTCGGATATATTACCGGGGCATTTTTCAATGCTTTCACAGATAATTGACGGCTCTCTGTCCTCACGTAGACTCAATCTGCCGCGAACTACTATTACCTTCCCCGGTTGAATGAGCATTGCCTTTTCTGCAAACAGCTTTGAAAACGCTATGCATTCAACTGTTCCGGTCAAGTCTTCCAACCGAATGAAGCACATGGTTGCGTTGCTTTTTGTTGTTTTACGTTGAATGGACGAAATGGCACCGAGCACCATTACGCCGCAGTTATCCTTATATCTCTCAAAGCCGCCCTCCCCCGCTCGGATAAGTTCAGATATTCTGTCAGTACGAAGTTTTTGAGAAATACTCTTATATTTTTCCATCGGATGGCCCGAAAGATACAACCCCGTAACTTCTTTTTCATATTCAAGGCGCTTTTCGTATTCAAGCTCGTCCATTTTGGGTGCTTTGAACTGCTGTGCCGGAGCAAAGGCAGAATCATCGTCAAAAAATCCTATCTGTCCGGCTATGTTGCGCCGCTTGTCATCTTCAAGATTTGCTATTATCAGAGGCAACATATAGATCATCTGGCGGCGGTTGAGCCCAAGTCCATCCAAAGCGCCGCACTTTATGAGACTTTCAACTGCGCGCCGGTTGAACTCCTTTCCGTATACACGGCAGCAAAAATCATCAAAGCTCTTATACGGTGACATTTTACGCTTTTCCGTAATCGTTCTGATAAATCCTCTGCCAAGATTTTTCACAGCAAGAAGACCAAAGCGAATTGAGCCGTTTGAAACCGTAAAGCCCTCGTCGCTCTCATTAACGTGCGGAGCGAGCACTTTAATCGAAAGGCGCGAGCACTCCTCAATATAAGCGGAAACCTTTGACGTGCTGTCAAGTACGCTTGTGAGTGTTGCCGCCAAAAGCTCGCACGGATAATGACACTTAAGGTATGCTGTCTGATACGAAACAAAAGCATATGCGGCTGCATGAGCCTTATTGAATGCGTACTTTGCAAAGTTTGACATTTCGTCAAAAAGCTCATTTGCCGTTTTCTCGCTGATTCCGTTGGCAACCGCGCCGCAGCAAAGGACATTGCCGTTTTCGTCTTTCAGACCGTGAACAAAATTCTCACGTTCTTTTGCCATTACGTCAAGCTTTTTCTTTGACATCGCGCGGCGCACAAGGTCAGCGCGACCGTAGGAATAGCCGGCAACCTTGCGGCATATCTGCATAACCTGCTCCTGATACACCATGCAGCCATAAGTAACCGAAAGAATGTCTCGGACTTCTTCACATTTATATTTTGTCTGTTCCGGGTTGTGGCGGTTATTTATATAGGTGTCAATTGAATCGGCAGGACCGGGACGGTAAAGTGATATTACGGCAATCAGATCCTCAAGACTTTCCGGACGCAACCGAGTCAAAATACTGCGCATCCCGGCGGATTCAAACTGAAACACTCCATCGGTTCTGCCGCTTGAAAGCATCTCAAAAGTTGCTTTGTCGCTGATATCAATATCGTTTTGTGTAAAACTCGGATTCCTTTTTTGAATCATCCTTATTGTATCATCGATAACCGTCAGAGTACGCAGACCGAGAAAGTCCATTTTCAAAAGACCGAGACTCTCAAGCGCTGTCATCGTGTACTGAGTAACCACACTTTCATCGTTGACGGCGAGCGGAACATAACTCGAAACCGCATCGCGTGTAATTACAACGCCTGCCGCGTGGGTTGAAGCGTGACGCGGCATTCCCTCAACGCGTCTTGCCATATCGATGAGTCTTCGTGTATCCTCATTGGTTTCATAGGCTGCAGCAAGCTCCTTTGAGCCTTTGAGCGCTTTGTCAATAGTGATTTTCAACTCATTCGGTATTTGCTTTGCAACTGCGTCAACAACCGGATATGCAAGTCCCATCACACGTCCAACGTCACGAATCGCAGCTCTTGCAGCGAGTGTTCCGAATGTTACAATTTGAGCAACATGATCATAGCCATACTTATTTATAACGTAATCTATGACCTCCTGCCGGCGAACATAGCAAAAATCAACATCAAAGTCCGGCATACTGACGCGCTCCGGATTAAGAAAGCGTTCGAAAAGCAGGTTATATTTCATCGGATCAATGCCGGTGATTCCAATGCAGTATGCCGCAAGGCTGGCAGCACCGGAGCCTCTGCCGGGACCTACAGGTATACCACGGCTTTTTGCGTATCGAATAAAGTCATGCACAATCAAGAAGTAATCGACATAACCCATTTTGTTTATCACAGAAAGCTCATAGTTGAGTCGGTCTACATAAGCCTGCGGAGGATCATCGCCTTTGAGCCGGCAAAGACCGAAAAAGCACTGGCGCTTGAAGTACTCAAAATGATCCATATTATTGGGTACTTCAAAATGCGGCAATTTTGTTTTTCCGAATTCAAATTCGAGATTGCACATATCGGCGATTTTCTGAGTGTTTTCAATCGCCTCGGGTACGGCAGAAAACAGAGAACGCATTTCTTCCTCTGTTTTGAGATAAAACTCCTGCGTACCAAATTCAAGACCGGTTTCTTCTCCGAGTATATGGTTCGTCTGAATACAGATAAGAACTTGCTGAACGGCGGCGTCATCCCGGTTAATGTAATGGGTGTCATTGGTCGCAACGAGAGGTATGCCTGTCTCTTTTGAAAGACGGATAAGCTCCGGCAAAATCGTCAGTTCCTCACGCAGCGAATGATTCTGAATTTCAATATAATAATTGCCTCTGCCAAAGGTTTCATCATACCAAAGGGCGGTTTTTCTTGCCCCGTCAAAATCTCCGCGCAAAAGAGCACGCGGAACCTCGCCTGCAAGACACGCGGAAAGCGCAATAAGTCCATCGTGGTGCCTTTCAAGCAGTTCACGGTCAATTCTCGGTTTGGTATAAAAACCCTCAGTCCACGATTTGCTGACCATGGCAATAAGATTTTTATAGCCGATTTCATTTTTACACAGAAGAATAAGATGGTAACGCTCATTGTCAAGACCGTGGACTTTATCATGCCTTGTTCTTGCGGCAACATAGCACTCACAGCCAATAATCGGCTTTATTCCCGCTGCCTTTGCAGCCTTGTAAAAGTCAATAACACCGTACATTACACCGTGATCTGTAATCGCCGCTGCGGTTTGACCTTTCTCTTTGACGGCGGAAACAAGTTCATCAATACGGCAGGCGCCGTCAAGCAGACTGTATTCGGTGTGAAGATGAAGATGAGTAAAAGCCATATGGCACCGCCTTTCATTTTAAATCATAGTCAATATGCAAAATGCAAACAGTATAAATGCAGTCCGCCTTTCTGGGTTCTGTTGCAGAATAAAACTAACCGAAATAACAGATGAAACATATCGTCTTATAGACGAAAGTCAGCTTTTGAACTATTACTATTTGACAAACAGCTTTTCGGCAAGTTTTTTGTCCGGGTTCACCGTTATTGTGTAATACTCATGATAAATGACCTTGCCGGGCTTTGCACCGACAGGCTTTTTGAGTGCCTTCACGCGCGTATAGTCAACGGGAACAAGCGAGGATTCCGAGGCTTTGCTGTGGCAGGCGGCAATAACCGCCGCCTCTTCAATCGCCCGGTCGGAGACCTCGCCGTTTTGGCTGACAATTATCACATGAGAGCCGGGAAAACTCTGCGTATGAAGCCAGACATCGCTTTTTGCCGCAGTTTTCATTGAAAGACGGTCATTTTGAATATTGTTGCGTCCAACGAGGATTCTGTAGCCGTCGCTTGAAAGGTATTCAATCGGCAAAAGTGATTTTGGAGCTCGGCTTTTTGAGACGTTCTTTGATTTTATATAGCCACCTTCTGAAAGCTCCTGTCTGACGGCTGCCTGCTCCGCGTCGCTGTCTGCTCTTGAAAGCTCGTCAAGAACAGTTTCAAAATAAACAAGCTCCGCCTCGCCCTGATCAATGAGCTTTGTGAGCATAACCTCGGCTGTTTTTGATTTGCGATATTCCTTGTAATATTTGTTTGCATTCTCCGTTGGAGTCAGCGCAGGGTCGCACGGTATTCTGACTGTATTCATAGAGTCGTAATAGTTCGGTACCTCATAAGCGCATGCGCCTTTTTGAAGAGAATGCAGATTTGCAGTGATAAGCTCGCCGTAAAGTCTGAGCTGTTCTCTGTCCGCACAGCGCTTCAGTTCTTCGCGCTGAAGATTCAGCTTGCGTGAGGTACGTTCAAGAAGAGTATTGAGCAATTTGAAAAGCTCCTGCGCTCTATGCGTGATACGGTTGATTCTGTCGCGTTCATAGAAAAAATCGTCAAGAAGAAATGACGGACTTTCATATTCTTTTACCGTCAGCGTTCCCTCATACTGCCCCACATCAAAAAAGCACATGTCCTTTGGCTTACTGCCGTTTTCAAGGAGCATATAGACTTTCTTCTCCTTATGCAGCAAAGCCTTTGCAGAAGAAAGGACTTCAAAAAGCCTTTTCTTTTGAGCATCGGTCAAGGAGGCAACAAAAATGTCTTCACCTGTCGCTTTATAGGCAATTTCCCGAGCCGCAACGGGAGATACACCTTGAACCGACTCAAGCACAGCAGAGGAAAGGTACTTGTTTTGCAGTGAAGCTACTCTATAAAGCACTGCTTCAATTTCAACCGTTTCAAGGCATAGCTTATCCTGCTTTGGCGGCAGCTTATACTCAACCCCGGGCAAAATTTGGCGAACGGAGGAAGTTGTGATATCAACACGTTTGATTGAATCTATAACCCTGCCGTCACCGTTAATCAGAATGAGATTGCTGTATTTGCCCATTATTTCGGTGCAGAGAGTAAGACTTACTCTGTCGCCGATTTCGTTGGTTGCGTCAAAATCGATAAAGACAACGCGGTCAAGCTCGCGCTGTCTGACGGCAGTGATTTTTGCCGCCGTCAGATGCTTTCTCAAAAGCATGCAGAACATCGGCGGAACAGCCGGATTTTGAATAGGATGGGAAGTAAAATGTATTCGCGAGCTGTCCGCACGGACGCAAATGAGAAGTCGGAATGTTCCGTTCCTGCCGCGCAGAACAAGAACGATCTCGTCACGCCCAGGCTGCTGAACTTTGTCAACACGTAATCCCACCACGCTCTCGCGCAGCTCATCACAAACTTTTGACAAAAAAATACCGTCAAGTGCCATTGGTAATCAATCCTTTATTCAAGGCAATATCGCACGAATTGCGGCGCATGCCTTGCTTTAATCTATTTCCGCCATGCTGCACAAAGATTTATTGAATTGTGTCAGCAAGCCTGCATAATTCTTGTGCAACATGACGAAAGCCCTTACTTGCAATCACACACCTTAATTGTGCGGTATTGCACTAATAAACCTGACCGGATTGCTCTGAGAAAGCAAAACCGTTTCAAGCTCTGAAAATTCTGTATTAATCATTTTTTGGAGCGCAGACATTGAGTAATACTCGGTTTCAAAATGACCTGCGGCAACAACCGTCAGTCCCTTTTCTTTTGCATCAAGCATTTCATGATGACTGATATCTCCTGTAACATATCCCTGCGCACCTGCGGCTATGACATCATCAATAAAGCTCATGCCTGCACCGCCGCAAACGGCAAGACGTGTGATTTTTTCTTTGCCGCCAACAAGTCTGACAGTTGTATGCAGCTTTTGGGCAACAAAACGCGCCAGTTCCTCAGGCGTGAGGGAATCGATATCCCCTGCTCTTGCCATCGGTCGAATACATTCGGCGCTTTCAACACCTACCGGATTTCTAACCGAAAGCAGCGTGCACAAATAGTCATTAACTCCGCCGTCAGCACAATCAAAACATGTATGGGCAGAAATTGCGTTAATTCCGCTTTTTGCAAGCTCATACGCCATATTACCGGAAAGAAAATTCTTTTGCGCCTTGAAAATTATCGGATGATGCGTAACAATGAGGTCAACGCCGTTCTTTTTTGCCTCGTTGAGAGTTTCCTCAGTAAGGTCAAGGCAAAAACCTATTTTTTTTACTTCATCGTTTTTATTTCCTACAAGCAGACCGCAATTATCCCACTCACATTTTGTTGAATACGGAGCAATACGGTCAATATAATCTGATATAAGTTCAACTGTTATCATGTCATTTTCTCCGTAAGTCTTTTAAAATCAATAATTATTTCCGAAAGTTTCTCAACTTCTGCGTCATTGTCTGCTGAAGCCTTTTTCAAAGCATTACAGCGCTTTTCAAGTCTCTGCAGTTGTTTTTCAAGATAAGTACGTGTTATTTCGTCACTGCCCGCGTCAAGCTTTCCGACATATACGGCAGCCGGTGAATAAAAAGTGCGTTCGCCACTATACTCGGCGGCAATGACACAATAATAGTGCCGCCCGTCCCTTGAACAACATTCTTCCACAATTTCAAATCCGTTTTCAAAAAGGAACCGGCGTACATCTTCTGCATGACTCATCGGCTGAAGAACAAGGCGGTAGCGACTGTTTCTGAGCCAAACGGTCCTTGAAATCAACTCTGTTATGAGCAAACCGCCCATTCCGGCAATCACTATGTCATCGCAAGTATCTTTATCAATACTATCAAGTCCATCGGACAAAACAGTTGTAATCTTATCTTCAAGTGAATACATTTCAACTGTCTTTCTTGCGTTTTCAAGCGGCATTTTGCGCAGATCCGCCGCAACGGCAGAGGGCGAAACACCCGTCTGCAAAAGGTATACCGGAAGATAGGCATGATCCGTTCCGACATCTGCAACACGAGAGCCGTTGCGCACAAGCGACGCAACAGAAGAAAGGCGTGAATCAAGTTTTACAATTTGCAAAGGGAAAACTCCTTAAAAGAAACTGCCTCTCAACCGAAAAAAAACAAAAGCAAAAGCTATAAGACACAAAAAGCGTTCATACTACCGCCAATTGTGAATTATAGCTTTTTGTTTCGGTTTTGCTTTCGGTCTGCATAAGGCAGCCCAAAATTTTGGTGTTACTTCAAAAGCAGCCACTGACCGATCAAGGTCACTCGGCAACGCTCAGCGAATAAATCCTCAATCAGTGCTCGGAAGCAAGATAGCTGTTGATTCTTGAAACAAGCTCGTCGGCATCAACACCGTGAACGGCGCAGGCTTCCTCAACGGATTCACCCCTCGCGGAGGGACAACCGAGGCAGTGCATACCCATCTCAAAAAAGAACATTGCGGTTCCTCTGTCGGCGTCAAGAATGTCACCGATAAGCATATCTTTGGTAATTTCCTTCATAATACATACCTCTCGTTTTTAAAATATTCTCGGCAAAACGAGCAATTTTATTCAGTCGTTTTTGTCAGTTGAGCATGAATTTTTTAATCATAATAAGAATGGCTATACCCATCTTTATGCAAAGACCGGTCATCATCGTGTTAAGGATAATAGTAGCCTTTTCTGTCTCGTTATTCTTCTTAGCCTTGGAATAAAGGATAAGACCGATGAGAGCAAAAAGGAAAGAGAAGAACTTTTGAGCCTTGCTGACCGGGCAAGCAGCAGCGGCAGCCTTTTTGGCAAGCTTCTTTTCTTTTTTAAGTTCTTTTCTGCTCTTGATTTCAACAGCGGGCGCAGGAGCGGCAGCCGGAGCAGCAGGTGCAGCGGGAGCTGCTTCAGTGGGAGCGGCATAAACCGGGGCGGCAGCCTGAACAGCCTCTGCTGTATTTTCAACAGGTGCAGCAACGGGAGCGGCAACAGGAGCAGCTTCCGGCTGAGAATAAACGTTAGCTGCGGGCTCGGCAGCATATGTAGGCTGCTGAGGCTCTACCTTTTGTCCGCAGATAAAGCAAAAATCTGAATTGTTATCAATTTCATTTCCGCAAAACTTACAAATCATAGAGAAATCCCCCTAAATATTTATGATTCATTATAACATCATCTTTTCACTTTTACAATAGAGTTTTTCAATAAAAATCTCTTAAAGTGGCACTAATTTGCGAAAATCTGCCGGAAATCCTTGAATACTCGTCCGTTTTCCTGTAAAATATCCGTTGCATGTTTGTTCTGACCGAACGAACGTGAAATATAAAGTAAAGCGTGGTGAAACCGATGGCTTTGATTTCGGCTCACTCAGTTTCTCTTTCATTTTCTGAAAGAGTTGTTTTTTCTGATGTTTCATTTGACGTATATAAAAAAGACAAAGTCGGCTTTATCGGTATGAACGGCGCAGGGAAAACAACGCTTTTCAAGCTGCTCACCCGTCAGCTCGAGCCGGACAGCGGTGATATTTTTATCAGCCGTGACGCAACCCTCGGATACATGGAGCAGCATGCTTGTGCAGGCAACGACAGAACCCTTTTTGACGAACTTCTGACAGTCTTTGACGACGTTATTTCAGCCGAAAAAGAGCTTGACGATATTGCCGAAAAACTGAACGGAAGTTTTTCCGGAGATGCCGGTCTGATTGCAAGACAGCAATATTTGCTCGAGCTTTTTGAAAGGCGCGGAGGGTTGACATATAAAAGCCGTGCGAGATCGGCACTGCTTGGTCTCGGTTTTGCGGAGAGTGACTTTTCTCTGCCCTGTTCTCTGCTCAGCGGCGGACAGCGGTCAAAGGTCAGCCTTGCAAAGCTGCTGCTGTCAAAAGCCGATTTGCTGCTGCTTGACGAACCGACAAACCACCTCGACATTGAAAGCATCGACTGGCTCGAAGGCTGGCTTTCGGAATACGGCGGAACATTCATTGTTATTTCACACGACAGATACTTTCTTGACAAGGTTACAAACCGTACTTTTGAACTTGAAAACGGAAAATTCTTTTGTACAAACGGCAACTATTCCCGCTATCACGAGTTGAAAGCGGAGCGCAGAAAAAACGCCGAGCGAGTCTATGACAACACAATGAAAGAAGTCAAAAGAATCCGCGGCATAATTGAACAGCAAAAAACATTCAGCCAGGAGCGCAATTATATCACAATCGCCTCAAAACAAAAGAGCATTGACCGTCTGCTTGACGGACTTGAAAAGCCGGAAAAAGAGCTTGACTCAATCCACTTCAGCTTTAAAACGAATCTTGTGAGCGGTAACGAGGTTCTGCTTTGCGAAAATGTTTCAAAAGCTTTTGAAAGCAAGGAGCTTTTCCGCGATGTTTCAATACTAATTGAACGCGGGGAAAGAGTTTTTATTACAGGTGAGAACGGTTGCGGAAAGTCTACCCTTTTGAAAATGATTCTCGGCAAGCTGCGCCGCGACAGCGGAAAAATCACTCTCGGCGCCAATGTAAAAATCGGTTACTTTGACCAAACACTCGCAGAGATTTCAAACAGCAAAACTGTGCTTGACGAGATATGGGACGATTACCGCGCAATGCCGGAGACCCAAATCAGAAATGCCCTCGCCGCTTTTCTTTTCAAAGGCGATGATGTATATAAAATCACTTCTTCTCTCTCCGGTGGCGAAAAAGCACGACTGGCACTGCTGAAACTGATGCTTTCCGGTGCTAATTTTCTTGTTCTCGATGAACCGACAAACCACCTTGATATAAAGAGCCGTGAAGCGCTTGAAGCCTCTTTTGATACTTTTGACGGAACAATGCTCGTTGTTTCTCACGACCGATACTTCATCAACAGACTTTCAACAAGAATACTGCGGCTGCACAAAGGCGGCGTTGACAGCTACCCGGGTAATTATGACAGCTACATTGAGCATCGGATTGACAGAACGGCAAAGCCTGAAAAAGAAAAGACCGCACCTAAAGAAAACACATATAAAAAGCAAAAGGAGCTTGAAAGTCTCAAACGCAGAACCAAGGGAAAAATTTCACGACTTGAAGAGCAAATCGATTCGCTCGACGGTGAACTTGAAAAGATTCAAAGTGAAATCGCCGCGCCTGAAAACGCAGCGGACTATGAAAAAATTCTTTCGCTCACAGATAAACTCCACGAGACCACAAACAAGCAGGAGCAACTCATGCTTGAATGGCAGGGGCTGACCGAAGAGCTTGAAAAGCTTGAAAACGGAGAATAAGCTGCGATTTCTGTGTTTTTCACTCCGATTCCGAAATTATGTTTTAATGCGGTATGCACACATAAAGCAGCCGCAAAAACAGTTTTTCCGATTAAATCAAAGCTATAATTCACAGACACCAAAACGCGAACTGTGAATTATAGCTTTTTATTATTTCGTTCTTTTTATGGAACAAACAGCACTACAGCGGTCTTTCTTCAAAACCTTTTTCTGTGATTACATATGCGCTTTTAAATCCGCAGGAACGAAGCAGTTCAGATACATCGTCGAATGCAAAGCCAACGGCAGCTGCACAATGCGCATCAGACGTCAACGTCAGGCGCATGTTTCTCATTTTGAGGTATTCAAGAATAAATCGCGATGGATAAGGCGAGCTGCGACCGCAGCGAAACATTGCACCGGTATTGACTTCAAAAATCGCGTCAGGGCATTCGTCGCAGATTCTGCCCGCATACTCCAATGCGAGAAATCTGTATTCATTCGAAGTATCATCAAAAACCGCACAATTTTCGTTAAACTTTTCAATGAGATCAAAGTGACCCACTATATTTGCGTTCGCCGCGCAAACGAATGAAGAAAGCTCTCTGTAATATTTTTCGGCAAGTCTTAAAAACGAACCGTCAAATTCCTTTTTGGCACAGTCGAGCAGCATTTGTGCACTATAATCAACGCTGTAAATCCTCTCGTCAAAATGCAACTGATGCACTGAGCCGATTACATAATCCAGCATTGAAGCATTAAAGCCAACGCTGTCGCGGTCAAGTTCAACGCCGTTTGAAATATGCATTTTTCCGCAAAACTCAGATTTAAGACGCTCAATTTCTGTCATATACTCCCCCAACCTATTTTCGGGCACAGCATAACTATCCGGAAACGGCAACGGAGAATGAAAAGAAAAGCCGAGGCTTTCAAAGCCTTTTGAAAATGCGGCTTGAGCCATTTCACACGGAGTATTTTTTCCGTCGCAAAAACAAGTGTGTATATGGCAATCGGATTTTATCATTGTTTTCACCTCAACAAAAGCAGCCGCAAACACATTCATGTGCTGCGGCTGTTCAAAGTTCAATATCCTCGCCGCCCCGGACACCGGAGCACCTGCGTTCAAATTGAAATCATGACTGATTTGGCTTTTTCTTGCTTCTTCTTAAACGTTTTTTGTGTTTTCTCTTAGCCTTTCCCTTGAGCTTAAAGTCAAACGTTCTGTTTTCAACACGATCATAAAGAGTTGAATTCAGACGGACAAGATGCTCGTCATAGCTCTGCGAAGCAGCAAGAATGATGAGCCCGCTGTCATTCGGCAAAGTAATTTCATCAAACCTTTCAGTGTTGATTTCATACATGAAAAAGTAAAGGCGTGAAGCAACATTATCTCCGCCATTTGCATGGGTATGCGTACACTCCCACGCAAGCTTTCCGGTTTTGATAAATGCGGTTTCAGCGAGGTTATAAAGATCCCACCCGCCGATTCTTTCATTAACGGCATTGATTTTGATTGAGGCTCTAGCAGTATCGCCGAGACCGAAATCATAGGCTCTGTCGCCATAAAGACTGGCGGCAACGAAATAAATCTTTTTGCCGTCTGTTTTAATTTTTTGTCCGTTGCAGACAAGTGCATTATATTCATCATGAACACTGCCGGTTTCAAAACGGACGCCGCAGCAATCAATGACCTTCGGGAAAATTTCTGCCGGGATTGAAACTCCGATTGTGGGAATAGCTCCTGCGCTTCTGTCTGAGTTGAACGAGGTTGCCTTGATGTTATACGGAAGCTTGACAACCAACTGTTCTTCTCTTGATGTAACATTGCAGGAAAGGAGAGTCAGCGCAAAGGTCTTGACTTCATACGGAGCAAGATCAAAAACAAGTCTTCCGTCAATAACGCTTGCCTTTCCGATTTCTTCCTCTGTGGCGTATACCTCACGAGCACTGAGAATACCTTTTCCAAGGAAAACCTCAACCTTATCCGCCTTCTGACCGATAGCCTCATTGACTCTGATTATTACCTCATTAGTTTCCTCGCTCTTTTTGAGTGCGCGAACAATTACATTGCGGTTGCTGATTACGCCGAAAGAATATTCACTTCCGAGAGCGCCACTGTGCTTATCGCTGGTGAACACAGCCATCGGCTGATTAAAGCAGCGCGCTTCAAACTGTGTATCTTCAGCAAAATCTCCCTTATGGGAATAAATAGCATAACCATAGCGGTTCAGACCAAAATCCATCATTCCCTGAACGCTGTCGTTTCGATAATAATTCTTGGGCGAATGAATGACGGTGAGTCTGAGCGTTTTGTTGTCTTTCATGATCCAGCCGTATTTTGAATCACTGAGAATTGAAACGCCGTAGTTTTTAATCGGATCGCTGATATCCGCCCATTTCTGAGCAGGTACGCTGTATAATTTTTTGTTTGCGCGTTTTCTTGAAATTGTTCCGAGACCGAGGTCAAATGTTGCGTTTTCGCTCTTTGCGGTGAGATGAAAACCATTGTGCAAAACTCGCCTGAATTCGCGCCACTCAATCTCATTGAAAACATTGACGGTTTTTCCGCCGGCTGAAAGTGATACATAATATGTGAACGTCGATTTGCCGACGGTCTGAGTAACCTTGATGGTCGCTCTTGCCGGACCCGATTCAACAATTTCGCTGACACCCTTTTCGGCAAATTCCCACGGATAACGCATAACCTCGTCGTAGGTCAACTCCCATGCCGGATACCTGTGGTCGCCGTTATACTTGTTAAGCTCATATCTTATCGGCTTTTCAAGAAGCTCTGTTGAATCGAGCGTTTTGTCTATTATCGAGGCAATATCACCGTTTCTGTTTATTGTAACGATATACTTATGGTTTTCAAGCATATTTCCGCTTACACGAACGCCGGTGTTCATTGTACACGGACCGTTGCTGTAAAGCACGTCAAGAACCTTGAAGCCAAGTGCCGGAACATTGACGCAGACGGTTGCCTTGATTATACTCTTATCTGCATAATTGACCTGTGACGGCAACTCGCGTCCGGATTTATCAAACACTCTGACATATTTGAATCCGACAGACGGAATGGTAATATCAACCGGAGCCATTCGCGGTTGTTCAAGTGTATTTGAAACAACAATAGCAACACCCTTTGTCCAAGATGTATCCATGCTCTTGATAATTTCTGCGCTTGAGCCTTCAAATGCGTTGGAAAACTGATTGAGCGAAGCAATGTAATCATTCCATGAGCGTTTGTATACACGCTCAACCGATGTTCCGGTTATATCATCGTGGAAGGTGTGGGCAATAACGCGCTTCCATGCTTTTTCGAGCTCTGTTGAGGGATACTTTGCACCGCAAACATTGGAGGCAATCACAGAATTGCGCTCTGCCATATCCGCAAGCTCCTCACTCCTTCTGTTGCAGCGCTTTGAAAATGAACGCGAAGTATAAGAACCGACACCGTGATTGGTCATGACAAGTTCATTGTTCCAAACCGGGAGGCGGCTGACAGTTGAAAGGTCAAGGGAAGAAAGATCGTCAAAAAACTCTGTGGGACTCGAAGACAGAACCTTGATTTCAGAGGAATCGTTTTCTCCGATTTCTCTTTCTACTGTCTTGACGGACTCCTCTTTCGGCGCACCGCCGACATCGCCGACTCCGTGATAACCGAATGTCCAGCCAAAATCATAGTTCTTTATATTCTTATTAAGTTTTTTCAAAAGTCTGTCATTGGTTCTGACCTTTTTGAAAGTTGTGCAATAAGACTTTGCATCAAGCGAGGCAAAAATTGATTTTCCGTTTGAGCCGGTCCAGATGCCGATGTCAAACGGCACACCGTATGCACTGCCCCACGAGAGCTTTTGCGTAGAAAAGCCTTTGAGATTGGCGTGCTCCGCAATCGCCGGGAGTGACCAGCCAAAGCCAAAGCAGTCGGGAAGAAAAATATCATTGCTGCGAACACCGAATTTGTGTTCAAAATAGCGGTTGCCGTACAAAACATTTCTGAAAAGCAGCTCCGGAGAGGGAACGTTGACATCGCCGTTTTCATAACAACTGCCGGTCACATTCCAGCGCTTGTCTTTAATGTATTCCTTGAGCTTTTCGAACTTTTCCGGATAGTATTCTTCCATAAGCTCATATCGATAAGCACCCTCAAAATTAAAACGATAATGCGGGTACTTTTCAAAAAGCTCAAAGTTATCATCAAGCGTTTTCGGCAAGCACGTTTCAATCACATATTCAAAGTCCCAATTCCAGACCGTGTCAAGGTGCGCCGTTGCTATTGTATAAATTCGTTTTTCGTCTGTCATATGTTACACCTGCCTCACTTTTTTGCACGTTTTCTTTCGTATTCTCTGATTCCGCCTTTTTCATCATAAAGCTTTGCAGATTCAAGACAAATATCAAGCGAAAGGTTAATGCAGTTTTCGTCAATATTGGTCCATGTATCTTCACGTGTGTGGTAATATGTTTTCGGGTCATGGTTCACACCGCAGAAACCGCAGGCACGTATGCCGTACTTTGAAAAGCCCTCGGCGTCAACCGCTCCGGGATAAAGACCGGCGCGCTCCATCTCAATTCCGTTAGCCTTACCTGCGTCAAAAAGGAGATCGCCGACAGCCTCGCTGTCCTGAACCGTTCCTGTGCAGCCCTTGGTATAAATTTGAAGCTGCTCTATTTCTCTCATGGTGTCAAGAGTAATTGCAACGGTCTCTGTCTGCTTAAGCTCGTCACGGTGAGCCTTGGCAAAGGCAAGAGCACCACGCAGACCTGCCTCTTCACTGCCGGTTATAAGGCAGCAGACCTCTGTGTTCTTAAAGCGAAAATCATTATCTGCCATTTCTTTCAGAACACCCATGGCAATATAGCAGGCTGAAAGGTTATCGTTGGCACCGTCAACCACAACGCGCCAGTTGATGAAGAAATACATTGCAATAAGAAACGGAATAAAAACGAACATTGCAATTCCAAGAGGTTTCCAGATACCCGTTTCAATTTCAGGAACAAAGCCGAGAGAGAACGATGAAAACAGCCTTGCAAGGGTAACAATAAAAATGAAAAACATTCCGATTATTGAACCGCCCATGACCGGAAGAAGCGTTTTCAGCTGTCCGTGAAGAGAATATGTCCATTCATTCGCCGCGTCCGCATGACCGGAAAAAATTATTCTCCTTTTCACCTCTCCGGTGGGTTTTCTTTTTGCAAAGACGTTCCTTGAAACTCTTTTAGGAAAAAGGAAATCCACAAATTTGCCATAAAAGAGAAATTCGAACAAAAACATCAGAATGCTCAAAAGCGAAAGCACCGGCGGCAGTATTGCAAAAACAAACTCGGCTGTGCCGCTGCCTGGATAAATGACCGACGGGAAAAGCCAATAGATTGCAATTGAAAGCAGACAAAACGTCACGGCAATAATGATGAAACCCATAAAAGCATGTGGATGAAGATCAAAGTCTTCCATTACCACATCATCGGCGTATTTTTCAAGCTGTGTTTTAAAATACGCCTGTGCATTGCGCTCGCTTTCCGAGCCCGGCGAACGCTTTTTAAAGTTTTCGCATACATGGCGGATTCCGTCTTTCATAAAGGCTTTTGTGCTGTCTCCTGCCCTAAAGCTGAACATATCTTTCTCCCCTTTTTGATAATATCAATTCAGTTTATCATAAACAACTTAAAAATACAATAAAATCAACCGATTTTCACGTTCATACCGGAATAAAACTGAATGCAACGGCGAACAAAATCGTTGGGAGCATATTTGCAACGCGAATTTTTTTGTTAAACATGAGATTCACGCCCACAACAAAAATCATCATTGAACCTACAAAGCTGATGTTCGCCACGGCAAGATCAGTCAAAATCGGCTTGACGAGACTCGCAAGCAAAGTTATCGAGCCTTGCAGAATACCGAGCGGTATGACCGAAAAAGCCGTACCCTTACCCATTGCGCAAGCCATAACTGCAACAATCACCAAGTCAAGAACTGCTTTGGTGAACAAAGTTGAATAATCGTGGCTCAGCGCGTCCTGAATCGGCCCGATAACCGCCATGGCACCGACGCAAACAGTCAGCGAAGCGCTGACAAAGCCGGAAATAAAGCTGTTGTCATTTTCACTGCCGGTCTTTTTTCTGAGCCACTCTCCAAAACGCTCTGTCAAATGCTGTATATTGATAAGCTCGCCGACAAGCGCGCCGAGAGCAAAAGAAATAACCATAAAAACGATCTGTGCCGTTCCGTTTTCCTGTTGATTCAGTTCAATTATACGTCCTATTCCGCCGGCACCGCCGATGAAAATAACGGCAAGCCCCATACACTGGGTTATAAGTTCACAGAAACGTTCTTTGAGTACCTTTTTAAATACGATTCCGATAACCGCGCCGACAACAACAGCCGCGCAGTTGACGATTGTTCCGAGTCCCGTCATACGGTTCACTTCTTTCCTTTCAGCTGCAAACGATATAACAAAGCCACATTAAATCTCTGCTGCAATAAGGTCTTGTGGCTGTCTCTTTGAGAAACATCTCAAAATCAGCCGGACAATTTCTGCCCGGCTGAAAAAATATTTGTTCAGACAACATCTAAGTGATTGGAATTACTTAGTCGATAATAAGCTTGTTAAAGACCTTTTTGCCTTTTTTGAGAATCACGTGACCTTTTTCAAACGCTGCCTTTTCAATTACAGCGGCAAAATCGGTAACCTTTTCGTCATCAAGCGAAACGCCGCCCTGTTCAACAAGTCTTCTGCCCTCGCCTCTTGACTTGATCACGCCGGCTTTGAGCATCGCATCAATAACGCCGATTTTTCCGTCGGCAAAATCTTCTTCACTCAAAACGGTTGTTGGCATATGCTCGAGATCTCCGCCGGCACCGAAAAGAGCCTTTGCGGCAGTCTGTGCTTTAATAGCTTCTTCTTCACCGTGAACAAGCTTTGTCAGTTCAAAAGCAAGAATTTCCTTTGCGGTGTTGAGCTGACTGCCCTCCCAGTCATTCATCTTGTCGATTTCTTCAAGAGGAAGGAATGTGAGCATACGAATACATTTGAGAACATCTGCGTCCGCAACATTGCGCCAATACTGATAGAACTCATACGGGCTGGTTTTTTCCGGGTCAAGCCAAACTGCTCCCTTTTGTGTTTTGCCCATCTTTTTGCCCTCGGAATTGAGGAGAAGAGTGATCGTCATGGCATAGGCATCCTTGCCGAGCTTCTTTCTGATAAGCTCTGTGCCGCCGAGCATGTTGCTCCACTGATCATCGCCGCCGAACTGCATGTTGCAGCCATAGTCGGTGTAAAGACGGTAGAAATCATAGCTTTGCATGATCATGTAGTTGAACTCAAGGAACGAAAGACCCTTTTCCATTCTCTGCTTATAGCACTCTGCGCGGAGCATATTGTTGACAGAGAAGCATGCGCCAACCTCGCGCAAAACGTCAATGTAGTTAAGGTTAAGAAGCCAGTCGGCGTTATTGACCATAAGAGCCTTTCCGTCCGAAAAATCAATAAAACGGCTCATCTGCTTTTTGAAGCAGTCGCAGTTGTGCTGAATAGTCTCAGGCGTCATCATGGTTCTCATGTCGGATCTGCCGGAGGGATCACCGATCATTCCCGTGCCGCCGCCGATGAGTGCAATCGGCTTGTTGCCTGCCATTTGAAGTCTTTTCATCAGGCACAGAGCCATAAAGTGACCGACGTGAAGAGAATCTGCGGTGGGGTCAAAGCCGATATAAAAAACAGCTTTTCCGTTATTGACAAGCTCGCGGATCTCCTTTTCGTCTGTAACCTGCGCAATAAGACCTCGCGCAACAAGTTCGTCATATATTTGCATTTTTATGTCCTCCTGTTTTGTTTTAACGTTTTAAAGTGTAACACTGTTCACGGTTTAATATAATACATGCTCAGAAAAAAATTGTCAAGCATCATTCTTTGCAGGAAGCGGAAAACTCAATAAGCTCTTTTGCGGAACGGAGAGTTGACTCGGTGATGATATCTCCGCCGATTATTCTTGCAAGCTCGCGCTCCCTTTCGTTTTCACTGAGCTTTTTCACTTTGGTAACGGTTTTTATTCCGTCGGTTTCCTTTTCAATGAGCAGATGATTGTCTGCTGCCGCCGCAATTTGGGCAAGATGGGTTACGCAAATGACCTGACGACCGCGGGCAACCTGTTTGAGCTTTGCGGCAATTTTCTGTGCTGCACGTCCGCTGACTCCCGTGTCAATCTCGTCAAAAATCATAACCTCATTTCTGTCCTTGCCCGTGAGAACACAGCGTATTGCAAGCATAACTCTTGAAAGCTCGCCGCCGGACGCAATTTTTGCAAGTGGGCGCGGTTCCTGCCCTGCATTTGCACTGAACAAAAACTCAACCTCATCAAGACCGTTTTCCTGCGGCTCGGTATCTTTGAAAGAAACCGAAAAAGCCGCATGAGGCATATCAAGAAAAGTCAACTCGGAGGATATCTGCTTTTCAAAACGCAAGGCGGCTGCTTTTCTGCAGTCTGAAATTACACAACCGAGATTAAACACCTCGCTTTCTTTTTCCTTCAGCTCTTTTTCGAGCCTTGCCTTTTTTTCATCTGAAAAAGCAATTGAATCATATTCCTCTCTTGCTTCCTCAAGCGAAGCGAGCATGTCTTCCTCAGTTTCACCGTATTTTCTTGATAGGCGATAAAGAACATCAAGACGTTCTTCAATTTCATTTATGTCAACGGGCTCTTCTTCAAACGAGTCAAGCTCTGAGGAAACCTGAGAAAGGCAGTCCTCAAGTTCATAGCGAAAACTGTCGATTGAAGATATATAGCCCTCATAGTCGCTGTGGTAATCACTCAGCTGAGCGAGAAATGAACTGAGTGAGTAAAGCTTGTCCGCAAGGCCGGCAGTATTTTCATCGCCGGAAAGCAGACTCTTGCATGCATAAAGCGTAGTCATGATTTTTTCGCGGTTCTGAATCTTCGCTTTCTGCGCTCTGAGATTCTCGCGCTCACCGGGAACGATATTTGCATTTTCAAGCTCGTTTATACGATATGAAAGAAAATCAAGACGACTCTGCTTGTCTGCTTCGCTGACAGAAAGAGCGTCAAGCTCCTTTCTGAGTTTTTTCATCTCATTATAAAGCTCGCGATACTGAGAAAGAAGTCCCGAGCATTCAGCAAGCTCGTCAATATAGCCAAGATGACTTTCACTTTGCAAAAGCGTCTGGCTGTCGTGCTGACCGCAAATGGTAATAAGCTCCCTTGAAAGGCGGCGCAGCATGGTTGCCGTGACGGGCTGCCCGTTGACCTTGCAGGAGCTTCTTCCGTCAAGAGAAACAACACGGCTGATGAGCAGTGAGCCGTCGCCCTCATCGTCAATATCAAGCCCCTTAAGAACAACCTCCACACTTTTCGGAATATCCTCAAAAAAGGCGGTGACCTTTGCGGTAGACTCCCCTGTTCTGACCAGTTCCTTTGAAGTACGTTCTCCGAGCACGGCATTTATTGAATCAATAACAATTGATTTTCCGGCGCCCGTTTCACCGGTCATTATATTGAGTCCGTTTTCAAATGTAATGTTCGCCTTTTCAATGACGGCGACATTTTCAATTTTTAAATTTGTCAGCATAATTCTATGCCCGCCGTCCTTTCATTTAATCGGTTCAGCCGATGTAACCGGCAATTTTTTCGCTGAAAGCTCTTGCAGCAGCTTCGTCCCTGCAAAGGGCAAAAAATGTGTTGTCACCGGCAAGTGTGCCGACAACGGAAAGGTCAACAAGGTTATCTATCGCCTCACAGGCAGCACCCGCCATTCCGGAAATGCACTTGACAACAACCATGTTTCCTGCATAATCAGCTCCTGTTACCGAATGAGAGAGGATAGAAAGATATTTGAGCGACATATCCTCTGCCTCGCTTTTTGCCGCAGTATACTTATATCCGCCGCCCTCAGCCGGCGATTTTAAAAGCTTGAGCGCTTTGATATCGCGCGAAACAGTTGCCTGAGTAACCTTATAGCCCAATTCATTGAGGCGGTTCATCAACTCCTCCTGAGTTGAAATCTCCTCCCTTTCAACAAGTGAGAGTATCGCCTCGTGTCTGTTCTTTTTCATTTTCTCCGCTCCTTTATACCCGGCGTTCAATCAGCTTGTTATAAAGTATATCTGTAAAGCTGTCTGCCTTGATTCTAATTATTTTTGAATTTCTGTGGGCACGCCTGACAAGTATCTTGCTCTCAGGCGTAATTTTTATTGCGCTTTCTCCGTCACAGCTGAGAAGCGGCAGACAAAGCTCACAATTTCCGACCGAAATCTCAAGCTTTGTTTCCGGGCGAAAAATTATTGACCTTGAAAAAAGTGAATGTGTGCAAACGGGCGTGGTGATGATACTTTCAATCGACGGGTCAACCACCGGTCCGCCCGAGGAAAGCGAATATGCGGTTGAGCCGGTGGGCGTTGCAACAATGAGACCGTCGGCATGATAAAGATATGAACCGTTACCGTCATAGACAACGTTTATATCACACATACGCATAGAAACACCGCGCGCAATTACTACGTCATTGAGGCAGTAATTCTTGCTGACAAGACTGTCATTGATATAGTGCTCCGCGCAGAGCATCATGCGCCTGTCAATTTCATAGCTGCCATTTGTGAGCTTTGAAAGCAGATGAAGCTCCTGCTTTTCAAGCCCGGCGAGAAAGCCGAGATTGCCGGCGTTGATACCGAGGATCTCCTTGTCATATTTTGCCGCGTCATGGGCGGCGTGAATGAATGTTCCGTCTCCCCCAACAGCTATCAGCACGTCACAAACGGAAACCGCTTCTTCATTCGGCATAAAGCACACGTTCAGGTGAGAAAAACGTTCTTTCAGTTCATCGGGCATGAGTATCTGCGCTCCGAGTCTTTTCAGTTCCGCAACAACATTGCAGGTAACCTCAAAAGCATGGGAACGGGTAAGGTTGACATGGAAAGCAATTTTCATCAGTTATCCCTCCCGACTATCCGGGTCAATTTTTCCGCTTTCGTTGAGTTTGTGTGAACGCTCAACAATTTCTGCAACGGAAAGAGTTACCCCGTCAATGCTCTGACCGTCATTTTCAACATATATAAGATATTCGATATTGCCCTGAGGTCCTTTAATGGGAGAGTAATCAAGGGCAAGAACGGAAAAGCCCTGTTCAAGCATAAAACTCTTGATTGTTTCAACAACCTCTACATGGGTTGAAAGTTCACGCACAACGCCTTTTTTGCCAACCTTTTCTCTGCCGGCCTCAAATTGCGGCTTGATGAGGCAAACGGCGTGCGCATTTTTTTTCAAAAGCGTTTTCATCACCGGCACAATAATCTTCAGCGAAATAAACGAAACGTCAACACTCGCAAAGTCTATTTCCTCCGGAACAGTCTCATGAGTAACATAACGGAAATTGGTTCTCTCAAGGTTCACGACTCGTTCATCGGTGCGCAGTTTCCACGCCAGCTGACCGTAGCCGACATCAATTGAATATACCTTTGAGGCTCCGTTTTGCAGCATACAGTCCGTAAAACCACCGGTTGACGCACCGATATCCATGCAAATTTTTCCGTCCAGGCGCAGACCGAACTCACGCACAGCCTTTTCAAGCTTGTAGCCGCCGCGGCTGACATATGGCATTTTTTCGCCACGGATTTCAATGCTGTCTGTCTCTTTGACCGTTTCGCCCGCCTTTGTTACTTTTTTTCCGCTTACGTAGACCTGCCCCGCCATGATAAGTGCCTTGGCTTTTTCACGGCTTTCGCAAAAGCCTTTTTCAAAGAGCGCAACGTCAAGTCTTGTTTTTTCCGCCACTTATATTTCCTCGCTAACAATATCTATGATTGAGTCTGTGTCAAGCTTATATTCTTTAAGAAGCTCATCAACGGTAGCTTGGCTGACAAACTTGTCGTCAACGGCAACAAGCTTATAAGTACCTTTAAATTCCCGTTCAAGGAGCTTTGAACCCACTCTTTCTCCTACCGAACCGCTGCGTATTCCCTCTTCAAAGAAAAACACATGCTTCCTTTTCAAAAGTATTTCAATAAGTTTTTCGGGTAAAGGTTTTATTCGGTTGAGTGAAACAAGAAAAACATTTTTCCCTTTTTCAAAGAGTGCGTCAATCGCTTCGATCACGTTGGCTGTAATTCTGCCGTATGTCACAATGCACACTGCGGCGTCTTTATCGCCGTATGTACCAAATTCAACGCAATCATATTTGAGCTTTTGGATTGATTCCTTTTCTCCGCCGCGCGGATAGCGCACGGCAACTGCAAAGCGATCGGCATTGACGGCGTTGTTAATGTCAGCCTCAAGTGCACGGTAGCAGCAGGGAGAGTATATGATAATATCCGGTATCGTTGAAAGAAAAGCAACGTCCATAAGCCCGTTGTGCGTTTCTCCGTCCTCGCCGACAAAGCCCGCGCGGTCAATCGCAAAAATGACCTTAAGCTTTTGGAGCGATATGTCATGCACTATCTGATCATAACAGCGCTGAAGAAAGGTTGAATAAACGGCAAAAACCGGAAGCATTCCTTTTTTTGCAAGTCCGCTCGCAAAAGTTACGGCGTGTTCTTCTGCAATTCCCACATCAAAAAAGCGATTCGGGAACTGCTTTCGAAAACATTCAAGCCCTGTTCCGAGTCCCATGGCAGCCGTTATTGCACAAATACTCTGATTGTTGGGCGCATAGCGGCAAAGATACTCGCCGAGTTTATCTGAAAAACACTCTCCGCTTTTCTGCGTTTTGCCGGTCGAAAGCTCAAACGGACCCACGCCATGAAAACGGCTCGGTTCATCTTGAGCGAATTTGTAGCCCTTTCCCTTAACGGTGTTGACGTGCAAAAGCACGGGACCGCTGACTTTTTTTGCCGCTTCGAGTGCATCAATCAAAAGAGGGATATCGTGGCCGTCAATAGGTCCCATATATCGGTAACCGAGATCTTCAAAAAACGTGCTTTGGGAATACAGCCTGTTTTTGAGGTCGGTTTTGAGATCATAGAGTTTTTTTGTGATTTTTTTTCCGACATTCGGAATTTTGTTGAGAGTTTTTTCTGTTGTTGCTTTCAGGTTATAGTAGCCCGGCTTTGAACGGATAACGGCAAGATACTTTGCAAAAGAACCGACATTTTCTGAAATAGACATTTTATTGTCATTGAGAATGATAATGTGTTTTGTCTGGCTTCTGCCGCCGTTGTTGAGTGCTTCATAGACCATTCCGCCGGTGAATGAACCGTCACCGATGACAGAAACGGTATATGAATCTGAACCGAGCAGTTTGTTTGCGCAAGCAACGCCGAGCCCTGCCGAAACAGCCGTTGAGCTGTGACCGGAATAAAAAACATCGTGCTCGCTTTCATTTGGACGGCAAAAACCGGAAAGTCCGCCCCTTTTGCGCAGCGAATCAAACCTGTCGTAGCGTCCGGTAAGCATTTTATGAGCGTAGCACTGGTGTCCGACATCGAAAACAATGCTGTCCTTAGGAGAGTCAAAAACCTTATGTAAAGCTACGGTCAGTTCAACAGCCCCGAGATTTGAGGCAAGATGACCGCCGTTTTTTGAAACAACGTCAAGCATTTTCTGGCGGATTTCATAGCACAGCTCTTCAAGCTGAACCTCCGAGAGCTTTTTGACATCTGCCGGAGAATTTATATTAGGAAGAATTTCATAATTCATTACAAATCATTTCTTTCTTGAAAGAAGCTTTTTTGAAAGCTCTTTGAGATATTCGCCTTCTTCGCCGAAAAATTCGAGAGCAGAGAGCGCCTCGTCGGTGAGCTTTTTAGCATAAATACGGCTCATCTCAAGTCCAAGTAGCGAAACATAGGTTGACTTTCCGCTGACGGCGTCACTGCCTATGGGCTTTCCGAGCGACTCTGCGTCTCCTATAACGTCAAGAATATCGTCAACGACCTGGAACGCATGACCAAGCTTTGACGCAAAAACAAAAGCTTTTTCAAGCTGTTCATCATTTCCGCCGGCAACAACAACACCCATTCCCGCGCTCGCTTTGATGAGCGCACCGGTTTTGAGCTTATCCATCATTTCAAGCGTATCACTCGAAATCTCCTTGCCCTCGCTTTGCAGGTCAATAACCTGACCTGCGATCATGCCGCTGTTTCCGGCTCCGTCGGCAAGCAGCGAAAGCGCTTTGAGAGTGCGCTCCGGCTCCCTTTTTGCAAAGCTTGAACCAAGCACAAAAGAGAATGCGTGAGTCAAAAGCGCATCGCCTGCAAGCAAAGCAAAGTTCTCTTTAAACTTGACATGGCATGAGGGCTTTCCGCGGCGCATATCGTCATTGTCCATGCACGGGAGATCGTCATGAATGAGCGAATAGGTGTGAATCATTTCAATTGCGCAGGCAAACGGAAGTGCGTCCTGCACAGAACCGCCGCAAAGGCGGCAAAACTCAAGCACAAGGATAGGTCTGATCCTTTTCCCGCCGTTTTCAAGACTGTATTTCATTGCTTCGGCAACAATGTTGTCTCCAAAGCTCTCCGCTGCTTTTTCAAGCGCGGAATTTATCAGCGAGGTGTATTCTTCGGTACTATATTTCTTACTCATCATCTTCACCGCCTGCCATTTGAGAAAGCTCAACCATTTTTTGCTTTGCGTTTTCAAGCGAGCGGCTGCAAAACGAAACGAGATGCACGCCCTCTTCATAGAGTTTCATCGACATTTCAAGATCATTCTCACCGTTTTCAAGGCTTTCGGTAATCTCTTTAAGGCGCAAAAGCGCGGTGTCAAAGTTATATTCTTCCATTTTCTGTGTCCTTTCGGTTCTGAATATCAATTTCATCCGCCGTACATTTTATTATTCCGTCACGCAGTCTGACAGTAAGCTTTTCGCCTGCTGCGGCATCACGGGCAGATTTGAGCGTTTCTCCGTTTTCTTTTGTTACTGCGGCAAAGCCGCGTTCAAGTGTTTTCAAGGGGCTTGCACCGTCAAGACGGGAAGCGAGCGCAGAAAGAGCCAAGCCTGAAGATGAAAGAGCAAAAGCTCCCGCTGTTTTCAGACGTTTTGAAAGCATTTCAAGCGTCTGAGACAGCCTGTCCAATCTGAAAGACGGGCTGTATGCCAAAAGAAGCTTCTCGTTTTGAAAAAGTTCTTCTTTCATTCCGGAAAGCCTTTTTTCAAGCGCAGCGGTCATTGAATCAAATGCGCCGTCAAGTGCATAGAGTACCTCGCGGCAATCCGGAACGGCAATTTCCGCAGCCGCGGACGGAGTTGGAGCACGGCGATCGCTGACAAAATCTGCAATCGTAAAGTCTGTCTCATGTCCGACGGCGGAAATTATCGGTATCTGCGAGTCATATATGGCATAAGCCACGGCTTCTTCATTAAAAGCCCAAAGATCCTCAATCGAACCTCCGCCTCGTCCGACTATAAGTACATCGCAAGCTTTATACCGATTGAATTTTTCAATCGCGGCAACGATTTGCGGCGCGGCAAGCTCACCTTGAACGGCAACAGGCTCAAAAACAACCGTTGAAAGCGGAAATCGCCTTTCAAGAACGGTCAGTATATCATGAACTGCGGCACCGGTAGGTGACGTTATCACACCGACTCTCTGCGGGTATGCAGGTAAGGTTTTTTTGTGCGACTCGTCAAAAAGTCCCTGTTGCGAGAGCTTTTTTTTGAGCTGCTCAAACGCAAGACTCAGCGCACCCTGCCCGTCCGGTATCATTTCATCGCAATAAAGCTGATACACGCCGTCGCGTTCAAAAACGGAAATGCTGCCGCGAATGACAACTTTCATTCCGTTTTCAGGTCTGAAACGAACTCTTTCGGCAGCGGAACGGAACATGACGGCTTTGACCGCCGCCGACTCGTCTTTGAGTGTAAAGTAAAAATGACCGGAGCGGTAATGGTCGGTAAAATTTGAAATTTCACCGCTCACGTAGATATGTTTTAAATTAAGGTCGGCGTCAATGACTGACCTTATGTAAGTGTTGATTTGAGAAACGGTTAAAACAGACGACATTAAATTTTCTTCTCCGTTGATTTAAGGCAGCCGATGATTGCCACTCCGGCGGCATTGTCGCTCGAAAATTCCGGAGCAGCAAACACGGCGTTATACTTTTCTTTGAATCGCGCGCTGATAATTGAATTTGACATCACACCGCCGGAATATACGAGCGGCAGATTGCCGTATTTTTGGCAAAGACGGCGCGTCATTTCTTCAAGTGAAGCCGAAATATACTCTATGCAAAAGCGCGCAACATCTTCTTTGGCTTCTCCGGCTTCAAGCATGGCGCGGCACTTGTTTTCAACGCCGGAAAGAGAACAACAGTCCTCTTTCATTGAGGGCTTGATTTTAAAGAGTCTCTGGCTTTTTCTCGCCAGTGCGTCAAGCTCTGCGCCGCAGGGGAACTTCATTGACAGCATAAGCCCGACGCGGTCAACCGCCTGACCCGCCTTGAGGTCAAGCGAACGGGCAACGACCTTTGGCAAAAATACTTCTTCCCTGTCCGGTTCAACAATCAGAGCCTCGGTTGTTCCCCCGGAAAGATGAAACGCAATAAAACGCTCATGAACAAGTTCAAGCCTGCCTGCACTGTACAGCGCGGCGGCAATATGACCGTGCTGATGCGTCGTTGAAAAAAGCGGAATCTTTGCGGAAACAGAGGCGCAAACAGCCGCACCCTTGCCAACGAGAAAGCACGGCATATATGAGCCGTCCTCCGGGCAAGGTTTGACCGAAGCGCAAACTCCGTCAATCTCAAATTCGGCGCGCTCACTCAGAGCGGAAAGCACCTGCGGCAGCTGACATGTGTGATGAAACACAGCGTCGCTTTGGCGCAATCCCTTTTCACCCTCTTTGACCGGCAGGAGCTTTTTTTCGCTTTCAACTCTGCCGCTTTCCGGATAATAAACGGCAACAGAGGTCGTGTAGTTACTGGTGTCAAAGCCGAGGTAAGCCATTACTTCTTTTCCTTTGCGATTGAGCCGAGAACGCCGTTGATATATGACGCGTCCTCATTCGTGGCGTATTTTTTTGCAATTTCAACAGCCTCATTGATTGCAACTCCAACGGGTACCTCATCGGCAAAAAGCATCTCATATACGGCAACACGCATAACAGCCATAGCGGCGCGTGAAAGCCTTTTTGAAGACCAACCGACAAGCTTTGCTTCAATCGCGCCGTCAATAGCCAAAAGATTTTCAAAAATTCCCCTGACTGTCCTTATAACATAGTTGTTGACGTCAAAGAACTCCGACTCGGCGGCGCTTTCGATGATTTCGTCAATAGGAGTTTCGCCGAGAAAGCCCTTTTCAAACGTGATAATAAATGCAACTTCTCTTGCTTCATGTCGTGTCATACAGTTTTTCCCTTCCGTTTTTTGGAACGTATTGTGATGAATAAATATTCGCCTCCCGGCAAGTTTTGCAGGGTACGCGATTCTACAGTCGAGGCTATTGTATCACATTTTTAAACAGCAAACAACTACTTTGCCTCAATTATTGTCAAATTTTCGGGCGAAATATGCGTGTTATTCACAATTATTTCAGTAATTCTGAGTGCGGAAGTCTCATTTGACTTTCCTTTTTCAATCACGACCTGCGCAGTCTGACCGTTGATGATCACAACGCAGTCCCCGCCGATTTTGGCTTTTATAAGCGCTTCGCAATCACTTTGAGTTTTTATGTCTGCGTTATATTTGTCAAGCAGCAGACTCAGCTCTTTTTTGTCTGTATCGTCAAGCGACGAACTCTCAAGCGCTTTTTTGATCGTGTCTTCAACCTCGCCGTTCACCTTTGACTGCTCGAGGCGAACCGATGCAAAGTATTCCTCGTTTGAACCGCTTTCGTTTTCTGCAATGGTTGTTTCTCCTGCGGCGTCTGTGCTTTCTTCGCTGACGCTGCTGCCTGCAACCAAAAGTGAATCTCCGAGATTCTTATGCTCGGTTTCCGCTGTCTGCGAGGTATCCGAACCCGCGGACGATTTTTTAGTCGGCTTTGAATAGTACCAGTTCACCGTCACTGCGGCGGCGAGCGCAACAACAAGCGTTGCGGCAAGAATCTGCTTTTTCTTTGCGAACATACTCATGCTTCTCCTCCTTGTTATCCGGCTCTGCGGACAACGCTGATATTTGTTGAATTTATATCAAACAAAGCGGAAACGGTTTCGGTTATCCGCTGCCTGATAACACTGTCCGACGCGCCGTCGCAGCAGACCGCAACACCGCGTACTTTCGGGTAGACCGCTTTTGTCAGCAGTCCGCCTTCGCTTCCGTCATTTTCAACTATCACATATTTATCCTCGGTTTTTCTTGAACTGTCCTTTTGCGCGTTTTCAACGTCCTCGCTGAGGTCCCGCGCAAAAACCGATTCTCCGGAAGATTCAAAGGTAATCATAACCTCTGCCTTTCCTGCTCCTTCAATGCTTTCAATCAGTTGCCTGAGCTTTTGCTCGGTTTCCTGCTCATATGATTTTTGAGCCGTCGGGTTCGTCGCGTTTTTCTTTTCCACACCGGAATCAAAGCCGGAGAAAAATATCAGAAGCATTCCGAAGATACCGATTGCGGCAATGAAAGCAACCTTTTTGTTACTCTTTATCCAAGATGAAAACGCTCCAAGTGCTTTATTCTTCATTTTCTTTCACCCACTTTATGCCTATTTCGGCATCGTTACAGATTTCCTTTATCGCACGGCGAACCTCTTTTTCGTTCGCCCCCTCTTTCAAAGTGATTTCAACGAGCTTAACGGTGCAGTCACTCCTGCATTTTACTTTGACTCTTTGAGGTTCTGAGCTGCTTTGAAAAAGCTTTTGGCGTACCGCATTTTCATAGCCATTTTCGGCAACGGTCACAGCCGTCTGCCCGCTCTTTTTTTGATAAAGCTCTTCGTTTTCCTCAAAGAGAGCCGAATAATCTTCAAAAATATCCGAGCTTGTTTTACCGGTTTGGGAAAGCGGCGAGATCAGCGCGCAAAGCAAAATTACGCCGGTCAGAGCCGAAAAGGCGTTTTTCATTTTTCCCGACGGCAGAAGCGAAACAAAAACTGCACTGACAACGGCTGTCACAGCTGCAAGCGCTGCCCAGCTTTTTATTGCTCCCAATTTTATTTCCTCCCATTTTTAATCGAATTGCTCAGCGCATACTGAGCATGATGCCGGTTGAAATTATGACAATAAAAACTTCATAGATAAGTGCAAGCAGCAACAGCTTCACCGCCGCGGCAAAACCGCTGAAAAGCGAGGTTACCCCTTTTTGAGAAACAAGCTGAGCCGCAAAAGAGAGCGCGGTCAGGACTCCGAGGTAAAGCGCAAGCTCGATAATTGCAGGCAGAGTGCAAACAACAACAGCAACTATTCCTATGACGGCAACCGAGCCTTTTATTAAATTTATACTTCCGGCAAACGCCGAATATGCGTCGCTCATTGCACTGCCGACAACCGGAATGAGATTGCTGACCAAAAAACGAATACCGCGCACGGAGGCTGCGTCGGCGGACGAGGAAAGAACGTTTTTGAATGCAAGAAAGCCCGTAAAGAATGCGGAAACCGCGCCTAAAGATACCGTTCCGACGCGCCCCGCCACCGAGATAAAGCGTGAAGCGTTTATTCGTCCGTTCATCGAAAAAGCAATCGTCAAACAGAGTATTACGCCGCAGAACGGCACAAGCAGCTTGTTTGAAAACGCAGAGGCACCCTCAGCCAAAAGCAGAGTAAGCGTGCTGTAGCCCGCCGCACCGGCAGGGCTGCCCGAAGCGGCAATTATTCCGGCATAGACCGGAACAAAACCGAGCAACAGCTTTGAAAGCGAGTCTATGACCGTTACGGCACAACTGAGCAGCGCCTGCGTTCTCCCTGAAAGCAGCAGCGCAAAAACACAAACGGAAAGCGTTTCAAGAATGTCTGAGCCTTTTTCACCTTTGAGGCTTTCAAAAAGAAAAACAATCATCAGCGCGCCAAAAAGCTCAAAGAACATTTTTAACGCGTTTTTTGATTTTTCTTTAAGGTTTGTCCTAAAGTAAGCTGTTAAACTTTTGAAAGAAACATCAAAGGTCCCCTGCGGGTCTATTTCATCAAGTCCAAAAGAGCGCAGTGCGTCTTTTGTTTCGCTGTCAAACGCAGAAAACAGTGCCCTTTGCGCCTCTGAGGCAATTTCGTCGGCTTCATCGCTTTCGGCAAATGCGCAGACAGGAAGCATAAAAAGCAAAAACAGGCAAACAAACAGAGAAAATATTTTTTTCATCATTTTACATACATCAGCGCCGTTTCAAGCACAGACTTGATAAACGGAACACAAAAAACGAGGATAAGCACCCTGCCGGAAAGTTCAACAGCGTCTGCAAGAGCTCTGTTGCCGTTTTCGCGGCACAGAGAGGCGCAAACTGTGCAAATAACGCTGACAAGCGCTCCTTTCAGCATAACGGATATGTAACCGTTAGGAATGACCGAACCGGTATACTTTTCAAAAACGCCGCCCACATTTTTAAAAACAAAGCTTATCACGAGCGAACAGACGACAACAACAAAGCACAACTGAAGCGGCAGAACAAACTCGGGTCTGCTCTCTTTGAGCAGCGAAGAAAGCAGAGCCGCGGCTATGGCGGCAGCCGCAATTTTCAGAATAAGGCTCAAAGCTTTATCAGCTCCTTGACCTTTTCAAAAAGGTCCTTAATTTCCGGAATCAGCATCAGAAGAACAATAACAATGCCCATGAGCGTTGTCAGTGTTGCATACTCGCTTTTTTCGGCGCGGACGAGAATCTGATTGAGGATCGAAACAATTATGCCGATTGCCGCAATTTTGAAGATGAGATCGATTTCCATTATTTCATCACATCCTGTTTTACATCATAGTTATAAAGACCATTCCGCCGATAAACACGCCGGAAAAAAGGCACAGCTTTGAATACTTTGCCCTGGCGTTCTTTGCCTCGTCAAGAAAGAGAGAAAACCGCTCGGAATAGACTCCAAGCACTTGAAAGCAGCCCTCTCTGTCGCAAGAGGACAGCTCCTTGCCAAGAGAGGAGAGCATTTTTCGTTCCTCCTTTTTAAAAGGCAGGCTGCTGTTTTGTGTTCCCTTTTGCCACGCCGTGGGAAAGTTTTCACCCTCATTCAAAAAACGGACGCACTCCACGGCAAGTCCCGGTTCCTTTTCCTGCGCGGCAAGTATTTTTGCAAGCTGTGGAAACGGGCGGGAAAAGCGGCGTATTTCAAATTCGGTTTTACGAAGCAGCGAAAGCACATATTCAAGCGCCTTTACACGGCGCAACAGCTTTTCGGCAGCTACCGCTCCGAGCACGCTAAGCGCCAGCCACACCAAAACGCCGCCTGTATATTTCATCTTTCAATTCACCGACCTCATAAATACTTTCAACCGTGCACGGTTTGCCCTTTCCGGAAAGAAGAACAACATTTTTAAAACAACCTATATCGAGCAGCAGTTCAATCTGTCTGCGGCTTATCAGCTCGCCGAAGCATGAAGCGTGAACCGTTGCAATGAATACAACGCCGCTGTTTGCCCCCTGTGCAATCGCACGCACCTCCTCGTCAGTTGCAATTTCATCACAGGCAACGACCTGCGGAGACATTGTTTTTACCGCTGCGGTTATTGCACTGTTTTTCGGGTACGAGGTCAGCACATCGCTGTTTGTTCCCACATCATTGAGGCAAACGCCGTTTTTCATTGCCGCAAGCTCGCCGCGCTCATCAATTACGCAAACCTTTAATCCGTCTGAGCCGTTTTCAAATGACGACAGCCGCCGTATCAGGTCGCGCAGAACGGTTGTTTTTCCGCTCGCCGGCGGTCCGGCAATTAGAAGTCCCGCCACACCGTCTGCAAATACCCGCCGATAAATTTCATCGGAGCTGCCCTTAACGGCGCGCGCAACGCGGATATTGAGCGAACAAACATTCCTCAGTGATTCAACATTTTTTCCGTCCGGACTTATTGCTGTTCCCGTTATTCCGACGCGATGACCGCCCGACATAGTTACAAATCCGTTGGCAATGTCATTCTGGCAGGACTGCACCGAATAGCCGCAGAGGGCGTCAAAGGTTTCTTCTAGTTCGGCACCGGAGCAGACTGCGGCGTTGCTTTCATCATTTCCGAGAGTCGAGTCTTTTTTTAAGATTCTGCTTTTTCCGTCATAAAACAGAACGACCGGCTTTTCCGCGCGCAGGCGTATTTCGCAGACCGAAGCCTTTGTTTTTCCGTCAATGCCGAGCAGCAGGTCGCGCAAAGACGGCGGCGTAATTGACACCGCACTTTCAAATTGTTCCATTCAATCACCTCCAATATAAAATATGTGTACAAGTCCTTTGTTAGAATAGTTTTTTTAAACTCTTGAACTGAGGAGCAAAATATAGTATTATATACAGGCATTTACACAGCTACAGGTTTTCAGCAGCCGCCGATCAATCGATCTGCGGTTACTTTACACAGAAAGAAGGCTAACAATGAGTAAGAAGAAAAGCAGACTTTTTTATGACAACAGATTCGTTCTGCTCGCTTTCGGCGCGTCCGCAGCACTGATGCTCATCGTGTATCTCTGCACGCAGGTTTTCCCCTTCGGCGGCAACACGATGCTCAGAATGGATCTCTATCACCAGTACGGACCGCTGTTCAGCGAGCTTTATGACAAGATTTTTTCAGGAGGCTCGTTGCAGTATTCATGGGAAAGCGGACTTGGCGGCTGCTTCCTCGGCAACTATTTCAACTACCTCTCAAGCCCAATAGGCGCAATTGTTGTTTTCTTCGGTCATTCTCATGTTCCCGAAGCGATCGCGGCTATGCTTGTCATCAAAACGGGGCTTGCAGCGGCAACATTCACATGGTACCTCAAAAAGTCGCTGCGCAGCCAGTCTCCGGCGTCAATCGCGTTCGGAATACTTTATTCATTCTGCGCGTACATGCTGGCGTACTACTGGAACATCATGTGGATAGACGCAATGGTTCTTCTGCCCGTCATTCTTCTCGGCATTGAAAGAATAATTAAAAACGGCAAGGTGGGTATTTATACCGCCGGACTTGCGCTTTCACTTTTTTCAAACTACTACATGTCATATATGCTCTGCCTTTTTGCAGTTATATATTTCATATACTACTCGATCATAAGCGACTGTGAAAAAGGAAAAGCCGTAAAACGCTTTTTCAAGAGCGGATTCCGCTTTGCCGGTGCGTCGCTCCTCGCCGCCGGTCTCATGGCGTTTGCCCTTATTCCGACATATAAGGTTCTTCAAACCTGCTCCGCAACGTCGGGAACTTTTCCGGAAGAGGTGAAAACCTATTTCACATTCTTTGACTTTTTTGCAAACCACTTCGGCAGTCTTTCAACAACGATCAGAAGCAGCGGCGACGACGTTCTTCCCAACGTTTACTGCGGTGTTCTGACAATGATTCTTGCCGTCCTTTATTTCTTCACAAAGTCAATCTCAAAAAAAGAGAAGTTTGCAACTATCGGTCTGCTTGCAGTTTTCTATGTCTCTTTCAATTTCAATTTCCTCAACTACATTTGGCACGGAATGCATTTTCCGAACGATCTGCCATACCGCTTTTCGTTCATGTATTCATTCATTCTGCTCATAATGGCATACAAGACTTTCCTCAGACTCAAGGAATTGCCCTCAAGGCAGATCGGTCTTGCAGGTGCGGCGCTCATCTTCTTTGTTTTCCTTGTCCAAAAAATTCAAAGCAAAAATGTCGGTGACGGAACAGTTTATATTACGCTTGTTTTTGCCGTTTTCTATGTTCTTCTTATGACGGTTTTGAAGGACAAACGCTATCTCAAAGGCTCGCTTGCCGTTCTGCTTTGCATTTGCGTATGCAGCGAGGTAATAATCTGCGATGTCAGCGCTTTCCCGAACTCAATTACAAGAGAATCATATGAGGGCGACTATGACGAATTCCGCGAGGTAAAGGACTACATTGACTCGGTTGAAAACGACAAGTTCTACCGCATGGAGCTTTCTTACCTCAGAACGAGAATGGATAACTGCTGGTTCGGCTACAACGGTGTTTCTGTTTTCTCCTCAATGGCATATGAACGCCTTGCAAAGCTTGAAGACCACCTCGGTCTCATGAGCAACCGCATCAACAGCTATACTTATGCCCCGCAAACACCGGTCTACAACCTCATGCATTCAATCAAATATGTTGTCAACAACACAACGCCGAATGTTCTCAACAGCAAGTATTATCAGAGTCTGACAAGCACAGATAAGTTCCAGGCATATTCAAACAACTATTATCTTCCTCTCGCCTACTGCGTTGACAGTGAGATTGAAAACTGGAACTATGAAAAAGATTTGACAAACCCGGATCCGTTCGCTGTTCAGAATGACTTTTTCAAAAAGGCTACCGGCGAAAAGAACGATGTTTTTCTCCGCGAAAGCTTTGAATACGTCAATTATATGAACGTTGAACCGTTCACCGAGGGACTTGACCAGGGTGATTTCTATTTTTCAAAGAACGATGAAGAAGCGGACGGCAGCGCAACGTTCCATCTGACAACAAAGTCGGACGGAAATTACTACGTTTACTTTTACGTTGACGGCGCCGATTCAAAGGATATTTCCGTCAACACTCCGCACGGAACGATCACAAAATCAGCCACACAAGACGGACTTTTTGATATAGGCAACTTTGAAAAGGGTCAGGCTATAACAATTAATGTCCCGTTTGAAAAGAACGAGGGCAGCCTCAAGCTCCACGTTTACAGAATTGACGATGAAGTATTCCAAAGCGGATATGAAAAGCTTTCGGCAAACACACTTGAACTGACAAGCTTTGATGACACCGCGTTTTCCGGCAGCTTTACGGCGGAAAAGGACTGCATTCTCTATACCTCGGTACCGTATGACGAAGGTTGGAGCATTACGATCGACGGTCAGAAGGTACCTGACACCGATATTGTCAAAATCGGCGACGCGCTCATCGGTGTAAAGGTTACAAAGGGCAACCACGATATAGCTTTCAAGTTTGAAACGCAGGGTCTCATGACCGGCATTGCAATATCTTTCTTCTGCCTCGCAATCGTCATTCTCCTTGTTATAATTTCACTGCTCAAAAAACGCAGAAAGAACACCAGGAAAAAGAAAGCCAAGGTTTCTGTTTTTGCGGATATAGACAATAGTGTTGATTGGTGCGTTTACTACGGTGCCGATGATGAAGAGGAGAAAACACAGACAGTTCTTTCGGAAGAAAAGGAAATTACGGTTGAAAATATTGACATCACCTCGCCCAAAGAGTATCCGGTGAGAGAAATCTTCTCGCCGTCTGTTTCGGGAAATGATATACACAAAGAGGTCTTTGCTCCGCTTGAAGAACCGTCGGCAATTGAAAAAGTAACCGAAAAAGAATGGAATGACATTTTCGGTTCATAAAAACCAAGGCACAGGGATTTACACTTGCAAAAATCCCTGTGCCTTTTCTTATTGTATGTCATTGAATTACCGCGCTCTCTGAAATAAAGCTTTCTATTCCGCGTGTTGCGTAGCGTATCAGCAGCGTTGGGAGAAACCGCACAACAAGCACCGCAATAATAATAAGAACCGCAATCAAAACGATAATAAATATGTTGTCCTTTTTGTTGCCCAATCTTATCATCCTCCGTATTTTATTTTCCGTGTGGTTTTAACGACGTTGATTTTTCAGTCCTCCTAAAATAAAAAAGTGTGTGCAATCCGAAGAATGCACACACGAAAAACACAAACTTCGTTTTGCTACCACACAAAAAACTTAATCACAAACCACCAATACAGAAGCACGCGAAAAAGGAAGCTTGCATTTTTACCAACAGTAAAAACGCCAACTTCTGCATTGTGGATTTTGATTTTTTTGTGTGGTAATCATATTATAGCAAATCCAAAAGGCAACTTCAAGTGAAAAAGGTAATTTTTAGGCAGTTTCTGAAAGAGTTGAGAAAACCGCCCAACATCTGCCGTGACGGTTTTCTCAACCGGTGATAACCGATAATTCGGTGCTTGAAAAAATTGCGTACTCAAATCAATCTTTGCCCGCTTTAACTTTACAATATAATGCATATCAATCCGCTGCAGCCCTCGTTTATTACGCGCTCAAGCGTTTCCTGAATTTTGAGACGCGCGTCTGTGGGCATTTTATAGAGCTTGTTATGCAGTCCCTCATTGACAAGACTGTTGAGCGATTTTCCGAAAATGTTTGACTCCCATATTTTTGACGGATCCTCCTCAAAATCCTTGAGCAAATACATGATAAGCTCCTCGGACTGGCTTTCCGTTCCCACAATGGGCGCAACCTCCGTTGTAATATCGGCGCGCATCATGTGTATTGACGGAGCGCAGGCTTTGAGTCTTACGCCGTATCTTCCGCCCTGCCGCATAATTTCCGGCTCCTCAAGCGTCAGCTCCTGCATGGTTGGCATGACGATTCCATAACCGGTTTTGCGGCAATCGTCAAGAGCCTGCTTAAAGCGCTCATATTCCTTTTTAATATTCGACAGCTCCACTATATCGCTCATGAGCTGCTGTTCATCTTTGATTTCAATGCCTGTTTTTTCGGTCAGCACCTTATAAAACAGTTCCGCTTTTACGTCAACGCACACCTTTACACTTCCGACAGAAAGGTCAATGCTTTCTATCCGGCTGCCGGTTATATCGTCTGCACCCGAAACATCGGAGGTAAAGTTCTCCGCGTCTCTGACCTTTTTCATCTTCTTTGCCGCCTCAAAAACGCTGGTATATATCTCTTTGCGCAGCCAATGCGTTTTTTCAAGACGAGAAATCCACGGTGCAAAGCATACCTTCATCTCGGTCAGCGGAAATTCATAAAGCAGGCGGCGCAAAATTTCCGTTATTTCATTCTCGCTCATCTCAATACAGTTGACCGGCATAACGCTGACTCCGTATTTTTTTTCAAGCGATGCCGAAAGCTCCTTTGAGCTTTCACTCTTAGGATCGGCACAGTTAAGAATAACCACAAACGGTTTTTCAATTTCGCGCAGTTCTTCAATGACGCGCTCCTCCGCCTGTTCATATTCACTCCTCGGTATATCGCCTATTGAACCGTCTGTTGTGACAACAAGACCTATCGTCGAATGCTCGTCAATCACCTTTTTTGTTCCGATCTCCGCCGCCATGTTGAAAGGTATCTCCTCCTCAAACCACGGGGTTTTGACCATTCTCGGCTGTTCATTTTCAATATATCCGAGCGAGCTTGGAACAATATAACCTACACAGTCTATCATGCGGACATTGAAGCGAGCCTTGTTTTCAAGCGTAAGCTCCACTGCGTCCTCGGGAATAAATTTCGGTTCGGTGGTCATAATGGTACGCCCCGAAGAGGACTGCGGAAGCTCATCGGTTGCGCGGTCACGCTTTGCCGGTTCTTCAATATTCGGCAGCACAAGAACGTCCATAAATCGCTTTATGAACGAGGATTTACCCGTTCTCACAGGACCGACAACACCGATATATATGTCTCCCTGAGTCCGGGACGAAATTGAGTTATAGATTTTAGAGCTTGTCATAAACATTCCTCCGAGCTTTGGCTTTTTGGTAATGAATATGAAAACAAAAGTGCGATTATGACGGACAAAGAGCTTTGTCCTTTTATATTGCTTGCTTTTATTTTGCTTTCGGTGTTATTTCAGGCACCGAACCGGAAAAATTATAACAATACCCCCGGTTATTGCAACACAAACCGTGGGTATTGTTATGAAACTCATTTTAATTGATATTTTGCGTATATTACTTTCACTCCCGGCAAAGAATCATATGCCGAAAGGGTCTATATTTTCAATTTTTCTTCATTGAAACTGCGTTTTTCCTCGCGCCATTTTCCCTGCTGCGAATTGTTCTTCTGACAAGCAGACCCTTTAGCGCCTCCTTATTGAACGGGAAAAGCGGATAAAGATAGGTGTACCCGTCAACTGTTTTTGTTGTGCAAATAACAAGTATTACTATGGCGAGACCCGCAATAAAGCCCCAGAGCTTAAAAACAGCCGTCAGAATCAGCAGCAGTGTGCGCGAAATTTTTATCGCATAGCCCAACTCATAACTTGCCTGTGTAAAGTTTGAAATTGCGGCGAACGCCATAAACAGAACGACCTCCGAAACAAACCACCCGGACGAAACCGCAAATTCGCCGAGCACGAGCGCGCCGACAACGCTGAAAGAATTGCTCAGTGCGCTCGGAGTATTGAGCGACGCCAAACGCAAAGTATCAATTACAAACTCGATCACAAGCAGCTGTGCAATAAGAGGAACACTGTTAGGCTCCTTGACAAGCAGAAATCTGAGTGACTCCGGAATTGTATCGCCATAAAGCGTCAGGAGATACCACGTAGGAACAAGCAGCAGCGATAAAGCAAAAACAACCGCGCGGACGTACCGCAAAAAGGTGCCTATCATCGGCGGAAAGTAATAATCGTTGATGTCCTGTACAAAATCAAAAATACCGGTCGGCAAAATCATTGCTGAGGGTGAGCCGTCGGCAAGAACAACCACGTTGCCGTCATAGATGCACGCTGCGGCGGCATCGGGGCGCTCGGTATAGCGTACCTTTGGAAACGGATTCCACGGCTGAGACGGAATAAGACACTCACGCAGGCTCTCCTGGCTCATCGTGAGACTCGACACCTCAATTGCCTGGAGCTTTTTTACAATAGAACGCAGATGCTTTTTGTTCACGCTGTCTTCAAGATAGCAGACAACAACATCCGTTTTGGATTCGCTGCCTATTTGAAACGCCTTGACGGTCAGCTTGGGATTACGGATTTTTCGTCTGATGAGAGCAGTATTGAAAATTATTGTTTCAACAAATCCCTCATGGGAACCCCGCAAAACCTTATCCGATTCGGGTTCCTGAACGGAACGTGCCGGATAGGTTCGTGCGTCAATAACAATTGCATCTGTGTAATCCTCAACGATCATTCCTATTGCACCGGAAAGGACAAAGGTTGAAAATGTTTCAAGGCTCTTTTCAACACTCGACTCAACATAGGTTATATGACTGTCAAGAAATGACTGCGCCGTCGGGCACTCTTTCATGTCTTTCTCGGTCAGCTTGCTGAGATATTCAAGCATTTTTTCAAACATCTCATCTTTGACAAAGCCGTCAATGCAATAAAATGTTACGTGCTTTCCGCCGGATTTTATACGTTTGACAAGAATGTCAAAGCTTTCGCCGATTCTCAGTTTGCGGTTGACCGCTGTCAGATTTTCTTCATAGCTTTTTTCAAAATCACTCATAATAACAACAGCCTTTCCGGCCACAAAAAGCAATGAAAAGTCACGATACTCCTTGTTGTAGCCGGACAAGGCGTGCAGGGCATAAGTCTAAAAACAGATAAGCTCCGTTTTGAATGACATATAACTCACAGCGTAATTTTTCACACTGTTACCACAACAGTATTGTCGGCGTTATTTTACAATTTATTCATCTAAACTGCCGCTGATTTATCGATAAGCACAGATTTTCGCAGAGTATTTTCATAATATCAAAAATTATCTTACAAATTCATCAGTATTATCTGCGGCGTATGGCTCGAGAGATATTCACTAATCAACAATTACACTCCCTGTCACCGGCGGTTGCTCAAAAAATACGAAAACCGTTATAAAGTTCAACAATTGCATTCCACGTCAGCGGTCCCACATATCCTGTAACCGGCATTCCGTAAAGCGACTGAACCGCCTCAACAGCGCGCATTGACTGCGGTCCGTAAACACCGTCAACTGTGACCGGCGGCACACTGTCAATGTTTTGAGAAATTACGTTCAGATATGTCTGCAGCTGTTCAACGGCTTTTCCCGTTGAACCTTCGGTAATAACATAGCCCGGATAAAGCAGGGAGGAATAGCTCTGAAATTCATACGGCAAGGACTGAAGAGTAATTCTGTATTCCTCAAGGATAGCATTCCACGTGTCCTCGTCCACCACTCCGTCCGCAGTCAGTCCATGCTCACGCTGAAATGTTCTGACAGCGTTTTCCGTTGCCTCACCGAATACTCCGTCAACAGAAATTTCCGGCAAGGTGTTGTTAAACAGCGAAAGGAATTTTAGGTAATACTGAATGATACTCACCGGCTGACCTCTGCTGCCGCGCCGCAAAGGATACGGGAACAGGCGCTCAGCCTCGGTAATTGTGATTCCCTCGGAATAAAGCTCCGAAAGACGTTTTACAGCGTTATAAATGCGCCTTATAGCATACCACGTGGCTTCTCCGACCACGCCGTCGGGTGTGAGATTAAAAACGCTCTGAAACTGTTTTACGGCGTTTTCTGTTGTTCTGCCAAAGCTGCCGTCCGTCACCGGGATTTTCGGTATGCTCGGATAGTTTTGCGCAATACGGTTGAGCCAGCGCTGAATTTCAAGAACATTGTTGCCAACGGTGCCCACGCGCAGGGGTGTGCCCGGATAGGTTGAAAACGAGGTCGCAACATCGGCACGCCGCAGGTCTATGTCATCACCGTAGTAATACTGCAAAATTTGATAAGGGGTGTAGCCGCGGTTTGCGAGCGTAACCGTGCCCCACTGTGAGAGTCCGGGACAGGTTACGTTGTTTCCGTCGCAGTATTCGGTGTAATACGGCTGAACGGTACCCTGCTTTACAACGTAGGTATTGAATATTTCGTCAACGATCTCCGAAATATTCTGAAAGTAGTCACGTCCGTACTGAAACGCCTGATCGTACTGGGTTGAGTTTGTTATATCAAAATCATATCCGCGCGAACGGTAGTATTCCAAATAAATGCGGTTGAGCGCAAGCGAAATCTGCGCAATGATATTTGCCCTTATTGCATTTTCCGGCCATGTGGGATAGATTTCGCTTGAGGCAACGTTTTTGATGTAATCTGTGAACGGAACCGTCACATTTCTTGCATTTGAGTTCGGCTCTCCAAGGTGAACGGTGATGTACTCCGGAACAACAACGGCGTCAGGCATTTTTTTCGCCTTCCCTCATCAACAGCTCGTTCGGTTCGGACTCACTGACATCGGTGTTGTCTTCTTCGTCTGTTCCGAGCGGCAAAAGCTGTATGTTCTGAATGGACTCAACACCGGCAAAAACCGGAACGCCGAGATATTTCCGACTCTGAAACCTGGGGTGGCTGACAAGAATATCATACTGAGAATATGGCGGTGTTTCCTGCGGCGATTGAGAAAACTGTTTTTTAGGTGCCGGAAGCAGCAATCTCGGAATCGCACCGTTTGTATCCGTAAAGCCGTCAAAGTAGACCTTTTTATCCTTTCCGGTAATGATTACATTCGCTGACGAGACGGGATATGCTCTGCCTGCCATAAAGACCTGAACCTTGAGCGCACCGAGCGACCGAGGTTCTCCTTTGCTTTCTTCGGTAGGTTCACTTTGCGGCACCAAATTCTCTTCAGACTCGTCCGGTGCGGCGGCTGCCTCTTCGGGTTCCTTTTTCTGCGGCTGCGGTTCTTCTTCGCGGTGTTCTTCGGCTGCCACGGGAGCAGAAACAATTTCTGTCTCCGTCTGCGGTTCGGTGGAAACGGCAACCGCTGCTTCTTCTTTCGACACTTCTTTGAGCTGTTCTGCCATTGAACGTTTTTTTGCGTCAATTAGTTCCTTTTTATACCTTTCAATCATTGAATCAAAGCTGTTCATAAAATCACCTTTCCCGACCGTATCAGCGGTCAATATTGGTTACGTCATTTTATGAGAGTTGATTTTTGCTTGACACTGTTTTTGAGAAATAATGTAATCCTGATGGAATACTCCTTGCAATCAAACAGTCCTATCTAAAAACGGAAGTAAAAAAGAATCGCTCAAAGCCAATTGTTTGGTAATTAATTTTGGAAAGGTAGTTCAAACAAATCTGTTGCCTTAAACAAACGAGCAGCCGCCTGACGGCGACTGCTCCGTTATTTCTTATTTGGCTTTTATTCCAACTATTGACATAGAGCCTAAAAACAAGAAAAACCCTTGAGGCGTTGCGCCACAAGGGTCTCTATATGGTTGCGGAGACAGGATTTGAACCTGCAACCTCCGGGTTATGAGCCCGACGAGCTACCGGATTGCTCTACTCCGCGATATCTGACTTTCTCAAGTGCTCGGTTATTATATAACAAGCAGACAAGAAAGTCAAGGGTTTTTCAAATATTTTGAAAAAAAGTTTTGATTTTAGTCTGTATTTTCAATCATGTGATTTGTAACATAACTATAAATACTCTCGGCACAGTTTTCAATCGGTAGATAAAATCCGTTCTCACGCTCGGCATACTCCTCTTGGATTTTGAATCCGTTTTCGGTAAATTTTACAAATTCGTCAACCGCAGTTTCAGCATCGACAGCTAACGGTCCAAACGCCTTTTCAAACGGAAGATCCAACTCGCGATAAACGCCCATTCCGGACTTAAATTCCTCGTAGTCAGGAACAAAATATAAAACAGGTCTTGAAAGATATGCAAAATCAAAAGACAAATCAGAAAAATCCGTTATCAAAAATTTATAATCTTCTGCTTTTACGTCTTCGTCGATGATATTTATGTTTTTGCAGCCGCTGTCAAGGACATCTCTCAAAAGACTTCCTTTTGCAGTGTCAAATTTAACGTCAAGAACAGTGCCGCATGATTCAAGAGACTTTTGCAGCCTGTCACTATTCAAAAAGGCTTTTATTTCACGGTAATAACTACTGCTTTTCAAAAAGCTGATACTTGTTTTTTCCGTATTGTCATTCGGCGAAAAATAACTTCGCCACGACGGAGCAAAAAGAACACGTTCTCCCGACGCTGCAGCTTTGCAGAGAAAATCAAGCTTTGGCATACCGGTTTTAATGAGTTCATCATCTTTAAAGCGGTATTTTCCGGTGAGATTATCCACTTCAAAATGTGTTGAAACAACCACTTTGTCGCAAACTGCCCTTTCCGCCGAAAATCTGTCTGCACAAAAAAAGCTCATTATACCCTGCGGGAGATATATTATTCTGAAATGTTCAATATCGATATACTTCATTTCTTCACTTTCAAGAAGAAACGGGGAAAACTTTTCTCTTTCATAAGCTGAGAAAAAAAGAATTTCGGCGGAAAGATACAAAACTCTGTGTTCATATGAGCCAAACTCGATCAGTCTGCTCTTCTGCTCCTCCGTAAAAAGCTTTTCGAGCTCGCCGAAAGGCCTTGTATAAACATAGTACCTTTCAACGCCGTCATCATATTTTAAATCGTTTTGGAACTGATAATAAGCACTACCCTTAAAACCGGTTCCGGCATCTGAATACAGCCAGATTCTGCTGCTTTTTCTGCGTTCAATTGCAGTACACTTAAGCTCGTAAGCATACACCTCGGTATTATATGTTCTTGCATTAAGTAATTCAAGCTCACGAATTTCGTCATCGGTTTTTCTTTCAAAAGTCAGAGTATCGTTGAAAAATGTTATAACATACTTTCCTTTTGCAAAAGAATAGAATCTCAGCTTATGTCTGAATACCGCCGAACCCATAAAATTGATTTTGACATCAAAACTATAGGAATCAATTACCGCCTTAAACGAAAGGATCTTGACCTTTTCCGGATCAAAGCTGTACTCGAAACCGTAAATTTTGTTCGTCATTATATCCGTGCTCACATAGCTGTATGAGGAACGATAAAGCTTTAGCTTATGCTTTTTTTCACCGTTTTCAACGGCGTACATCAAAGGTGGATTTTTCATATAGTTGAATACACCCATTTCACACTCGCAGCGGATTCTGAAACGCCCGTCATCAAGCAGCGATGTTCTGATCAGCCGCATTGAAACGCGCTTGCTGTGTTCAATCGTCCTGCCGTCTGCAAGCACATCGATCGCCTCATGGTCAATGTATACGGTGGGATAAACGTTCGGCTTTATGTTCAGCCAGTAGAAAATATGGTTCTTCTGTATTGACGGATTGTTGACGATAATATCCGTATCGACCCTCGCAAGAAGCTTTTTTATGCGCCTCATTGCGGCTTTGAACTGCTTTTTTTCATAATGAAAAGGATACAACTTTCGATCCTCAAGTTTCCAGCGAAGATCGTGGAAAAACATTGCCTGATAATATTTCGGAACCTTATCCTCATACATGGAAAAAAGATTTTCAAAAAACGTCATCGTCAACTCAAACAGATAATATGAATGAGTTTTGGTTGAAACGCAGGAGTTTTCATTGCCCCTGTTATACATATAGCATGCACTCGGACAGTATCCGATACGAAGCTTGTCCATCAGAATGCGGTTAATATATTCCTGATCCTCGTGACACTCCATTTTTTCGTTAAAAAGAATGTTGTCTGAAAACCTGTTTTTGACGCAGATGTTCATGGTCGCCTGTGAGATATACGGATTTTCTTCCAGATCAAAAACTCCTTGACCTGTCAGAATCTTTCGATATCTCGCGGGCGGTTTGAGAAGCTCACCGTCTTTATACGGCTGCATGAAATACGTCACTGCATCGACCTGCTCATAAACCGTGTCAAAAAAATCTGTAACGTTTTTGACCGAGACAGCTGTAAGCTTGTCATCAGAGTCGAGGTACATAATGTATTTACCCTCAGCCATTTTCAGACCGCAGTTTCTTGCGGCGGAAACACCTGAGTTTTTGATCTTCTTATACTTAAAATTCTCATGTTCGTTGCAGTATCGTGTGCAAATTTCTTCGCTCAAATCGGTCGAACCGTCATTAACAAGCAGAACCTGCATTTCGTTTTGAGCAATTGTTTGGGCAAGAAGCGAATCAAGGCAGCCGCAAAGATATTCCTGCGCATTATAAATCGGAACAATCACCGATACTCTGTATTTATAATTCATTTTGCTTTCTCCCTGTTATATTCCGATCATTTTTATTATAAGACGTTTTTTTCTCGCCCTTTCAAAAAATGATTCCTCGCGGTACATTTCGCTGAGCTGAACCAAAACAAAATCACTGACGATCTGCTCCTTTTCATCAAGCATACCCTTTTGTGTAAAGCTTTTGAGAACAGCTTCAAGTTCTTTTCTGTTCTCACAAAACTGCTCAAAGGTAATTTTTGACTTTTTGGTCGGGCTTTCTCTATATGCAATAACTTTATCGGTAACAAAAAACGATTCGGCATATGAATAACACTTAAGCAAAAACATGGCTTGATTGCAATAATCAAGAGAACCAAGAGAAAGCGAATTGCCCTTGATAACTTTGGTTTTTATTGCATTATTCCAAAGGGAAAATCCGCTTTTCATGTACACCGCAAGAGAAAAATTTCCCGAATCAGAGTATCGCGGAACAAATTTTGAGTTTTTCAGATATGAAACGTTAAACAGAACAACATCTTTCTTTCCGGAAAGTATTTCGTCAACAGCATTCGGCGCCAAAATCTCATCATAGTTCACAAAAGCAACATATTCCGTATCGACAGCAGCAATTGCCTCATCGAGTCTGTCAACAAAAGCAACGGCATTTTCAATTTCAATTATCCTGTAATCAGGATACTTTTTTTCAATCTGCTTTTTTGCGCCCTCTGAACTGCAAAGAGCGATAACTTTATAGTTTTCGTTGCACTGTCTGTCAATGCTTGCCATGCAGCGCAATATTTTGTTTTTATTATTTGTTGCCTTTACAATAAATGTTACTGCTTTTTTCATTCCAATCCCTCGGTTATCATTCGCTGTCTATGGGTCAGCCCTCAATATCGCCCCAAACGGTGAGCGTAACCGTACTCCCCTCTTCAAATTCAAGACCGGCAACAAGCGACATGTTGCAGACTGTGCCCACTTTCATTGCTCCGGTGTTTTTTCTGACAACTTTTTCAACAACAAAACCGTCCTCGGTCAAAAGGTTATATGCCTCGTTATAATCCATACCAATTACATCTCTCAAAACAACCTTCGGTTTTCCGCTGCTGACGGTAACTATTATCTCCGAGCCTTTCTCAACAGACTCACCCGGCGCAACCGATTGAGCAATGATTGAGTTCTTTTCAACAGCAGCGCTTGCCTCAAACTTATATTCAATCTTAAAGTTACGGCTGAATGAGGTGTTGTCAAGTATCTCTCTGTATGTGAGCAGTTTAAAGTTCGGAACGGTTACATAAACAGTGTTTGAATCCGTTGTCCGAGCTTCTGTTGTTGTTTGCTTTTCAGTTGTTTTTTCTGTTCTTGTTTCGCCGTTCATCGGCAAAAATGAGACTGCGGCAAAAGCTTTGTCAAGAAAGCCGACATCAATGTATTTGTAAAGAAACGTTGAATACGCTGTAACAAACAGCATGGAAAGGACAATAATCAGAGTTATGAAAACTTTAAACGTCAACGCAACCGGACTTGATTCGCTTTTCTGCTCGGGTTCAGTCTCAACGGCCTTTTCCTGCTCAGAAGAAGGAACATCAGTCTGCACCGACGGCTGCGAAACCGGTGCGGTGCTCACGGATTTTGTTCTGTATAGCGCATCATAAAGAGTCTGCATGGAACGCAGACGGTTCTCCGGATGTACCTGAAGAGCGGAGACGATCAAGTCTATTGCCGCTTTCGGAATTCTCTGTGCAATTTCTGATGGGATCACCATAAAATCATTCACTGCGCGCTCAGCCGCCGGCTGAACCTGGAGTCCGGTCATTGCAGTATACATAACCGCTATAACCGAGTATACATCGGTATTTTCGCATATCGTAAGTCTCCGATCCGAAAGCTCAAGCGGAGAATAGCCGGGAGCGCAAGGCGAACGCAGTTCAATTACATTTGACTTTGCCTGCGGAATTGAAAAGCCGGAAAGTCTGAGCCTTCCGTCGGCACCTACAAGGATAGTTGACGGTGAAACGCGACCGTGTATTATTCCGTGAGAATTGAGCTGCATCAGCGCAACAATAACAGGGCTGAAAACTTTTTTTGCCCTTTCCCAGTCAAGACGTTTTTCCGTGGCGGTGAAGTATTCGTCAAGCGTAATGCTTTCAAAGCTTTCATAGACCGCATAAACGGTTGAATTGAACCCAAACACCTCAATGACTGTCGGCAGCGCCGGTATTCCGTTCAATGTATGGAGCGTATGCCAAAGCGAAACAAAGCTCTGGATGCACGCGCCAAACATCGCTTCATATCCTGCCCTTGGGCGCAGCTCATCTGTACCCTCGCCTCTGACGGCGAGATTCTCCGGCAAAAACTCACAGACAAAAACAGGACGCTGACGAGAAATATCAAAGGCTGCGTAAATTACGCAATCGGTTGCGGTTTCCTTAACAAGACCGATGAGGTATTTTCCGCAAAGAACACTCCTTTTGGGCAGATACGGCGACGGCTGTATTTCATTGTTATTTCTTGAACAATTGGGACAAACCTGCGTTCCAACAGGCAAAGGGCGCATACAACCCAAACAAAGATTCTGATATTCGGCCACCGATCAACACCTCCGGTCAATACACTTCCACAATTTAATATACTACATTTTTTTATGCAAAAAGTCAACAGCAAACACCCAAACGACTCCATTGCAGTCCCAGAAAACGGTTTCTGTCAATTGGTGCGGTATTGCCTCAAATTTCTTGACTCTCCTCAAACATTTTTCTGAGATTCTCAATCGCTTTCTTTTCAATTCTGGATACATAAGAACGAGAAATTTTCAGCTTTTTTGCAACCTCGCGCTGAGTCAGACAACGGTCGCCTGCCAAACCATAACGCTCAATAATTATTGTCCGCTCTCTTTCATCTTCAAGCGCATTGATATAAGCATAAAGCTTTTTTGTCTTTTGTTTGAGGTCTATGTCGTCTGCAATTGTATCTTCAACATAAATAATGTCAATCAGCGTCAGCGGATTTCCCTCTCCGTCTGTATCTATCGGTTCGTTGATTGAAATTACGCCGGCGTTCTTTTTGCCGCGGCGAAAATACATCAGTATTTCATTTTCAATGCACCTTGCCGCATAGGTTGCAAGACGAGTACCTTTTTCGCTGTTGAAAGAGTCAATAGCTTTGATAAGTCCTACCGTTCCGATTGATATGAGATCCTCCTGTTCAAGCGATGTCGAATAATACTTTTTGATGATATGCGCAACAAGGCGCAGATTATGCTCAATCAGTTTTTCGCGTGCGGCACTGCTGCCGCCATGCATTTCTTCAAGCAGCCGCCTCTCTTCGGCAGCCGAAAGCGGCTTTGGAAAAGAACTGCCGTCACCAAGATGCAAAAAAGCAAAAACAAGATTCTTGAGAACAATTTTTATGAACTCAAACATACGCTCACCCTTTCACAAAAAATACCGACCGATTTTTTCGGTCGGTATATTCTTATGAAATCGGCTTTGTATATAGTATCATAAAGCGGGTGCTCAATTTGTCCTTTTAAGCGCAAGCAACAAATTAAGTTTTGATTCAAGCAAGCTATTATCGACGCTATGGCGTATTTTCCTTAAAGCTCTTCAACCGAAACAACGCCCTCAGCAGTTGAAACCACTGTCATGAGCTTATCATGAGAAAGCTTTTTTGGCAGCTGGAGCTGAAAAATTACGCAGGAATTTGCTCCCGATTTTGTAATTTCAAGGTCAAGAATAATCACGCGGTACGTTTTAAGCAGAATAATAAGAGCGTCAAGGTTTTCGTTACCGTTGTATTCAACATAAATATTTATATTCCTTGCACTTTCAAGAACCCAGTATTCAAAGCGTGAAAAGAAAATTTCCGCAAGGAGAATAACTATCGTTGCAAGAACACCGGCTTCATAATAGCCTGCGCCGATTGCAAGTCCGATTATCGCGCAGGTCCAAAGTCCGGCAGCGGTCGTGAGTCCCTTGATTTGGCGGCGTTTTGTAACGATTATAGTACCGGCACCAATAAAGCCGATACCGGCAACAACTGCAGCACCAAGACGCGCAACGTCGGTATATAGGTGTAAATACCTAAACATATAATGGCTAATCATCGTCGTCATCGCCGCGCCGAGACAAACGAGAATATGTGTACGAAAGCCTGCTGTTCTGCGCTTGCTTTCGCGCTCAATTCCGATAGCTCCGCCGCAGATAACGGCACAGAACATTTTTACAACAGACGCAATTAGAGTAACGTCTCTGAGCGAATCCAAAAAATGAAGCATAATATGTAAACCTCCGGAAAGAAAAATCGGTGAATATCAGATTTCGTCAACAACGGTCACGAAGTCAAACTTAGAAATCTTCGCCATGACGTGTGAATGGGTCTCTTTTTTTGGCAAGCGCGATGATATTACTGCGCCCACTGTTACACCGTTCGACTGCTTTTCGCGCTGAATATCAACGTCAAAAATCTGAATATTCAAACTTTTTATTGTGCTAATAATTTCGCCAAGGTTTTCCATTTTTTCAAATTCAACGTAGAGATCCATGTTTCTTGCTCTTGAGACAACCCATGAGCTGACCTTTTCAAGAATGACCGTTGTAAAGAGAATGAGTACAAAGCCAAGAATCGCGCACTCATAAAAGCCCGAGCCGATTGCAAGACCCATGCATGCCGAAGTCCACAGACCTGCCGCCGTTGTCAGTCCTTTAACCTCCTGACGTCCGGTTACAATAATGGTTCCTGCGCCGAGAAAACCGATACCGCCGATAACCTTTGCACTGTAACGCGAAACATCAACCTTTCTTCCGAGAAGTTCGGAAACTTCACGCCAAACATCTGTAACAAGCCAGCTTTCATACTGGCTGAGAATGACAGTCAGAGCCGCGCCAAGACAGACAATCATATATGTACGACTGCCGGCGGCGCGGTGCTTATGACCCCTTTCAAGACCAATCATACCGCCAAAAAAGACCGCAAGAATTATCTTAACAATAAGTCCGCCACAGCTTACGCCGCGAATCGGATCAAAAAAATGAAAAAGCGAATTCATCATTCAGCCTCCGCAAACAGAATAAAAAAATCACGCGCGGACACAACAGTAAACCGCCGACTTATACCCGACAGTTTAAAGCGTGTCCGCAATGTTATTACAGCCAAAAATTTTACCACAATTACACAAATGTGTCAAGCAATTTTGTATATATTGTCGATTGCAGTTGAATCTAATCAATATATTTTTCAGAATGCGCCTTGCGACGGTCTTTCAAAAGAAAGCTTTCCGAGTCTTCCGCCGCGATATTCGTCAAGCAGCATCGACGCTGCTCGTTCGGTATCGATTTCTCCGCCGCGAATAAGCATTCCGCGTTTTTTTCCTATGAGCTCCAAAAGCTCATAATCTCCGAGTGAGAGATCGTCAGAAGTGAGCTTATATCTTTCGCAAAGCAGTTCGCCGTAATCATTTGACAGCACTGAAAGCAAACGCATCGCCATAGTTTCCGCATCAACAACCTCATCTTTAACCGAACCGATAAAAGAGAGCTTGTCGCCAACCTTGGGGTCATCAAATTTTGGCCAAAGGACACCCGGCGTGTCAAGCAACTCAATGCCTCCCTCAATTGCAAACCACTGATTGCGGCGCGTCACACCGGGTCTGTCTGCAACAACGGCACGGTTACGCTTTGCCATACGATTGATGAAAGAGGATTTTCCCGTATTCGGAATTCCGACAACCATCACACGCAATGCTTTTCCGGGCATTCCTTTTTCCTCGTTGCTTTTAATTTTATCGGCAAGAACGCGGCGAACCAGTGAATGATATTGAGAAAGCCCTTTTCCGCTGCGGCAATCAACGGCCAAAGCCGCCTGTCCGTGCTTTTTGAAAAACTCAAGCCACTCGCGGGTTGTTTTTTCGTCTGCCATATCGCACTTATTGAGAAGAACTATTCTCGGCTTGTTCTGCGTCAGCTCATCAAGCTCCGGATTGCGGCTGCTGAGCGGTATCCTTGCATCGAGCAGCTCGGTTACGCAGTCAACAAGAGGCAGGCTCTCTTTTATGAGCCGCCTGGTTTTTGCCATATGACCGGGGAACCACTGAACGGTTTGCTTTTGATTATCAGGCACAATTACACCTCCGATTATTCGGCAGGAGTGAACTCTGCCTTTTCTACGGGCCACTCAGAGGGTGAGTAGAATTTGAAATCGCGGCGTTCGCCGTCTCTGACAACGGCAAAGGGTCTGAGTCTGACAGTACCCAGAATGTAGTTTTCGTCAATAAAGCCGATTTTATCGCTGCGGCTGTCCGTTGATCCCTGACGGTTATCGCCCATTACGAAAACATGGCCTTCCGGAACAGTCACGGGAAATTCAACGTTGTCGCTGATAGTTGTGAGATTGTTAATATACGGCTCGTCAATAACAACACCGTCAACACTGACCTCGCCGGTAGAAAAATCAATATCAACAGTTTGGTTTTCGGTTGCAATAATACGTTTGACAATCGGCTCGTCAAACCAGTTAGGCTGTGTGATGATAACCACCTGACCATACTGAGGCTTTGTGTCAAACGCAGAGACCAAAAGCCAATCACCGTCATGGAGAGTGTTGACCATTGAGGAACCGGAAACGCCTACAACGCGGAAAACAAAAGTGAAAATGACCATAATCGCCACGACCGCCGAAGCAAGAACGGAGGCCAAGTCATAGAGATTGATCATTGCTTTTTCAGAAGTTGAAAGATCATCCTTTTCTTTTTTTGTGATATCCATAAAAACACCCACTTTTTTAAGCAGCCAACGACCGACTCAATTTCAGCTAATAAAGCTCTCGCAAAAAAATTGTGCTTTGGGTCAATCGGTGAACGCTTTAATTTAAAGAGAAAAGGAGAGAAAGCCCGAAAGCCTCTCCCCTTCCTTGAACGCTTTTATCAGCCGAGCTTTTCCTTAACCTTAGCAGCCTTACCGACTCTGTCGCGAAGATAATAAAGCTTGCTTCTGCGAACCTTACCGTTTCTGATTACGTCAACGGCAACAACGTTCGGTGAGTGAACGGGGAAAACTCTTTCAACACCAACACCGTATGAAACACGGCGAACGGTGAAAGTTGAAGAAATGCCGCTGCCTCTCTTGGCAATAACGGTTCCTTCAAACATCTGGATTCTTTCTCTTTCGCCCTCACGAATCTTAACGTGAACACGAACGGTTGAACCGATGTTGATTACGGGGATTTCAGCCTTAAGGCTTGAGTCCGAGATAAGTTTGAGTGCGTCCATTGGTTTTTTCCTCCTAAATTCTGCCACGTTCATGCCCGGGAACCGGACAGAGGACCGCTTTTAATATTACAGACTGAATTCAGCCGGCATCAAACCGCGCCGCAACGCGACACAATACAAATGCTTTGATATTTTATCACACCTTACAAATTATTGCAAGCGTTTTTATAGAAAATTATCAGGAAAAATTGTTCATTTCGCCGTCAAAGAGACATTTTCTCTTTATCACGTAGTAATCGTCTTTGTCAAGCCCCTCAAGAATCTTATCAGCGAGCAAAGCCGGATTGATATTTGTTGTGCTGCCGGCAGGAAGAACGAGCGAAAGAACCGGCAAGCCGCCCCTATGCACAATTTCATATTTTTTTATGTGCGGCAGCAGATCAATGTCCTTATAGACCTTTTTATGTCCTTTTTTGCCGAGCTTTTGAACAACAAGCTGTGAACCGGAAAAAAGCTCTTTTATCCTATCTTCGAGGCTTGCCGCGTCCTCTGAAACATAAAAAGCAATTTCAAACCGCGCAAAAGCTATAAACTTTGGGTCAAGCACCGGTTCTGTTACAGCCGTCACTTCAACGCCCTGCGGCATAACCGAGGAAAGAGCCGCTCTCACCTCTTCATTTGTAATATCGCCCTCAACTCGAATATCCATAGCATCGTTTTCGCTTTCCATTCCGAGCGAAAGCGGCAGAACAAAGGTCATATACGGATGTGGATTGAAGCCCTCCGTATACCAAAGCGGAATTTTTGAACGGCGGATAACCCTCGTCATCGTCCGCATAAGGTCAAGGTGCGAAATAAAGCGCACGTCACCTTTTTTTTCAAACCATACTCGAACGCATCGCATCGCACTTTCCTCCGTTCAGTTTATTTGCTCCGCAGCCTGCACATTTTATTCGGCAATGGGGCGTTGTTTCGCTCGCGTGAGCTTTTTTGTTCTCCTTGATTAAAAATTCCTTGCGTATGCCGTAATCAAGATGATCCCAAGGCAAAATTTCATCAAGGCTGCGCTTTCTTGATGTGTAAAACAACGGATCCACACCGCATTTTTCAAACGCTTCCATCCATACATCAAACTTAAAGCTGTCGTCCCAACCGTCGAATTTGCAGCCGTGCTCCCATGCGTAGAGAAGAACCTTTGAAAGTCGCCTGTCTCCGCGGGCAAACACGCCCTCAAGAAAACTGATGTCAACCTTGTGATAGCTTACGCTGACTTTTTTGGTTTTTACGCAGGAAAGGAGATGCGCCTGTTTTTCAATCAGCATTTCTCTCGTATCCTGAGGTTCCCACTGAAACGGTGTAAACGGCTTTGGAACAAAGGAAGCCACACTGATTGAGACTTGAACTCCTTTGCCCTTTGGTTTGTTCGGATTTCTATAGAACTCATCGACTACCTTTTGCGCAAGGTCGGCGATTCCGGCAACATCGTCAAATGTTTCCGTGGGCAAACCAAGCATAAAATATAGCTTGACCGCCGTCCAGCCGCCCTCAAAGGCAAGGCGCGAGGTGCGCATGACCTCTTCTTCAGTCACGTTTTTGTTGATTGCGTCGCGCAGACGCTGAGTTCCCGCCTCCGGCGCAAAAGTCAGTCCGCTGCGTCTGACCTTATTGAGCTTTTCCATAAGCTCGTCAGAAAAATTATCAACGCGAAGTGACGGCAACGCAATGTTAATTTTCTCCGGAATCGTCCATGAAAGCAGCTTGTCAAGAAGCGGTTCAAGCTTTGTATAATCGCTCGTACTCAGAGAGGAAAGCGAAATTTCGTCATAACCAGTCACATCGCAAAGTCCGCGGCACTGGCTGTCAATAGTCTCCGGCGTCTTTTCGCGTATCGGACGATAAATAAAGCCCGCCTGGCAGAAACGGCAGCCTCGTATACAGCCGCGCAGAATCTCATGCACAACTCTGTCGTGAACAACCTCTATATACGGCACAACAAACTTGTCCGGATATCTGATGTTATCAAGGTCTGAAACCACCTGCTTTTTAATCTTCTCCGGTGCGCCGTCTTTCGGAACAACAGCCTTTATTGTGCCGTCCTCTTTGTATTCTATATCATAAAGAGACGGGACATAAAAGCCGTCCAGCTTTGAGACACGGCGCAAAAACTCCTCTTTGCTGCTGCCGTTCTTTTTACACTCAATTAAAAGGTCAAAAAAGGGTTCATACATTTCTTCGCCCTCGCCGAGAGAAAAAACGTCAAAGAACTCTGCCATCGGCTCCGGATTGCAGGCGCAGGGACCGCCGCCAACAACGATAGGCGTAAGGCTGTGTCGGTCTGCCGCCCTCACGGGAAGACCTGCAAGGTCAAGCATATTGACCACGTTTGAATATGAAAGCTCGTACATAAGCGTAAAGCCGATGAGGTCAAAATCCTTGATCGCATCTCCGCTTTCAAGCGCATAAAGAGGAACATTGTGTTCTCTCATCTGTTGTTCCATGTCATGCCACGGAGCAAATACGCGCTCGCACCAAACGTCCTTGCGGTCATTTGCAATTGTATAAAGTATTTTCATTCCGAGATGAGACATGCCTATTTCGTAGGTGTCCGGAAAGCAAAACGCGTAGCGAAGATCAACTTTTTCCTTGTCCTTTACAATGCTGTTCAGCTCTCCGCCGATATATCTACCGGGTTTTTGAACATGAGCAAGGAGCTTTTCAACTTCTTTTTTAACCATTTGTATTCTCCGTTTCTTTTTAAGGTAATAGCGCAATCCTTATGGTATTGACTTGAACAAATTTTTATTGAAACTCATATGCCCGAAAGACTTTCTTTTGGCAGCAGCGCGCCTTCAAAAAAAGCGACCTAAAAGACCACATGAGTTTCCGCCGAGGTCAACTTGAGATATATCAAATATATACACACGGCAAGCAAACTGACGTTAAAGCCGATGAAAACAAAATAAATAACGCAAAATAGGCAAAATAAAACAACCGATATCCATGAAACAATGCAAAGGATCCTCTGTGTTTTTTCCTCATCGTTTTTTCTCATCAACAGGCAGTACAGCACGTTCCACATATCAAGCTTATCAGCCGGCATGAGATTGAGGAGCGCAAGAAAAAGATTGACAAAAAACAGCACGGCAGCTTCATAGCTTTTATAAAAAGTAAAGGCCAAAGCCGCAACTATGCAAAGAAAAAAATTGACCAAAACGCCGCCGAGCGCAACAAGCGCAGCCTTTCCGTACGACAGGAGAGCCTCCCCTTTTCGATCGATACGAACGCCGAAAGCAGAAAAAGTTACCGAACTGATTTTTTGAGAGAAAACGAGCATAAAAAACAGATGTCCGCCCTCATGAAGCATTGAGGAGAAAAAGCATATGAGCGCCGTTTTTCCGTCCGAAAGCAAAAGCATCAACGCAAAGCACGCGAAAAACGAAAAGCAGAGCCTTATATCAGTGTCTTTAAGGCGTATGGTCATTTGTCATTAAGTATCGGCAAAGGATCGAGCCTCTCGCCGTTTTTATGGAACTCAAAATGAAGATGCGGTCCGGTTGACCAACCCGTACTGCCTACAAGAGCAATCGTTTCTCCCTGACGAATGGACGCGCCCTCTTCGGCAAGAACGGCGCTGCAATGGCAGTAAAGCGTTTCAACGCCGTCTTTATGCGTCAGATAAATATATTTTCCGCTTCGTGAATCTTCACCCACCTTGCGCACAACGCCGGAATAGGCAGCTTTGATTTTTGTTCCCTGAGTGGCGGCAATGTCAAGACCGGTATGAAAAGAGTCATTTCCGGTAATCGGATTGGTACGCACGCCGAAATACGAGGTATAAGTTCCGCTAACAGGCATTATTATCTGCTGCTCGGTGCTTTTCGGCACTGAAGTTTCAGTCTTGCTGACCTTAACGCTGCTTGAAGACTCCGACTGCTTTGAAAGTTTAAGATTGGTTTTGGCAGCTGTGGTTGTTTCTTCGGTCGTTTTTTCTTTTTCGGTTTCAGAAGCAGCTGCCACAGTGGTTTTCTTTTCTTCAAACTTTTCGGTTGATTCCTCTTTTGGGGCTGTTGTTCCAGCCTTGTCTTCCGACTGTTCGGTCGTTGTCTCCTCTTTTTCCGAAGAAGCCTTGAACACAGAAAGACTTGCGGGTGAATCGAAGTAGCTTTTTATGCTGCTCCATGTTTTTTGAACATCTTCCCTGCTATAGGATATGCTCATTAAAAGAGCAAAATCATCTTTGAGATTCTGCGCGGCAGTTCCTTTGCCTTTAGAAATAAACAGTACGGTTAAAACTATTATGACGGCAAAAATTGCCTGGCAAAGACCGACTGCAAAAAGACCGTCATCGTTTTTGTTTTCTCCGGCAGGCTTTCTTTTCCTTACGGTTCTGATGTTTTCTTCCATAATTTCACCAACCCTCGGACAAAGTTTCATTGGTAATAACTATGAAACAAAAACGAAAAAAATGCTTAAGCCAAACTCAACTTAATCTCAGCCTACCATGATCCTGCCCTCAGGCACAATTACGGTTTCATCAAGATCCTTTTTGGAGTTCAACGCAATCACAAAGCACATTGGACCTATCCTGCCGATATACATAGAGAATATCAGCGCCCAAAGCCCGACAGAACCTGCTTTTGAAGTAATACCGGCAGTCAAACCGCAGGTTGAAAAACCGGAAACCGCCTCAAAGAACAAATCGGTTCCGTTAGCGGACGGAACGTCCCACGAAAGCACGCACGTAACAACAAAAACAACCAGAAGCGAGAGCGCTGCGATGGCAAGCGATTTTGCAACGACGGTCCGGTTCACCCTCTTTTTGAGAACAACCGTGTCTTTTCGGCTTCTGATAACAGAAACAACGGACATAACCAAAACGGCAAAGGTGGTCACCTTTATTCCGCCTCCGGTCGAGCCGCTGCCTGCACCGATGAACATGAGCAGCACCATAACTATTTTTGTCACGTCATTGAGAGACGCTATATCAAGCGAGGCAAAGCCTGCCGTTCTCGCCGTTACGGACTGGAACAGCGATGCGGTAAACTTTTCCTTGAACGAAAGCGAGCCGAGTGTGTCCGGATTGCCGTATTCAAAAACAAATACACAGAAAAAGCCGAAAGCAATAAGGATAGCCGTAGTGATAAGAACCGCCTTTGTGTGCAGGCTGATTCTGTGATTTTTGCGAAATGTCAGAATATCGTAAAAGACAAAGAATCCTATTCCGCCGAGAATTATCATTGCCATTATAACCGCCATAACAAAGCAGTCGCCGTTATAGCCGGTGAGAGAGCCAAATTCCTTTTCAACGCCGAACAAATCAAAGCCCGCGTTGCAATAAGCCGACACGGCAGTGAAAAGAGAAATCCATATACCCTTCGCGCCAAAGCGCGGAATAAAACGCAGACAAAGCAGCGCCGTTCCTGACAGCTGACAGACCGCAGCACAGGCAATTATGGTTTTGACAAGCGGTTTGACCTGAGAGAACGAGTCAAGGTTTGTGTATTCCTGCGCAAGTCGAACGCTACGCAGCGCTGAACGCTTTTTGAATGAAAATATGAAAAACGACGCAAACGTAACCATACTGATTCCGCCGATCTCGATCAGAATCAACAAAACAGCCTGACCCCAGCGTGAAAGTGTAACGGCAGGGTCAACAAGGGTCAAACCGGTCACACAAACGCTTGACGTTGCGGTAAAAACGGCTTTCATGAACGGCAGGCCCTTTCCGTCGCGAGTCATACACGGCAGCATCAGCAGCGCTGCACCGGCGGCAATAGCTGCAAGAACGCTGAGTGCTATTATCCTTGTCGGATGAATGGGTCGCTTGCTTTTCTTTTGCTTTTCCTCTTTCAAAGCCGTCACCTACTTTCGGTTTAGTTATATATAATCAGTTTTTTCTAAGCAGGCAGAAATATCCACCAATCAAATCTGAACGATACCATGTTATTCCCGCAAAGAGCAGATACTGCGAATGATCGCACAGTGATTATACCACATTCAGCGTATAAGTCAAAGATTTTTTCAGTCTGCGGTTGACTATGGACGGAAAATAATGCTATAATTTCTGGGATAAACGGCGTTTGACAAAAAAGAATGTCAAATGTCCGAATTGAAAGGAGAAGCAAGATGTTTCAGGACTTCAAATCCGACGGCTTTATGTTTATGCTTGCTGTCGGCATCGTTGTCTTTGTAATTGCCCAGTCCCTATTCTTTATGATTCGCGCAATCAAAAGAGGCAAGGAGCTTGGAATTACAAAGGATCAGATCAAAAACACAATCACATCCAGCTCGGTGTTTTCAATTGCACCGGCAATCAGTATCGCCATCACGGTGCTTGTGCTTTCCGTGGCTCTCGGCTATGTACTGCCGTGGATAAGGCTTTCTGTTATCGGCGCCATTCAGTATGAGGTTCCGGCTGCGGAGGCTGCGATTGAGGCGGCAGGTGTTTCCGGAGGAATAGGACTCCCTATCAAGGATCCAAAAGTGTTCACCGCCATTGCTTGGGTAATGACCCTCGGCTGTCTTTTGCCGCTTTTTCTCATTCCGTTTGTTCTCAAAAAAGTTCAAAAGAGTGTTTCCGGAGCGGTGAACAAAAATGCCAAATGGGCTGACCTTATGTCGGCAGCCGCATTCATAGGTCTCATTGCCGCATTTCTTTCAAGAGGCATCGCCGGCATCGGTGAGGTCACCGTGAACGAAGCCGGAAACAAGGTCAACACTACCATCGGCGACGGTGCGGGCGTGCTTTCAATCACGGCTATCGTCTCTTCAATCGCATTCATGCTCATTCTCACATTTATTAACAAAAAACTCAAGGCAAAATGGCTCGAAGCTCTTGCAATGCCTCTGAGTATGATTCTCGCCCTCGGCGTTGTTGTTCTTGTTTCAACCCTTGCGCCTAACTTTGCGGCGATTGAATGGAGGTATTGATTATGAAAAAGAGGAACTATATGGACTCCGTTCACTTTTTTGGCAGAATTTGGTGCGTTGCTGCGATCGTTGTTCTTCTCGCCGTGCCTGTTCTTATGTGTCTCCATCTCAAGGTTTGGCCCGATTGGGGCGTAGTGGGAAAAGGCTTTGCGTCTGTTGCGATCCTGTTCTATCCAACAGGAGTGATTGAGGTCATCGCTTATGCGCCTCTCCTCGGTGCAGGCGGAACCTACCTCTCATTTCTCACCGGCAACATTGCCAACCTCAAGCTCCCCTGTGCTCTCAACTCGATGGAAAATGCAAAGGTTCGCGCAAACTCCGAAGAGGGTGAGATCATCTCAACAATTTCAATTGCCGCTTCGGCAATTGTTACAACGCTTGTTGTTGCGGTGTTTGTTTTGATTTTTGCCGTCAACGAAGGCTTTACAAAAGCTATGAGCGAGGGCGCGCTCGCTCCTGCATTCAAACAGGTTACATACACAATTTTCGGTGCACTTGCCGCCACATATTTTATCAAGCATTGGAAGATCTCCATTTTCCCGATTGCTGTGCTTTCAATTCTCCTCGCTTTCTTCGGTACCATTCAGATTGGCGTTCTCATCTTTGCCGGTGTTGCGATTTCGATGCTCGGCGCCCACGTTATGTATAAACTTAAATGGGTATAACTCCCATTATGTGCCGCCGTTCTCACGTGACCGGCGGCAGTTTTTTTTAAAACGGAGGTCTTTAAATGTTTGTTTTCATCGTTATTCTTGTTTTGATTGCGGTCTTTGCTGCTGTAATAAACATCAATGCCGCAAGGCTAAAAACGCTGCAGCTCTCCTCAGAAAAAAAAGAACTGAGCGTTGATGTTGACACTGCGCTTGCGGCAGAGCATCTGTCTCAAATGATTCGCTGCAAAACGGTTTCAAGCAAAAAGGAAGAAGAAATTAACCCGAAGGAGTTTGAAAAATTCCGCACGCTCCTTTCAGAGCTTTATCCGTCGGTCTATGAAAAAAGCGAAAAGAAAGACATCGCCGGCGGTCTTTTATTCCGCATAAAAGGAAAAAGCTCCAATGCCCCGTCTGTGCTCATGGCACATTTTGACGTTGTTCCGGTTGACGCCGAAAAATGGGACGCAGACCCGTTTGGCGGCGAAATCAAAGACGGTTTTCTTTGGGGCAGAGGTACGCTTGACACCAAGTGCAGCCTTTTCGGAATTATGGAAAGTGCCGAGGTTCTCCTCTCCGCAGGCTTTACTCCGGAAAATGATATTTACCTTTCCTTTGGCTGCAATGAAGAAGTTGCAGGTAACTGCGCCCCGGAAATTGTAAAATATCTAAAAGAAAGCGGTGTGGCTCCGGCGTTTGTCCTTGACGAAGGCGGAACAATTCTTTCAAGCAGTTCAAAATACTTTCCGCACGATATTGCGGCAGTAGGAATTTCAGAAAAAGGACCGATGGACGTTGAGCTCACAGTCAAGGGCGAAAGCGGACACTCCTCTCAGCCGCCCGTTCACACCGCCGTCGGCAGACTCGCAAAAGATATATGCAAGATTGAAAACAGTCAGTTCCCAATGAAAATGAACTATGCCGTAAAACAGATGTTCAAGTCAATTGCCCCTCATACGCCGTACATAGGCAAACTCATTCTCGGCAACCTTTGGTGCTTTTCCCCGCTCATTAAAGCGTTTTGCAAAAAGAACAAGACAGCTGCCGCAATGTTCAGAACCTCAATGGCTTTCACACAGCTTGAGGGCAGCAAAGGCGCAAACGTACTTCCTGCCAAAGCAAAGGCAATTGTCAACATACGCCTTGCCGAGGGAGAAACACCGGCAAGCGCAATTGAGCACATGAGAAAAGCCGCAAACGATCCGGAACTTTCTTTCAGAATAGTCAACTATTCAAATGCAACCCCCTGTGCAAAAGCAACCGGCAAGTACTGGAACGCAATTTGCAGCTGTGTTGAAAAGAATTTTTCAAACACTGTTGTTTCTCCGTACCTCATGATGGGCGGCACCGACTCTCGCTTTTTCAACGAGATCGCAACAGAAATTTATAAATTTGCCCCCACTCTCACCGGAGGCGGACTGCTCAAAACTATGCACAGCGACAATGAAAGGATTCGCATAGATAATATCGCACCTCTCATTGCTTTTTACACAGACCTCATGAGATTGTTATAATAAACGCAGGCAATGGCTTATGGAAATCAGAGAATATACACATGACGATGTGGAATCCATGATCAAGATTTGGAACAAAGTTGTTGAAGACGGAATTGCTTTTCCTCAGGAAGAATTTCTCGCAAAGGAAACCGGCAGCGAGATTTTTGCCGAGCAGACCTATTGCGGCGTTGCGGTTGAAAACGAAAAAGTGCTCGGTCTTTATATTCTGCACCCAAACAACATCGGTCGCTGCGGTCACATTGCCAATGCAAGCTATGCGGTTGACGCAGATTGCCGCGGAAAACATATTGGAGAAAAGCTTGTGTCAGACTGCCTTGAGCAGGCCAAAAAAGCCGGATTCTTGGTGATGCAGTTCAATGCCGTTGTTGAAAGCAACATTCATGCGCGCCATCTCTACGAACGACTCGGATTTGTTCAACTCGGCACAATTCCGAAAGGATTCAGAATGAAAGACGGGACGTATGAAAATATTTGTCCGTATTATCACGAACTCTAAAACAAAAAACACAGTCTCTTTGAAAATTTTCGAAAGACTGTGTTTTTATAATACCCTTTATTAAGCTGAGGAGAGTCTAACCCAATGCGTTCGATCCTCTTCGGTTTAATCAAAGAAAAAATGAACAAGCAGCATATAGCAGACCGTGCCGCCGGCAATTGAAAGGAGCATCTGCCTTTTCCAAAAATGCAGTCCGGCTGTTACGGCTATTGAAATAAGCTCTGGTATTCCGTGTGAACCGGAACGCCGGTGCATGTCAAAAGAATTGACGCATCCGAGCTTGACGAGGACAAATATCACATTTTCAGCTACTATCCCAAAAATTCCGAAAGAAACTTTGAGGTTTATCAAATGGTTATGGAGGGCGGCTGTGACCATTCTTCAACAGGTCATTCCTCAAACAGCTATGAATACCTCATGCTCACCGAAGGAGAAGTTTCAATCATTGTTAATGACCGAGAGTATGTTCTTGAGGAGGACGACGGACTTTATTTTGACGCTTCGGTTCCCCACCGATACATAAACCGCAGAGAAAAAACGGCAAAAATGGTTCTGATTATCCAGTACCTCCCTTGAAAAAAAGCAAGAGCCATGGTATTGTCGTTGTCTGTTTTGCAATATTTCTGATTAACGACATATACGGTTTTGTGAGCTGGCACAAAATGAAAAGAAGACAAAACGAAAGCATTTGACAAAACAAAAGGCTATAAAGCAACGGTTGACTGCCGTTAGCTTTATAGCCTTGTTTCATTATGCTATTACTGGCTCTCAACCCTCGAGTGCCGGAAGAAGAGAGACCGAAAAAGCAATTAGATACTGACCGAGATAATATGTAACATGATTAAAAATAAAGTTCATCGGTGTGTTCTTACCCTCACCGAAGTACATCGGAGAAAGAATAAGGTCAGAAATCAGGAAGAATACTCCTCCTGCGGCAAAGACAAAGAAAGCCTTTTCTCCTGTCAAAACCGCGCAGGTTACGGCTGTGGCAGCCATGAATGCAAGAATAAAACCGTATACGGTTACAATAGCCTTATACTCGCCGAAATTCTGCTTCATCGGCTTTTCAAGCAAAAGATTTCCGACAGCAACAACCACGCCCGCCGCAGCCGGAATAAGCAGCCATTTAAGTTCAATTCCCGCGGCACGAACCATTGCCGGAATATAAAACAGATGACCTATTCCGAAAGAAACAAAGCCCGCATAAAGATACTTTTTCATATCGCTCGGATAAACCCATTTTTGGTCAAGGTAGATGTCGCCAAGCATTCCGAAAGCTAAGCCTACAAGAATAAGCACACCGTATTCAACGCGGGTTTTGTTTTGAATCAGCCCCACGGCAGCGGTGAGAATAAAAAAAATGCTGACAGCATTTTTCAAAAACACCCCTCCGACGCTGCGTTCATTTTTACATTTTGCAATGAACAAAGCAAGAAAAACCGCCCCGATAGCAATTGGCAGATAAATCATTTTTACACGTCCTTCATTTTTTATTTTTGCAGAGCAAGGAGCGGAGAGAAATCTCCGCTCCGTTTTTAAAACATTATTCCGTAATTTCAATACCGCGTTCTTTTCTCATAACGGCAAGCTCTTCGGTGATTTTCTTTTTCTTATCTCCTACGATATCATAGAAGAACAACGGAAGAGCACAAAGAACAAGGCTGATTCCCGGAACGATCGAAACGAGGGCATACATTGCAAAATTCTGAGAAGTTGTCATGGTTCTTGCAATTTCAAGCGCAGACTCCGCCGAGCCGACATTGAGCTTCTGCGGGTCAATGTGAACGGCAATGTACATACCGATGATAACAACGGTTGCAACGGCGTTGCCGAGCTTGTTGACGAACGACTGGCAAGCCGAGCCGAGAGCGTTGTCGCGATAACCGGTCTTCCATTCCATGTAGTCGATACAGTCGCAGACCATTGCTCCCGAAACAACGTTGATTACGCCAAGCGGAAGGCTCGAAATGATCATGAACGGAATGCAAATAAAGAGGTTCTTAGTGAACCAACCGACAAGAAGGGTGAAGATGCTCGCGACGAAGCCTGCAAGGCAGGAAACGATCATAAGAGTTCTGTATTCATACTTCTTGAAAAGCTTTGGCATGAAGATCATTGCGCCGAACATACCGATAGCGGCGCAGATCTGAATAACAAGGGCAATCGTTGACATGTTGCTGCTGAACTGCTCCGGGGTTGCAGTGGCAAGGTCGCCGCCGACATAAAAACCGCCGTAACGGGCAACGTGAGGAGCTGCTGACTGAAGCATGTATCTTCCAAAGGAAAGGATTCCCGAAAGGACAACAAGCATAAGCGGCTTGCAGTGGAAAATTCTTGAAAGCGTTGAAGGTTCGCCGGGAGCGCGCTTTGTCGCGTTAGGATGCTTAACTCTCTCCTTGATTTTGAACGATGAAAGGCAGAACAGCGGCATTCCGATAGCGGACATTGAAATCGCCATAACGGCATACCTTGTTTCACTGTTTTCAATGAAATAACCGAGAATGATCGGAAGCGCAACGGTAACAGCAGAACCGATTCCACCGACGGTACGGCCGTATGAAATTATTCTTCCGCGTTCGGCAGGGTTCGGCGTCATGACATTGGGAAGGCTCCAAAAAGGAACGTCACTTGACGTATAAACCATGCCCCAGAAAGTATAAACAACAGCAACGTAAACATACATGAGCGGTGTTTTTTCGTTGATGTCAAAGCCGATGGGACGAATGAACATGAGGATCGTAAGGATCGCAATGGGAATTGCGGTAATAACCGGGTAATGTCTCATTCTGCCCCAGCGCGAGGTGTGACGGTCAACGATCATACCCATAAGCGGGTCATTAATTGCGTCCCAAACACGGGCAAGGAGCATAAGCAGGATTACAAACCACGCGTTGAGCGCCAGAACATTCATGTAAAAGTCCGTAATATAGCTGGACATACAGCTATACACAAGACCCTGTCCGAGAGCGGCAACGGCATAGGTCATAGACTCTCTTTTTGGCACATAGTTTTTTTCGTTCATATTTTTCTCCATTCTTCCGCTCATGCGGATAGTTTTCTTCTGACAGCGCCAAAGCCGTCTTTCCAGACAGTCGGGCTGAGCAGAACAAGAATCGGGAAGAACTCCAGCCTGCCGGCAATCATGTCAAAAGTCATAACGAGCTTTGACAGTGCCGAAAAAGCGGAGTAATTCCCTGTCGGACCCACGAGCGAAAGCCCGGGTCCTATATTGTTCATTGTTGCGGCAACGGCAGAAAGCGACGTCGTCATGTCAAACCCGTCAAGGCTGACAAGAAAAACCGAAACAACATAAACAATCATACTGATAACAAAAAATGAAGTTGTGTTTTTCACAATCTCAGGATCCACACGCTTTTTGTCAAGCTTTACAAACTTGACAGAGCGCGGATGAATAATTTTTGATACCTCACGCACACTGCTTTTGACAAGCAGAATCAGCCTTGAAACTTTCATACCGCCGCCCGTGCTGCCTGCGCTTGCGCCGATGAACATGAGAATAAAAAGTATGTACTGCGAAAGCTGAGGCCACTTTGCAAAGTCAGCCGTTCCGTAGCCTGTCGTTGAAATAACGGATGCCACGGAAAACGCGGCATGGTGGAACGCATTATAAAGATTTCCGTCAAAGCAGCTGTTCCTTGTATTCATTGTTATGCAGAAAACCGATACGGCTATTATACTGAGGAACCAGAAAAGCTCTTCATTTTTAAACGCCTGCCTGAATTTTTTCGCCAGCAGCAGGTAGTAAAAGGAAAAATTCACGGCAAAAAGAATCATGAATACCGTGACAACAGCTTGAAGATAGTTGCTCTGATAAAAGCCGATGCTCGCATTCTTGATTGCAAAACCGCCTGTACCGGCAGTTCCGAGCGCCGTGCATATGGAGTCAAACCACGGCATTGAGCCTGCAAGCAGCAATATAACCTCGAGCACCGTCATTGCAGAATAGATAGAGTACAAAATAAAAGCCGTTTGGCGAACCTTAGGCACAAATTTTCCAACAGAGGGACCGGGGCTTTCTGCACGCATCAGCTGCATTGTGTGTCCGCCCGCAAGCGGAACCACGGCAAGGAGAAAGACAAGCACGCCCATTCCGCCTATCCAATGAGAAAAGCTGCGCCAAAAAAGAGTCACATGTGAAAGCGCCTCAACGTTTGTCAGAATGCTCGCTCCGGTTGTTGTGAAACCCGAAGCAGACTCAAACAGCGCGTCAATATAACTCGGTATCTCATTTGTCAAAAACATCGGAACCGCTCCGGTGAGGCTGAGCACGATCCACGAAAGCGCAACGGTCACAAAGCCCTCTTTTGAATAGAACACCGTCCTTTTCGGCTTTCTGAAAGAAACGAGGGCGCCAAGCAAAAGCAAAACCGCCGCTGTAACCGCGTATTGCTTCCACTGCTCTTCACCGTAAAACAGACCCACGGCAACAGGAAGGAGCATACAACCGCCCTGAATGACGCACACCAAACCGAGCAGATACAAAATCATAAAATAATTCATGAAAACTACCTCACAATGTCCTTGAGGTCGTTAAGCGAACGATTGGTTGTGACAACAACAACACTGTCCCCGACCATGAGTTCGTCCTGTCCGGAGGGAATAATGATTTTTCCGTGACGGCTGATGCAGCAAAGAAGAATATTGCTCCTGATGTCAAGTCTGCTGAGTGGCACTCCGGTCGCCTTGCTTTCTGTTCTGACGGCAAATTCAAGCGCCTGAACCTTGCCGCCGACAATGTTATAAAGAGTCTGAACGCCGCTGCCCGTTGAATTTTCAAGCGCACGCACATAACTGAGGATCATTTCAGCCGTAATATACTTCGGATAAACCACCGAGCCGATTGAAAGACGATCCAGCATACCCTCAAAATTCATACGGTTGACTTTTGTCACCGTTTTTGCCTTGAAATTTGCGCTGACATAAAGCGAAAGCATAACGTTTTCCTCGTCCATACCCGTCAAAGCCGCAAAACCGTCTGCGTCCTCAATGCCCTCTTCAAGAAGAAGATGCTGATCGCTGCCGTCGCCGTTGATGATAACAATGTCGTCGGGCAGAACTCTATCAAGAAATTCGCAGTGCTCTTTATCCTGCTCAATAATCTTGACGCGAAATCCGTATTCGGCAAGCTTTTTGGCAAGATAAAAGGTGATCTTACCGCCGCCTACGATAATAATAGTTTTGATATGATTCTTTGCAATTCCGGCTTTTTTGAAGAATGCGCCGGCATCACGGTGGGTCGTGACAAACGAAATCTTATCTCCGGCATTCAAAACGGTATCTCCGGTGGGAATTATCACTTCTTTTCCGCGTTCAATCGCACAAATCAGTATGCGTCCGGAGAGTTTGCCCAAAGCCGACTTGATTGAAAGACCGGCAATGGGAGAAGACGCCGGCAGCCTTGTTTCAAGCAACTCTATTCTGCCGCGCGCAAAGGTATCGACAGAAATGGCTGACGGAATCGAAAAAAGGCGGGTAATTTCGCTCGCAGTTTCCATCTCGGGATTAATAATCATTGAAATACCGAGCTTTTCCTTAATAAAACCGCGTTCTGTGAGGTAATCCGGATTACGGACCCTGGCAATCGTCCGGCAGGACGAAGATTTTTTTGCAATCAGACACGAAAGCAGATTAAGTTCATCTGAACCGGTGACTGCAATAAACATATCCGCATATTCTATTCCGGCTTCCTTTTGAACGTAATAGACAACGCCGTTGCCCTCAATACCCATTACGTCGCAGGTATCGGTAACACGTGAAAGCGCCTTGCTGTTGTTGTCAATAACCGTGATATCGTGACCCTCTCCGGCAAGCTGTTCGGCGAGCGTTGAACCGACCTTTCCGCAACCGACGATAACAATATTCATTGTTCGAGTCCTCCGTTTAAATACAGAAGAGAGACAAGCCGTGTTCAGCTGACTCTCTCCGACTGTTACTCAAGCATATATTTTATCACAACAGCCGCAAAAATTCTATAGATTTTCTCTTTAAATTCACCGTGTCACAGTTCAACAGATGTAGAAAAAAGGGACCCATTTTTGGTTGTTTTTGCCGAAAAAATTCTCCCCGCTTGAAAACTCCCCTGTTTTATTGTATCATCGTTTGTGTACCATAATATTGAAAGGAAAAGAACAGTATGGGTGAACTTTCACAGTATTTTAAAAACACATTTTCTCGCAGTTATAAAAGCAAGACTCCTGATGAATATATTATTCAGCGTGGGGATTATCGTTTTTCAGTTCTTTCGTCAAGAATCATTCGCGTTGAAAAAGACAAAAAGCGTCTTTTTACCGATGAAGCGACTCAGACAGTCATCTGCCGCGATTTTGACAGACCTAAATTCAGCTTTTCTCAAAACAACAATAAAATCGTTATTAAAACAAACGACATCGCTTTTCATTTTGACCTTTCAAAAGGCAAAACAGAGAGTATTACCCTCAAGGATTCAAGATGCGTGACCGACTTCAAAGCCGGCAACCTCAAGGGTACTCACCGTACCCTTGACATGATCAACGGCTCAGTAAAGCTCGGAGACGGTCTGATGAGCACAAACGGCGTTTCTGTTGTTGACGATTCAAAAACAGTTATCATGAGCGCAGACGGAACCATGAAAGAGCGAAGACACATTCAAAAAGACGAATACTACTTTGCTTTCGGCAATGATTTTCGCGGTTGTCTCAAAGACTTCTTCAAGCTCTGCGGCTCAGTTCCCCTCGTTCCGAGATACTGCCTTGGCAACTGGTGGAGCAGATATAAGGACTACAGCCAGCAGGAATACATTGATTTGATGAAAAAATTCCTTGAACGCGATATTCCCATCTCGGTTGCAACAATTGACATGGACTGGCACTGGGTAGACGTCATTGAACGCTTCGGAAAAGAAAATGCATACTATCGCCGCGAGGGAGGTCTTCCATACAAAAACATTGCAGAGGTATTTCAGGTTCAGGGCTGGACCGGCTACAGCTGGAACACCGAACTTTTTCCGGATTACAAAGCGATGCTTTCATGGCTGCATGAAAAGAACTTCAAGGTCACCGTCAACCTCCACCCGGCACAGGGAATACGTCCGTTTGAGGATCAGTATGAGGATTTCGCCCACTTTATGGGCATTGACCCGAAGAGCAAGAAGCGTATCCCCTTCGACATCGCCGATCCGAAATTCATTGACGCCTATTTCAACATTCTTCACAGACCCTATGAAAAAGACGGCGTAGATTTCTGGTGGATCGATTGGCAGCAGGAAAAGGACACAAAAATCAAAGGTCTTGATCCTCTTTGGGCGCTCAATCATTATCACACGCTTGACCTCGCCTCAACAGGCAAAAGACCTCTCATTCTCTCACGCTTTGCCGAGGTCGGCTCTCACCGTTATCCGCTCGGTTTTTCCGGCGATACAATAATCAGCTGGAAGAGCCTTGATTTTCAGCCGTATTTCACCGCAAACGCCACAAATGTAGGATATACCTGGTGGAGCCATGACATCGGCGGTCATCAGCTCGGCTCGAGGAATGACGAGCTTTATGTCCGCTGGGTTCAGCTCGGCGAATTCAGCCCGATAATGCGCCTGCATTCAACAAAAGACGAATTCATGGGCAAGGAACCGTGGAAATACAGCTTTGCCGCAGAGACAGCGGCAGTGAATGCGCTCAGAGAACGCCATGCGCTCATTCCGTACATATACTCAATTAACCGCCGCACCCACACGGAGGGACGTGCGCTTTGCGAACCGATGTATTACTCATATCCGTGTGACAAAGCCGCCTATGAAGTGCCGAACCAGTTTTTCTTCGGCAGTGAGCTTATGGTATCACCGATCACCAAGCCTGCCGACAAGCGCACCTACCTTGCACCCGCAAAGGTGTGGTTGCCGAAAGGCAGATGGACAGACTGGTACACCGGCAGAATCTATGAGGGCGAACGCTTTGTCACCATGTACCGCGATTTGAATGCGCTGCCCGTTCTCGCAAAAGAGGGAGCTATCATTCCCCTTTCTCAAAACCGCAAAACAAACGACTGGTCAAATCCGGAAAAACTGACTGTCAGGATCTTCAGAGGAACAAACAGTTTTACCCTCTATGAGGACGATGGCGAAACGATGAACTTTGAAAACGGTGCTTTTGCAGAAACCGTGCTTTCTGTCAGAGAAGCGGGCAAGGATCTGCTGTTTAAAATCAGCGCCGCCAAAGGCGATCTTTCCGTTCTTCCTGCCAAACGCGAATGGAAGCTTGTTTTTGACGACGTCTCCTCGGCGAAAGAAATCACCGTCAAGGTCTCCGGCAGAAAAAGACCCGTGGTTCCCGAATACAAGGGAGGAAAAACCGTCGTCACCCTGCTTTCCGTTCCGGCAGACGCAGACATTGAGGTTGAATTCAAAGCCTTTGAAATCCGTAAAAATCCCTGTAAAAAAGAGGCTGTCGGAGAACTTCTTTCAAAATACCAGATGCCGACAATTTTCAAACAGACAGTTTTCACTTCATTTATGAAAGATCTTTCAAAACCGTTTCCGCTTTCCGACATTGCTCTCAAAGGTCCGGTTGAAGAAGTGCTTCTTTAATATTCGAACTTTTTAAAAGAGAAAGAGCCGTCCTATTAGTCGGTTCCTTCTCGGTATACCAACAAAACGAGGTTAAAAATGGGCAAACTCAAAATCGAAAACTTTGCTTCTTCCGCTGTTACGGTCACGGGCGAAGGTGTTTCTGAAACAATCGAAAGCGGCAAAGACACTGTGATTTACGCTCCGCAGGGAACAAAGCTGACCGTTCTCCCCGCCCGAACAAGTACATTTTCCGTGAGGATAGGCAAAAGCCACGCAAAAGTGCATTCGCCGTATTATTGGATAATTCACCCTGTGCTTTGCTTCACACTTTCTTCGGCATTCACGGTGAAAGACGGAGTTAAACGCGTCAGAATCACCTCCGGCACTTATTGCGACACAACAAGTATACTGCTCAACATATTTTTGATCGACAACAAAATTCCGGAAAGCTGCGGCTACTGTAAAAAGCTTGATCGGCGCATTTTGTATGCTCTTTATTTGTCGGTGCTTGTTCTGCTGGGATTCGGCGCGTTCTGTTTCATCATTACCTGCATTGACAGCTTTGTGACCGACTTTTCCGGACTGAGCTTTGTGCTCCTCGTCATTGCCGCCTTATTATCGCTGCTTTCGGTCATGTGGTATAAGGCAACAAAGCAACGGATACACATTGAAAAAAACACCGCCTTGATTGCGGACGAGCTCAAACCGATTGAGATTCTGAAAATGAAAGGCAGCTATTACATCAAGTTTAATGAACTTGACATTTAAACATCAGAAAAAACAACGTGGCTGTTCCGGAAGTGTTCGGAACAGCCGCAATTCTTAAGCTGAGGAGAGTCGAATTCAATGCGTCTGAAGAATTTGTTTTTCAGCACATTGCGGCTCTTTTTGTCTCACAATACGAAAGTATTGCCTCGCCAAAGAAGAACCACACTGTACCAAAAAACAAATCCATCAGGTGTGAAGCAGTTTTTTAAGAGCAAATTTTTGCCGAGACAAGGCAAAAAGGTGAGTAATGCTGGCGCATTGCGAGGCTTTTTAACGCAGTATCGGTGAAAATTTGCCTTAAAAAACCGCATTGCGTTCGACTTTCCTCAGCTTATGCATAGTAGTGCATATATGAAGCTTTTGAAAGTGCATACGTTTTCTCTTTATCCGAGATGCTGTATCGCACGGTGTATTTATACCCGCAGTCGTCCGGCTCAGCCTTGTCTTCTGCTGTTTCAATCGTTTTTTCTTCAACTTTCCATTTGCCAAAGGTTCGGGACGCCGCATTTTCCGATTTATCTTCCGACAGCTTGACTTTTCCTTGGAAATTCAGCTTTCCGTCAGAGACGGTATACGCAAGCCCTTTAAAGCTTTCAAAGTTTCTCAAAACAAGAGTGGTTTTTATTCCGTCGCTTTTGATATCCACATAGCCATCATAATCATCTTGTTTTGAAAAATCTTCGACAATGGTCGGCTCATTGCCACTGTATGAATACAAAACCCAATGCGGTCCTCTTTCCTCATTTATGTCCGTCTGCGAGGCTGACGACGCGACAAAAAACAGCGTCTCGCCGCACATAAATGAACGTATGCCGTAAACCGTGTTCGGCGTTGCAAAAATCCTCTCCAAGCTGTCGTTTTTAATGTCATACCTAAAAACGCAATAACCTCCCGGCAAAGTACCGCTTCCGTGCTTCACTCCGGTTTCGCCGTAGGCTGTGAAAAACAAATAGTCGCCCAAAAGCAGCATATTATCGACTGAACCGATATCTTTATATTTATTGACAGACGTGACTTTAGCGGTGTGCAAATCATACTTCATTACGGCACACCCATCTCCGATATTGCTCGCGGGGTCAAACGAAGTATAGAAAAAGTAATCCTTTGTCAAATATGTATCGGTTAAAAAGCCGTCACCGATAGAATTATCGGGTAGGACTTCGATACTTTCGATTTTATCACCGTCGCTTTTGTGCGCTTTAACAAGGCTCCTGTCTAAATAATTATACGCATCGCCTATAATACTGTCGGTTTCTTCAAAGTCATGGCTGAACTTATATTTTCCGACGCAGAGACCTGCAAAAAATGCGCCTAAAACAAGAACCAAACTCAAAACAATTGCAATTACCTTTTTCATTCATCTCTCCCCTTTCAGTCGACTGCACAAAGCAAGAAATCCTTGTTCCTTGCAACCACCTCACGCAGCGACCATATGATCTGCCTGGGATAGAACGGCAAATACGCCGTCACACCGAAAGCCTCCATTCCGAGGCTTTTTGCAATATAGAGCGCTCTGAACATGTGGTACGGCTGCGTGATGATTATTATTTTCTTTGCGCCGTATACGTTCTTTGCGTTATATAAGCTCTCGTAGGTTGAAAAGCCGATGTTATCAATTGTTATTTTGTCCTCGGAAACACCGTTTTCAAGGCTGACGCTTTTCATTGCAGCAAGCTCGTTATAGCTCTCTCCGCTGTTGTCACCGGTCAAAAGCAGCTTTGCGCCTTTTGATGCTTTGAGCGATTTGAACGTTTCCGCGCCGGTTTTGAGTCGCTGAAAAAGCATGTTAGACGGCGAACCGTCTTCACGTACACCGCAGCCGAGCACCAAAACATAGTCAATGTTCTGCATTGTCTGTGCCTCTTGCCCGGAAATAATGCTGCCCTTTTGAGAAAGAATGACATAAAAATTTACTCCGAGCACATACGTGCAGCACAGAAGAACTGCTGCGAGCAAAAGAGCAACAATGCGCCTGCCTTTTTTTGATGATATTTTTGCTTTCATTTTCTCCGTCCTTTTTCTTTATTTGTTTGCACAGTTCAGAACAACACGCGATTTGTCAAAAGAAAACGCGGCGCTCAGTCGTTCAGGCAGCTTTCTTTAAATGGCATTTCTCAAAGCCATCTGATGTCTGCACTCAAATTATAATCGAAGACAATACCATATACAACCGCAGACGGCAATTTGTAAGTTCTTCTTAAGGAAATCTTAAGAAGAAAAGTCGGAACTGACGAATTTTCGCAGTTCCGACCCCAATACTATATTGAATCACAGCACGGTCAAAAGCCGATTTTTCTTCCCGCTTTTTTTTCAATAAGACTTTCAAAGGCTCTCTCAGAGCTGGCAAGAAAGAAATCCTCCTTTGTCAGCACAAGCTTTTCAGAACGGTCAAGCCGTTGTCTTATGCCCGCCTTGGCACAGGTACGCTCAAAAAGATTGCGTACAAAACGTGCATTGCTGAAAGTTTTTGATGAAAGAACATGTTCTGACAAAGAGTCAAAGTAATCCCTTGCCGCCGCGGAAAAGTCATCGGTATATTCAACGTGACCGTTGACCATTTTCATCATTATCTCGTAAAGCTCATTCCTGCTGTAATTCGGAAATTCGATTATATACGGCATTCTGCTTTCAAGACCGGCATTACCTTTCATGAGCTTTTCCATGTCATCGGTGTAGCCCGCCATAATTACAACAAGGTCATTGCGGTGGTTTTCCATCTCGGCAATGAGAGTTTCAAGCGCCTCCCTGCCGTAATCACGTCCTGCATCATCACCGCGATAAAGAGAATATGCCTCGTCAATAAAAAGCACAGAGCCATATGCATCGCGGCAAATCCCGGCGGTTTTGGGTGCGGTTTCTCCAACATATCTACCGCAAAGGTCGCGTCCGGAATACTCAAAAAAGTTTCCGTTGCGCAAAACGCCGCGTTCCTTGAGTATTCTGCCAACGAGCCGCGCCACTGTGGTTTTTCCCGTTCCGGGATTGCCGACAAAACGCATGTGCAAAGACGGCGCAACGACCCCACCGCCGCGTTTTGAAAGCTCAATTTGAGTAATGATCTCATCAATGCTTTTTTTGACCTGCTCCATACCCACCATTTCGTCAAGCTCGGCAAAGGCATCGCGCTCTTCATAATTATTTTTGCGAACAAGGTGATCAATGTCGCCGCGTCTGATTACAGTTGTATTGACGTTATTCCTTGCGTCGTTGAGCTGTTTTCTATAAATCATCTCATGAATGATTTTGCTCACGGTGTTCATTCCGTAGAATTTTCCATCGCTCTTTTCTTCGGTTATACGCTCCTTAAAAATTTCCCAAGCGCTGTCATCTGCGGTATATCTGAATTTGCCGAGAAAACGCTTTCCGCATTCAACAAGCTCATCACCGTTCATCGGTGTAAAAGAGACAGTACGGATAAAAAGAATATCTCCAAGCCGGTCGCGTATGCCGTCGAGAACTTCTGCCTCAACAAAAGGAACGCGAAAGACAAAAATGTTATCTTTTGAATGATCCTCCAGCGTCATAAGAAATTCTCTGAACTGCTTTCCGGAAAGTACCGTCATCCACTCGCTTATGTCAATGCAGATCACCCTGCCGCTGCGGCTGAGTCCCTGTATATGAGAAAGCACGCATGAAAACGGGTCGCCTCTATCATTTTCCGGAGACGGCAACCGTTCCTCAACAACAGGCTGCCTCTCGCTGAGTTTGAACAGTCCGCAGGAAGAAAGCGTGTCGGCGAACAGACGCAGATATGTTGAAAGTCCACAGCCGTCGTTGATTGAAAAAAGATAGCTTTGATAATTGAACGCCTCAAATGTATTGTGTGCGATAACATGACCGGCAATCATTCTGATTTCTTTTATAAGCTCTTTGAACTCCTCGGCACCGATGAGAGCGTTCACACCCTTTTCAGCCGATTCCTCCCGCTGCACAGAAAACTGCTCCGGACTTTCAGCGTCGGTTCCGGTCTTCTTTTTCGGTTCGGGGCTTTTCAAAGCGCTGCCGTCACCGGAATCTGCGTTGAAATTTTTTCCGCTTTCAACATCCATCTTTTCCTTTCCCCTTTTCTTTCAAGATATGATTGCATCGTGCTAAAAAGAATTGTGACTCAGCCGAAAATGAGAGAAGCATTTCCTGCCATTTAAAGCTCCTGCTGTCTCATAGCATTTTCAAGCTCATTGTTCTCCGCTTCAAGTACCCTGCTTTCCGGCACAATCGAATATGCAAAGCTTTTAAAGTCTCCTACATTTCCGAGACGTATAAATTCATCATAAACATTCTGATAGGCACGAACCTTTTCAAGGCACTCATCGCACTCTCTGATATGCTCATTAACTGAGAGACTGAGCTCAAGAGAAGCATCGTCCATTTTGCTGATAGAGACAAAATCAATTATCCGGTCAATTGTTAAGTGTTTCATTTTTCATCACCCGTTTAATCAAATTATTCATTCGGTTGACCCAATCGCTTATTGTTGGTTTTCCGCCTTTTTTCATAAAAAAGTCTTTATACTTAACATTACCAAACACAGAGATTTCATCACGGGGAGAGTTCAAAGCGCTTTCAATCCTTTTCTTCTGCTCTTCTGAAACAACAAGCCACGGAATATCTTTACCTGCCGAAAGCAACATGCTGTACATTTCAAAAAGCGTCTTTTCTTCAAACGCGGAAAGTATCATTTCATTCGATTGAATTTTGCTCACATCGTGTCCGATGATAAAAATAAATTGAGCTATCCACGTCAGAACCTTGTATACCTGCACATCGGACGCAATAACAATTGAAAATGCGGTTTTGAGCCTTTCAATTCTCTCGTCGCTTATTTCGGTCGATTCAGCCTCAAGAGCAAGTATACTCTCGTCCACCGGAAGATTTTTGAAATCGCGCCGTCTTTCACGGTTTGCATAATCGTTTTTGATATTGACCGCAACCGTTATCATCCACTTTCTGAAGCCGACAGGATCATAATTGACCTCGCCATCGTTGCCGGATTTAAGCAAAAAATGGCTGATGGTTGTTTTAATCAGCCGAATGCTGACATCTTGCATAATGTCATTCTCAAGGTCTCTGCCACGCAGGCACGGTTCACACCAGCACAATCTGCGCACCAGCGGTCTGAGCTCTCTCTCGGCAAGGTGGCACAGCATGTCATACGAGATTTTTTCTCTGCCGAGCAGTTCTTCAACAAGTATTCTGAAGTCATCATTCGAAACCATTTTTCATCACTCTCCGTCCGTTTCGTTTCAACTGAAAGATACCAGAGTAAATTATACAAAAACGGAGAAAAAATGTCAATGATATCAAGTTTCTAATAAGCAGTTTTGTGCGCTTTGCGGCGCTGTGTTTGGTTCGTACACAATGTATAACCGCAGTGGCACACTTTTTTCGCAGCACATGCAAAAAAATAAAACCGCCGGAAAGCGGTTTTATCTGCAAATTGCGTCAAAATCAAAAACATCTGTTATAACTCTTCAAGATGCTCAACAGCCATTTCAAAAATTTCTTTTACATGCTCGTCGGAAAGTGAATAGTAAACAATTTTTCCGTCCTTGCGATTTTTGACAAGGTTCGCCCCTCTCAGATACCGCAGCTGATGCGAAACAGCCGATTTGGTCATATTGAGCACAACGGCTATATCACAAACACAAAGCTCATGCTCATGAAGCGCCCAAAGTATCTTCATTCGGGTTGAATCGGCAAATACCTTAAAAAACTCTGCAAGGTCAAATATCAGTTCATCGTTGGGCATGTTCTTTTTTGCATTTTCAACAAGTTCTTCATCAATATGGGTACAGTCGCAACCCATTTCATTTTTTCCCATAGGACCTTCCTCTTTTCAAACGGCGGCAATCTGCCTGCTGCGTTTCCTTGGCAATTGTTGATTATCAATTGATCAACGATGCTTTAATTATAGACCTTTTTGTTTTTTATGTCAACTTTTCATCTGTTCTGCTTATGAGCTTTTTTATATTTTTCTCTTGTTGCATTCCCACCGCGAATATGGCGTTCAGCCTTGTTTTCATCAAGAACCGCGCGAACCTGCTCATAGAGACCGAAATCAATCTCTTTCAGCCTCAGCGAAACATCGGTGTGTACGGTAGACTTGCTGACATCAAAGCGTTTTGCCGCCGCACGGACGGTAGCCTTTGTTTCAACTATATATTCCGCAAGAGCCTCCGCTCTTTTTTCAACGAGTTCAGTCAAAAATACCCCTCCCGTAAATACGTTTGTTCAATAATACATATTTACGGGAGGGGTACATTATTACTTTGACCGCAGAGAGACTGTCAAAGCAACGACTATAACTTATAAGTTCTGCAAATAATTCTCCATATCAAACAACTCAAGCGGACTGTCCTTTCTGAGATACAGCGGGTGGTGCGGGTGACCCTTTTTGCTGATCTTTCCGCAAGAGTACCAAACAGCACCTCGCTCTTTTCCTATTCGTACCATATACGAAAGGCATTTTTTGAGGTACGGGCGCATTTCAACAATATTGCCCCATGCTGCCCACACGGCAGGGCTGCCGCCCTCATAGAGCGAAAGAACATAGTCAAAAGCTTTCATATTTTCACGATGGAGATATTCATTAAGCTCCTTGTCCATATCCTGCGGTCTCGTTGCACGCTGAGCATAAACGTTGAACATTATAAATGAGTCAAATCCGTTGCCCTTAGCAATGCGTTCAACAGACTTGAGAGTATTGTCAAGATTTCCGGGTGCCGCCGTTGACGGATTGATGCCAATGCAAATGAGCGGCTTTTTTCCGGTTGTTCCGAGTATGTATCGGTATTCGCCGTAATGATTCGGAACATAGAGCCAATCGCGCACATCGTATTCAATCGTGCTCTGCTTTTTTGATTCTTCAAGAGCCTCATAAAACGGCTCAATATTTACCTTTTGTGTTTCGGAAAGAGGAATATGCATGTTTTTACCGTCCTTATCTGTTATTCGGCAGTCTGACCGTAAACTGCGAGCCGCAGCCAAGCTTGCTTTTGACCTCAATTGTTCCGCCGCAAAGGTCAACGAGCCTCTTGACTATTGAAAGTCCGAGCCCGTTTCCGTCTGAGTTGCGGCTGGAATCCGCCTGATAAAACTTATCAAAAATATGCTCCATAGTCTTCTCCGTCATACCGCAGCCGCTGTCACGGATAACAACAACAGCGTCTGCGCCTTCTTCCTTTGCGGAGCAATAAATCATTCCGCCGCGGTCAGTGCACTTGACGGCGTTTTTGATGAGATTATCCCAAATGTGAGCCACAATATCTTCATTGCCGAGAAAATCAACCTTTTCAAAATCGCCGTCAAAAGTAATATCCTTTGCTTGCCATTCATTTTGAAGGCGAATGACCGAACGTCGCAGCTGTTCGTCCAAGGAATAGACAGTTCTGTCGGGAATAATTGAGGTATTCTCAAACTTGAGCAAAAGCAGAAGATTGGTTGTCATTGAAGTGAGGTATTTTGACTCGTCAATAATTATATCTGCGTATTCCTCCTGCTCACCGGTCAAAGGTCCGGCTTTGAGTTTTTTTGCAAAACCGCTGATCGAAGCCACAGGAGTTTTGTATTCGTGTGAGACAATATTCATAAAGTCATTGCGCATTTTTTCAATGCTGCCCAGTTCCTGCGCGGTTTTATTGACCGTTTCCATAAGTTGTCGAATATGAAGATTTTGATTTTTTGTGTCAAGACGAACATCATAATCGCCTGCCCCAAGACGGTTGATTGCACCGATGGTTTTTAAAAGCGGTTTTATGAACTGTGAAAAGACAATGCTTGAAACGATCGCGCCAACGATGTTGCAGACGAGGAACACAATAACCGTTATCCACAGCGCAGAAAGCTTTTCTGCGGTAATCACCTTAAAGTGTGCAAGAATAAAATAAATCAAAATAGCAAGCACAGTTGAAAGCAGCAGAACAGCAAAAACGGCAAGCGACATTTTTGTCTGTATGCTGCGCCTCTCGCTTTTATCTTTTTTGCTCTTATCTTTTTTCTTACTCATTCTTTTCACTTCTTTTCCACAACAGCCATGTATCCAAAGCCGCGAACGGTTTTTATGTAAAAATCTGTGTTCTTTTTGAACTTTTCGCGCAGACGGTTGATGTGTACCTCAACAGTATGCTCATCGCTTTCGCTGTCAAAGTCCCAAATTTCGTCCATAATCTGGTGCTTTGTGAAAAGGTGGTTAGGATAGGAGAGGAGCTTAAAAACAAGCAAAAACTCCTTTGGCGAAAGCTCAATCTTTTTTCCGTCCGTCTCTGCGCTCATTGAACCGTAATCGAGCGTTGTTTTTCCGATAGTCAACCGTTTTTCGGCTGCAATTTTTGAGCGGCGCAAAAGCGCCTCGATGCGCCATAAAAGCTCCTCTTCGTCAAACGGCTTTGTCAAAAAGTCATCGGCGCCGACTCCGAACCCCTTTTTCTTGTCCTCATGGGATATTTTTGCCGTGAGCATAAGAACCGGCAGCTCGCAATTGCAGGAGCGCAGCGTCTCTGTGAATTCATAGCCGTCCATTTCCGGCATCATTATGTCAACCACAGCGAGGTCAACGTGGTGCTCGTCCATCACATTCAGCGCCTCAAGACCGTTTTCAGCCGGAAAGCATTTGTATCCGGCGTCTTTGAGAATTGAACAAACAAGACTCCTCACATGATTATCGTCCTCAACAACAAGAATATTAAACATCTCTCTTAACCCCTTCCGAGTCCCTATATGATATCACAAAACCGGTCTGCATGTCAAAATGAGTCGGTGCTTTCAATACTTTTTTTGATTTTATTACGGCTTTTTCAACAAAAACTCAACATAATTGAGCTTTCGTTGAGATTAGGGCAGTATATTCTTGAAAAAGTCAGACAGCCGATGATCAACCGAATGAAAAGTTCACGGTTGACCGACGGTTACTTAAGGAGTGAAGTAAAAATGAAAAACAACAATTCTCAGATTTTTGCACAGGGAATGTGCTTCGACAAGCTTGTTTGGATTTTTCTTTCCGCCTGTGTTGTCGGTTTTACGGTTGAAACTATATGGTGTTTTATACGCCACGGATATATTGAATCAAGAAAGTCGTTGGTTTACGGTCCGCTTTCCGTTGCATACGGAATGGGCGCCGTGATTCTGACCCTCGCGCTTTACAGAATAAAAGATTCAAAGTGGTGGGTAATTTTTCTCGTTGCCTATCTTGTAGGAACCGTCACCGAATACATCTGCTCACTCGGTCAGGAAATCTGTTTCGGTTCGGTTGCGTGGGATTACAGCAACGTTCCGTTCAACATCAACGGCAGAGTGTGCCTGCTCTATTCGCTTTTTTGGGGCGTGCTTGGGCTTGGCTGGATCAAAGTAATTTATCCTTTTGTCTCCGGTCTTATTGAAAAAATCCCGTATTCTTTAGGTACGGTGCTGACTTGGGCATTTGTTGCTTTCTTCATTTTTGACTGCGCCCTCTCAGCATCCGCCGCAGTCAGAATGGACAGAAGAAACGAAGGCATTCCGGCGAGCAACTTCGTTGAAAGCTATCTTGACGCTCGCTTTGACGATGAGCGTATGCACAAGATTTATGCCAACAGCAGCGAAGTGAAAAAAGACAATGCTTAAGCGACTGCCGTGTCGGGATGTGGATGACGGTCGTTTATATATAAATACCCGACGCCGGGCGAAAATCCGCCAAGCGTCGGGTTTCTTTTTTCATCAGATCTTTTTAACCGGTCTCACATACTTCCAAAATCGTTTGCAATCGTGATAGAAATAGAAAACTCTGCCCTGTGTTTTATCAAGCTCATAACCTGTTTTTGAATAATCAAATTCTTTCATAGCCTTTTCCATTTCGGCTTCAACCGTTTGATTTTCCGTTTCAAAATCAAACGGTCCGTGTTCAAAAACAATGTATTCACCCTCCGGAACGTCCATAAGCTGCATCTGCGGCGGAATCGTTCCGCTGTAATCTGCCGAAAGCCTCACTCCGTACGCTTCTGCAAGGGGGATTCCCCAACTGCATATCCTGCCCGTCGGTTCATTGATGAAAGCCATCACCTGTCCGCTTGAGGCGTCTTCTTCACTGCCGCCGTTATCATCAAGCTTGCCCTTTATACTTTCCAGCAGACCGCAGATCGTTTCACAGTCCTGTCCCGGAATCTTGCTTTGCTTTTGCCAGAAATCCCAGTATCCGATGCTTTCATAGTTCCGTATGTGTAAAAACTTGTGCTCCGGAATCGTTACAAAATAGGTTTTTATGCTTTCTGTTGATTTTGCCATACCTGTTCCTCCAATACCCAATAAATAGCAGTCAAACGGGTGAATGGCGGTGCGCAGAACCACAGGAACCGGTTCTTTTCGGTATTCGCTCGGCGTGAGTCCGTATGCCGACTTGAACGCGTGAGTGAACGCCTCATGAGAAGAAAAACCGTTGCCGAGCGCAATTTCAAGTATTCCGTTTTCGGTATCGCGCAGTTCTTTGAGGGCAAAGGCGAGCCTCCTGCGGCAGAGGTAGTCCCTCAACTGCATTCCGGAAATCTCTCTGAACTTTCTTGAAACATAGTAAGCAGAATAGCCAAGCGTTTTTGAAAGGTGCTCGAGCGTCAGCGCTTCATCGTCCTGCCTTTTTATGCAGCGGTCAATCTCATTAATGAGGTTCTGAATGTTTTTGTGCCATTCGTACATTTTTTAACACTCCCCTTGACTGTCTGACATAATATTAGCAGATAACGGCTTTTTACGCTTGATTTGAATTGCAAAGATGAGCATTTAAGGCAACCAAACTATCGTTCTGAACTTATTCATTAAAAATCCCCTCTTTCTTGATAAATCTTTTTACTGTATTATTTTAGTGGTTTATACAAACAAAGTCAATGTGCATGTCAGCATTTTTTACGTATCGGTTATGGTGCTGTTATATTCGTCCAATGTAATGCTGTATTTATAACAGTAAATGTGTTTTCCGCAAATCATTAAAGACTATATTTCACATGAAGCTTCAGCTTAATGCACACGTGAAATATAGTCTTTTTGTTTTACGCCAAAAGCAGCATTATTCTTCAATAACTGCTTCTGTTAATTTGTCTTATAACGCAGCCAAACTGCACCGCTCTCAAATTTTTTAACGTCAGAGAGCGTAAGTTGCGTCAGCGGAAAGCTCATCTCGCGCCCGTCAAACACAGAGGGCATCTCACGCCTGCCGTCAATGCCGGCGCCTATAAGAATGCTCACTTCATCAAGAATACCGGCGTTGAGAAATGCCGTGTTAATTGCAGGACCACCGACAACTCCAAGCCGCGAAACCTCTCTTTTTTATCGGGAATTGCTTCAAGGTTTTCTTTCGGTGCACTGGAAAAGAACTTTTTATCTTGAATAAAACCGACTCAACCGTACAGAACCAAAAAATATACCACCATAATCATGACCGTTGAAATTATCGTAATTAACATTTTGATCTCTACCTCCTGAAAGCTTCAGTTAGCTATGTCTAACCGATTTTTATCATAGCATATTTGACATATAATTACAAGCCATTTTTGAAAAAGTCTATAAAAGCCTATGTGTCCTTGTACTTAAAGTGTATTAAGCTTTGACGTTATCTTGTAGTTTATGAATATCCGTATAAACAGAAAAAGCCCTTTGAGAAAAGGACTTCTCCTCTCTCAAAGGGCAGGTTGACAAACTGGAATTGCACCAAAACAATCTAAGACAACAACGCTGCCCTACTTGCGATTTTTTCTTGTACTGCGGAAACAG
>CAKTDF010000009.1 GCA_934541115.1 uncultured Eubacteriales bacterium
TTTCGGAGAACATTAAATCATGCCGCCCGTCGGCACGCGCTGCGCCTTGGCAGCATGATAAAATAACCTCACGAAATACAATCCAAAGCAGAGCTTTGGTGTATTTCGGAGAACATTAAATCATGCCGCCCGTCGGCACGCGCTGCGCCTTGGCAGCATGATAAAATAACCTCACGAAATGTAATCCAAAGCAAGTTTTAGGTGTATTTCGGAGAACATTAAATCATGCCGCCCGTCGGCACGCGTTGCGCCTTGGCAGCATGATAAAATAACCTCGCGAAGAAGTTGAATTTGAAAATTGTGAAAAATAATTAACTTGGAGGAACAAATGGATATTTGGAAAAAGCTCTATGAATGCGCGGCAAAAGAATATGATCCCCATGACATTACGCCCTTTATATACGCACATCATGTTGTTTGTGCCATTGAAAGCGAAAACGGAGATATTTACACCGGCTTTTGTATTGAAGCGTGCAGCGGTGTTATGAACCTTTGTGCAGAGCGCGTTGCGGCGCTCAACATGTATGTCAACAGTGGGCAAACAAAAATAAAAAGGCTCATAGCGTTCAGAGACAAGGCGCCCTATGGTGGCTCGAGCGGTATGCCCTGCGGTGCCTGCCGTGAATTTTTGTACCAGCTTAACGAAAAAAATAAAAATATGGAAATTATGGTTGACTATGAAAAAAGAGAAACGGTCACGCTCAAAGAGTTGATGCCGAATTGGTGGGGCAAAGAGCGGTTTGCTGCAAACGAGGATGAAAACTGATGGAGGAACTGTTTGTGTATGCTCTGCTGTCCGTCGTCGGATATGATAGCGGCAGCTACGGCGAATGCCTTAACAGATTGTTTTTGAAAAATCCGGAGAATGAAGAGCTTTTTGCTCTTGAAAATATGGAACACAAAAAAGCCGTGCTCCATACTCTTTCGGTTTTTGAAAGCTGTCACGTTGACCTCAAAGTCTTCGGCAGGCGCCTTATGTCGGCGCTGAAACCGATATATGAAAAAAACGCCCTTGATGAGTTTGGAAAAAAGATGTATCGACTGTGGAGTCTTTTGCCTCAGACGATTGCAGATGAAGAACCGTTTTTTACGTTGTGTTATGCTGACGATTGCCTATCATACGGCGATGAAAAGCAGTGTAGAAAGCTTTATGAAAAAGCTCTTGATTACTATTGTGTAAAAATCAAGACCGACAGACTCTTTCTGCGAGAAATGAACAGCGGTGATTATGAGCCGCTGTATGCGGTGCTCGCTGACAGTGATATAATGAAGCACTACCCGTATACATTTGACGAAAAGAGGGTGCGCGGTTGGATTGACAAGAATATTGAGCGCTACAGTACTTTCGGATTCGGCTTGTGGGCGGTATGCTTGAAAGAAAACGGCGAGATGATCGGTGATTGCGGGCTTACTATGCAGACGATCAACGGTGCTGTCAGAGCCGAGATAGGCTATCACATCAGAAAGGATCACCAAAGAAAGGGTTATGCTGCCGAAGCGGCTGCTGCCGTGAGGGACTGGGCATTTTCTAATACTTTGTTTGATGAAATATATTCTTACATGAAAGCGGATAACGTGTCGTCTGAAAGAATCGCCGTTTCATACGGCTGCCGTATGGTTGATGAATACACTGACAGCGAAAATGAAGTTACAAAAGTTTATTCAATCACAAGGGAAGAATGGCAGCGGATCAAGCATTGATGTAATCATTGCAATTACATCAAAAAAGTGATATAATACAATAAAAGGCAGGTGTTTTTGTTGCAGATTTCAAGTAGGTTCACTCTCGCGGTTCATATTCTCCTTTGCATTGATACATTCAACAGCGATTATAAGGTTACAAGTGACTTTCTTGCCGGGAGCACCAACGTCAACCCCGTTGTTGTCAGAAAGATTCTCGGTCAACTCAAAAGCGCCGGACTTGTTGAAGTTGCTCGCGGCACCGGCGGCGCAGCAATTTCAAAACCGCTGAAAGAAATTACATTTCTCGATATATACAACGCAGTTGAATGTGTTGACAAAGGCGAGCTTTTTCATTTTCATGAAAACCCAAATCCTGCATGTCCTGTCGGCAGGAACATTCATGCCGTGCTTGATGAAAAGCTGGAACGCGTTCAGCGTGCGATGGAAAAAGAACTGCGGTCAATTACGCTTGATGACGTTAAAAATGACATCGAAAAGTATATGTAACGAAAATTTGAATCTCTTCATCATTACGTTCAAACACCTTCAGCCTACAGCAACATCGCTGTAGGCTGAATTTTTTTGAAAATTTTTGTTGTAACTGTTGACATTACAACAAAAACGTATATAATAACTATTGTAACAAATACGGTTACAACGAACAAAATCAAATGTGCAGTCGGTTTCATCCGGGTGTATGAGTTTTCAATGGAGGTTTTATCATGAAAAATTACAGCAAGGTCAACGTAGCAAACGACGCAAGAACAGAACTTCACGATGTACTTTCCCTGACCGGCGCCGAGGTAAGCGTCAATAATTTGCCGGCAGGGGCGGGCGTTCCGTTCGTTCACTCTCATAAGCAGAATGAAGAGATTTATGTTGTTCTTTCCGGCAAGGGTAAAGCCGTCATTGACGGCGAGACCGAAACACTTTCTCAGGGAGATTGGGTACGGGTTGCTCCGGCGGCAAAAAGACAGTTTTCCGCAGCCGAGGGCAGTGCAGTTTTGCCTGCATTCAAGTCAAGGCAAATTCGCTTGAGGGTTACACCGCAGCCGACGCTGTTGTTGAACAGTAAACAAGCTATATTGTGCAAAGCACTCCATATGACTTTCGCTGTCTTATGGAGTGCTTTGTTTCTTTATGTATGGAGCTTGTGATGTTTCGCTTGTAACAGGTTGCTTTTTAGGTTTGCCCGTGATAGAATAAATATGTCAGTATAATGTTTGACAGAAAAATATAGATGACGGAGTAAAACTGCGGCATCTGTTGTTGAAAAGCCGATCAAAAAGCCGATGAACCGGAAAGCAACGCGGCAAGGCTGTTTTTCCTCATCACTCCTCTTTTAAGGGTAGTTATGAGGGCTGTTTCAATTGCTTTTCATGAGAACTCCGTTTCTGCTATATAATAAAAGAATGGGACTTTCTTGACCTGAGGCGGTCTCTTCACATCAAAGAGGTGACGTTAATTTTGCAACATGAAAGAATAAAACGAGTTTTCAAGATTTTTAGGGTTCTTTCAATCATTTCAGCCGTCGGCTCGGCGCTGTTCCTTTTGCTGATCCTGATGGTATTCGGTCCGATAATTTTTATCAAGCAGAATCTGACGGTTGAAGCCGGAGGGCTTATAGGCTTTTTTCTTGACGTTGTCAAGGAGGGTGAAAATCCGATAACCTCTGCCGATTTAATAATGTCCGTTATGCCTCGCACAGTTCAGCTGCTCTTTTTCTTCATTTTTTCGCTGAGGGCAGCCTCCGCTCTCAAAAAAGGAGAATCGGACGGCACACTCGGCTTTTTCGGCGCAAAAAAAGCCTTCACATCGCTTTCGGTGCTGTCGTTTTTGATTGCTCTGCTTTCAAGTGTACTGACGCGTGTTGCACAAAACAGTGTTTCAAAAGATTTTTTCAATATTACGGAAACAAGCTATGCCGGCTGGGTCGTGCTTGGTCTGGTGCTTCTTTTTGTTGCGCTCACCGTTGAAGAAAGAAAAAACCAAACAGAACAAAATGCCGAAGAAAGGCAGGAGGAACAATGAGAGCTATAGTTTATACTTCAAACGCAGGTTCAACCAAGGAATACGCCGAGATGCTTGCCGCAAAAACGGGGATACACGCCTTTGAGCTTTCGTCCGGCGAAATACCGGAAAGCGCCGAGGTCATATACTTCGGCTGGGTAATGGGCGGAGACATTCAGGGACTTTCAAAAGCGCGAGAAATGTTCGGTACGCTCAAGGCTGTTGTTGCCGTCGGAATGATGGTCAGTGAAAAGACTAAGACCGAGGTGAGCGAAAAGAACGCCGTTGCCGAACCGTTCTTTTATCTCCCCGGAGAGTTCAACATCAAAAAACTCAAGGGTATGTATAAAATGATGATGAGTATGATGCTGCGCATGATGAAAGGCAAGGTCAAAGAAAGCGGTGACCCGGACGACAAGCGGGCGCTTGAGCTTTTTGAAAACGGCTTTAACGGCGTTAAGGAAGAAAAACTTGAACCAATCATTGAGTTCCTTTCTGAATAAAGAGCTCCTCGTTGCCGAGCCTCAGCAAGGCTAATGAAAGCGAAACAAGCAGAGAAAAGAAATCCTCCGCGCTGTCTGCGTCAAGGTCAAAATCGTCCTTGATTCTGCGGATTCGGTATTGCACCGTGTTGCGGTGGGTAAAAAGCTTTTCGCTTGTTTTAAGCAGCGAGTGACGGCATGTCAGATAAGTATAAAGCGTGAGGCACAACTCGGTGCCTTTGCTTTTGTCATATTCATAAAGCGCTTTGACTTTTTCGTCTGAAAGGTCAAAGCGTTTTTCAGTGTCGCGCAACAGCATAAGCAGCGAATAATCAGCGGCATTGGCAAGAAAAGGTTCGTTCTGCTTTTCGCCAAGGTAGCAAAGCGCCGCTTCTGCAAGCGGAAATGACTTCTTGAGTGAATAGAGATTTTCAAGTCTGCCGGAAAGTACCGCCTTGAGCTCGTATTCGCTGATAAGCGAGCGCAGAAGTCTGATGTCATGGTCTTCATGGAGAAACAGCAGCATTTTTCCGCGGTAAAACAGCGGGTGCGAGGCGTGAAAGCTCTGCTCAAGCGAATGACCGATGTGCTCATTCTGTGACCTTTGCAGTTGAGGCAGCTCAATGAGGGCATATCGCTCCGGGCTGAACTGAGAGAGAAAAGTACCGGACGCTCTTGAAAGAAAGAGCTCTTCTGTTTTGAACTTTCCGTCAAGCAGGTCAATGAGAATTTCCTCGGCGGTATCAAAGGCAAGGCCGGTGCGCCTGTCTGTGAAAAACTGCTTTGCAATGAGACTCTCGGCAAAAAGGCAATCGCCCTCCTGCGGTTCATCACTGCCGAAAAGAATGTATATAATGTATCCGAGAGCGACACCGCCGCTTTCAAGCTCGGCGGCAAGATAGCTGCGCTCGCTTGAACCGTTCAGAACACGCCGATTATCGCTTTTTGTGAGCGCTTTTGTGATTGTACCGCAGGCAGAAAGCGGCAGCTCGCTGTGAGAAACAGCCTTTCTATACTCCGCATCGTCAAAACCGTTAGGGGCAAATGAAGCAACAATGTGAAAGGCATTGTCCGTAACAATTATCGGACAGCCGAATTGACCGCTGACGGCTTCAAGCAGCATTGAAAGCGAATTGTTTTGCAAAAAGGTGTTTAAAATGAGGTCTTTGTTCAAAAAATCAAATCCTTTCTGTAAAGCAATTGTGCTTAGAGCACAACCAAACCTGCTTTAATTATACCGTCGGCTTATTGCTGAGTCAAGACTTTGTGCTATAATATACCCGTAAAAAGAAAGAGATCACAAATGATGTGATCACAGGAGATGATTCCAATGTGTAGACTGAACGGAGAAAAGCTCCGGAAATGAGTTTGCAGTCGGTTCGCGGCGATCGGCAGGCAGAATTTGAGCCGCAAAAATAATTGATTTTTTGGAGGCATTTATATGTTTGAACTCAGACCTTATTCACGTAAAAATAATTCCCTTTATAATCCGTTCCGTGAGATGGATGAACTTGAAAAACAGTTCTTCGGCAGTCCTTTTGAATTCTTTGACAACAGCGCCATGGACGCGTTCAAGACCGATATCAAGGATGAGGGCGACCATTACGAGCTTGAGGCAGATTTGCCGGGCTTTGACAAAAAAGATATTAAGCTCGATGTCAACGGTGATGTTTTGACGGTCAGCGCAGAGCGCCATTCCGAGCACGAGGAAAAGGACAAGAAAGGCAAGTATGTCCGCTGTGAGCGTTCGTACGGCTCATACAGCCGTCAGTTTGATCTGTCAGGCGTCAAGGCAGATGAAATCAAAGCAAAATATGAGGACGGTGTTCTGAAGCTGACTATGCCCAAGAAGACCGAGACGCTCCCGAAGGCTCACCGCCTTGAAATTGAATGATAAATGAGCGCAGTTGTGCCGCAGGTATGAAAGTACCTGCGGCATAGTTTTTTGTCAACATTTTTGAAAAGTAAAATTTTTGTGTTTAGGTCTGTCGGCATGACCTATACCGATAGGCTATTGCTTGATTCTCCTTGACCACAGCAGGTAATATATGCCGACCTTAAAGCATACAGGTAAAAATAAACCGAGTATCCAAAGCAGTCGGTAAATTTCATTCGGGCTGCTGAAAGGCTTGTATATTATCAGAACAACGACTGAAAAAATTACAGATACAAAAAGAGGTATGTTTGTTGCAAGGCTGATTCGCTTTCCAAATCTGACCTCATTTACAACGTTGGGAATGTCTTTGACGGGGAAATAATTATTAGCGCACAATGGGATGAGGTAGGTGAAAACGGTCAATACAACCGCAACGACGGCGATTCCTCCGAGAATGCCGCAGGCATAAAGAATGTCTTCTGCATTCAATACTTTTGCTGCGCTGAGAACCACGATGAGCATGTTTGCCGCCTCTGCCGCGACAAAGACAAAAAACAACAGGCAAAAATAAAAATTCAGCAGACTGTTTGCAAGCTTTCTCACGTTCAGACCCCCCGTATTTGTTTATGTACAATAATACACACCGGCGAGGACTATGTCAAGAAAAAACTGCTCCGAGCGTTTTCAGGGCAGTTTTATCCGTTGCAAAGGACGGAGAAAAACAAAAAAGCACGCCATAAACGTGCTTTTCCTGGTGCGAGAGACGGGACTTGAACCCGTACGAGTCACCCCACACGCCCCTCAAACGTGCGCGTCTGCCGATTCCGCCACTCTCGCGTTTCTTCTGTTGTCAGCACTCTCGCAAGTGCTTGTATAATATACCACCGTTGTTTTGAAAAGTCAAGGCTTTTTTCAAAAAACTTTTCACTTTTTTCAAGCTTTTTGCCCCGTGATTTCATAAATCGACGGAATCTCTCTTGAATTTTTCTTCGCCGTTATGTAAAATAAAAGAAGAAAGCCTCTTTGCGGCTCATGACATTTTTTCAAAGGCTGCGGCGTAGGAAATTATGCTGTGGAGCTTTGGTCTTATGTTCCTTTTCGGGTGCTGCAAGGGTGGGGGTCATTCGTCATGCCTTGTCAGGCTACGGCAAGGCTTTGTGACGCGTCATTACTTTTTGTAGCCGGAAAGGATACGGTAGTTAATATGAAAGTTTTGCTTGTCAATTCAAGTCCGCATGAAACCGGCTCGGTTTATACCGCGCTTTCTGAGATGATTGCTGTTTTTAAAGCGGAGGGCGTTGAAACAAAGCTCATAAATATAGGCAAAAAGGACGTGCGCGGCTGCATAGCCTGCCTTTCCTGCCGAAAAACGGGCAAGTGCGTTTTTGACGATGTTGTCAACGAGGCGGCGAAGGACTTTGCCGAATGCGACGGCTTTGTAATCGGTGCGCCGGTGTATTACGCTTCCGCAAATGCAACGGCTTCGGCTTTTTGCGACAGACTGTTTTATTCAACGCCGTTTGACAAAACAATGAAAGTCGGCGCGTCGGTTGTTTCTGCGCGCAGGGGAGGCTGCACTGCGTCTTTTGACCAGCTTAATAAATACTTCACGATCTCCTCAATGCCGATTGCAACAAGTCAGTATTGGAACCAGATTCACGGCAGCTGCGCCGAGGACGCACAACAGGACGCGGAGGGACTTCAGACCATGCGTACCCTTGCGCGCAATATGGTTTTTCTCATGCGCTCAATTGAGCTTGGAAAAGAAAAATTCGGACTGCCCGAAAAAGAACAGCCGCAAAGAACAAACTTTATTCGCTGAAAAGGATAATTACAAAAAACAGAAGTGAAAATACAACGTTCAAAAGGAGACTGACAAATGATTGCTTTAAAAAGAATGCTTGCCACCTTCCTTGCTTTTTTTAATCTCCTGTTTTCGTTCATTACCCCGGGTACGGCAGACAAAAACAGCGCCTTTCGTGTGACGTCATACGTTATTGCAGACCTCGTTCAAAATCCGGAAAGACTTTACACCGAGGATTTTGACATTATTACAGACGTGATTCTTTTTGGTTGTGCAAGCTTTGACGCAAACGGAGCGGTAAATACCGACAGACGGGTACTTGAAACCGCACTTTCAAATCTTCGTGCGGTCATCGGTGAGCGCAACGTAAAGATTCATATTAATCTTCTCGGTCCGGGTCCGGTTCAGGATCATGATGATTACAACGATATGATGAACGACCAGGGAAAACAGCATACTCTTGCTTTCAAAAGCGGCGTGCTTGAAGATAACATAGTTGCTCTCCTCAACGAATACGATTTTGACGGTGTATACTTTGACTATGAATATCCGTTCAATTATATCAACTGGACGCCGCTTAATCAGTTCCTTGTTCGCCTTCACAGCAAGCTCGGAGACAGGATTCTTGGGCTTGCAGTTACGGAATGGGACATCAAGCTTTCTGCCGGGTCATATATGGCGGTTGACCGCTTTGAAATTATGCTTTATGATGTTTATGATGAATCCGGGCGCCACTCAACACCCGAAAAAGTCAAGGAGCTTTCAAAAAAGCTGAAGCTTTATTCAATACCTAAAGAAAAGATTGATTTCGGACTTCCGTTTTATTCAAGACCGGGAGACAGATCTAATTATTGGTACGATTACGCAAGCTACTGCGATCATATCGACGAAAACGGCTGTTACTATGACAAAGCGATTGACAAAACATTTTGGTTCAATCGTCCGAGAGATATTGCAGAAAAAACGCGGTTTGCGCTCGATGAGGGCTATGGCGGCGTAATGATTTGGCATTACACCTGCGACTTTCCGTCGAGTGATTCGCGCTCGCTTCTGCGCGCTATAGGCAATACGATTGCTGCGTAAAAAGATACATAAAACCCCTGCCGCGTTCTTCGGAATACGGCAGGGATTCGTTTTTTAAGCGGTAATGCCGACTGTTTTTATGAGAAACAGCCATGCAAGACCGTAGTAGGTTACAACAGCAACAAGGTCATTGACCGTTGTGATGAGCGGACCGGACGCAACAGCCGGGTCAACCTTGATTTTGTGAAAAAACATGGGAATCAGCGTTCCCACAAGGCTCGAAATTATCATTGCAAGCAGAAGAGCCGCGCCGACGCAGCCGGAAATCAAAAATGCGTAGCTCACCGGATTGCCCTTTGCAAGCATGATATAAAGCCCAACAAAGATGAACGCCATCGCTCCGAGGAACAGCCCGTTCAAAAATCCAACGCGCATCTCCTTGAATACCAAGGAAAACTTATCTTTGACAGAGAGATTTTCGTCCATCAGCACGCGGATAGTCACGGCAAGCGATTGTGTGCCGACATTGCCCGCCATGTCAAGAATGAGCGACTGAAAGCACATTACAAGAGGAATCACCGCAACAACGGACTCAAAAACGCCGACAACGGAGGAAACCGCCATTCCGAGGAACAGGAGCACAATGAGCCAGGGCAGACGCTTTTTGATGCTGGTGCCCAAAGGTTCGTTCAAGTCCTCCTCGGCGGTCAAACCCGCGAGTTTTGCGTAGTCCTCGCCCATTTCATCGTCAACAACTTCAACGATATCATGGGCGGTGATTACGCCTAAAATCACGTCTTTTTCGCTCAGCACCGGGATTGAATCTTCAGCATAATCTTTCAGCCTTTCAAGGCAATCGCTGATTTTTTCGTGTGCATAAACGGTGGGGTATGACGTTTGAACAAGTTCTTCAAGGCTTTGATATTCTCTTGCAACAATGAGATCCTTGAGGTCAATTGCGCCGTAAAATCTATCGCTTTCATCGGTGACATAGATTGTTGAAATATTGTCGTTTTCTCCTGCCTGGCGAATCAGTTCGTGCGTTGCCTGCCGAACGCTCAGACCGCGGTGAATGACGATGAAATTTGTGGTCATCTCGTGACCTATTTCGTCCTCCTCATATGAGAGGATCATTTTTACGTCTTTTCCGGCGTCCTCGTCGAGCAGCTCAACAATTTTTTGCTGCGCGCTTTCGTCAAAATCCTCAAGGGCGTCTATAGCGTCGTCGGAGTCCATTTCAGAGAGGACTTCGGCGGCTTTTTCTGTGCCTATTTCCTGCAAATACTGACTCGGGTTTTCAATGTATGAAAAGATTTCTGCGGCATATTCTGCGCCGAGAACGGGGAAAATTTTTTTCCTTTCCTCACTCGTCATTAGTTCAAGGGCGTCTGCAATGTCGCTTTCGTGGTAATCCGAGAGGGCGTTCAGCATTTCTTTTTGCTGGGCGCCGCTCCTCAAAATTTCAAGTATTTCATTTACATGGGTCTGTTCGTTTAATAATTTCTTATCCATAACTGCCTCCTTCTGCCCTGAAAAGGGCGCAAAAAGTCCACCGCTTTCATTGCGGGGTCGTGTTACAACAGCGCAGCAAGGAGCCGAAAATGAAAACGATGGTTAATAGGCATATTATATTTGTATCCGCCGCCAAAAGGCAGACAAGACGCTTTTACCTTAAAGCGGAAATCACAGACAACCGCAAAAGGGCAGAGCAGCCACCGTTTTTCAAGCTTCGTCCCGTACTATCGCAACTGTCCATGAATTTCACCTCCATAAAGCTTTGTGTTGTTATTTTACCACTTTTCATGCGGTCAGTCAACCCGCGGCAGAAAATCGGCAGACGAAAAGCGGCGTTTAGCTGTCAGCTTTCGTGTAATACGTTTGGTCGGGGCTGTTAGGCTTTTCTTTGTTGGTTATGTCTATCTCGCCGCTTTCAATGAGCGGCTTAATGTATTTTTGTATTGCGTAAGACACTGTAGAAACACCCACATAGGCGGCAATCTCATTTCTTGTTCTCGGAACGGAGCAGAATTCCAAAATACCGTTTTTGCTTTTGTCGGGGCACTCGGCATATTCTCTGTTATTATAAAGCGTTACACAGAAATTTCCTCTTCTGTCTTCAAACAACGGAGCAGGCAACCCGGACTTTTCCATTTCTGAACGAATTGTGGGAATTCCGGAATACCTGTTTTCGGTGAGCTTCATTGTTTCCATCATTGTGGCTAACACGGGATTGCGCGTGTCCGGCTGAACTTTTCCGAGTTGGTCAAGTTTGAGCCTTCCATAAAGTCCTCCGGGATTTTTTACTTCGAGCCGATTGCTGTATATTGTAATTTGTATAGGCATTCCCTCGGTGTGCATACTGTAATCTCTGTGTACTATAGCGTTGACGATGACCTCTCTGACTGCCGTCATAGGATATTCAAAACTATCCGTTCTTTTTCCTGTCTGCGGATTTATAACGGTGCGCAGTCTCATGTTGTTCCTGACAAATTTTATGGCAGAATCAATCATATCTGTTATTGGACCTTCAATGCGCTTGTTGTCAATAAACCGCTCTCCGTTTTTGCCAAGCTCTCCCATTTCGGTTCCGTAAATTGCGGTTGCCACTATTGAGAGCTGGGGGAAAAATGCCTGAGGATATATACCGAACATCATTATGCTTGAAATAGTAAGTTTTTTGTTTTTTGTTATGCTCATCAGCTCATTAAACTGCTCATCGGTAACGTTGGAGATGTGCGGCTTGTCGTTTTTGCAATTTGCTTTGTATTTTTCAAAAAGAGCAGTGTTGATAATGTCAAACGACGCGCCCTCAACCGTTCTGACATCGTCTTGGTATTTTTTTCTGTAAGCCTCATAGCTGTAAATTTCATAATCCGTCATTTGTTCATCTGCGTCTCCGCAACGGATATATGAACCGGTTATTCTGCCTTTTCCCTTATAATAGCAAGGTCTTTCGGATATCTCTATGCCCGGTATTTCTGCCGAAAGAATAAATTTGCTGTCAATTTTGCTTATGGTTATGAGGGGTCTGACAATCGGTTCCATACTTTTGCACTGATTGTTGATTTGCGTTTGCAAATCTTGGGCGTCATAAACTCCGACTAAAGAATAATCTTTTTTTTCATCAATTCCAAAAATTATTATTCCGCCCTCATCTTGGTTAGAAAAGCTTGAAAGGGTATTATATAGTTTTTTGGGACAACCGTTTTCAGCTGATTTGAGTTCAATATTATTGGATTCGTGTTTATCGTTTATTATTTGTCTTACCAATTCATTGAGTTCATTGGGCTGCATAATATCACCTCATAACTATATTATATGCAAAACTTTTGAAAATTCAACTTGGTTTTTAAAATAATTTGAAAACTTTCAAAATATACAGCCAAACTTTCGAACAGAAACCAAAAGTTTCAAAATTTTCGCCTAAACTTTCAAACAAAACTCAAAACTTTCAAAATTTTTCTCTAAACTTTCAAACAAAACGCAAAACTTTTAAAATTTTTGCCCGAACTTTCAAAATTTCAGCCCAAACGTTCAAATATTACTCAAAAATGTTTTGGAACATTTTTCAATTCACTTTCATGAAATTAATGTTGACTTTTTGAAAAAAGTGTAATACAATGACTATGCCAAACTAACTGAATATAGATATAGTGTGTTATTTTTGAGCAGATATTATTATCTGTCGGATGGTGTTGACATCGAAGGTATGTGTCAGAGTTCTTTTGCGCATAATAAACCAACTAAGAATTTGATAAAAACGCAAATTCTTGCTTGTTGGTTTGTTGTGGTGCGTGCACCTACCTTATAGCAGTTAGTTTGGCGACTATCGGAGTTTGCGTTTTTTGTGCGCTTACTTCGGTGGGCGCACTTTTGGCTTTTGAAGGGAAAGAGTTGGATGGTGCTCTTTAAAGCTTTAAGTGCATAATAGAGTGCCCGAAAGCCGCGGTTGTTCCCTGCGCGGCTGTTCGGGTCAAGCGTTGCCCTGCGGAGCACTCAGGATCCGCAGGGTGGTGCTTTTTTTATTGGCTTAATTTCAAAAGTTATTACCGCATTTGTTTGAGTGCTTTCAGGCTATTATAGCATTCGAATGAATGCAAAGCCAAACATTTAATTTAATGCATGTTAGAATTAGCACAATGCACAAACGAGGGTGATAACAATTGACAGCATATTTAAAAAGAATGCGCGACCTGAGAGAAGACAACGATTTCAGCCAGGAGCAGATTGCAAAAGAACTGAACATCACAAGGCAGCAATATCAGCTGTATGAGAGTGGAAAAAGAAAACTTCCGATCGATAAGCTCATTGCGTTATGCAGGTTTTACAAGGTATCGGCAGATTACGTTTTGGGAATCGATTTTGATTGACAGTGTAACACCGGTGCGAAGTGGTGTGCGCGATGCATAAGCAGAGGCGAGCCGAACGCAATGTGCCCGAAGAATTTGTTTTTGGCACATTGCGGATCTTTTGCCTTAAAAAACAGCATTGAGTTTATCTCTCTTTGAATACGCCTGTTTGAGCATGAATTGGGTGTATTAATTTAAAACTGAACGGAAAGCAATCGGACCATAATATAATTATCGGCAGGGCTGTGGCGGAACGAAAATGTTACGTCGCAGCCCTTGCTGAGTTTAATGACCGCACGGGTTTTGTCTCTTTCTTTACAGTGAATAATTTTACGCTTACGTTTTGAGACAGAATGAATAATGATCGATGAATATCGGAGAATAAACAACAGAGCAAAACGAATTGAAAAAGCGAGCGTATTTTTTGTCGTTATATTGGGAATAATATGCTCAAACAGGTAATGAGTGAATATTCACTCATAAAGTGCCAAAAACGCGTTTTAATGCCTAAACAGCACCAAAAACAAGTAAATTTGCACAAAAAGGCATTTTTAAGCTGCCAAAAACCATACAAAACACAAAAACATTCACAATTTGTTAAAAGTAGCTTGACAAAACGAAAAAAGAGTGGTAGAATGACCTTGTCAAAAAGATAAGGTTTATGAATAAATCATGAACCACACGACAGCGGTTCGCATTGCTCAAAACATCTCATCATTAACTAAGAAAATTTAAGGAGGAGCATAACAATGATCATCACAAAAATTCACAGAAAAAACACCAATAACAGCAAAAAGTTAATCGCCGCGATTATGGCTGTTGCAATCGTCTTTCTTATGCTCGCTGCATTCGTTGTGGGCAGCAACGTTGAAAAAAGGAACGCTCAGGTTCCCGCAGAGAACAGCGTCAGTGAGGTTGGCGGACAGCAGGTTGCCGCAATGGCGCTGAATCGATAACGTTTGCCGGGCTTTGACCTATACGTTAGAACAGCTGACGTATCACAATAGGTAAATATCACAGTAAAATAAAAATGAAAAGACTACGTTTCACAAACTGTATTAACGCAGCTGATGTGAAATGTAGTCTTTATTTGTTGAATGCAAAAAACAATTGCGCGCCGCACGCTGTTTTTGGCAGACAGTCAACACGGCTGAATGTGACGTTGTGCATTACATAAGCCCCCAACAGGATAAGCCTGTTGGGGGCTGCTGCATTCAGTTGAATTATTCAGCGTCGGGAGCGTAGAGAGCCTCAAGTCTCTTGAGGTGATTATATCTTTCAACCGACTTTTCCTGTGCCTCTGCAAAGAGAGTCTTTGCTCTTTCGGGGAAGGTACGGGTAAGAGCTGAATAACGAGCCTCGTTGAGGAGGAAATTCTGATATTCCTCGGTTACGCCGGGCTTGCTGTCGATGGTGAACGGGTTCTTGCCCTGTGCCTTGAGAGCCGGGTTGTAACGGAACATGTTCCAGTAACCGCATTCAACAGCCTTCTTCATCTCGTTCTGGCAGTTCTGCATGCCGCCCTTGATGGAGTGCATTTCGCACGGTGCATAAGCGATAACGATTGACGGACCGTGGTATGCTTCAGCCTCGGTGAGAGCCTTGATGGTCTGGTTCATGTTTGCGCCCATAGCGATCTGAGCAACATAAACGTAGCCGTAGCTCATTGCGATTTCTGCAAGGCTCTTCTTGGCAATGCTCTTGCCGGCAGCTGCAAACTGTGCAACCTGACCGATCTGAGATGCCTTTGAAGCCTGACCGCCGGTGTTGGAGTAAACTTCGGTGTCAAATACCATGATGTTTACATCTTCGCCGGAGGCGAGAACGTGGTCAACGCCGCCAAAGCCGATGTCATATGCCCAGCCGTCGCCGCCGAAGATCCATACGGACTTCTTTGAAAGGTATTCTTTTTCTCTGAGGATTGAAGCGCAGTGCTCGCAGTCGCCTGCAACCTTTTCAAGCTCTGCAACAAGTGCGTCAGTTGCTGCGGAGTTCTTTTCGCCGTCGTTTGCGGTGTCAAGATATTCCTTGGCAGCTGCCTTGAGTGATTCGGGAGCCTGCTCGGCGGTGAGGATTCCCTCAACCTTTGCGATGAGAGCGTTGCGGATTGCGTTCTGACCGAGGAGCATACCGAAGCCGTGCTCTGCGTTGTCTTCAAACAGGGAGTTAGCCCATGCGGGACCGTGACCCTTGCTGTTGACGGTATAGGGTGAAGTTGCTGCCGGGCCGCCCCAGATTGAGGAGCATCCGGTTGCGTTGGAGATATACATTCTGTCGCCGAAGAGCTGAGTGATAAGACGTGCATATGAAGTTTCGGCGCAGCCTGCGCATGAGCCGGAGAACTCAAGCAGCGGAGTCTTGTACTGGCTGCCCATAACGGTGTTGTCTGCAACGTCTTCCTTGACAGAAACGTTCTTGACCATATAATCGAATACCGGCTGAAGATCGTCCTGGCTTTCGCGGGAGACCATCTTGAGGGAGTGCGTCTTGCAGACGCCTATGCATACGCCGCAGCCCATGCAGTCAAGCGGAGAAACGGCGAGGGTATACTTATAAACGCCCTTGCCTTTGCCGACTTTTTTGTCAACAAGAACAGCGTTTTCAGGTGCGTTTGCAGCCTCTTCTTCTGTCAGGCAGAACGGTCTGATCGTTGCGTGCGGGCAGACATAGGAGCACTGGTTGCACTGTGCGCAGGTCGTTGCGTCCCATGCCGGAACCATAACTGCAACGCCGCGCTTTTCATAAGCGGAGGCACCCTGTTCAAAGGTACCGTCAGCGTGGTTTTCAAAAGCGGAAACGGGGAGTGAATCGCCGTCCATGCGGCCAACGGGCTTCATGATGTCGTCAACCATCTTGACGAGCTTTGCTGCGCCCTCGCTCTTTGCCTCTGCTGCTGCATCGGCAGCGTCAGCCCACTCAGCGGGAACGTTGATCTTGACATAAGCTGTGGCACCGGCGTCGATTGCCTTTTCGTTCATTTCAACGATTTCTTTACCCTTCTTCATGAACTTCTGGGCTTTCTCTTTCATGTATCCGATTGCTTCCTCTTCCGGAAGAACCTTTGAAAGTGAGAAGAAAGCGGACTGAAGAACAGTGTTGGTGCGCTTGCCGAGACCGATCTTTGCGGCGAGGTCAATTGCGTTGACGGTGTAAAGCTGAATGTTGTTCTTTGCAATGTATCTCTTTGCGTCTGCGTGGAGCTTTTCTGAAAGTTCGGCTTCGTCCCACTGGCAGTTGATGAGGAATACGCCGCCTGGCTTTACATCGTTGACCATCTTGTAGCCTTTTTCAATATATGACGGGTTATGGCAGGCAACAAAGTCAGCCTTGTTGATATAATACGGTGATTTGATGGGCTTGTCGCCGAAACGGAGGTGAGAAATGGTTACACCGCCGGTTTTCTTTGAGTCATACTGGAAGTATGCCTGAACAAACTTGTCGGTATGGTCGCCGATGATTTTGATTGAGTCCTTGTTTGCGCCAACGGTTCCGTCGCCGCCGAGACCCCAGAACTTGCACTCGATCGTGCCCTCTGCTGCGGTGCTCGGAGCCTCTTTTTCTTCAAGTGAAAGATAGGTAACGTCGTCGTTGATGCCGATGGTGAAGTGACGCTTCATGTCGTCCTTTGCAAGTTCGTCATAAACAGCAAATACGCTTGCCGGCGGAGTATCCTTTGAGCCGAGACCGTATCTGCCGCCGATAACTTCAATGCCCGTTCTGCCAACCTCGTTGAGAGCGGCAACAACGTCAAGGAAGAGCGGCTCGCCGAGAGCGCCCGGCTCCTTGGTTCTGTCAAGGACGGCAATTTTCTTTGCAGTTGCCGGAATAGCGTCTGCAAGGTGCTTTGCGGAGAACGGTCTGTAAAGACGAACCTTAACAAGACCTACCTTTTCGCCCTTTGCGGTGAGGTAATCAATAACTTCTTCGGCAACGTCGCAGATTGAGCCCATTGCAACAATGACTCTTTCAGCGTCGGGAGCGCCGTAGTAGTTGAAGAGGTGATAGTTTGTGCCGAGCTTTTCGTTGACCTTGCCCATGTAGTCTTCAACGATTGAGGGAACTGCATCGTAATACTTGTTGCAGGCTTCTCTGTGCTGGAAGAAGATGTCTCCGTTTTCATGGGAGCCGCGCATTACGGGACGCTCGGGGTTGAGAGCGCGCTTGCGGAACGCTTCAACAGCGTCCATGTCGCACATTTCTTTAAGATCTTCATAGTCCCAGATCTTGATCTTCTGAATTTCGTGAGAGGTGCGGAATCCGTCAAAGAAGTTGATGAACGGAACTCTGCCCTTGATTGCTGCAAGGTGAGCAACTGCGCCGAGGTCCATGACCTCCTGCGGATTGGTTTCTGCGAGCATTGCAAAACCGGTCTGGCGGCAGGCGTAAACGTCTGAATGGTCGCCAAAGATGTTAAGAGCGTGAGAAGCAACGCAACGAGCCGAAACGTGGAAAACTGAGGGGAGAAGTTCACCGGCGATCTTATACATATTCGGGATCATGAGAAGAAGACCCTGAGAAGCGGTATAGGTCGTGGTGAGAGCACCTGCTGCGAGTGAACCGTGGACGGTACCTGCGGCGCCGGCCTCGGACTGCATTTCGGCAACCTTTACTGTGGTTCCGAAGATGTTTTTCATTCCCTGTGCCGACCACTGGTCAACATAGTCTGCCATGGGGCTTGACGGGGTGATCGGATAGATACCGGCAACCTCGGTGAACGCATAGGAAACATATGCGGCAGCATTGTTTCCGTCCATGGTCTTTGATTTTCTTGCCATTGGCTTTGTCCTCCTTAATAATGGAAATTCCTTTTTCCGAACGGATAAAAGGGGATTCGACTCCTTTTAACCATTATAAAAAATTGATATAAATCAACACCCAACATTTTAACACCAAACGCTATATAAGTAAATATACAAACAGTTAAAATATTAAAATATTTCAAAAAAAATCTTGGTAAAAGTATTGAACATATTTCTGAAAACCGAAAAGTATCGGCATGAGTCACACGTCTGCACCGTTGAACCTATGCCGTTTGACTGCCTGCACAGTTATATAGTCATTAGCCGCGTTCAAACGGATAAACGAGCTTTACGCCGTAGCTTTCAAGTTTGTTCTTTGATTTTTCAAAGAGCTCTGCTTTTTTTGTATATGCGTCCGGCTCATGCGCGTCAAGACCGATGACTGCTGCTGCGCCCATTTCGCCGGCAATTTTCCAGAATCCGGAGTTCGGATAGCCCTCCTTCATGCCGTCGTGCAGGCAGTGCTCAAGTCCGAGCAGATTATATTCAAGCGGAGTACCTGTTTCAATGGCTTTTTCAACTATCTGTTTTGAAATGTCGGCACAGTGCAAATCAAAGCTGCCGTAGGTACGCATGAATATATCGGGGTGGGCAAGATAAAGAAAAAGTCCGCTGTCAAGTGCACGCAGAACGTGGTTTTTGTATGCCTCAAGCTGGGACGGCGTTTTGATTCTGCCGTTATATATTCCGTGTTCCTCATCTGGGGTGAAATGGTTGCCGAGCAGAAGATATTCAATGCCGAATTTTTCACATTCGGCGCAAAGCCACGGCAGATATTCTTCAAAGTATTCGCATTCAAGACCGAGGCGGATTTTGATTTTGTCTTTATATTTTTCGCGCAGCTTCATAACCGAAAGCGCATAGTCCTCAAGCTCGTCCGCGCCCATTCTCATCGAGGATACATAACCGCTTTTGAACGGCCACGGAGAATGGTCTGAAAATCCTATCTCTTCAAATCCTGCGTCAATAGCCGCTCTGACGTAGTCCTCGTCCGTTCCGAAAGCGTGCATACACCTTGACGTATGGCTGTGAAAATTAAAATTCACGTTCATCAATCCTTTCAAAAAGTAATTTTACCACCGCCGCGCAATAAGCTCAATACCGCACGGCAGAAATCTTCAAAAAATGTTTGTAAAATTCGCTATAATGTGGTATTATGTCGAAAGAAAAAGGGAGTGGATACAAATGGAAGTTGTTCTTCTTGAAAATGCAGTTGAAATTTCAAAGGCTGTTTCGTCAATAATTATTGAAACGGTTCAAAAAAAACCGGACGCCGTTCTCGGCTTTGCAACGGGCGCATCTCCGATTGAAACATATAAGCGCATGATAGAGGCTTATGAAAAGGGCGTCGTCAGCTTTAAGGACGTGACTACATTCAACCTTGACGAGTATTGCGGATTGCCGCGCGAGGACGAAAACAGCTATTATCACTTCATGAAAGAAAACCTTTTTTCAAAAGCAGGCTTTGATTTTTCAAAGGTCAATTTTCTTTCCGGAGATCCTCAGGAGGGCGAAAGCTGCTGTGAGGAATACGGAAAAAAGATTGCCGCGGCCGGCGGAATAGACATTCAGCTGCTCGGCGTGGGAACCAACGGTCACATCGGTTTCAACGAACCGGCTGACAGCTTTACGGACGGACCGTTCAAGGTCAGGCTCACGGAAAGCACGATCAACTCAAACAGCAAGTATTTTATCGACAGACCAATGCCGCGCTACGCGTTCACAATGGGCGTCGGCGACATAATGAGAGCAAAAAAGATCATTCTCATTGCAACGGGCGAAAGCAAGGCGAAGGCCGTCTATTCAATGGTCAGAGGCGAGGTCACTCCCCACTGCCCTGCGAGCATTCTTCAAAATCACGCGGACGCGACCGTTTTCATTGACAAAGAGAGTGCAAAACTTTTATAAGGAAGAGCATTTATGGCAAAAAAAGTTTTTAAAACAAAGCCGCAGTTCACTCTGGCCGACGTCAACGATGACCGCAGCGTGGAGCTTGCGTGGAAAGGCGTTGAAGAGGCGGAGGGCTATATAATTGAACGCTATGATAACCTCAAGGAAAAATTTGTTAAGCTCGCTTCTCTCCCTGCAACGGCAAAAAACTATTGCTCAAAAGATGAGCTGAGCGACGGGGTATATCAGTACAGAGTCTCTGCATTCAAGGCAGTACCGGGAAAAACAAAGCCGGCGTATTCGCGCAGCGTTTTGCGTGCAGTGAATATTTCTTCCGTGCCTGCGGTGAATGTTACCGGCGTTGAAAGCCCGTCGTTCGGAAAAGTTACAGTCTTTTGGAAAAGGGCGGAAAATGCAGAGGGATACGTTGTCAAACGCCGCATTGAGGGCATGGACGATGGTGTTATCCGCGGAGAAACGGACAGCGAAAGCAGCAGCTTTACCGATGATACCGCCGTCTCCGGTCAGATATACTATTATGACGTTCAGAGCTTTTCATTTGCAGAGGACGGCAGCCGCTTTTTCAGCAATACCGGAAAGGAAAAGTGCTTTGTCTGCATTGACAAGACGCAGATTTTTGAAGTGAAGCGCGGTCTTTCAAAAAAAGTTACCTTTTTCTATCGAATGACTGCCGGCGTTGATTGCTACATTCTTTTTAAAGGTACTTCCGAAAACGGAGAGTTCAAAGAAGTTGCGAGAACAAACGACGGAGTTACTTTGAGCCTTTCAGACAAAGGTGAGCCGGGCGAAAGAGAGGCGTGGTATCTTATCCGTTGCTGCAAAAAGGTCGGCGGAAAGGAAGTCCTCGGCGAGAAAACGGAAAGTATTCGGGTAAAATACAGATAAATTCTTTAATTGCGGAAAAAAGTGGCCGAAACTGTCTTGACTTCAAAGACTGCCTCGGTTATAATTAAAAAGGAATCCATATTTTTCAGTTAGGAGGATCAATATGAACAAAACACTTAAAAAGCTCATTGCGTTCATGCTCGTTCTTGTCATGGCGCTCCCGGCTTTCTCAGCTGCTTTTTCTGTTTTTGCAGAGGAGGCACCTGCCGCAACGACTGTCGTTGCCGATGATGAGGAAGACGAGCACGTAAAAACCACATTCTTTGAAATGTTCATTGACTTTTTCAAGAGCGTTTGGGAATATCTCAAGTACATTTTCTATGAGGTATTTCTCGGAAAGCCTGCACCGAAGCCCCCCGAAGCTCCCACAAAGTATTTTAACGCTTAACGGTGAAAGGTTCGGCACTTCAAAGCTGACCGAATTTTAAAGCGAACGATGAAAGCTATAATTCATGCGCACCGATGGGTGCCGTGAATTATAGCTTTTTTGGTTGGTTTTTCATACACCCGTTTTTACTCGTCCCGTCATAATTTTTCGTGCGTTTTCCGTGAGTGACATAGGTGCAAATGAGCCGGACAAGTTTTGTCCGGCTCATTTCATATGATAACAGCAAGGGCTGTTTGAGGTTTTATCTGCTGTTTCTTATATCCTCAAATTTGTCTTTAACCTTTGTCATAAATTGGGGCGTTGCTTTTTTGTGTGGCGTGCGGTGCTTTTCGGCGAAGTCTGCAATTACTTCTGTTAAAAACGAAAGGTAGCGGTACAGCGACTCGGATGCAAAGCCGAAAACGATCATGAGCAAAACGCAGATCGCCGACATTGACGTGATTTGGAACAGCTGTCGCAAAAAGATTCCGCAAAATGCGAGTCCCGCAATGTTGATGAACAGAATGCCGTATTTCAGTTTGTTGAACGGCTGGCTGATTTTTATGAGTATCATAAAGCCCACAACGCACAGCAGCATGGTTGCCGCCGTGGCAATGTCATCTTTCGGCAGAGAAAAGACGTCTCCGCAGACAACAAGCGCACCGACCGCAAGCATATCGGTGAATCCGGCAGGGAACGCTTTGAGCAAAACCGTTCTCATGAAGTTGCCGCGTATTCTCTCCTTGTTGGGTTCAAGCGCAAGCAAAAAGCCCGGCAGACCGATCGTGAAAGCACCGATGAGAGAAATCTGAGTAGGCTCAAGCGGATATGTGATGAAGGAGACCATTGAGAACACCGCCATGAGCAGAGAAAAGATGTTCTTGACAAGAAAGAGGCTTGCTGAGCGCTGAATGTTATTGACAACGCAGCGTCCTTCGCATACCACGCTCGGCATACGCGCAAAATCGGAGTCAAGCAGAACGACCTGAGCAACCTGCGAGGCAGCCTCACTGCCCGACGCCATTGCAACGGAGCAGTCCGCGTCTTTCATGGCAAGGATATCATTAACGCCGTCGCCGGTCATTGCAACGGTATGACCGTTCTTTTGCAGAGCGTGCACAAATTGCTGTTTCTGCTTTGGCGTAACTCTGCCGAAAACGGTGTACTTTTGAACGGCGTCTTCAATCTTTTCATCGCTGTCAAGCGTTGAAGCGTCAACATAGCTTTCCGCGTTTTCAATTCCTGCTTCCTTTGCGATTTTTGAAACAGTTTCGGGATTATCGCCGGAGATGACCTTGAGTGCAACGTCCTGCTCTTTGAAGTATTGAAACGTTTCTTTTGCGTTTTCTCTGATGGGATTTGCAAGTATGACCCACGCGAGCGGCTCTGCGTCTTCGGTCAGACCGTTTTTGACGCTCGTGCCGCCGTATGAGGCAAAGAGCAGAACGCGAAAACCTTTTTCCGTATATGAGGCAATTTCGTTTTCATAAAGCGCAAAGCTGCTTTTGAGAATGAACTCCGGTGCACCGAGCAGATATGTTCCGTCGGTGAAAGTGACTGCACCGTATTTGACCGAGGAGGAAAACGGCATGACCTCAAGGGCAGTTCTGTTCTGCGGTGTGTTATGATTTTCTTTTATATATTCGTTCAGTGCTTTCGCCGTTGCGTTGTTGTCTGTTGAGGCAAAAACATATGACGCAAGCAGCGACATGGCGTCGGCGGTGACGTTTTCTCTGACTTTGATTTCGGTGACGCGCATATCCGGCTCGGTGATGGTTCCGGTTTTATCCACGCAAAGAACGTCAACGCGTGCAAGCGTTTCAATACTCTTCATGTCATGCAGAAGAACACGGCGTTTTGCAAGGCGAATCGTGCTCAGTGCAAGGGCGATAGTTGTCAGAAGATACAGTCCCTCCGGAATCATGCCGAGAACAGCCGCAACCGTTGAAGTAACGCTTTTTTGAACGCTTTGGGCATTGAGAAAATAGCTTTGGCAGAAAAGAACTATACCTATGGGTATAATGATTATTCCGACCCACTTGATTATTCTGTTAATTGAGCGTATCATCTCTGATTGCTCACCGCTTGAAAGTACCTTTGCTTCGCCTGTGAGCTTTGAAATATACGACTCGTTGCCGACCTTTTCAAGCTTTGCGGTGCATTTTCCGGAAACAACAAAGCTGCCGGAAAGCAGTGAATCTCCCTCATTCTTGGTGATTTCGTCCGATTCACCTGTCAAAAGAGATTCGTTGACCTGAATGCTGCCGGAAACAACCGACGCGTCGGCGCATATTTGGTCGCCGGAGGCGAGCAGAATCACATCGTCTTTGACAAGCTCATCGGCAGGCAGCCGGGCTTGCTTTCCGTCTCTGAAAGCTATGCAGTGAGGCGCATTGAGCAGGCTCATTTTGTCAAGCGTTTTTTTTGCTTTCAGCTCCTGAATGATTCCGATGAGGGTGTTGCCTATGATAACCGGCAGAAACGAGAGGTTTTTATATGAGCCGACAACGCACAGGAGCACGGAGATGATGAGAAAAATAAGATTGAAATAGGTGAAAAGATTTGAAAAAACGATTTCTTTAACCGTTTTTCCGGTTGAAATGTCTGTCTTGTTGCCAAGACCCTGCGCAGCTCTCTGCGCCGCCTCTTCGCTCGTCAGACCGACGATGGGAGGGGCTGAAACAAGATTTTTTTCTTCCATATTCGATTCTTTTCCTTATAAATTAAGTTTTATTGACAAAATATTGGTTTGTAGTAAATATTGTAATACATATCTTTCCTGCGGTCAAGCAATCTTGAAAAACGAAAGATTTTTTTAACAATATTGTAATATTGAGCTAATATATAAACGCCTTTTTCACATATTTTTCGCAAACAAATCGCCGGATGCGCAAAGAGCGGAGAAAAGGCGGAGCAATACAAAAAAATATGTTGACTTGGGCACACTTGGGTATTATAATCTGCAATGGTACAGGAGAGAAAACAGCAAAACACAAGACGGAAGAAATGAGGAATAAGGTGTGGAAAAAACCAAAACCGAGCTCGGACAGGCGCTTTCCTTTGCAATGGATCTCGGCAAAAGCATGGTTAAATGCGGAGCGGAGATGAACAGGGTTGAGGAAACAATAATACGCGTCTGCTATGCCTACGGAATGAAGCGCATTGAGGTCTTTTCAATAATATCCATGATGACCGTTACTGCCTTTGATGAAGACGGACGCGACTATACGCAGTCAAGACGTATATATGCATATTCAAACAACCTCGGCAGACTCGAAAAGCTCAACGCACTTTCAAGAAAAATCTGTGAGGAAGTGCCCGACGTTTTGACCGCAAAGAATGAGCTTGAAAAAATCAACAGTGAGGAAAAGCGATTTCGTCTTTCCGCCTGTTTCGGCAATTGTCTTGCGGCGGCAGCCTTTGCTGTTTTTTTTGGCGGTTCGTGGCGCGACTCACTCGCTACGATTCCGATTGCGGTTATGATTTATCTCATGAACTCTTTCATCAAGGCGAAAGGTATGAACCGCTTGTTTTTTACGGCGGTCTGCTCTGCGCTTTCGGGCTTTTTTGCAATTATGTTTGTTCGGCTCGGTCTTGCGGATAATGCCGATATGATAATGATTGGCGATATAATGCTGATTATTCCGGGACTTATGCTCATCAACTCGATTCGTGAACTGCTTTGCGGAGATGTAATGAGCGGACTGATGCGTTTTCTTGAAACTATGATAATCGCTCTTGCAATTGCCTGCGGTTTTGCGGTGCCGATTCTTTTGATTGGAGGTTGAGCCGTATGGATTTTAAACAGGCGTTGATAATCGTAATTTCCGGATTTTTCGGTGCATGCGGCTTTGCCCTGCTTTTTCGTGTGCGCAAGGAACGCATTCTTTGGGCAACGATCGGCGGCGGACTGGTGTGCATTGTTTATGTTATTTCGGTAAAGTATTTCAGCCACGAGTTTTTTCAGAATTTTTTTCCGGCGCTCGCCGGAGCGGTGTATTCCGAAATTATGGCAAGACTCACGAAATCACCGACAACAACTTTTCTCGCGAGCGCAATAATACCGCTTGTTCCCGGTGCAAAGCTATATTACACCATGTATTACTTCATTGTCAGCAACAAGCCGGCTTTCAATCAGGCATTGACAGAGACTGCCCGTATTGCCGCAGGTCTTGCTGTGGGCGTCATTCTCGTTTCTGTTTTGGTCCACATAATCAATCACGGACGCTTTAAGCAGATATATGATATCGATTAAGAACAAGTGAAAACTTCATAAGGGAGCCGGAAATCGGCTCCCTTTGCTTTTATATCTATTATTTGACAATGCATTGACTTTTTGAAAAAAGTGTAATACAATAAAAATGCCAAACTAATTCAATATACGAAAATTTGTTCAAGCCCTTTTTTCGAAGGGCGCAGTTTGTTGTACCTTACTCTATCTCATGAACATCTGAGTTTGTAAAAAATGCAAATTCCATTTGTGTTCGTGAAGTTAGGGTTTACACTGATTTTTCGTATATGATTTAGTTTGGCGACTATCGGAGTTTGCGTTTTTTGTGCGTCTGCTTCGGTAGGCGCACTTTTTGTTTTTGTGGGGCAAATTGGTGCAGCTCAAAAAAGGAGGGTAGGGCTCGGTTTTTCCACAAAATACGGTTTTGAAAGGAAAAAGACAAAATGAAAAGAACACTGAGAAAATCGCTGGCGGCAATTATGGCTGTTCTGATGCTTTTTTGTGTCTTGCCGCTCGGCTCTTTTGCGTCTGACGTTAAAGTACCGGAAGATGCGGTTGAGTTCAATGGGAATTATTATAAAGTTTATGAAGAAAATAAAAAGTGGACCGAAGCCGAAGCATGGTGCGAGGAACAAGGCGGTCATTTGGTGACGATAACATCGGCTGAAGAACAAGCGTTTATTGAACGGATAATCACCGGTGATAAAACTAACATTTACTGGATAGGTCTGCGACTGGATACAGTTCCGCAAGCATGGGTTACGAATGAAAGTCTTTCATATACAAACTGGTCAGAAAACAATCCCGATCACAGAGTGGACGGAGAAGTGTATGTTAATATTTACGGTAAGGATCACATTGTCTACGGTAAGACTTGGCAAAAAAAGGGTCAGTGGAATGACTTAACAGATTCTGCAACCTCCGGGGAAGGCACAGATGTTGATTTTTATCAATTGTCAAAAACAGGTTTTATCTGTGAATGGGAAAAGTCCACTCCGGTCGGTTACGATTTTTATAAGGACAGTTATAACTTCACTAACGAAAATTGGTACATATCTAAAAAGTATTTTACGAATTGGTATGGTCTGGATGCTGGAAATTTATTGTATAAAAATCTCGGTGGGTATTCTGATGGTTGCTGTTTCGGCATGGCATACACAACAGCTTTATTTTATAACTCAAAACCCGATGTTACTTCTATTATTGTCAAACCGCGCATTTCAGAAGATACTTGCTCTAATTTGAGGGACGCTCTTTCTCTGTCGGAAGTGGATATTGGTGGCGAAAAAATTTCTGTATTGGATTATATTAAATACTCGCATATTTATCAATACAGTTCGGTATCTGAGAAAAACTCTGTTTGGACGGACATTTCAACAATTTATAACGTTGTTAAAAGCTATTTGGATAATGATAGTATTGGTGTCACAATAGGAATGACCCGTAACGATGGTAACGGTGGTCACAGAGTTTTAGCTGTTGGAATTGACGGAAACGATATCTTAGTTGATGATCCGAATAACAGTTCCGGTTTTGAAAGAATCACAGTAGGCGAAAACAATTATTGGAGTTTTTCTGGTTTGCCTGGCTGGAACAGCGATACTTGCAGGATTAGATATAGTTCAGACATTTATGTGCCATATGAAGCTTTGCTTTCTGGAAAAGCGCCAAACAAGAAAAATACTAGTGGGGAAGAGAAATATGTAACCGGAATGGATTCCCTTGCAAAAGATAATTTACTTTTAACTGTAAGCAACAGCAATTCTGAAATTGATTCAAATGATATTATTGAAATCAATTCTGATGATTATGTTAAAAAATCCGACAAAACTGTGAAGTTATATTGGCTTTTGAACGATAAGTCAATCTCTGTTTCAAACACCGGTGGCGAAGAAAACGAAGTTTGCCTTGCAGGCAACGGCTCAATTTTAACGGCGAGCGTATCAGATAAAAGTGATGTGACAATGACAATTGACGCTCAAAAAACAGAAACAAAAATCAATGCTGTTCCCGGCAATACATACACAGTTTCGGTTATTAGATTTAACGATGAAGAAGAAGCTGTTGAAATAAAAGTATCCGGCACTGCCGCAGGAAAAACTGTTACTGCATCAAAAACCGACACAGGTGTTGTAGTATCCGGACTTAATAATATTACCATCAAGTATATTAAAGATGATGTTGAAATTTCGGATGCAAAGGCTGATGTTCCGGACGGACGCGAGGTCAACATTTCGGTTGACGAAAAGAGCGGCAACATTGAAACGGATTTTAAAACCGAAAGTCCTGCCGAAGACCAAACTGAAAACGCCTGTCCGTTCTGCGGCAAGGTTCACGGAAAGGGCTTCATTGAAAGAGTGATTGCGTTCTTCCATATGATTTTTGCGTTTTTCAAAAAACTGTTTCACCGTTGAGCCATCAAAGCAAAGGCATAACGTAACAAATCTCGGCTGACACCCTTTGGCGCAAAACCGAGCCGCAGATTTGAAAAAGAAAAAGCTATACTTCCCATACTGTTTTAAACAGTACGAAAGTATAGCTTTTTATTATTGATGCATGAACAATGCGGAAGTCAAAGCTTAAAAATAGCTGACCTTGACATGCTTGCCCATCTTTTTCAGGCAGTCTGAAAGCTCCTCAACAAGGTTCATTTTAATGTTGAAGTTGATTGGGAGTTCTGGATTCTGGTGCGCCGGATTGACCGCTCTGCCAACAAAAAAGTTGATATCCGTTGCCTCTTCAAAAAGCATACGGCAAATGAGAGAGGCACCGTCGCGGCTGAAGCTCCAGTGTTCGTACTCCTCGTTGTCGGCAAGGGCGTCCTTTGCATATTCAATGACTTTGTTGATGGTGATAACTCCCTCGGTAACAAGGTCAACGCCCTCAAGCTCGGCAATCGGCGGAACGTCGCTTTTTACAAAATTAAGCGTCGGTTTGAGCTTTTTTCCAAGAAAATCTGCCGCGATTGAAGATGTTGTTCCGCCGCAGACGATGTGCTTGCCTTCCTTTGAAAAAAAGAGCGACATCATTCTTCCGCAGTCGTCACGGTTGCGCGGCGGACCGAAAAGCAGGTTCATCGGTTCCCGCTTTCTGATTCTCACAACGCAGGCTGTGGCGTCGTCGCCGGGGTGACCTCCGTACTGGCGGAAGCACTCGTCAACAAGCATGGTGGAAAGAGTTTTTGCCGTATAACCGACGGGGGCAAGATTTTTCATAAACTCTGCAATGTCTTCACGTTTCCAACCGAAGTTGTATGCGCGACCGATTCCGGCGTGCGGACAACCGTCGCTCATTGCAACAAAAATATCGTTTTCCTGAAGCATAACCGTTGAACGGTAGATCTTTTTTCCGTCAATATTGGTTTCGCTTTCCGGGTAATTATATATTTCGCCGTCTCTGATGAGAATTATATGCGGATTGTCAAATTGAATAAGTTCGGCAACACGGTTGTCTTTGAGATGAATTATTGTAAATGTTGAATATGCAACGCCGCGGACAGAGCAGATCGGCAGAGCCTGGGCAATTGTTGAAACGCATTCCTCGAGTCCGATTCCCTGCGCAACCATTGTTGAAATGATTTTTGACGTCAGCGTTGAAAGAATGCTTGCTTTTACACCGCTGCCGAGTCCGTCTGCGAGAACAATTACGCTCGAGTTTTCGCCCTGCTCAACAACGTCAACGTGGTCGCCGCAAAGCTGCTCTCCCTCGTGATTGATACTCTTCCAGCCGATTTCAGAGCAAAGATTATTCATCGACTATCGACTCCTTAAGCTTTGAAAGTGCAATTTTGGTCTCTGCTGCGGTTTCTCCGAGAAGAGACGCAATTTCCTGGACAATTCTCATCTGCTTGTCAACAACCTTGTCTGCAACTTCAACGGTCTGACGGCTGATGGTCTCTTTTTTTCTGCGCTGTGTTTCTTCCTCCGTAACGTCGCGCAGAATGCAGAAGAGCAGGCGATATTCTTTGTCGTATATAATGCTTTCTTCAACATATTTTTCATATTCTGCGAGGAAAACACGCTTGTCTCTGATATCCTGCTTTGTTGTGAGAACTTCAAGAAAATCGCACGGGTCATAAACGCGGACTATCTGACCGCCGAGAATATCGGAGGCAAGGCGAATATTGAGAATTTTTTGTGCAGGTTTGTTGATCTGCTGAACCTCAAGGCTCTCGTTGAGCACTATAAGACCGTTTGGCGTGTTGCGGATAATGGTATCCGAAAAGCTTTCTGCTCTGTCCTTGAGATACGGCAGGCACATTGTGACCGAGGCTTTGCCCTGATAGATCGCAACGGCTTTTTCGCGGCAGGTGTTGTATCCGCAGCTGCCGCAGTTAAGCTCATCAGAGGGCTTGCTTTTGCCCATTTTGAGCAGAATATCTGTGATTTCGCTTTCGCTTGGCATTGGCAGACGTTGTTCAATCGTTTCAAAGCTCTTTTGCAGCTCCGCTTCACTCACGTCGTCAACGATGAAATCGTTTTTTCCCGCTGCCGCAGCAACGGCGGCAAAATCCCTGACAGGGGAGCGGTGGAATTTTTCCATAACCGGACCGCCCACACAGCTGCCCGGGCAGACAGACATTTCAATAAAGCATTTGTGCAGTCCTCCGTTTTCAATGTCTCTGAGCGCGGCAATGCAGTTTTCTGCTCCGTCAATTGCCATATATGTGTAGTCGGTAGCTTTCTTTTCCATTGTTTTGAGTATCCCGCCCGTGGTGGGGAAAAAGCGGGCGCGGCTGTTTTCGCTGTGATCGGGCAGTTTTTCCGGCTCAACTCCGGCCTCTTTGAAAAGCAAAGAAAGCTCATCAAATGTCAGCACTGCGTCAACAAAGCCCTCGTAATACTGCGCCTCGTCCTTTTTTGCAACACAGGGACCGATAAAAACAACTTTTGCGTTTGGAATACGCCTTTTTATGTCGCGCCCGTGAGCCTGCATCGGCGAAAGTACGTCTGCAAGATACGGAACGAGGGCAGGAAAGTGCTTTTGAATCAGCAGATTTGCGCTGTGGCAGCAAGAGCTGATAATAATGTCGCGTCCGCCGTCTTCAATCATTTTGTCATATTCTTTTTTGACTATGGTTGCACCGATGGCGGTTTCCTCCGCCGCAAAAAATCCGAGCTGTTTGAGTGCGTTTTCCATTGCGCCGATTCCGACGTCGGGATAATTCGCAACAAATGAGGGCGCAAGCGAGGCAACAACCGGTTCGCCGGTTTGAAAAAGAACCTTGACTTTTTCAATTTCGCTGACGATCTGCTTTGCATCCTGCGGACAGACAACAAAGCAGGTGCCGCACATGATGCATTCATTGCCGATAATGTATGCCTGGTTGCCGGAAAAGCGTATGGCTTTGACCGGGCAATGGCGCAGACATTTATAACAGTTTTTGCAGTTTGATTTTTTAAGCGTAAGACAGTCCATTTTTAAACTCCTTTTGCTTTGCAGATACTGAGCACCTTGGCTTTGAAAAAGGCAGGAAAGTTTTCCGGCGTTATGCCGGTGAAAATTTTGTCTCCAACCGTAACTGTAACTCCGGTGCGGTTGCATTTTCCTGTGCAGAAGCTGCCGCTCAGGCTGACCTGATTTTCAAGTCCGTTTTCTGCAATTGCCTGATTAAAAAGCTCAACCAGCTTTTCCGAACCTTTGAGATGGCAGGAAGAGCCGACGCAAATTTTTACAACCATCAATTAACCCTCCTGAGAACATTTTCGTCAAAAAATTCTTTAACCTTGTCCGGTCGAACGGAGAAAAATTCTCCGTCAACCGTTGTGCAAACTCCAAGCTGACATTTGCCCATGCAAAACTCTCCGGAAAGCTCAATCTTGTCTCCGAGATTGTTTTGAGCTATAAGGGACTGAAGATCTTCAACAACTTTTCTTGTGCCTTTAATGTGGCATGAAGAGCCGATGCAAACCGTAATTTTCACAAGATTCCCCCTTGCAGACCGAAATTGTTGATTGAATTTCTTAAAACTTTGAGTTGATCGGTAGTTATTTTATAAACGGAAAAAGAAGCTCACGTTCTTCTTCCTTGCTTTTTGCATACTGTGCTGCGGCAACAACGGGCAGCCACTTGTCAAAGTTCTCTTTTTTTATGTTGCTTTTTTCACAGAACAAATCAAGGTAATACTCGGCAATTTTCTGTCCGTCTCTCAAAAACAAAAGCAAAAACGTTTGCAAAGCGTCGGCGATCGGTGAGCCGTTTGCCGCGTGAGACCAGTCAATGATGAATGGCGTGCCGTCATTTCCTATAATGACATTTGACGGATAAAAGTCGCCGTGACAGAGTGCATTTTCTTCCGGCAGCGATTCAAGACTGAGGAGCAGCTCCTTACGAATCGGCGCAGAAAGCCCGGCAGAGCAAATTCTGTTTGAAAGGCTGCTTTTGAAAGAGGTCGGAAGAGAACAGCTCTTTTTTTGAATTTCAAGCTGTGCGTCAACAAAGAGCGACAAGTACCCCTCTTTCCTTTCGGGTTTTTCTTTCATCAGCCTGAGGACGCTTTTGCCCTCAATATATTTAGAAACGAGCGCCGGCTTTCCGTTGACTGTTGTAACTTCAAGCAGCTTTGGAACATTGAGTCCGGCTTCTTCGGCATATGCCAGATTCAGAGCCTCTCTGAGTATGTCTGTTTTGGAATAGCCCGAATTAAAAACTTTAATGCAGCGGTCTTCATCGCAAAAAACAGTCTTGCTGTTTCTGACCGCGATAATTCTGTCTAACTGCACGGCTGTTTCCTCCTTTGAATTATGCTGACTTCATCTTTTCTAATGATATCACACTTTTTTATGAATTTTAGTGCAGTTTTGACATAATAAGCACCATAATTATTTTTATTTCGGCGTTGATGACATAAAAAGCGGCGGGAACCGAAAGTGCACAAGCACACGACTGCCGCCGCAAAGGTCAAAGACCGCCGGGCTTATTTGAGCAAAAGGAAAAGAACCGTTTGTTCTTCCCTCTTGCTGTTTAGCCCGGTTATCTTTCACCATACCTTATTGTTTGATTTGCATCTTAAGATGCGCGAGCGAAAGAGCAAGATTTTCATATTGAACCGCTACGTCTGCCGGCGTATAAAGTCGGCACGGTGCAAAGCACCAAATGGCTTTTATACCGTTTTCACACAGCATGTCGCAGACCTCCTGCGCCGCTTCTTTGGGAACGGCAATTACGCCGAGGCGAATGTTGTTTTCGCGGCAGTATGAAGAAAGATCCTCAATCGGCAGGAGGGGCTTTCCTCCCTTTGAAAACTCGGGAGTCTTTATCTTCGGGTCAAAAGCCGAAAGAATACTGATTCCGTATTTTTCAAAGCCGTTATAATCAAGCAGTGCTTTTCCGAGCCGTCCTGCTCCCATAATCACGGCGTTTCCGTCTTCTGCTTTGAGCAGGGCCTCAAGCCGCTCGGTCAGCTCCTGTCTGAGGTAGCCGACGCGCGGTTTTCCCGTGGCGCTGATTGCGCCGAGGTCTTTTCTGACCTGAACTTCGCCAAAGCCGAGATTTTTTGCAATTGAAGTTGCGGAAATTGTTGTAATGCTTTCGTCAAGGCTTTTGAGATATCCGAGATATGACGGAACTCTGCCGAGAGTAGCCTTTGAAACTTTATTCTGCTCCAAAAAAACACCACCGTTCCTTAGGGTAACACCGCACAATTGAGGTGTGCGAATTGCATAGTAAGATTTGTCGTCGGGTTGCACAAAGATTTTGCAGGCTTGTCGGTTCAAGTCGAAAAATTTTTGTGCGGCGTTGCATTAATAATCTTTATACTCTCACTGTGAGGCGAGAGGCAAAACCTTTTCGCGGAAAAAGCGGCGTGCGTCTTCCGCTTTGACGTGAAAAACCTCATCGTTGACCGTTACGGCAACGCCCTCGTTTTCGCACCGGCGCATGCAGAACGCGCCCTCAAGCGAGACTTTGTCAAAAAGCTTGTTTTCTTCAATCAAATGGCGGAAAGAGGCAATGACGCTCTGGGCTCCGCTCAAGTGACAGGCTGTTCCGATGCAGATTTTTATTTTGACCATTTTATTCACCCTTTTTTCTGTAATCAACATGCAACAGCTCGTGAACTCTGCCGTTTATGATCTCGCTGTAAATTGAAGCAAGCAGAGGGTTCTCCTCGGAACGGCGTATGCTGTATCTGCGGTCTGCGCTGTAAAGTCCCTTTCCGCGCTGTTTGAGCATCTGAGAGACGGCAAACGGCTGACCGCCGCCGCAGACGCAGCCGCCCGGACATGCCATGATTTCAATGAAATCAAACTTTTCGCCGTTCTTGACTCTTTTGAGAACTTTTTCGGCGTTTCCGAGACCGCTGACAACGGCAATGTGGAGGGCGCTGTCGCCATACGGCAGGTCAAACTCTTTGATTCCGTCGTCGCCTCTCTGACCGAAGGTTGCAACGGAAAGCAGACCGGTGCGGCTCTTGTCGGCAACCACGCGGCGAAGAACAGCCTCTGTAACACCGCCGGTCACGCCGAAAATTACACCTGCGCCGGAAACCATGCCGAACGGCATATCAATTGCTTCCGATTCAAGCTCGTCAAAGACGATTCCGGATTCTTTGATCATTCTGATAAGTTCCTGTGTTGTGATTACTGCGTCAACGTTTGGGTCGCCGTGATAAGCAAATTCCTGTCTTGCTGCTTCAAACTTCTTAGCAGTGCATGGCATTACGGCAATGTGGAACATTTTGCGTGGGCTTTTTTCTGCCTGATCCTTTAGAATTGAAGCGAGCATCTGCATAGGTGAACGGCAGGATGAAACATTTTCAAGCAGCTGGGGGTGCTTTTTTTCGCAGTAATTGACCCAACCGGGGCAGCAGGAGGTGATGAGCGGGAGCTTTTTTCCGCTTTCAAGGCGGTCAAGAAATTCTTCGCTTTCTTCCATAACCGTGAGGTCGGCTCCGAGAGAGGTGTCATAAACCTCGTCAACGCCCATTCTGCGCAGTGCAGCAACGATTTTGCCCATTACATTCTCTCCGTCGTTGACATGCAGCTCTTTTCCGAGAGCAACTCTGACTGCCGGTGCGATTTGAACGGTCGTTTTGACGTTCGGATCTTCAATTGCTTTCCAAACTTTAGGAATGTTGTTTTTAACAACGATTGCACCGGTCGGGCAAACAACGGAGCACTGACCGCAGCCGACGCAGGGAGACTCGGCGAGCGGCTTTCCGAAAGCGGTGCTGATAATTGCGTTTGAGCCTCGGAAAGCAAAGTCGATCGCGCCGACGTTTTGAATTTCGTTACACATTCTTACGCAGTCGCCGCAGAGTATACACTTGCCTGCGTCGCGTGTTATGCAAAGCGAGGATTCATCGTCGTTTTTTGTTGAGCGGGCATTGTTCGGAAACCGAACGCCGTCAATGTGAAAGCGCATTGCAAGGTCCTGCAATTTGCAATTGCTGTTGTTTTCGCAGGTTGTGCAGTCGCGGCAATGATTGGCAAGAATAAGCTCAAGAATATTTTTGCGATATCTTCTGAGCCTTTCGGTATTGGTTTTGATTTTCATTCCGGCTCTCGGCGGTGTTGAACACGCTGCGTCAAGACCGCCCCACTCGTTTTCAACCATGCACATGCGGCATGCTCCGTAAACCGAAAGCTCCGAGTGATAGCAGAAGGTCGGAAGCTTGATACCTATTTTTTGGAGAACCTCAAGCAGGTTTTTTTCTCCGTTTATCTGAACGGGAATCCCGTCAACTGTCATGTATTGTCTTTCGCTCATTTTTAACCCTCCTTAATTGCGTGGAATGCACAAGATGAAACGCAGCTCATGCAGCGGAGACACTTTGAAAGGTCGATTGAAAACGGCTCTTTGATTTTTCCGCTGATTGCGTTCACCGGGCACTGACGGGCGCACTTTGAGCAGCCCTTGCAAAGCGACGGGTCAATGCTGATTCTCTTGAGCTTTTGGCACTGACCTGCCGGGCAGGTTTTGTCTTTGATATGAGCTTCATATTCCTCACGGAAATTCTTGATTGTGCTGACAACAGGGGAGGGAGCGCTTTTTCCGAGTCCGCAGAGCGCCGTTGCGCCGATGGTATCGGCAAGCTCAAGAAGCAACTCAATATCGCCGTCTTTTCCCTCGCCGGCAACGATCCTTTCAAGAATTTCAAGCATTCTTTTTGTGCCCTCGCGGCAGGGAACACATTTTCCGCATGACTCGTTTTGGGTAAAGTTCATAAAGAAACGCGCAACTTCAACCATGCAGGTGTTGGAGTCCATGACAACGAGTCCGCCGGAGCCTATCATTGCGCCGACTTTTTTGAGCGTGTCAAAGTCAAGCGGCAAATCAAGGTGCTCTTTGGTCAGACATGCGCCGGAGGGACCTCCGATTTGAACGGCTTTAAACTCACCGCCGCGCATTCCGCCGCCGATGTCAAAGATAATTTTTCTCAGCGTTGTACCCATCGGTACTTCAATGAGTCCGGTGTTCTGAATGTTGCCGGTGAGGGCGAACGCTTTTGTTCCGGGACTCTTTTCCGTGCCATAGCTGAGGTACCAGTCGGCGCCGTTGTTGATTATGGGTGCAACGTTGGCATAGGTTTCAACGTTGTTGAGAACGGTAGGCTTGTCAAAAAGTCCGTGTTCAACCGTTCTGGGCGGCTTTACTCTCGGAAAGCCGCGCTTGCCCTCTATTGAAGCGGTCAGCGCGCTGCCCTCGCCACAGACAAATGCACCTGCGCCGCGGTTGATGTGCAGTCTGAATGAAAAGTCGGAGCCGAGAATATTGTCGCCGAGCAGACCGATCTCTTCAGCTTGTTTAATGGCGTTTTTGAGTCTTGCAACCGCAAGAGGATACTCTGCGCGGACATAGATATAGCCCTCGCTTGCGCCGCAGGCAACGGCGGCAATCATCATACCCTCAAGCATTCTGTGGGGATCGCCCTCCATGATGCTTCTGTCCATGAAAGCGCCGGGGTCGCCCTCGTCGCCGTTGCAGACAACGTACTTCTGCTTTTCTGTTTGCTTTTTGACCTGAGCCCACTTGCGTCCGGCGGGGAAACCTCCGCCTCCGCGTCCTCTGAGGGCCGAACGGGTGATTTCGTCAATGATCTCATCCTGCGTCATGTCAAACAGAGCCTTTTCAAAAGCGGTGTAGCCGCCGAGGGCTATGTATTCCTTGATTGACTGGGCGTCGATTCTGCCGCAGTGTTCAAGAACAAGTCTTGTCTGTTGCTTATAGAACGGAATATCCTCCTGGCGTTCATAGATTTTTCCGTCCTTTTTATATGCAAGGCGCTCGATATATTCGCCGCCCTTGATTGTTTTTTCAACTATTTCTTCACAGTCTTCAACGTGAACTTTTGTATAAAGCCAGCCCTGCGGATCAATGCGCAGGAGAGGACCCATTTCGCAAAAGCCGTGGCAGCCGCTTTTTTTGAGCCCGACAGAGCGCTCATGAGGCTCGGCTTTGAGCTCAACCTCAACGTTAATTCCCTCGGCAGCCATCAGCTCTTTGAGCTTGTCATATACATCGAGAGAACCGCCGGCAACGCAACCCGTTCCGGCGCAGATGATTATTTTTTCAACCTGTGAATTGTAGGCGTCGGCTTCCTTTTTGCGAAAGTCAATGAGTTGTTCTCTGTTTTCAAGCATTTGCACTTTCCTCCTTGAGTTCGTTCAAAAGCGCTTCGGCTTTTTCCGGAGTCATTGCCGGGTGAACCTTATCATTGACGGTGAGAACGGGCGCAAGTCCGCACGCGCCGAGGCAGGAAACCGTTTCAACCGTAAAAAGCAAATCGTCGGTGGTCTTTTTGCTTTCAGAAAGTCCAAGCTCTTTTCTGAGCTTTTCAAGGATAGGAATTGAGCGGCGGACGTGGCAGGCAGTTCCGTCGCAGATTTTGATTACATACTTTCCTTTGGGTTCAAGTGAAAAGTTTTCATAGAACGTTGCAACGGAGTATATCCTTGCTTCGCTGATGTCAAGCTTTTCAGACAGATGAGGAAAAACCTCACACGGAAGATAGTGGTAATGCTCCTGAATCTCCTGCAAAACAGCTATTATTGCCTGCTTTTGAAAGCCGTGAGATTCAAGAATTGAGTCAACAACCGAAAAGTCAAATGTGTTGTCCAATTTTTCTGCTCCTTTCAATTTGTCCGACTTAAGCTGAAGAAAGTCGAACGCAATGCACCCGAAAAATTTGTTTTCCGGCACATTGCGGCTCTTTTTGTCTCACAATACGAAAGTATTGCTTCGCCAAAGAAGAACCACACTGTACCAAAAAACAAATCCATCAGGTGTGTAGCAGTTTTTTAAGAGCAAATTTGCCTTAAAAAACCGCATTGAGTTCGACTGTCATCGACTTAAAAACGAGAGTCGAACTCAATGTTTTCGACTCTCGTCTTATAATGAATTACCGATTAACTGATAAGCACAAATTCTGCGAAAAATTTTCTCGCCTGTATTTGCACTTTCAATACCCGGTATTTCCTCTAAACATGCGGCCGGTAGATCTTTTCTTTATTTGTGGATACGCTTAGGAATGCTTCTCCGTGAGATATTCGTCAATCGCAGACGCAGCCTGTTTTCCTGCGCCCATTGCAAGGATAACGGTTGCAGCGCCCGTTACGGCGTCGCCGCCGGCATAAACGCCGTCTCTTGAGGTCTGACCCTCGTCGTTGACAATGATTCCGCCCCATTTTTGGGTCTCAAGACCTTTTGTGGTGTTGCGGATAAGCGGGTTCGGAGAAGTTCCGAGCGCCATTATAACACAATCTGCGGGTACTGTAAAGTCGCTGTCATAAAGGGGAATGGGTTTTGCTCTTCCGCTTTCGTCCGGCTCCGAGAGAGTCATTTCGCGGCAGACCATACCGGCTACATTTCCGCTTTCATCGCCGAGGATCTCAACCGGGGATGTGAGGAACATAAAATTGATGTCCTCCTCTTTTGCGTGTTCAACCTCTTCTTTTCTTGCCGGAAGTTCGTTCTCGGTTCTTCTGTATACGATTGAAACGTCTGCACCGAGTCTTTTTGCACATCTTGCCGCGTCCATTGCAACGTTGCCGCCGCCGACAACGAGAACCTTGTGTGCGCAGCGGATAGGCGTGTGACTGCCGGGCTCATAGGCTTTCATGAGGTTGATTCTGGTCAAAAATTCGTTGGCAGAGTAAACGCCGTTGAAGCCTTCGCCTTTGATTCCCATAAATTTCGGAAGTCCTGCGCCGGAACCGACAAAAACAGCCTCATAGCCGTCGTCAAACAATTCGTCAATGGTCAAAGTTTTGCCGATTACCACGTCAGTTTCAATATCAACGCCGAGCGCTTTGAGTGTTTCAATCTCTTTTGCAACAATAGCTTTGGGAAGTCTGAATTCCGGAATGCCGTAAACCAAAACGCCGCCGGCTGAGTGAAGAGCCTCAAAAACCGTAACATTGTATCCCTTTTTTGCAAGATCGCCGGCGCAGGTGAGACCGGACGGACCGGAACCGATAACCGCAACCTTAATATTTTTTGATTCGGGCTTTTCGGGCATTTTTTCGCTGTGCTCGTTGTGCCAGTCGGCAACAAAGCGTTCAAGTCTGCCGATACCTACCGGCTCAAACTTGATTCCGAGCGTGCAGTGTTTTTCACACTGTGATTCCTGCGGACATACTCTGCCGCATACGGCGGGCAGAGACGATGAACAGGAGATTATATCATAAGCGCCCTCAAAATCTCCTTTTTTGATGCAGGAGATAAAGTCGGGAATGTCAATGTTGACAGGGCATCCCTTTACGCAGGGCTTGTTTTTGCAGTTGAGGCAGCGATTTGCTTCTTCAACCGCGATTTCGGCGGTATAGCCGAGCGCAACCTCTTTAAAGTTCTTTTCACGGATAACAGGATTCTGGGTGGGCATTTCATGTTTTTTTGGTTCGATAGCCATTGTTATCCCTCCTTAGTTTTGCTTAATGCCGAAAAGGCGGCAGGTTTTTTCGCGTTCCTTTTCTTCAAAACCGCGATAGGATCTGCTCCTTGACATAGCTTCGTCAAAGTCAACCTCATAGCCGTTGAAGTCCGGACCGTCAACACATGCAAATTTTGTAACTCTCTTTCCGCCCTGAACAAGAGTGAGACGGCAGCCGCCGCACATTCCCGTTCCGTCAATCATGATCGGGTTCATCGAGACCGTGACGGGTACTCCGAACGGCTTTGCCGTTGCAACAACAAATTTCATCATAATGAGCGGACCTATTGCAATGATCCGGTCAAATGTTTCTCCGTTTTCAAGCATCTCCTTGAGCGGAGCGGTGACATTGCCGTGCTGTCCGTATGAACCGTCATCTGTCATGAGAATGAGCTTTTTTGAGTTCTTGACAAACTCGTCTTCAAGAATAACGTTTTCGCGGTTTCTGAAACCGATTATGCTCGTTACTTCGGCACCCGCGGCAGTGAGCTCTTCTGCAATCGGGAGTGCGATGGCGCAGCCGACGCCGCCACCGATTACGCAGACCTTTTTGAGTCCGTCAATCTCGGTTGCAACGCCGAGCGGACCCACAAAGTCGCGGAGATATTCGCCCTCCTTTTTTTCGTCAAGCATTTCCGTTGTTGAGCCGATGACCTGGAAGATGATTTTGACTGTTCCCTCTTCTCTGTTGTATCCCGCAACAGTGAGGGGAATTCTCTCTCCGTCTTCGTCAACGCGCAGAATGATGAATTGTCCGGGCATTGCCTTTTTGGCAACGAGCGGAGCTTCAATCTCCATTTGTGTGACGGCTGCGGTCAGTTTTTTCTTTCTCACAATCTTGTACATACGGCAAGTCTCCTTTATCGTAAATAGCCATAGTTTTTGAACAATATATATCAAGCAGCCGGGAAAACTGCGGTATGCGGTTTTCTTTGTGGCTGCATTGCCGTCTCTTTTAAAAAACTGCTGCCGGAATAACCGGCAGCAGCGCTGCTAACGCAAACGCGCCGGCAGTCATTTTTTAATCCGGGCAAGTTTCTGTTCTCCTGTAAGAACGGGATCGCGGAAAATTGAAAACTGTGCAAAGGAACATCGGTTCCCGGGCTTTCGGCGGGAGACCGAAAACCCAAGACGACTCTCGCTGTCTTAAAGACTGAAGCCGTTTGCACCTGGATCATATTTGACTTTACAGCGGAGAGTAAAGTCTGATGAAAGTCGTTTCGGTTTTTTGCAGTGAACCCGGACTTGCGTCCGTTCGAACCTGTTCAACGAAAAATGAACCGTGCCTCGGGGAAAATGAATCTTTGTCCGCTTGGCGGAGAGGAGTTAAATTCGAGCGGATAAAGCGTCGGGAGCGGCAGACTTTCTGAATATATCTTTAAAAACCTTGCGGTTTGCTGAGATATCGTCAATTATCAACCGACAGCACAAGCCTTAAAAGCATATCTGCGCTGTCGGCTATTGTGGTTACTTAAAAATCAACCTCGGTATCATAGTAGCAGCACTTGAGAAGCTTTTCCATCTCTTCAACGCTGGGCTGGCGGGGGTTGGAGCCGGTGCAGGCGTCGCCGATGGCGTTGACTGCGATGTCACGAAGTCTTTCAAGGAAAACTTCTTCCGGAACAAAGCCCTGCTCAACAGGATAGCTGTCTGCGCCGTAATTTTTAATGCAGTGCGGAATGTTGAGGTCGTCGTTCATTTTGCGCAGAGCTGCGATGAGGAGCTTGATCTTTTCTTCGGTCGTCTCGCCGCCGAGATTCATATAATCGGCAATCTTTGCATAACGCTTTGCAGCGGTCTCGTCCTTGGCGTTGAAAGCGATGACCTTAGGAAGATACATTGCGTTTGCTGCGCCGTGGATAATGTGTGCACCGTAGTCTGCGAAAGCAGCGCCGGTCTTGTGAGCCATTGAGTGAACGATGCCGAGGAGGGCGTTTGAGAATGCCATACCTGCAAGGCACTGAGCGTTGTGCATACTGTCGCGCTTTGCCATGTCGCCGTTGTAGGAATCAACAAGGTCGTTCTGAATCATCTTGATTGCATAAAGAGCAAGAGGATCGGTGTAATCGCAGTTTGCGGTTGAAACATAAGCTTCAATTGCATGGGTCATTGCGTCCATACCGGTGTGAGCAACAAGCTTTTTGGGCATTGTTTCTGCAAGATCCGGGTCAACGATTGCAACGTCGGGAGTGATTTCAAAGTCAGCGATGGGGTATTTAATACCCTTTGAATAATCGGTGATGATTGAAAAAGCGGTAACCTCGGTTGCTGTGCCCGATGTTGAAGAAACAGCGCAGAAGTGAGCTTTTTTACGCAGCTTCGGAAGACCGAAAACTTTGCACATATCTTCAAAAGTAACTTCCGGATATTCATACTTGATCCACATTGCCTTTGCAGCGTCGATCGGTGAGCCGCCGCCCATTGCAACGATCCAGTCGGGCTGGAACTTAAGCATTGCGTCTGCGCCTCTCATAACGGTTTCAACCGAGGGATCCGGCTCGATTCCGTCAAAAATCTCAACTTCCATTCCGGCTTCCTTCAAATAATCAACAGCCTTGTCCAAAAAGCCGAAACGCTTCATTGAACCGCCGCCAACGCAAATCATTGCGCGCTTGCCTTCAAAAGATTTGAGTGCTTCAAGAGCTCCTTTTCCGTGATAAAGATCACGCGGTAACGTAAAACGTGCCATAGTATAAATTCCTCCTTAAAGAATCGGTTTTATTGCTTGAAATTGAACAAGTTTTTGTCCTCAGACTTTTTCTTGTCGTGGGTATTGTAGCAAAGAACTCTCTGTTTGGGAATTGCGTGTTTTTCATATGGGTAATGCATGTATAGATATCCCATTTATCTAATTACTTTGGACTTATATGCGTTTAGTAGATTCTGAATAAAAAAATTACAATATTTTAACTTTTTTAATTATAATTGCCCAAGCAATATGTTAAAATCAAAAACAGGAGTTGATGTGAATGGAAAAAACGAACAAAAAAACCGAACTTGTTCAAAAGGTAAAAGACGGATTTGGAAAAATCAAAGCCAACTGGAAAACACCTTCCGAGGGCAGATATGTTCCGCTTAAAGAAGTTGCAGCATATAGCGTGGGCGGAATCGGCGCCAAATTTTTAATCAATACTGTTTGGACAATAGGTCTTTCCGGAACGAGTCTGCTTGCCGGATCCGCTCTCGGTCTTGAGGTCGGCGACCTCACAACGCTGAATATTATTGCAACGGTTCTTAACTATGTTCTCAACACCTTGCGCGGATATATAATTGATAACACGCGTTCGTCAAAGGGCAAGTTCAGACCGTATATTCTTTATATGGGCATACCCTCCGCTGTTATTGTTACTGCTTTTGCGTTCCTCCCATTTGAAACAATGAGCTATTCCGCAAAGCTGTATTCTCTTTTTGGGGCATATATGCTCCTTCAGCTTACGAATCCGTTTTATGATCAGGCATATACTACGCTCGTTCAGGTAATGAGTCCGAACTCGACCGAAAGGGCAGACATAATCACCGTTTCAACCTTTGTTTATTCGCTTGCGCCGTCGATCACGGGCTTTGCTTTTCCGGCAATCGGCGGCTTTTGCGGCGGACTTGACAATATCAATGCGTATAGGGTTATTCTGCCGCTGTTCGGAATTGTGGGTGCGCTCATAGGACTTATTGCATATTTCGGAACAAAGGAGAGGATAATCGTTGCAAAAGACTATGTTCCGAGGGTTCCGTTCATCAAGGGACTCATGCTCGGCGCAACGAACAAATATCAGTGGGCAAGGTCAATTCAGTCATGGTTCGTTTATTTTCAGTGCGGAATAGGAAACGTTACAACCTGGTACTTTTTCTACGGCATAAAAGATGTTTATAACCTGTCTACGGAACAGCAGGGCTTGTACAACGGACTCATTATAACTATACTCGGCGCGGCGTCCACACCTGCAATGCTGGTCTTTCCGTTCCTTGTCAGAAAATTGGGCAAGCGCAACCTGGTGATTATTTATTCTGTCGGAACGATAGCTTCTCTTTTGGGAATGGTACTTTCTTTGAAAAATATCTGGGCGCTTTTTGTTTTTTCATTTATAAAGGCGTTTTTCGGAACGTTTCCGACCTTGATGGACGGAGCGATAAATGCGGATATACTTGACTATCAGCAATATAAAAGCGGTCACAGAGTTGAGGGCATGCTGGGTCAGCTTTCCGGATACATCAGCATTGCCGCAACAATGGCGGTTACATATATCGTCAACACCGTTCTCATTCAGAACCGTTACGGACTTATCAAAAACTACGACGATCTTTATAATCAGAGCTTTCGCGAACCGATTTCGCGCGGAATGATCGTTTTCACAATGATCGGATATGCGATTTCGCTGATTCCATTCATTACAATGTATACTCTCACTGAAGAGGATCACAACGCGCACATTGATGTTCTGAAAATCAGAGCGGCGCTTGAAGACTATGCGACCGGTGATCTTTCGGAGGGTCAGCTTGGCGAGGCGGTCGGAATATACCGCAGTGCAGAGGCTGCGTTGGCCGAGACTGAGGAAAAGCTTTCAAATTCTTCCACTCTCAAACACAAAGAAAAGACCCGACTCAAACGTCAGCTCAAAGCACTTCTTCTTGTTACAGAAGAAAAGAATCGTTTTGAAAGCGAAAACATGCAAAAAGCGCTTTCAAAGGCAAGGGAGCTTTTGACTCATACAACAGAGGAGCTTTATTCCGTGAGCGAGCCGTCGCTTGACGCGTATAATGCGGCTAACGCTATGCCCGAGACGACAAAAGAAGAACGCGAGGCAAAAAGCGCTGCACTCAAAAAGGCATCGAAAGAGCTTGACGCTTTTCACAAAAAGGCGTATGAATACATCAAGGCAAGAACGCTTCTCAAACAGTATGACTATTACCTCAACTGGAACAACATTTTTGAGGTTAAAAGATAAACGCTTTTTAAAAAAGCAAACTTGTCAAAACGCAAAAAAGGAGACGGGCACCTGGGCGTATCTGTCTCCTTTTTGAACAGAAAAGCAGCTGTTTCTGTTGTGCGGCGGCTTTTTTGCCGCTTTCTTTTTATTACCTCTTGAATTTCTGCGGTTTTTAGTATAAAATATACAACACGGTTAATTAAAATGGAATGTTTTTTTGATTTATTTGGAGGTTTTGTATGAAATATTCGCTCACTAAAGCTCAAGCAAAAGAGCTTATTTCGGGAAAGCTTTCCCATTATTTCGGCGTGGGTATTCATGAAGCAACGGACGAACAGTATTATAAAGCCGTTGCGCTCATTGTCCGCGACCTTATGCATGAGGGCGTTCGCGAGTTTCGCAAAAAGGCTGAGCAGTCGGATTCAAAAAAGATATATTATCTGAGCATGGAGTTCCTCATGGGACGTTCGCTCAAAAACAATCTTTTCAACCTCGGCTTGACAAAGACCTTTGACTCGGCACTCAAGGATTTTGATATCAGCCTTGAAAAGCTCTATGATTGCGAGCCGGACGCAGGTCTTGGCAACGGCGGTCTCGGTCGTCTTGCAGCGTGCTATCTTGACGGTCTTGCGACCCAAGGTTATAACGGTATGGGCTACAGTATTCTCTATGAGTGCGGAATTTTCAAGCAAAAGCTTGTTGACGGCTGGCAGACCGAACTGCCCGATTTTTGGCTCCCGGGCGGTGAGGTGTGGCTCGTTCCGAGAGAGCAGGAGTCCGTTGAAGTCAGCTTTGGCGGTCAGGTGATCGATCATTGGGACAGCCATTACCACTCTGTTGAAATGAACGGAGACACAAAAATCACCGCAATGCCGTATGACATGTTCGTCTCCGGCAACGGCGGAAAGGGCTACAGCATTCTCAGACTTTGGAAGTCAAAAGCACCGTCGCTTGATATGCACCTTTTTGACCAGGGTCAGTATATGAAAGCCATGGAACAGGCGGCTATGGCAGAAGTCATCAGCAAAATTCTCTATCCCTCCGATAATCACCCGGAGGGCAAGAGTCTGCGCCTTAAGCAGCAGTATTTCCTTGTTTCCGCTTCGGTTCAGGATATTGTTAAAAGACATCTCCGCCACTTTGGAACAATGGAAAATTTTGCGGAAAAGAACGCTGTTCATATTAACGATACCCACCCGACTCTTTCAATTCCGGAGCTTATGCGCATTCTTCTTGACGAATGCGGATACGGCTGGGATGATGCGTGGAAGATAGTTACTGCCTCATGCGCTTATACAAACCATACGGTTATGAAAGAGGCGCTTGAATGCTGGTCCGAGAGTCTCGTTCAGTCTCTTCTTCCCCGTATATATCAGATCATCAAGGAGATCGACAATCGCTACCGCGCTCACATCTGGGAGATGACCCATGACGCGGGAAAGGTTGAGGAACTTGCAGTAACCTCTGGCGGCGTTGTCAGAATGGCTAACCTCTGTGTTGCTTCCTGCCATAGCGTCAACGGTGTTTCCGCCCTCCACAGTCAGATTCTCAAGGATACGGTTTTTAACGGATACTATAAGCTTACACCGGAAAAATTTACCAACGTCACCAACGGAATTGCACACCGTCGCTGGCTCTGTCAGGCTAACCCGTCTCTTTCGGCGCTGCTTGAGGGACTTATCGGAAAAGGCTTTGTTACCAATGCCGCAGAGCTTTCAAAGCTTGCCGAATACAAAGACAACAAGGCGGTGCTCGCCGCGCTTGAAAAGGTCAAGCTGCACAACAAGGAGAATTTTGCCGCTCTTGTCAAAAAGCAGACCGGAATTGAGCTTGACCCGACCTCTGTTTTTGACGTTCAGGTCAAAAGGCTGCACGAATACAAACGCCAGCATCTCAACGCTTTCCAAATTGTTGCAAAATACCTTGAAATCAAGGCTAATCCGAACGGGAACTATGTTCCGCATACCTACATTTTCGGTGCAAAGGCGGCATCCGGTTACTTCATGGCAAAAAAGATTATCAGCTTTATTGTTGCCCTTGCCGACCTTGTGAACAATGATCCCGATGTCAGAGGCAGACTCAAAATTGTCTATGTTGAGGACTACAACGTGACCGCAGCGGAAAGACTTATGCCTGCCGCGGACATCAGTGAGCAGATCTCTCTTGCCGGAACAGAGGCAAGCGGAACCGGCAACATGAAGCTTATGCTCAACGGTGCAATCACGCTCGGTACTCTTGACGGCGCAAATGTTGAAATTCATGAGGCTGTCGGAAGTGAAAACATGATCCTTTTCGGCATGACTACTCCCGAGGTAAACGACCTCAAACGCACAGGCTATAACCCGATGAACTACTTCAATAACAATCCGGAGCTTCGCGCCGTTATTGAATTCATTCAGCAGGGAATAGGCGGAAAGCAATTCCCCGAAATCGGCAACACGATCATTCACCATGACCCGTATATGGTTCTTGCAGACTTTGCCGATTACAGAAACGCTCAGAAAAAGATTGATACTCTTTGGGCGGACAGAGAGCATTGGAACAAAATGTCGCTCATCAACATTGCAGGTGCGGGACGCTTTGCCGCCGACCGCGCGGTCAACGACTATGCGCGTGACATCTGGCACACAAATCCGGTGAAGTAAAATGAAAAAAGCGGTTATTTTTGATCTTGACGGAACGTTGCTCAACACTCTCGGCGACCTTGCTTCGAGCGTAAACTTTGCGCTTTGCGAATGCGGATATCCGGAAAGGACAATCGACGAGGTGCGTTCATTTATCGGCAACGGCGTTGTGGTGCTCATACACCGCAGTGTTCCGGACGGTACGGCTCAGGCAGACGAAAAAAAGTGTTTTGAAATTTTCAGAAAAAGATATCTTGAACACATGGAGGATACTACCGCGCCTTATGAGGGCGTGAATGAACTGATTTTTGAGCTTTCAAAGCTCGGCATAAAAACCGCGGTTGTTTCCAACAAGCTTGACGCCGGTGTAAAAGGTCTTTGCAAAGAGTATTTTCCGCATCTGACCTGTGCTTTCGGAGTGAATACAGAGAGCGAGCGCAAGCCTGCTCCGACGAATGTTTTTAAAGCTCTCAATGAGTTGAAGGTTGAAAAAGCGGACGCACTGTATGTAGGCGACAGCGAGGTTGACGTTCAAACCGCGCAAAACGCAGGGCTTGGAATGCTCGGTGTGACATGGGGATACCGCAGCCGCGAGGAGCTTATTGGCTCCGGTGCAGAAACTACGGTCGACAGCCCGTCACAGATTCTTGAATATATAAAGCAATCCTGAATACTTCTGCCGTATGCGGCAGCAAAAGCGCTGAGAACAGCAAAAATCATTTTTATACAACAAAAAAAGACTATATTTCGTATGAGGCTTCAATCGATATGCCTCGTGAAATATAGTCTTTTGTTTTGCTTTCAAGCCTGTCGAAATATTATTCCGAATTGTTTTGAAGCGTCTGACAGTGCAGAGGGGAACTTTCGGTCAAACTGTTTTTCATTCGTTTTGGCTCTTGTGGCTGCGATAATATTTTTTGAGCGCCTCAAATGAGGTATCACTTATAACATGCTCCATTTTGCATGCGTCCTCAAGGGCGGTAGTTTCATCAACACCGATGCTCATGAGCAGGTCTGTGAGCACGGTGTGGCGCTCATAGATTTTTTCGGCAATATAACGTCCCTCGGCGGTGAGTGAGATATAGCCGTTGCCGTCAACAGTTATATATCCGCCGTTTTTGAGCAGTCCGACGGCGCGGCTTACGCTCGGCTTTGAAAATCCCATGTAATCTGCAACGTCAAGCGAGCGCACGTTTGTCTGCTGATTTGAAAGAATGTGTATAGTCTCAAGATACATTTCGCCCGATTCCTGCAAGTGCATAAAACCGCTCCCTTCTGATTTAAGCTATCAAAAAAATATTTTACCACTGTTTTCAAAAAAAATCAACAAAAGAAACCGGTTGATAAATTAAAAGTAATATATTATAATATTAGTGTTCTGATATGATTAAAAGGAGTGTTTTTATGCCGTACATTGAACTTAAAACCACCGCAACTGTTTCAGACAGCAAGGCTCAGAACCTCAAAGCTGCTTTTGGCAAGGCGATTGAGTGCTTTCCGGGAAAGACCGAAAGCTGGCTGATGGTGAACATTGAGGATCAAAAGAAAATGTGGTTCAAAGGAGATAACAGCAGAGGTTGCGCAATGGTTTCTGTTGACCTTTTGGGCAGTGTTTCATCTTCGGCGTCTGAAAAAATGACCGCAAGGCTCTGTGAGGTGCTTTCAAGCGAGCTTTCGCTTTCACCCGACAGAGTGTATGTCAAGTATTCGGGCTTTTCCGATTGGGGCTGGAACGGCGGCAATTTCTGAGCCTATTCAACGCCAAACAAAACAGGGCGCTCATTTTGACGCCCTGTTTTGTTTTTTTATTATTGTTCTTTTACTTTGAGTCAGTGATTGAAATCAGACCGTTGAAAACGCCGACGTAAGCACTGCCGTTCGGACCTATCGTTATCGGGCCGTAGCTGTTATTCCAGTTTCTGCCTGTTCCTGTAAATACCTTGTAGACCGTTTCGCCGGTTTCAAAGTCAATCGCGGTGAAATACCACGCAACGGCGGACTTTGGAATATCATTGTTCTGTTCCCTTGTATAAAGATATACAAGTCCGTTACCTGCCGAGAGCTTGGGAACAACGGTGCAGGAGGCTTCTCTGCTTTCCCAAACGACTTCGCAGCCGGTGCAGTCGTCGTTCATATCAATTCGTGTGACGCCCGGATAGCTTGACGGATCCTTGACAAGAAAGCCCGATCCGGTTTCGGTGTAATTGTTTTCAACAATGATTGAGCGTCCGTGTGCAATGAGACTGTTTTCGCTGACGGAGTATCCCTCGTCAAAAACGGGCTGTGTAACAATTGCTTCACCCGTTTCCCGGTCATAGACAACAACGTTGACTCTGCCGTCGGCATTGTCTGTGATTGCGCAAAGCTTTCTCACCGAACCGTTTGAACACGGAACGTCAAGGAGCGTAGGCGTTGTTCCGCTGCCCTGGTTTATCGCACCGGGCTTGAGTGTTGTTCCTCTGTCATATTCGGTTCGCCATGTGTATCTCGGAGTCTTGTTCTCGTCGAGGTCAAAGCGATACATTGCCGTATCGGAAACGATGTACATGCCGTCCTCGGCAACGGCAAAGCTGTTTTGAATTTCTTCGTTTTCCAGCTTTGTCATGCGTACTTCTTTGGTGTCTTTGTCAATTATGCCGACCTCGCCGGGACGTGTGACGAACCAGATGTTGCCCTCCCAGTCGGGAACCGCGTCGGTGATGAATGAACCCGAGGGGAGATACGGCATAAGGTCATATTCCTCCTCCACGACCCATTTGCATTTTCCGTCCGTTTCGTCAACGCGGAAAATCTGAACAACGTTGTCAGAGTTGCCGATTATGGGTCTGTCGCCGTCAAGAAGGTGGCAGTATGCGCCGCCGGAGGTGTCGTTTGAGATGACGTCAAAGTCAAGTGTTTTGAAAAACTCTCTTGTTGAAGCGCGCTGAGGGAGTCTTGTTTCTGCAAGAATTTCAAGGGTATCCGCGTCGAGCAACAGCAGTCTGAAGCCGACGACATTGCCGCTTATGCACATAATTCTGCCCTTGCTGTCAAACATAAGCGTTGCAACAAGACCGCCGAAAACATTCATCGAGCGTGACTTTACAACCGGGTCAATGCCGAGAGGACCGGAATAATCATAGGTTCCGGTGTTGTATGAATTGCCGTGCATGCCGTTTCCGCCCTCTTTGGCAAGGAGAGGGTGTTGCGGAACGCTGACATTTTGCAGCGGCTTGCTTTCTGCCGCCTTACCGTAGTATGCTGGGCAGAAACGTGAAATAAGTGGTTGGCGAATTGCGCCGCCCGGACTGAGGAAAAGCATTAAAAATGCCGAGAGCGCAGAAATGATTTTCAAAAATGCGCCGGAAAAGAATGATTTCATGTGTTTTTCTCCTTTCAATCTCCAATTTTTTGCCGATCAGTCGGCAAATGAAAATTTTATGTTCACATTAAAAGGTACCGTCTTTAAAGTATGACATAAGAATTTGCGGCAGAGCCTTGAGAAAAGTCGGCAGCCAGCTGACAACGGAGTAATATGCAAGCTTGAGGAAAGAGGGAACCGACTTCACAGCATAATCAAGACCTCCGGTTGTGTTTTCTCCGTCAAAGGAGGGAACATTGAGTCCGGTTTCCTTTTCAAGAACAAGCGAGTCGATTTTGGTTACAACGTCGTTTCCGTTTTCGTCCTTTTCATCGGCAAGAATATATGAGTCGAGAGTGAGAACTCCGCCGTCAATTGAAATGTTGTTGAAGCAGCCGCCGATGTTTTCTTTCCTTGTGCTGTTCCAGTCCGTACCGTTCCAGTAGTTTGCGTAACCGTCTTTTTGAACGGAAAGGGCGTCAATGAATGAGGTTTTGAGGAAAGAATCCGCGAGGAAGGGGCGAATCTGATAGCGCTTTGCGCCTGCCGTTCCGGAAAGGACATATGTTGTTCCGTCATCGCTCAAAGCATTGTCTTTGAGCTTTTTTGTGCGCAGATACATGTGGTCATGACCCGAGAAAACAATGTCTGCGCCGCCCTCGTCAAGAACCTCTGTCAAAGACTGCTGAAGATAAAGGGCGTCCGGCCACTTTCCGTCCTTGCCGAGGGTGTACGGAGACTTGTGCATGAAAACGATTTTCCAGTCCCTGTCGGTTGAGGCAAGGTCGTTTTTGAGCCATTCAAGCTGAGAGAGAGAAAGAGAAAGCAGGTCGTTGGTGTTGAGCACTGAAAAATGGGCGTTGCCGCAATCAAAGGAATAATTTATGCCGTTGAGAGTCTGAACGCTTTCGCTTGTGTCAAGGTCAAACATGTTGTCAAACCAATGCCAAACGCCGAGACCGTCATGATTGCCTGCAACGGGCGCAATGGTGTATGTTCTGTTGAGGTCGCCGAATACCTCGTCATAAAGGTCCCATTCCTCGTTGGTGCTGTCGTTTGTGAAGTCGCCGAGGTTGACAACAAAATCGGCGTTGCCGTTTTGTTCAAAAGCTTTTTTGAGAACTCTTGAGCCGACCTCAAAGTTTTCACGCGAGGAGGACTGAACGTCTGCAATCGCAATGAAGCTGAGGCGGCTGTCGCCGTCGTCGGTTCTGAAAGAGCCTTCTTCGCTCCATAAACTGCCGTTGCCGACAACGTAGGTGTAATCCGTTCCGCTTTCAAGACCGGAAACGGTCACCTTGTGCATGTAGGAGCCTTTCCATTCTTTGCAGACCGGCTCTGAAAATGTGAGAGTATCCGAAATGTCAACTCCGCTTTTAAAGATTTTCACAACAGAGGCGGTTTCGCTTTTTGTGTACCAGCAAAAGCCCCTTTGTTCTGCCATGCTGCCGTTGACGCTGACGCTGAGCCTTGAAACCGAAAAGTCTTCCCCTTCGGCAAAGGCAAATGCAGAAACCGAGAAAACGAGCGCAAGACAAAGAAAAACAGCCAAGAATGAACGCGTAAGTTTTTTCATATACAACATCTTCCTTCTTTCCGGGTGCTTCAGAAAGCGCTTTGCTGCCGACGAAACACCCCAATATACACGTTAAGCGAGTCGAACGTATTGAGTTCGCTCTCTTCAGCTTAAGTATATATTCACTTTCAAATAAAGTCAACCGAAAAACCGCAAGTCGATGGGAATGACAGCAGAGTTTTCGATTAGGGGAATACTGCGCAAACGCGGGGTGCGAATTACGCAGTAAGATTTTTTATTCGGTTGTGTGCTGCGATCTATGCGGTATCGCATTAGGATTTTCTCTCAAAAATCATTGAAACCGCCATGAAGAATAAAACAGTTGCCAATTCTGCAATTATATAGTATAATACAAGTTAAGTGTATTTTGGAGTAGTTTGTTTAAGCGAGGTCTTGGCGAATGACAAAGGGCAATTTTGAATGGTTCAGACTTGATAATGCTGCAAAAATTTTTCCCGGTCAAAATTCCGACGGCTGGTCAAATGTTTTCAGAATCGGCGTTCAGCTGAAAGAAGAGGTTGACCCTCAGCTTTTGAAAACCGCGCTGCGCCGCGTTTTGAAGCGATTGCCCTGCTTTGACGTGCGTATAAGACCCGGCTTTTTTTGGTATTACTTTGAACACAATCCAAACGAACCGCTTGTTCTTGAGGACGTCAAAAATATCTGTTACCGCGTAAAATTCCGTGAAAATGCGGGCTATCTTTTCCGCGTTTTTTATCACGAAAACAGAATATCGGTTGACTTTTTTCATGCGCTTTCGGACGGCTACGGCGGAGCGGTCTTTGTTTCAACTCTTGCGGCGGAATATCTGCGCCTCAGAGGGCATGACATTCCGTGCGGCGGAATGGTTCTTGACCTTTCAAAAGAGCCAACGCGGGATGAAATGCTTGACGCATATACACGTTTTGCCTCTTCAAAGGCTTCATATAACCGGCGAGACAAGGCGGTATATCACGCTGTGGGAACAAAAGAGGGAAAGCACCTTTGCAATTATACCGTCGGTATTATGTCATTCAAACAGGTTCATGAAATTTCAAAACGCTACGGCGTAACGGTGACGGAGCTTTTTGCCGCCATGCTCATGGATATACATTATCAAAAGCAAAAGGCAGAAAGAAAAAAGCAACGTGAGGTTTCTGTTCAGATACCGGTCAACCTGAGAAAGTTTTTTCCGACGGAAACTCTGCGCAACTTTGTGCTGTGCCTGCGTGTAAAGATGAACCCCAAAATGGGAGACTACAGCTTTGAGGAACTTTTGAAGTTGGTTTCGCTTCAGCTGCGGCTCGTCAATGACGAAAAAACCGTCAATTCAATGATGACCCAGAACCTCAAAATTGAAAAGAATCCCTTTGCAAGGTTTTTTCCTCTCTTTGTCAAGAATCTTTCTGTCGGTCTGACCTTTCTTCTGACAGGGGAGCAGACGACCTCTGCTCTTATTTCAAATCTCGGTCCGGTCAAGGTTCCGCAGGAGATGGAACAATATATCGAAAAATACCTCTTTTTTACCGGACCGGGCAAGCTCAACGGAGCACGCTGCGGCGTGATCACGCTTGGCGATAAACTTGTATTCACATTTTCAAACTGCTACACGCAAAGCGACATTGAGCGCGAGTTTTTTACAAGACTTGTAAAAATGGGCGTCCATGTCAAAATTGAAAGTAACCGTTAAGGAGGTTCGCAAAAATGTCATACTGCGTAAATTGCGGCGTTGAACTTGACAAAAGCGCAAAAAAATGCGCCCTTTGCGGAACACGGGTAATCAACCCCGGTGAATCACCGAAAAAGGTTGAAGACGCGCCCACTCCGTTTTCTGAAACGCCGTTTATTCCCGCCTCTCTCAAGCGGCGCTTTGTTGCATATATTATTACTGTTGTAATGCTTATACCGAACATTGTATGCACTCTTGTGAACGCTGTTTTTTTCAGAGAGGGCTTTTGGTCGTTTTATATCGGCACAACGAGTCTGCTTATATGGGTGGTTTGTGTTTTTCCGTTTTACACAAAAAAGCTTCGTCCGTACCTCATGTGGGCGTTTGATACCTTTTCTGTTTGCGCCTATGTTTTCTTTTTCTTTGCCATGGGTCATGACAGCGACGGAAAAAGCTGGTATTTGAGCACCGCCTTGCCGATAATTCTCACGGTTTCAGCCGTCGTGCTGTTTTATATTTACTGGTGCAGGCGCAAAAAGCGCCATTGGGTGCTCAAATTCATGCTTATTACGGCAGACGCGGCTTTGCTTTCCTTTGCTGCGGGGCTTGTGCTTGACGTCGGCTACGGACTCAACAATGCCTTTTCCGTCGGGGCAATCATTTCTGTCTCCTGCGCGGTGCTTGTCGGTTTTCTTGCCTATTGCTACCGCAGCCGCCATATGCGCGCGTGGCTTTCAAAAAGGTTTTTTGTTTGAGGTAGCTTATGGACAAATACACCGCGCTTGAACGCTACTTTGGCTATAAGACCTTTCGCGAAGGACAGGAGGAGCTGATTGAAAGCATTCTTTCCGGTCGCGACACGCTCGGAGTTATGCCCACCGGCGGCGGAAAATCAATCTGCTTTCAGCTCCCGGCGCTGCTCATGACGGGCGTTACCATTGTTGTTTCTCCGCTGATCTCGCTGATGAAAGATCAGGTTTCGGCTCTGCTGCAGAACGGAATACCGGCGGTTTTTATTAACCGCTCAATGACCGACGAGGCTATACGTCAAAGCTATCGCGCCGCCCTGCGCGGCGAATATAAGCTCATTTATGTTGCACCGGAGCGCATACTTTCAAAAAGCTTTCTTGAGCTGTGCTCAATGATTGAAATACCGCTTGTTTGCGTTGACGAGGCACACTGCGTTTCTCAGTGGGGTCACGATTTTCGCCCGAGTTATCTTGACATTGCCGCGTTTGTTGAAAAACTTGAAAAACGTCCGGTTGTTTGTGCTTTCACCGCAACGGCGACCGTCAGAGTCAGAAAAGATATTGAAAAGTTTTTAAAGCTCAAAAAGCCCTTTGTTTCCGTGCTCGGCTTTGATCGTCCCAATCTTTACTTTGAAGTTGTCAAGCCGCGCAATAAATTTGTGGCGCTGAAAAGGTATCTTGACCTGTTTTCCGGCAAAAGCGGAATTGTCTATTGTTCCTCGCGAAAAAAGACCGATGAGCTTTTTGACATTCTTTCTGCCGAGGGATACAGCGTAACCAAATATCACGCAGGACTTTATCGGGAAACCAGAAAGAAAAATCAGGAGCTTTTTGTTAATGACGAAAGAAAGATTGTTATTGCAACCAATGCTTTCGGAATGGGAATCGATAAAAGCGATGTTTCCTTTGTGATCCACTACAATATGCCGGGCGATGTTGAAAGCTATTATCAAGAAGCGGGCAGAGCCGGGCGCGATGGCAGCGAGGCATACTGCATTTTGCTTTATGGTCGTGAGGACATTCAGATTCAGCGCTATTTTATTGACCACCCTGAGGAAAACGAGGAGCTTTCGCGTTTTGAGGCCGAGCGAATAAGACGGCAGCGGCTCGAACGGCTCGGAGCAATGATAGATTACTGCGAAAGCAACGGCTGTTTGCGCGGCTATATGCTGCGCTATTTCGGTGAAAAATTCAAAGGCGGCTGTGACAATTGCTCGCGCTGCAGCGGAGAACTGCGTTCGGTTGATATCACGATTGAAGCGCAGAAAATTCTCTCCTGTGTGGCAAGAGTCAGGGAGCGCGAAAGCGCAAAGGTTGTTTCCTCCGTTTTAAAGGGAGAAAAAACGCCGTATATAGAGGAGCGGGGCTACGACAGACTTTCAACGTTTGCTTTGCTGAGTACCGATGCAAAAAGTGTTATTGATGACCTTATAACATATCTTCTTTCCTGCGGCTGTCTTGAAGAAGGCGAGGGAAAAGCGCTTTGTCTCACAGAAACAGCGCGGCGCGTTCTTTTTTCTTCTCACCACGTCAGGCGCCGGGAAACGGCAAAGAGGTCAACATCCGACGCTCCGGAGGTTGATGAAAGGCTGCTGCTTCGTTTGCGCTCGCTGCAAAAAGTCATTGCAAAGCGAGAGAGCGTTCCGGCGTTCACCGTTTTCACAGACGCAACGCTGCGTGCAATGGCTTCGCTCAAACCCACGACGGAAAGCGAAATGCTTGCCGTGCCGGGTGTTACAACGAGCAAAATGAAAAAATACGGCGCCGCCTTTCTCAGACTGATTGTTGAAACGGGCGATTGGTTTGTGATATAATGCCCTTTCAGGGTGGACATTTAGTGTCGGCGGCATTATGATACGCTATTATAATTTTTTATGAAAGGAGCAAAAGTCCGTGTCCAGAAAAAAGTGGAGCATACCTCAGCTTGACAAGGAAAAGGCGAGTTTGATTTCGGCGTCATGCGGCGTTGATCCGTTTGCGGCGCTTTTGCTCGTTTCAAGAGGTATAACGGAAAAGGAGCAGGTTGACGCTTTTTTTGCGCCGGATTCCCCGTTATGCGATCCGTTCTCGATCAAAGACATGGACAAGGCTGCCGAAAGAATAAACCTTGCCCTTGACAGAGGCGAAAGAATTGCGGTTTATGGCGATTACGATGCCGACGGAGTAACCGCTTCATCACTTCTTTATCTTTATTTTGAAATGCTCGGAGCAGACGTTGTTTGCTACATTCCGGACCGTGAAAGCGAGGGCTACGGTCTTAACATAAACGCTATCGATGCGCTCAAAGATGAGGGCGTTGATCTTATTGTTACCGTTGACAACGGTATTTCTGCAATCAAAGAGGCGGAGCACATCAGAGAGCTCGGCATGAGCCTCGTTGTTACCGACCATCATAAAGTCGGCTCCCGTTTGCCGTTTGCCGACGCGGTTGTTGATCCTCATCGGGAGGACGACACCTGCGCTTTTGAGGATTGGGCAGGCGTTGGAGTTGCGTTTAAGCTCATCTGCGCACTTTCGGACGGAGACAGCGACGATATTCTCGATATGTTCTGCGATCTCATAGCCGTTGGCACGATTGCAGATATCGTGCCCATCACGGGAGAAAACCGCACGATCGTCCGCCGCGGCGTCAGAAAAATCAATTCCGACGAGAATCCCGGTCTCAAGGCTTTGCGCGAGGTTTCCGGCAACGCTCAAAGGGTACTTTCGTCAAATTCCGTTGCGTTTTCGCTTGTTCCGCGAATCAACGCAGCCGGAAGACTTGCAAGCGCAAAGAGAGCGTTTGAGCTTTTGACCAGCCAAAGTGAAGAACGGGCAAAGGAGCTTGCGCTTGAAATTGATTCAGACAATGCGGCAAGACAGGAGCTTGAACAAAAAATCACCCGTGAGGCGCAAAGTCAACTCCTTACCGAGCCGGAAAGAGCCTTTGACCGTGTTCTTGTTTTCGACGGCGAGGGCTGGCACGGCGGAGTTATAGGCATTGTTGCGGCGCGGTTCGTTGACCGCTTTTCAAGACCGTGCATTGTTATAACGAGCGACGGTGAAAACGCCAAAGGCTCCGGCAGGAGCATTGAGGGCTTTTCGCTTTATGACGCAATAAACAGTGTGAGCGACTTGCTGACTCATTTCGGCGGTCATACGCTTGCCGCCGGTTTTGGAATCGCTGCAAAGGATATTCCGGAGTTCAGAAGAAGAATCAACGAATACGCACGCACGGTTCAGATGCCGTTTGCGCAGCTGAAGCTTGACTGCCGACTTAAGCCGCGTTTTATTTCGGCTGAGCTGCTGCCGGTTATTGAAAGTCTTGAGCCTTTCGGTGCAGGCAATCCGCAGCCGGTTTTCGGCCTTTTTGACATGACGATCGTTTCCGTTCAGGCTCTCAAGGGCGGAAAGCACGTCAGACTGACTTTGACAAAAGAAAACGCAAACATTACCGCGCTGAAGTTTTCAACTCCGTTTGAAACATTTCCGTATCGGCGCGGCGACAGAGTTGACCTTGCCGTCCGGCTTGAAAAGAACGAATACATGGGGCAGACAAGGGTCAGCATATACATAAAAGATATCAGAATGGCGGGTACGGACGATGAAAAATATCTGCGCTCCGTCCGCCTTTATGAAAAGCTCAGGCGCAAAGAAAAGGTTCGCCCGGAGCATGCCTGCCTTGCGGTGCCTGACCGTGCATTCATTGCGCAGGTTTATCGTTTCCTTAAGGCTAACGGCGGCTTTTTCGGCGACAGCGACATTCTTTGCTATCGCCTCGGTGATGACGGCACTTCCGCGTGCCGTGTGCTCATGAGCATTGACATTCTCTGCGAGCTTGGCACACTTAAAAAAGAAGACGACGCAATAATTCTTGGCGATACCGAAAAAAAGGTCAATCTCGGCGATTCACAGCTGATGACTTATCTTGAAAGTCTCAAGTAAAAGAAAGGAGGGTCAGAGATGGACGAGAAGAAAAAGGAAACCCAGTCCGTTCAAACAGAAGAACACACGGAAGAAATACCGGAACACTATGAAAATGACGGCTTTGACCGCCTTTTGGAAACAATTAAAATCAGCGGTTTTTCAGAAGAGGATATTGACCGCATAACCGTTGCATATCATTTTGCGGAAAACGCGCACAGAGGGCAAAAACGCCGCTCCGGCGAGCCGTATATAATCCATCCGGTCGCCGTGGCTCAGATTCTTGCGGAGATGGGCATGGACACGGACTCCGTCTGCGCCGCACTGCTGCACGATGTGGTTGAGGATACTCCTGTTACCGATAAGGAGATACGCCAAAAATTCGGCAAAACGATCGAGCAGCTCGTTGACGGTGTAACAAAGCTCGGTCAGATTACCACCAACAAGACCCAAAGCGACGATGACGCAACAAAGGAGGAGCAGTTGCTCCTTATGGAAAAGCAGCAGAGCGAGAATGTTCGCAAAATGTTCCTCGCCATGTCAAAGGATATACGCGTAATCATCATCAAGCTTGCCGACCGTGTTCACAATATGCGCACACTGCGCTTTATGCCGGAGGAAAAGCGCCGCTTCAAAGCGCGTGAAACGCTTGAAATTTATGCACCAATAGCTCACAGACTCGGTATCAGAGCGTTTAAGGAGGAGCTTGAAGACCTTGCGATCAGCTACCTTGACCCGGTGGCATATAAGGAGATTGCAGCCACGCTTGAGTCTCAGGTCGAGTCGCGTCAGGCGTTCCTTGATTCCATCAAGAGCCAGATAAGCGAGCGTGTTCTCAAAGAAGTTCCTAACGCGCATATCACGGGACGAATCAAGAGTGTTCACGGAATATACAGAAAGACCTATATGCAGGGAAGAACGATTGACGAGATATATGACATCTATGCTGTCAGAATTATAGTTGACTCTGTTTTTGAGTGCTATTATTGCCTCGGCATAATTCACGATATGTTCAATCCCATTCCCGGCAGATTCAAAGACTATATTTCCACGCCGAAACCGAATATGTATCAGTCTCTGCACACGACCGTAATCGGCAAGGACGGTATTCCCTTTGAAGTTCAGATAAGAACATGGGAAATGCACCACACTGCCGAATACGGAATTGCCGCGCACTGGAAGTATAAGCTCGGAATCGGCGGAAAGGCGAAGTTTGAAGAACGCCTTGCATGGATAAGACAGCTGCTTGAAAATCAAAAAGAAAGCGACGATGTTGAAGAAATTGTCAGCATCATCAAAAGCGACTTCACCCCGGACGAGGTGTTTGCATTCACGCCCAAGGGCGATGTGATCAGTCTGCCGATGGGATCTTCAATAGTGGATTTTGCATATGCTATTCATTCGGCTGTCGGTTCAAAAATGATCGGCGCAAAGGTTGACGGAAGAATCACTACCCTTGACCATAAGGTCGGCAACGGAGAAATTATTGAAATTCTCACCTCCTCAACCCCGCGCGGTCCCAGCCGCGACTGGCTGAAAATTGCCAAAACAAGCTCTGCACGCAGCAAAATCAAAAGCTGGTTCAAAAAAGAATGCCGTGAGGAGAATATTGGAAGAGGCAAGGAAGAGGTTGACCGCGAGTTCAAACGCAACAACATAGCCCTGCCTGAAAAGCAGATGCAGGAATTCCTGCTCGGCGTTGCGCAAAAGCAGTCGCTTTCCTCGGTTGATGATCTCTATGCCGCAATAGGCTACGGCGGGCTTTCACTCAACAAGCTCATTCCGAGAATCAAGGAGGAATATGCCCGTCTCATCAAAGAGCAAAAGGGCGAGGAACCCGAGCCGGAAAAGATTACAACTCAGAAAAAGATGGTTCGTTCGCCCGAGGGCATTCTCATTGAGGGTATTGATAACTGTCTCATAAAGTTTTCGCGCTGTTGCGACCCGTTGCCCGGTGATGATATCATAGGCTTTATCACGCGCGGTCACGGTGTCTCTATTCACACAAGGAACTGCACCAATGTTCCAAAGGACATTGCTCATTGCGCCGAACCGGAACGCTGGGTCAATGCGCGCTGGGACACCAAGGTCTCGGATTCTTACCGTGTAACGCTTTGCGTGACCTGCATTAACCGCGTCGGAATGCTCGCCGACCTTTCCGGTCAGCTTGCAAATCTGCACGTTATGATCCATTCAATATTCACCAAGGAGACCAAAGACGGACGTTGTGCAATTTATCTGACCATTACGGTCAACTCTGCCGAACACCTCAGAGCAGTTGGAGAAAAGCTAAAAAGAATCAAGGGTGTTCTTGAAGTTGAACGCTCCGGTCTGTAAAAGCTTGAGAACTGCCGTTTGGCATGACATTTGCGGAATATCCGCATTTCGGTCGGTTGGCGGCTGTTCGGTTTATAAAAAATTTCAAAAGATTTTAACGGAGAGACAAAAATGCGTTGTGTAATTCAAAGAGTGACCGAAGCTTCCGTAACGGTTGACGGAAAGATTACCGGTCAGATTCAAAAGGGCTTTATGGTTCTGCTTGGCGTGATGGACGGCGACACAGAAGAAGAAATGCGCCTTCTTGCCAAAAAGGTGGGAGAAATTCGCATTTTCACCGATGAAAACGACAAGATGAATCTTTCGCTTTCACAGGTCGGCGGAGCGGTTTTGTTGGTTTCTCAGTTCACTCTTTGCGCAGACATTGCAAAAGGGCGCCGTCCCTCATTCACACCTTCCGCAAAGCCGGAGGTGGCAGAAAGGCTTTATCTTGCGTTTGGCAGAGAGCTTGAAAAATACGGCGTTACAGATGTTCAATACGGCGTTTTCGGCGCAGATATGGCAGTCAGACTCTGCAATGACGGACCCGTTACTATCGTTATGGACACAGATACATGGAAAAGAGGCTGAATTCATGAAGCTTAAAGTTGAAGGCTATCCCGTTGGGTATATGGAAACCAACTGTTATCTTGTTACCGATGAGGAAAGTTCACACCGTTTTGTTGTTGACCCGGGCTGTTGGGACGGCTCGCTCAAAAGGCTGCTTTTAAAAGTTGAAGATGGCGAGCTTGATTATATTATTCTTACACACGGTCATTTTGACCATATTCTCGGCGTTCTTGACGTACAAAAAAGATATGGCGGAAAAATTGTTATTCACAAAAATGATTCGGATTGTTTTGTCAACAAGGAGCGTTCACTTATGCGGAGCATGGGCGCAGCCGGAGATTTGCCGCCAAAAGCGGATATCCTCGTCAAAGACGGAGACAAGCTCCCGTTCGGCAACGGTTTTATAACTGTTATGCACACTCCGGGTCACAGTGAGGGCAGCGTGTGCTATCTTATAGACGACCTTGTTTTTAGCGGAGATACGCTTTTTTACGGTTCAATAGGAAGAACCGATTTTGATTACGGCAGCCGTGACGACATAATGAGGAGCATAAGGCGGCTTGCCGCACTTGAGGGAGACAGAAAGGTCTATCCCGGACACGGAATGCTCACAACACTTGAGAGAGAACGAAAAAACAACATTTATTTAAAAGAAGAAAAATGAAACTTATAATTATAGATAATACCTACCACTACGAGACGGAAAACCTCGTCAGAGTGTTTTGCCCTAATGAGAAAATAGAGACCGTTCACGAGGATATAGAAAGCGGAGAACGCTTTGTTAAAACTCAGCTCGCAAAAACAGAAAACGGCGCGTTGATTCGTGTTTCCGCCCGACTTTTTGAAAAAGAGGAAAAGAGCGAAAAAGAGTTCTCTCTTTCGGAAAAGCTTTTGCATGAAAGCGATGACAGCTTTTTTGAACGCAAGACGGCTCAGCTGCTTTTTAGGCTTCTTCAAAGTCAGACGGGCTACACTCCGCCTTGGGGGATACTCACCGGCGTGAGACCGGCAAAGCTCATGACGACGCTTTGCTCGGACTGCGGAGAAGAAGAGGCAGTGCGCTATTTTGAACAGGAGCTTTTTGTCAGCCGCGAAAAGGCGCAGCTTGCGCTTTCCGTTTCAAAAAAGGAAAAGCCGATCATCGATGAGAGTCTGAAGAATTCTTTCAGCTTTTATGTCTCAATTCCGTTTTGTCCCACAAGGTGCAGCTATTGCTCCTTTGTTTCTCATTCAAACGAGAGCGCCAAAAAGCTCATTCCGCAGTATGTGACTCTCCTTTGCAAGGAGATTGAAGAAACGGCAAAGATTGCAGCCTCGCTTTCTCTTAGGCTTGAAAGCGTATACATAGGCGGAGGTACGCCGACGGCACTGCCGGCAGATGAGCTTTTGCGGCTTACTCAGACAATTTCAAAGCATTTTGATATTTCCTCGGTTCGTGAATATACTATTGAAGCGGGCAGACCAGACAGTGTAGACGGCGATAAGCTTGAAGTGATAAAGCAAAGCGGTGCCAAACGAATCAGTATAAACCCGCAGACATTCAACAACAGCGTGCTTGAGGCTATCGGACGCCGCCACAGCGCAGAGATGACAGAGCAGGCTATGCTCCTTGCACGTGAGCACGGCTTTGGCAACATCAACATGGATCTCATAGCAGGACTCCCGACGGATACATTTGAAAGCTTTAAGAAGACGCTTGAAAAAACACTCTCCTTTGAGCCTGAGAACATCACTGTTCACACTCTTGCGCTTAAGCGCTCCTCAACGCTTGTTACTGAAGAAAAGGAAAAGGGCAGCGCTCTTGAGGCGCAGAAAATGCTTTCTTTTGCCTTTAAAAAGCTGACAGAAAACGGCTATGAGCCTTACTATATGTATCGCCAAAGCAAGTGCCTCGGCAACCTTGAAAACGTCGGCTGGGCAAAAAAAGGTTATGAGTGTCGCTATAATGTCTACATGATGGAGGAGTGCCACACGGTTCTTGCCTGCGGCGCAGGCGCGGTGACAAAGCTGCGCTCTCCGCTTTCAAAAGACATTGAACGCATTTTTAACTTCAAATACCCGTATGAATATATTAACCGCTTTGATGAGCTGCTTGACCGCAAAAAGCATATTGCAGAGTTTTATGAGGGCAAGCTTTGACGATTTAGGTCCTTTTGGAGCGGTAATCCGCATTTTTGGTGGTGAGAACAACGAGCGAATACAACAATATTATCGATATCAACGAAATGGCGAGCCTTTCTCCGGATAAGCTCATTGAACTGAGCGAGGAATTCTTTTTTTCACAGGTTCGGCGGGCAGCGGAAAAAGTTTGTGCAGATGGGAGAAAGCGTGTTATAATGCTCGCGGGTCCAAGTTCATCAGGAAAAACCACAACCGCAGAGCTGCTTTCAAAGGAACTTGAAAGGAACGGCAGAACGTCAAAGGTTATTTCGCTTGATGACTTTTATCTCAATCAAGACAAAAAGCTATATTTTGAAGACGGAACGCCGGATTTTGAAACCATAAAATCGCTTGACGTTGATGAAATCATAAAGTGCCTTTCAGACATCACCGAAACGGGCGAGGCTTTTCTTCCGCGCTTTTCTTTCACAAAGCAAAGACGCGAGGAGGAGCGTGTTCATCTCACTCTCAAAGAAGATGAGTTGGTTATTGTTGAAGGACTCCATGCACTCAACCCCGTGATAACCGAATCGCTTGACGGAGAAAAGCTTTCAAAGCTTTATGTCAGCGTTTCTTCAAGAGTGATAAGCGGCGGCTCTGTTTTTCTTTCAAAAAGAGATATCCGTTTTATCCGCAGAATGGTGCGAGATTATCAATTCAGAAATTCAAAGGTTGATTATACGTTCTTTCTTTGGAACGGCGTGAGAATGGGCGAAGACAGATATCTTTTTCCGTTCAGCTCGCTTGCCGATTTGAAAATAGATTCATTTCACAGCTACGAAATGTGCGTGCTGAAAACGATTGCAATTTCGCTTTTGGCACACATTGAAAAAGGCAGCCCTTACTATGACAGGGCAGAGGAGCTTTGCGAAAAGCTTTCGCAATTTGTTGCAATTGAAAAAGACAGGATTCCGCAAAATTCCCTTTTGCGTGAATTTGTCGGACAGGAGGAAACAAACCTTGGCTGAAAGAAAAAAACAATCTCTTCTGACCGGTGCCGGCGTGCTTGCAATAGCAACCGTTCTGGTCAAAATCATCGGTGCAGTCTATAAAATTCCGTTGACTAACCTCATCGGAATGGAGGGCTATGCCTATTTCACCGGTGCGTATGACATTTATGTTCCGATTTATTCAATTTCCATGGCGGGCTTGCCTATTGCGGTTTCAAAGCTGGTTTCTCAGAACATTGAACTCGGCAGGGCAAGGAATGCAGAGAAAATTTTCGGTGTTTCAAGAAAGCTGTTTTTCCTCGTCGGTCTTTTCGGAACAGTTTTGCTTGCGGCTGTTGCCGTGCCGTATTCCCGCATGGTTCATTCTCCGGAAAATTACATAAGCATGCTCGTTGTTTCTCCGTGTATTCTTTTCTGCTGCATGATGTCTTCGTTCCGCGGCTATTATGAGGGACTCAAAAACATGACGCCCACCGGCATTTCTCAGGTTATTGAAGCGTTTGTCAAGCTTGTTTTCGGTCTTGCCGCAACATGGGTGTTCATAAGCGCGGTTTTGAATGGCTACACAAAAAATAATGTGAACGGAACGGCGGTTGTTCTCGGCGTCAATGTCAACAGTCAGAGCGAAGCTTTGAGCGTAATATACCCCTATGCCGCAGCTGTTGCTATTCTCGGCGTTACTCTCGGCTCTGTGATAGGCTATGTCTATCTGTACATCTACTATAAGCGGCACGGTTTCGGTTTTACAAGAGAAGAGCTTGTTAATTCTCCGCCGCCGGAGGAGGAACCCGTTCTGCGCAAGCAGATTATTTCAATTGCCGCTCCCGTTGCGCTCAGCTCTCTCATTGTCAATATCAGTAACATGATCGACACAACAATGATAAGAACCCGTCTTGCCCATGCTGTGGAGGTCGGAATGGATGTTATCAAGAATATGTACTCGGAAGCATTTGTTGCAGCAGGAGTGAGAGACGAAAAAATTTCAGATTATCTTTATGCAACGCACGCCTCCGTACTGAACATAAAGAATCTTGTTCCGACAATTGTTATGACGCTCGGAATCAGCGCAATACCCATGCTTACCTCTGCGTGGACAGCAAAAAACAAGCGTGAAGTCAGAAAAACGGTTCATTCAACGCTGCGTGTTTCAATGATGATTGCGCTCCCGGCAGGACTCGGCATTGCGGCGCTCTCCGGTCCGATCCTTGACTTGCTTTATCATTCTGAGGCGGAAATGATACCCATTGGTGCTCCGATGCTCAGAATATACGGCTTCGGAATCTTTATGTTTGCCGTGGCTTCGCCCATTACGAATATGCTTCAGGCGGTCGGCAGACTTGATGTTCCGATAAAGTCTGTTGCAATCGGTTCGGTTGTCAAAATTATTCTCAACTTTTTCCTCATCGGTAACCCGAATATCAATATCAACGGAGCGGTTTGGAGCACGGTCATATGCTACATTATCATGCTTTCAATCAACTTTGTTGCCCTTGTCAAGGTGACAAAAATAAGAATAAATATTCTTTCTGTTTTCATCAAACCTTGCGTGGCTGCAATCGTTTGCGCAGTTGCGGCGTATTTCAGCAATCTGCTTCTTGCAGATAAGCTCGGCATTTCTTCTCGCCTTTCAACCCTTGTTGCAGTCTGCATCGGCGGCGTTTTCTATGCTGCAACGCTGATGCTCATAAAAGGAATTGCAAAAGATGACGTTGAAATGCTTCCGGGCGGTGAAAAAATCTCAAAAGCTCTTGCAAAATTCGGATTATTAGGGTAAAATAGCGTAGTTGCTGTTTATTATCTATTAACGCACATCATATCGGTTTGACGCGGTATGAAAAGCTGAGGTAATTTTTAAAATGAAGGATTTCAGTTTTAAATCAAAATACGGTTTTGACGACCTTTGCGAGATCATGCGCATTTTGCGCGAACCGGGCGGCTGTCCATGGGATCGTGAACAGACTCATGAAAGCATAAAAAGCTCCTTTATTGAGGAGACATATGAGGTCATTGAGGCTATCAACAAAAATGACAAGACACTCATGTGCGAAGAACTCGGAGACGTTCTTCTTCAGGTTGTTTTTCACGCGGAAATAGAACGCGGAGAGAACACCTTTGATATAAGCGATGTCTGCGACGGAATATGCAAAAAGCTGATTGAGCGTCACCCTCATGTTTTTGCCGCCGACAGTGCCGATACTCCGCAAGAGGTGCTTGTCAAGTGGGACGAGATAAAACGCAAAACCAAGGGACAGAAAAGTCAGGGCGACTCAATGAAGGCTGTTCCGCTTGAACTTCCGGCTCTCATGAGGGCGCAAAAGCTCCAGTCCAAGGCAAAAAAAGCGGGCTTTGACTGGGACAACGCCGACGGTGCCTTTGATGCGCTCAAGGGTGAGATTGCAGAGCTTGAAGAAGCGCGGAGCGAAAAAGACTTTGCCGCGGTTGAAGACGAGCTTGGAGACGTGCTGTTTTCGGCGGTCAACGTTGCAAGGTTTCTCGGCGTAGACAGCGAAGAGGCTCTCACAAAGGCAAGCAACAAGTTTTTGAAGCGATATCTGATCGTTGAAGAACTTGCAAAAGAAAGAAATATCGACATGAAATCCACGCCGATTGAAGAGCTGGACAAGCTTTGGCATGAGGCAAAAAAATCTCTTGAATCCAATTAAGGCGCGAGATGTATTAATCGCAGACTTATGGAAAATATATTTTTGGAGGACACACAAATGAATAAAACCGAATTGGTCGCTGCCGTTGCAGCAAAAGCAGAGATTTCAAAAAAGGACGCAGAAAAGGCTGTTGCAGCTGTTTTCGGCGCAGTTGAAGAAGCTCTTGTTAAGGGCGATAAGGTTCAGCTCATCGGCTTTGGTACTTTTGAAGTTAAGGAAAGAGCAGCAAGAACCGGTCATAATCCCAGAACAGGCGAAGCTGTTGAAATCGCTGCTTCAAAGGTTCCCTCATTTAAGGCAGGCGCAGCTCTTAAGAACGCTGTAAAATAATTATTCGGAGCCGCATAACATGCGGCTCTCTGTTTTTTTTGGAGAAGATTAAATAAATGAGACTTGACAAGTATTTAAAGGTTTCGCGCCTTATAAAAAGGCGCACCGTTGCAAACGAGGTCTGTGACGCAAAGCATGTTACCGTCAACGGAAAGGTTGCCCGGGCGTCATACGATGTTAAGGTTGGCGACGTGATTGAGATTCAGATGGGTGAGAATCGCCTTTGTGCAAAAGTGCTCGCAGTGAATGAGTACGCAACAAAAGAAAATGCCTCGGCAATGTATGAAATCATAGCTTAAGCAATGCGCCAGAAGAATTTGTTTTCCGGCACATTGCGGCGCACTCCTTGCCTGAATCTGTTCCCGTCATGCTGCACAAAAGCTTCTTGACTTGCATCGGCAAGCCTGCAAAATTTTTGTGCGGTAATGCATTAAGAATATCCGCTCTCCCTTTTTCATAATTATTATTGAGTTATGAAAATGGGAGGGTGTTTTTATGCAGGACGAAATAATGAACGCCGGCGAGCACAATCTGATTCTTGAGGACAGAAAAAAACTCAAAATGACCGGTGTGACGGACGTTGACTCGTTTGACGAATCCGCTGTCACCGCCTATACCTCTGCCGGGGAACTGACCATTGGCGGAACGGGGCTGCATATCAATAAATTGAATACCGAAAACGGCGAGCTGACCGTTGAGGGCAATATAACCTCGCTGATTTATGTTGACCGTGAGATGAAAAGCACCGGATTTTTCGGGCGGATGTTCAGATGATATATTCCGAGCCGCTGCTGTGGCAGCTTTATAATTTTTTGATTTTTTTCGGTTTTGGTTTTTTGTGTGGCTTTTTATTTTGTTTTGTTGAGTTTGTCAGAAAGCTGTTCAGCGAAAAAAAGGCGGCAATTATTGCACAGGACGTCATTTTTTCGGTTTTTGCAACGATTCTGATGTTTGTTTTTCTTTTGACCTACGCCGACGGAAAGGTAAGACTCAATCTGATTATTGCCGCGGCGCTTGGTGGCGTTGTGTTTTTTCTCACACTCGGCAAAACGGTCAAAAATGTGTTCGACTTTTTGGCGGCTGTGTTGAAAAAGATTTTTTCGGTTATTGCAAAGCCATTTATCGTTTTTGCGCGGCTCATCAAAAGAGCGATTTCAAGGGCTCGCGTCAAAGCGACAAAAGGTGCGGCGCAGTTAAAGGCAGTGAGAAAGAAAAAAACAGCCTCAGAGCCACCCGAAAGAGAAGAAGTAGTAGTACACAAAGAAAACGGGGAAAACAGGCAGAAAAAAAGAGACAAAAAACACAAAGAGAAACGCAAAAAACACTTGAAAAACTCAAAGAAATCCGTATAATAAAATGTGTGTATTTTTAAGACTTTGCAATTGATTGACAACACATGTCTTATCCGTATGCCGTTTCGTCGGACTTTATAAAAGATTCGGCGGTGCGGTCTGCGCAAAAATATTATGTGGCAAATCTTATGCAACCTCTGATTGAATGCGCTCATGAATGAATTTATCAGAGCTTTATTAACAATGTCAGCTTGACTTGTCAGACAGGAGTGAAGAAAGTGGCTGTTAAGCAGTTTGTACCCAAGAAAAAGGAAAGAAAGGTCAAAAAGCACAGTGTTGTGCTCTTTCTTCTGGCTGCGGTTTTCGTTGGTTTGGTGGTTACCGGCTGTATCGTGAACTATGCCCATGCTGCACAGAACAACGCTCAGGCTGCTGCGCTCAGTAAGGAATGTAAAGAGATCATGACTCAGAATGATGAACTCGAACATTTTCTTGAAGATAAAAACCACGATGAATACTATGAAAAAATCGCCCGTGAGCAATACGGATACGCAAGGCCCGGCGAGCGCATTTTTTACGATTCTTCGTTTGGAAAATAAAACGCAGGAGGAAACAGCTTCATTATGCTTGAAATCGGTCAAATCGTTGAGGGAAAAGTTACCGGACTCACATCTTTCGGTGCCTTTGTCAGTCTGCCTGACGGAAAAAGCGGAATGGTTCACATTTCGGAGGTCTCAAATTCCTTTGTAAAGGAAATTAAGGATCACCTGTCAGAGGGACAGACCGTCAAGGTCAAGGTTATCGGGATCAGTGACGAGGGAAAAATCAGCCTTTCGATCAAAAAAGCAATGCCCGAGGAACCGCGCGAGCAGAGACCTCGCGAACAAAGACCTCGTCCCCAGCGTTCGCGCTCGGCGAATGTTTGGCAGGGTCAACCGGAAAGAAAGGATCCGTCGACGTTTGAGGACATGATGGCTCGCTTTAAGCAGGTCAGTGACGAAAAAATCACCGATCTTAAGCGTGCCGGTGAAGCAAAGCACGGCGGCGGATATTCAAGACGCGGTCGCGGCGGAAATTGAGTTGATACAAAAACAGGCAGTCGTTTGTTACGGCTGCCTTTTGTTTTGGTTCAAAATCGCTCAGTTTGTTTGGTAATCGGTCAGAGCTTTGAAAACATAGCCCTCACTTCTTGCGCTGTCAATGATTTCTCCGAGGGCGGCAGCATTGTCTTTTGAAACGGAGTGCAAAAGAATCACTGCGCCGGGATGGAGCCGTTCAAGCACGGTCTTTACGGCATAATCTTTGCCTTTGATTTGTTTGACATTCCAGTCGTTATATGCGACTGACCAAAAAACACTTGTATAACCGAGCGAGGCAACAAGGTCAAGCGCACTTTCGTTGTATTCTCCGGCAGGAAAACGGAAGAATTTTGCACAGTAGCCGAAGTTTTCACGAAGGTAATTTTCTGTTTGCTCGATTTCGCTTTTCATTTTTGTTCTGTCTATTGAGGCAAAGGAGGGGTGCGTTGTTGAGTGATTGCCGACAATGTGCCCTTCTTTAATCATTCTTATAATCAGCTCCGGCTGTTTTTTGATGTGGTCGAGAGTGCAGAAAAATGCTGCCGGAACTCCTTTGTCCTTTAGTACGTCAAGAATTTTTGCCGTTAGATTTTCATACTCCCAACCGCAGTCAAAGGTGAGATAGAGCACCTTTTCGCTGCTTTTTTCATCGAGCGTCAGCGCATTGTATTTGTCAAATGTTTTTTGAAATTCAACAACGGTGTAGTGCGCCTTTCCGCCTGAGGCGGGACCGTGGGAGTGACAGATTTTTTTTGTGGAGAGCTTTTTTGTGTTTTGCGGGTCAAGAACGGTGTATTGCACCGTTTTGAGCGGAGCAAAGCCGGTTTCGGTATCTGCCGACGGTTCACCGGTGATGATTTTTTCTCCGTCGGCTGTGTTTTGCGGTTGGGTTTCGTCCGGTACTTCTATTTCTGTTTGCTTGTTCATCGGTTCAGTGCTCTGATTTTCCGTTGTATTTTGCGGTGTGCTGCCGGTTGTTGTCATGTTGTTTTGACCGGAGCCGCAAGCACAGAGTGTGAACAGAATGCAAAGGCTAAGTATCGGACAGATAAGCTTTTTCATAAAAATCACCGTAGACCGAAGGGCTTGTTTTTTTGCGCGGTACCTCTTTTGCAAAGCCATACTGACGTAAGTGCGGCAAAAAGCGGCGCAATGTGCGGATAAATGAACTCTTGGCACATTGAGATCGACCCTCTTCGGCCATAGCCTTTCCGGCTACAAATATTGGATAAACCATCACGATGAACCCTTGCTGTAGCCGTACAAGGCGCGATGAATTTTTGAGAGTTATATAACCGACTCAGCGTGATTTTTCACGCCGGCGCTGCTTCAAAAAATGGACTGCCGCAAAATGCAGCAGTCCATTTCTGCTTTTTTATTTAAACATATACTGCATATCGTCAAACATGTTTTCCATTGCTTTGAGAGCCTTGGCTGCTTTTTTCTTATACATTTTCTTTGCTGAGGGATTGCTCATTGCACCGGTAACGAGACCCGCGGCACCGCCGACTGCCATTCCGATTCCAACACCTGTCATAACGCTTTTCATTTTCATGGTATTCAACTCCTAACTGTTGTGATATCTTTATTTTGAGCAAGGTTGCAGAAAAAATAACAGGAAAATATTTCAATTTAATTTAATCACTCTTGAAAAGAGCAGACCATTTGGTATAATATATTAATAATTGCAGGTTTGGCGCAGCGTTTTGCGCTTTTTCCTCAGTGATGTATACTATGAAAAGATGTGACAGAATGAACACTCTCAATATTGTTCTTGTTGAGCCGCAGATTCCGCAAAATACCGGCAACATTGCAAGAACCTGCGCCGCAACCGGTGTAAGGCTCCACCTTGTTGAGCCGATGGGCTTTCATGTTGACGACAAAAAGCTCAAGCGTGCCGGGCTTGATTACTGGCATCTGCTTGATATAACATACTACGAGGATCTTCAGGACTTTTTTTCAAAAAATGGGGGCGGAAACTTTTTTTATTTCACAACAAAGGGGCGGCATATCTACTGTGATGTGACTTATCCGAACAACAGCTATCTTGTTTTTGGGCGGGAGGACGCAGGTCTTCCGGAAGAATTGCTCAGGGACAATGAAAAAAGCTGCCTTCGTTTGCCGATGAAAAGCGAGGCGCGCAGCCTCAACCTTTCAAATACGGTTGCGGTCGGCGTTTTTGAGGTGCTTCGTCAATGGGGATTTCCCGCTTTGCAGAATGAGGGAAAGCTCACAAAATATGATTGGTAAGGGGGCGGTGATATAAGCAGAGAAAAAAACGCTTCGGTCTGCTGCGCTGTCGGTGCGGCGGTGAACCTTGTGCTGTTTTTTGTAAAGCTGTATGTCAGCCTTTCTTCAAACAGCATTTCAATTTGGTCTGATGCAGTGAACAACCTCTCTGACTTTTTTTCGTGCATGGTTTCTTCGGTCTGCATGTTGCTTTCCGCAAAATTACTCAAAAAAGGGCTTGATTTTGTTGCCGCAAGGCTCGAACGATTGCTTTCTCTTTTGCTTTCGCTCGCGGTTACCTTTGTGGGTCTTGCGTTTGCATATTCCTCTATTGAAAGGTTCATGTATCCGACTCCTATTTGGTTTTCGGTAAAATTTGCCGTGCTTATTGCCGTAACCGCCGTTGCAAAGCTTTTGCTGTTTTTCTTTTTCAGATATCAGCACAAAAAAAGCGACTCGCCGGTTATAAAGGTCATGAGCACAGACAGCCTGCTTGACTTTTTTATCACTCTGACCTCGCTTCTTTCTTTCACCTTGACAAGATACACCGAATTTGCCGTTGACGCGGTGTTTGGTCTTATAATCAGCGTTATTGTGACGGTGAACGCGGTGAGACTTTTGCATACTTCGATCTGCGGCACCATAGGATTTGTTAAGGAGCGGGACAGAGAAAAGCTTTCTGAATTCTTTGAAGAAAGCGGAATATCGGTATCAAAAACCGTCTTTTTTATTGAGGGAGATGAAAGCGTTGGCGCATACATTACAGTTTCTTCTCCTCTTGAAAAAGACAAGGACGTATTAAAAAAAGAATGCCTTGAAAAAACAGGCGTAAAAATAGCTTTTGTTGATTGAAAAATCGGCAGAAAAGTGAAGGGAGCATTTTTATATGAGCAAAAAAGAAAAAGATCCGGCAAAGAAAAAGAAACGCGGCAAGACGTTTTTGAAAGTGCTTTGCATTTTCCTGTGCATTCTTGTTGCTTTCATCGGCGTAACAACGGTTGTCAGTGTCGTTGGCGATAAAGCCAACACAGCCAAAGCAAATTCCTTTGAAACAGTGACAAAGGAAGACACCCTCGTTCCCGAAAAGGACGAGAACGGCAACTGGACATTCACCACGGATCGGGACTTTAAAATTCTTCAACTGACTGACGTTCACATCGGCGGCGGTTGGATGAGCCTTAAAAAGGACGCAATGGCGCTCAATGCTGTTGCGGCAATGGTTACATATGAAAAGCCGGACCTCGTTGTTGTAACCGGAGATATGGCATATCCCGTGCCTTTCCAGGCGGGTACTTTCAATAACAAGGCGTCGGCAAAAATCTTTGCTGCACTCATGGAAAAGCTCGGCGTTTATTGGACCGTTGCGTTCGGCAACCACGACACAGAGCTGTACAGCTACTATTCACGTGAGGACATTGCAGATTTTTATGAAAATAGCGGCTTTGCCCACTGCCTCTTCACCTCCGGACCCGCAGACGTTGACGGTTACGGCAATCAGCTCATCAACATTAAAAACTCAAAGGGCATTATAACTCAATCTCTGTTTGTTCTTGACAGCCACTCTTATACTGACGGTGACTTCCTCGGCATTATGTGGAAATATGACAATATTCATGAAAATCAGGTTCAGTGGTACAAAGAGCAGGTGGAAGCCGTCAATGCTCAGAATGACGCGCTTTATAAAAAGCTCGGAGAGAAGAAAAAGAGCGATGTAAAATCTCTCATGTTTTTCCACATCCCTCTGGTTGAGCAAAAGGACGCATGGCATGAGTTTGCGGAAAACGGTTACAAGGATACCGAAAATGTTCAGTGGATCTACGGCGAAGCAGGCGAAACCGGTCAGGTCGTTTATTGCGGTATGCATGAGGATAACCTTTTTGAAACGATTCTTGACCTCGGTTCAACGCAGGGCATTTTTGTCGGTCACGACCACAAAAACAACTTCTCGATCATGTATAAAGGCGTTCGCTTTACATACGGTATGAGTGTTGACTACCTTGCATATCCGGGAATATATAAAATCGGTTCACAGCGCGGCTGCACGGTTATTGAAGTTACACCGGACGGCAAGTTTGACTGCCATGCTGAAAACTATTATCAGGCAAAATATGTTTCGCTTTATGACAAGGAAAGCATTGTTATCAATGAGGTAAGCACTTATGAAGCTAAGTGACGAGGGTCTCGTAAAAAGATACAAAACAGATATCAAGTCTGCGCAGGGCGTTCTTGCAATGGCGACGGTTCTTTCGCTTATATATATCATAGAAGGGGTTGCTTCCGGCAGCTTTGACTTTTACTTTGCAACTGCCGTGACCGGGTTCTTTCTCAAAGCGGCGGAGTTTTCTCCGGAGTTTAACGGTTCTCTTTCTGCGGGAGTTTCGATCGCGGTCGTTACTGTTTGTGCGTTGCTTTTTATTGCTGCTGTTTTGCTTGCAAAAAAGAACACAAAAATGCTATGGTTCGGTCTGGTGCTGTATGCCGTGGACACTGTGTTTTTGTTTGGCGTTGATATCTCGGGATATTTTGGCGCTTTTAAAAAAGAGGACGTTATTGACCTTATTTTTCACGCGTTTATTATGGTCTTTTTGATAGTCGGAGTCCTCGCGGTGGGCAGACTTGAAAAAAGAGGGGTCAAGCCCGAACCGATTTAAACAAAAAGGACTGTTCCGTTTTTCGGAGCAGTCCTTAATCGTTTGCGTTCAGTTGACAACATTGATAGGCTCGCCTTTGACAAAGGCTTCAACGTTTTTTGTGAAGATGCTCATGAGTCTGCTTCTTGCCTCAAAGCTTGCCCAGGCAATATGCGGTGTGATGAAGCAGTTCTTTGCCCCTATGAGCACATTGCCGCCCTTTGGGGGCTCTGAGGAGAGGACATCAAGACCGGCACCGGCGATTTCACCGTTGTTGAGTGCAGCGGCAAGGTCGCTTTCATTGACGACCGGACCGCGCGAGGTGTTGATGAGGAAAGCAGTCTTTTTCATTTTTGAAAGGAAGTCGCGGTTCACAAGGTTCTTTGTGCTTTCATTCAGCGGACAGTGCAGCGAGATTACGTCGCTTTCCTCGGTGAGTTTTTCGAGTGAGCAAAACTCAACCGAACCGTTTCCGGAATATGAGTGGGTGTGCGGCGAATAAGCAAGCACGCGCATTTTAAAGGCGTTTGCAATTTCCGCAACGGCTGTGCCGATTTTTCCAAAGCCCACTATGCCGAATGTTTTTCCGGCGAGTTCAACGAGCGGAGATTTCCAATAGCAAAAATGCGGGCTGTTTTCCCATTCGCCGCTCTCAACGCTTTCGCTGTGGAGAGCAACACGGTTGGTCAGCTCGAGCAAAAGGGCAAAAGAAAGCTGGGCCACCCCGTCGGTGCTGTATGACGGGATGTTTGAAACATCAATTCCGTGTTCTCTTGCCGCTTTGCAGTCGATTATATTGAAACCGGTTGCGAGTACGGCAATGTATCTGAGCCGCGGCAGCTTTTCGATAAGCTCCCTTGTGATCGGCGTTTTGTTTGTAACAAGAATGTCGGCGTCACGGCTGCGCTCAAAAACCAGCTCGGGCTCGGTGATGTCATATACTTCATATTCGTCAACAATTGTTTTAAGAGCGTCCCACGAAAGGTCGCCCGGATTTTCGGCATAGCCGTCAAGAATAACAAGTTTCATTTTTTTACCTCCCAGCGATAACTATAACACATTTTCAGCTTTTTGTCAGTAAAAGTAGAAAATATTACCCAAAATATACCTTAAAAACGTTGACCGATTGTAAAATATACTATAATATATGTATATATATTGACCGAGAGAGAGGAAGGTGGAAAGTTGAACGAAACAAAAAAGAAGAAGACACGTACTTATGTTTTGAATTTTATTGCGTTCATTTGCTTTCTGACCGCTCTCGCGCTGCTTGTTCTGCTGCGGCTTTTTCAGGTCGACCGTGTTGTGGAGTGGTATAACAAATATACCGACACGCTGAAAAACTTTGAGCTTTGGATCCAGTCTAACGGTTCAACATGGCTTTCGGTTCTCATCATACTGCTCAATTACGCGCTCAAAGCGGTCATTCCGTGGTTTCCGCTTTCGTGTATTTGTGTTGCCGTCGGCGTCATTTTCAAGTGGTATTATGCCATTGCAATCAACGCAGCCGGTATGGCGCTGCTTTTTACAATCAAGTTTTACTGGGGAAAGAACTACGGAGGCGGCAATGCCGAAAAAATTCTCTCAAAATATGACCGGGCGCATACCCTTGTTGACAACAGCAAGCTTGGCTCAACCGTAATTCTTTTTCTTTTGCGCCTTGTTCCGGCTATGCCGGTGAATTCCGTCAGTCAGCTTTACGGAACAACGGATATCAATTTTGTAAAATACCTTTTGGTTTCCCTTGCGGGTTTTTCATATAAGCTGTTTTCATACACGATCATCGGTCACAATGTGTTTGACCCGATGTCCGCAAGCTTTATCATTCCGATCATATTCCTGTCTCTTTTCACGGGAATTGTGGTTCTTTCTCTCAACGGAGTGATAAGCCTGACGAAGCTTACAAAACCAAAGAGTAAAGATAATATCAGTGAGGAAGGTTGAAACAATGAGCACCTATAATGAAGTAAAAAAAGCACTCAGCGAAAAAAAGCTTGATGAAAGCTTTTCTGCCGCCTATACAAAGGCACATTTTGAGGAGCAGTATATGCGCTTTTCAGATGTACTTGCCGATTTTTCAGAGCAGTACGGCGAAAGCGGGAAAAGGGAGATTGCCCTCTTTTCCGCCCCCGGCAGAACTGAGGTTGGCGGAAATCACACCGACCACAACCACGGCAAGGTTCTTGCTGCCTCGGTTGACCTTGACGCTGTTGCCGCCGCGTCAAAAAATGATGAGGACATTGTTCGTGTGAAGTCAAGGGGATTCAGCATTGACACTGTTGAGCTCACCGACCTTGAGGTCAACGATGAGGACGCCGGAAGAAGCCGCTCGCTTGTTCGCGGAATTCTTGCGCGTTTTAAAGAACTTGGTTATAACATCGGCGGCTTTGACGCAACAACGGCATCAAAGGTGCTTTCCGGCTCCGGACTTTCATCATCGGCGGCGTTTGAAGTCCTTGTGGGAACAATCCTCAATCACCTTTATAACGACGGAAAAATAAGTCCGGTTGAGATTGCCAAAATTGCTCAGTACGCTGAAAATGTACATTTCAAAAAGCCCTGCGGCTTGCTTGACCAAATGGCGTGCTCTGTCGGCGGCTTTGTGACGATTGACTTTGAAGATCCGTCAAAGCCGGTTATTCAAAGCGTGGCTCTGGATTTTGAAAAAACAGGTCACAGCCTTTGCATTGTTGACACAAAGGGCGACCACAGCGGTCTCACCGATGAATACGGCTTTGTCAGGAGCGAGATGGAGGCGGTTGCGGCGTTTTTCGGCAAAAAGGTTCTGCGCGAGATTACAAAGGAGCAGGTTGTTGAAAACGCAGGAAAGCTTGCAAAAGCCGTCGGCGAAAGAGCGGTGCTCAGAGCGCTGCACTTTTTCAATGACAACGAGCGCGTTGAAAAGGAAGTTGCCGCGCTGAAAAGCGGTGACTTTGAAGCTTTTAAAGCTTATGTTATTGAAAGCGGCTTTTCTTCATATATGTATAACCAAAACGTTTATTCAAACAAGCAGCCGAAAACCCAGCCTCTTTCACTTGCGCTTGCGCTCAGTGAAGAATTGCTCAAGGATAAGGGCGCATGGCGCGTTCACGGCGGCGGATTTGCCGGAACGATTCAGGCATTTGTTCCAAATGAACTGCTGAACGAATACACCGGTCTTATGAAGAGCGTTTTCGGCGACGATTGCTGCTATGTTCTCAATATCCGTCCGGTTGGCGGCGCAAGGTTCATCTGAGCTTTTTTGCATAAAACAACTGCCGTGTTTTCTCTTTTGCGGTAGGAAACACATGGATTTTATGATTTTACCGCGCAGCCTGCGTGCAAAAGCTATACGGAAAAGTCTAATTACAATTTGTGACCGAAAGGCTATGGTAATGACATGAAAAGGATTTTAAAAGGCTGTCTTTGCTTTTTGCTGTGCATAGTAATGCTTATGCCATGTATTTCGCTTTCATCTTTTGCGGCGAAAAAACAGGTTGCGACTGTCAGCGGACTTAAAGCAACCTCAAAATCAGCGGAAAGTATCACGCTTTCATGGAAAAAGGTCGGCGGCGCAGCCGGCTATCAGATATATTTATTAAACAGGAGCGCCGGCAAATGGATTTTTGAAGGCTCAACCTCAAAGAACGGATTTACAGATAAAAAGCTTTCTCCCGGAAAGGTGTATACCTATAAGGTCAGAGCATATTCAAAAAGCGGAAAGGATACTCAATACGGTTCGTTTTCGGCTCAGCTCAGCGTTTTGACGGCACCAAAGACCCCCGGTTCTCTCAAAATCGGAACCGTTACAGGAGACAGTATATCGCTCTCATGGAAAAAGGCGGCAGGCGCAGCCGGATATAATGTGTATCAGCGTGCTGACGGAGTAAAGAGCTTTAAAAAAGTTGCTTATGTTTCTTCGACAGCGTATGCGGCAAAAAATTTGGTTTCAATGACGGAATATGAGTTTTACGTCAAAGCCGTCAGCAAATCGGGCAAGCTTAAGACCGAATCTGCAAAAAGCAAAACCGTAAAGGCAAAAACAAAGCTCGGAACGGTCAAAAGCATCAGCGTCACCGGATCGGAAAATAACCTGACGGTTTCATGGTCTGCCGTTCGCGGTGCGGAAAAATACCGTGTATATATCTATGATGACACAAGCAAAAAGTGGATAGGTCTTTCAAAGCAAAAAGAAAGATATCTTGTTTTTGATTCGGTTGAGCAGTCGGCTGACATAAAAATCAGATTCAGAGCCTACGGAAAGAATCTGACATCTGCCGCGAGCAAAACATTCAATCTGCGCGCCGTGCCGGCAGCGCCCTCTAACCTCAAGGCGGCGACAAGCTCGGACAACGGAATTGCGCTCAGCTGGAGCGCGGTCAAGGGTGCCTCCGGTTATGAAATTGACCGTTATGACGCTTCAAACGGAAAATGGCAAAAAGTGGGCGTCAGCGGAAAAACGGGCTTTGTTGACAGAAATCTTGCGCAAAGCAGTGTTTATACATACAGAGTATGTGCATACAAGGTTAGCGGGAGTAACGTTATCTACGGTGAATACTCGCCTTCGGTTCAGCATGAATACCGTTCAACACAGGAGCCAAAAAGTATCTACAGCAAAAAGCTCGAAAAAAGCGGCATAATAGGCTATCTTTACGATCCTAAGCGAAATGTATTTTATACCGCTGCCGACCCGTGGCAGAGGAACTTTGGCTTCAATCTCCTTTATGACACGGTAGCTCCGTTCACGCTCATCAATTATTCGACAGTCCGTTTCAAGTTCCGTACCGATGACAAGGACTGGATGATTCAAGCGTGGAAAGGGCAGTACGGACTTGTTTTTTACGGAGGTGAGGTTGGCGTTTATACAAAGCCGACGGATCGGAATGCCGAACACTATGACTGTGCGTCCGACAGTGATATGCTCAAGATGGCAATGGTTTTCTATAAAAAGAACACGGTGAACGGAAAATGGGTCAAGCGCTTTGAGCGTCCTTACGGAACCTATTGGTGGTGCACCGGCTTCAAGCCGGGCAATAACGGCTATAATTTCTCGGTTTATCGTATGGATGTCAGAATCACCATGAAGAGCTTTGAAATGCTTGAGGGTATGAAAAAAGCTCTCGACAAGCAGAAAATTATATATTTCACCAGAGGACTCGACGTGTTTTTCACGTATTAAGCTTGATTTTACAAGACGGTTGTGATAAAATAACGCCGACATAGGGAATGAGGTTCTCCCTTGACCGTCAACGGTCAAAACCGCTTTTAAAGCTGATGACTTCTGCATTTTTGCAGGGGGCGTCAGCTTTTCTGCGTTTAGTAGGATTTTTATGCTTGCTTCGTTATCATTCATTTTTCCTGTGGGTCTTTCGCTTGCCGCTGTTTGCCAAAGACTGAAATTGCCCGGAATTATCGGCATGCTGTTCACCGGCATCATGCTCGGTCCGTACCGTGCGGAAAAACCGTGCTTTCCGTTGCTGCTCTTGCAATTCTTATAACGGCGCCTCTCGGTGCATTCGGCATTGATGTAAGCTTTAAAAGACTGCTCAAAAGCACAGAAACAGATAAAATGTACATTAGTCAATGATGTGAGACCAAGAAAATAAAAAAGAAAAAGAGCTGGTTAGAATAATTTTTTCGGGGCAGAGAGAGTGAACGACGGAGCGTAGCGGAGGAGTGAGCGAAGGATGCCCCGAAAAAACGGCCGCTTACCGACCACCCAGTTCGTGCTGCTTCTGATTCGGCGATTTCCAACCGAGAACTGCCATCGGAATGTTGTTAGAC